>OZ255840.1:3024467-3629360 GCA_965277795.1 Lapillicoccus sp.
GTCGGCTACATGGGTGGCTACACGCCGAACCCGACGTACGAGGAGACCTGCACCAACCAGACCGGCCATGCCGAGACCGTCCGCGTCGTCTACGACCCGGACAAGACCTCGGCCGAGCTGCTGCTCAAGGAGTTCTGGGAGAACCACGACCCGACGACGGCCAACCGGCAGGGCAACGATGTCGGGACCAGCTACCGGTCGGCGATCTACTGGACGACACCGGAGCAGGAGCGCGCCGCGATCGCGACCCGCGAGGCGTTCCAGAAGGTCCTGACGGACAACGGTCATGGGGAGATCAGCACCGAGATCCGTTCTGCGAAGGACGCCGGCCCGTTCTACCTCGCCGAGAACTACCACCAGGGTTACCTGGCCAAGAACCCCGGCGGCTACTGCAACCACGGGCCCAACGGCATGACCTGCCCGGTCGGCATCGTCCGCCAGGACCAGCTCCCTGCGCAGCAGGACATTCTCCCGCCGCAGTCCTGACCCGAGGTTGACGGCGTCAACGTTGACCCGCAGCCCTCCCGCGACACACCGTTGGTTGCATGAGCATCGTTGTCACGCACACCGATCGGTCCGCCGAACCCCCGGACACCCCCATGGTCGCCCCGCCCGGTCTGGCCGGGGTCGTGGTCGCCACCACGTCGCTGGGGGATGTTCGAGGTGCGCAGGGCTTCTACCACTACCGCCAGTACGACGCGGTTGACCTCGCGCGTTCGTGCACCATCGAGGAGGTCTGGCACCTGCTGCTGCGGGGGCACCTACCGACGTCGAACGAGCTCACGGCATTTCGCACGACGATCGCCCAGTCCCAGGCGCTGTCGCCGGAGGTGAGCGCGCAGCTCGACGCGGTGACGGCTGCAGCTCCCGCGGCGCCGATGACGAGCCTTCGCACCTCCCTCTCGGCCCTCGGGGGGGCGCTGCATCTCGCGCCGGTCTGGGACCTCAGCCCTGCACAACGGGAGACGGACGCGCTACGGGTGGCGGCGCAGGTGCCAGTGGTCACGGCCGCGGCATACCGGCGCAGCCAAGGCCTCGAACCTCTCGCCCCACGAGTCGATCTCGGCTATGCCGCCAACCACCTGTGGATGCTGACCGGAGACGAACCGCAGGAGCACCACGTGCAGGCGCTGGAGCGATATCTGTGCCTCACCGTCGACCACGGGTTCAACGCGTCGACGTTCACCGCCCGCGTGGTCGCCTCCACCGGCGCCGACGTCGCGGCGTGTGTCGTCGCCGCGCTCGGCGCCCTCTCCGGACCCTTGCACGGCGGCGCTCCCAGCCGCGCCCTCGACTCGCTCGACGAGATCGGTAGGGCCGAGAACGCTCGCCCCTGGGCCGATGCGCAGCTCGCCGGTGGTCGGCGGATCATGGGGTTCGGGCACGCGATCTACCGCGGCAAGGACCCTCGTTCCGAACTGCTGCGAGAGACGGCGGAGCAGCTCGGCGGTCCTCTCGCCGCGCTCGCCGTAGCGGCCGAGTCGGCCATCGACGACGCCCTCGACGCGGCCCGCCCGGACCGCACGCTGCGGGCGAACGTCGAGTTCTACGCGGGGGTCGTCATGCACGAGTGCGGGGTCCCTCGAAGCATGTTCACTCCCACGTTCGCCGTCAGCCGGGTCCTCGGCTGGACCGCCCACATCCTCGAGCAGGCGCTCGACCGCAAGATCATCCGGCCCAGTGCCCGGTATGCCGGTCCCCCACCGCCGCAACCGGTTCCGACGCTCAAGGAGCGCGGCTGACCGAGGGACGTCTGTTCCGACCGGACTCACCTGTTGCCCGGTAGTTCAGACCTCGGGGGGTCCTGAACCCGTGAACATCTGAGTCCGGCGGGCCGAAACCCGTCGCCGCAGGCCCGCAGGCCCGTCAGCTGCGTCCAGCCGAGGCATCCGGACCGTCGCCGGTGTAGATCGCCCGCGGGCGGAACCGCAGGCCCTGGGGGTACTCCTCCGACGCGTGGGCGAGCCAGCCGACCATCCGGCTGAGAGCGAAGAGTGCCTCGCCGCTGCCCGACCGAAGCCGACCCGCGCGCACCAGTGCGGCCAGGGCCAGGTCGACGTTCGGACTGAGTCCGCAACGCTCGCTCACCGCCACGAGCAGCTCTTCGAGCAGCGGCCAGCCCTGCGGATCCAGCCGGGCAACGTGGTCCAACAGGGCCTCGGCACGTGGGTCCGCGTCGAGGTAGACCTTGTGGCCGAAGCCGGGCGGGACCGGGCCGGTCCCACGCAAGCGCTCACCACCGGAGCCGGCCGGTCCAGACCCGTCCGATCCTCCAGCGGGACCGGTGCCGCCAGGAGCACCCGACGCATACCGGTCCAGGGTGGGTCCGACGCCACGAGAACCGATCTCGTCCAGCAGCTGCTCGACCAAGACACTGCTGCGTCCGTGCCGCGGGCCGCCGAGCGCCGCCAGGCCTGTGAGCAGCACCAGCCACGGGTCGGCGCCGGTCCCGGCCGCGATCCGCACCGCCATCGTCGAGGCGGCCAGCTCGTGATCGAGAAGCAGCACGAGTGCGGCGTTGACCGCCTGCTCGACCAGCGTCGGGTCTGGCTCTCCCGAGATCGTGGGGGCAGCGCCCTGAGGCGTCCGCGCCCGCAGCGCCCGCAGCACCCGGCCGGCCACCGGCCCCGTGCAGGACGCGCCCTCACCCACGGCCACGATCCCGGCAGCGACGGCCCGGCGACCCACCCGCGTGACGTGGTCGAGGTCGACGTCCGCACGATGCTCGTCCGCCCCCGCAAGCGCGAGAACCGTTGCGCGGACCCGGTCGACGTCCGCCGAGGTGTCCGGGAGCACGGCGACCACTCGCCGGACCAGCGTCGCGCGGTCGGTGTCGAGGACCCATCCCGCAGCATCGTCGGGAGCGGATGAGACCCCCCAGACGATGGCCGCCACCTCCTCGAACGGCCGCACCGACAGCGCGACCGCGTCGTGCCCGCGGAACGACAGGGCGCCCTTGGGGTCGAGCAGCGTGATGTCCGTCTCGACCAGCACCTCCAGCGAGCCCGTTCGGACCCGGGTCCGTTCGGCGACCAGACGCAGCACCTCGGTGCGGTCGAACCCGGACGTGCGATGACCGCCGGCGTTGGTGTGGTGGGTCCGGGTGAGCAGACCACGGCTGACGTAGGCGTAGATCGTCTGCAGGCGTACGCCGAGCAGATCAGCCGCCTGGTCGGCGCTCACCTGGGCCCGATCCGTCACGGCCGCATCGTCTCACCGCCCGGCCGGGCGCCGCGATCGCCGTCGGCCCGCTCCCGGTCCGCTGCCCGTCCCCGTGGCTCGGCTACGGGTGATCCGAGAGTGGGGGGGCTACCGTTTCGCCATGCGGGTGCGCGCCGAGTTCACGACCGAGCCCTTCTCCGGGGAGGGTGCGCTTCCCGCCCACGTGACGCGATCGGCCGCGGTGCTCACCCGGGCCGGCCTCGAGGTCGACCTGGGGCCGTTCGGGACGGCGGTCGAGGGAGACGACGGCGCGGTGGTGCCAGCGTTGGGCGAGGTCCTCACCGAGGCCCTCGCCTCTGGTGCCACGCGGGTCACCCTGCAGCTGGAGAAGCTGTGACCTCCCGTCTCGAGCTCGAGCAGGCGCTCCAGCCGCTGCTGAGCCGAGTCGGCGGGCGGGTCGTCACGGACGCAGTCGAGACGCAGGACGTCGAGGTCGGCTGGCCGGGAGGGCCGACCGTACGCGTACGCCTCGATGCCGCCTCGGGCGGCTCGGTCGTCGTGGCAGCCAACCCGTCCGTCACCGAGCCCGCTTCCCTCTCGGACGGCCTGGCTCGCCTGATCGCCGAGGTCGAGCGCGAGCTCGGCGGCGACCTCGCCGATCTGCCGAGGGACGGCAAACAGCGTGCGGTGCGGCTGCTCGAGGAGCGCGGCGCGTTCGAGATGCGGCGCTCGGCGGAGACGGTCGCGCAGGCGCTCGGGGTGACCCGCTTCACCGTCTACAACTATCTCCACCGCACGGGTCGGTCATCTGCCTGACCGTGGCGACCCGGAAACCGGTTTCAACAAACCGTTGACGCCCGTACGTCCAGTCCCTACAGTTTCCGTCATTCGTAACAGCGATTCCGCATCCCGGTAGTTCCTCGCTCCACTCCCCAGGAATCAGGTGTGACATGACCGCAACACCCACCCTCCCCCGGCCGCCCGCGTCTCCGGCGAAGCGACCGGTCCACCCCGTCGACGAGGTCCTCCCCGTCCCCAAGCTGGCCATCTATGGCTTCCAGCACGTCCTTGCGTTCTACGCCGGCGCGGTCATCGTGCCGATCCTGCTGGCCAACCAGATCGGCCTCAGCACCCAGCAGCTGATCCACCTGATCAACGCCGACCTGTTCACCTGCGGGATCGCCTCGATCATCCAGTCCGTCGGGTTCTGGAAGGTCGGTGTCCGGCTCCCCCTCCTGCAGGGCGTGACCTTCACCGCGGTCTCGCCGATGATCGCGATCGGCCTCGCCGCCGGCGGCGGAACCGACGGTCTGCTGGTCATCTACGGCGCGGTCATCGTCGCCGGCCTGTTCACCTTCCTCATCGCTCCCTACTTCAGCCGGCTGATCCGCTTCTTCCCGCCGGTCGTCACCGGGACGGTCATCACGATCATCGGGATCGCGTTGCTTCCGGTTGCCTCCGCCGACGCCGTCGGCGGAGCCGGGCCCACCCTCGACCCGACCAGCGGACGCAACCTGGCCTACGCGATGGGCACCCTCGCGCTCATCGTCGTCATCCAGCGGGTCTTCAAAGGGTTCATGGCCACGGTCGCGGTGCTGGCCGGCCTGGTGATCGGCACGGGCGTGGCGTGGGCACTTGGTGACGCACACTTCGACTCGGTCGGCCAGTCGTCGTTCTTCGGGCTCACCACGCCGTTCTTCTTCGGCTGGCCGAAGTTCTCCGTGGCCGCCATCATCTCGATGATCGTCGTCATGCTCATCACCGCGGTCGAGACGACCGGCGACGTGTTTGCCACCGGTGAGATCGTCGAGAAGCGGATCACCAAGGACGACATCGCCCGTGCACTGCGGGCCGACGGCCTGGCCACCACCCTGGGCGGCATCTTCAACTCCTTCCCCTACACCTGCTTCGCGGAGAACGTCGGCCTCGTGCGGCTCACCCGAGTCCGCAGTCGCTACGTCGTCGCGACGGCCGGCGCGATCATGGTCGTCATCGGCCTGATCCCCAAGGCTGGAGCCGTCGTCGCCAGCATCCCCCACCCGGTCCTCGGCGGTGCCGCCCTGGCGATGTTCGCCACGGTTGCCGTGGTCGGCATCCAGACGCTGTCCCGGGTCGACTTCCACGACCACCGCAACGTGGTGATCGTCGGCACCGCTCTCGGGCTGGCCGTCTTCGTCACGGTTCAGCCGGACGTGGCCAAGGCGGTTCCGAGCTGGGCCCAGATCATCCTCGGCAGCGGCATCACGATCGGCAGCCTGACCGCGATCATCCTCAACCTCGTGTTCCATCACGTGGGCAACGACGCCGGCCCAGCGGTCGCGGGTCGACCGGGTGACTCGGTGCGGCTCGAGCAGGTCAACGCCATGAGCCGGGAGGAGTTCCGCGACACCTTCGGCTCGATCTACCAGGGTCCGTCGTGGGCGGTCGACCAGGCCTGGGAGCGACGCCCGTACAGCGACACCCACGACCTGCGGCGGGCGTTCCAGCAGGCGTTGTTCTCCTCTACCGACGAGCAGGAACGCCACCTGATCGCCTCCTATCCCGACCTCGGCTCCGAGGCGGTCGCGAGCGGCCTGACGGGCGAGAGCTCGATCGCCGAGCAGTCCTCGCTGGGGTTGACCATCCTCGGCGACTCCGAGAACGACGATCTCGGCCGGCTGACCGCCGACTACCGTGAGCGGTTCGGGTTCCCGCTGGTGATGTCGGTCCGGGACCGTGAGTCCTACGAACATCTTCTCGCCGAAGGTCGCGATCGGCTGGAGAACTCGCCCGCCCAGGAGCACGCCACGGCGCTGGTGGAGATCTCACGCATCGCGAGCCACCGGTTCGACGATCTGCTCGCCGGGGCCAACCCGATCCACAGCGCCAGACAGCGCCGGTGACCGCCGTGACCGCAGCTCCCGTCGTCGACCGGTTCGACGCGCTCCCCCCTGAGGAGGCCGCCGCGTTGCTGCGGACCTGCCTCGACGTACCCCGCTGGGTCGCCGAGGTGGGGTCTGGACGGCCGTATGCCTCGTGGCCGGCTCTGCGGGCAGCTGCATCGACGGCCGCTGACAGCCTGACCGGCGACGAGGTCGAGACCGCGCTGGCCCGTCACCCCCGCATCGGGGAGCGGGCCGGCGCCGGCCACGACGCCGCGCACTCCGAGCGCGAACAGGCGGCGGTCGACCCGCAGGACCGCGAGGTGGCCACGCGGCTGGAAGCCGGCAACGCTGCGTACGAAGAGCGGTTTGGACGGGTGTTCCTGATCCGGGCTGCCGGCCGGTCGGCGCAGGAGATCCTCGCCGAGCTCGACCGGCGGCTCGGCAGCTCGGCGGAGCAGGAACAGGCCGAGACCGTCACCCAGCTGCGCGAGATCGCTCTGCTGCGGCTCGAGAGCGTGGTCTGAGGGCGGTGGCCGGGCATCTGGTGCTCGACGGCGCCACGGTCGTCACGATGGATCGGGCGAGGAGCGAGTATGCGTCGGGTCACGTCGTCGTCGAGAACGGCCGGATCGCGGCCGTCGGCTCCGGGCCGGCACCCGCGCTCGACGGAGCGCAGGTCGTCGATGCCCGCGGATGCGTCGTCACACCAGGGCTGGTCAACACCCACCACCATCTCTACCAGTGGGTGACGCGCGGACTCGCGGTCGACGCCACGTTGTTCGAGTGGCTGACCACGCTCTATCCCGTCTGGGGCTGCCTGGACGAGGAGATCGTCGGTGCGGCGGCCACCGCCGGCCTCGGGTGGCTCGCCCGCACCGGGTGCACGACGACGATGGACCACCACTACGTGTTCCCCGCCGAGGGCGGCGACCTGCTCGCGGCGGAGGTCGAGGGGGCACGGGCGGTCGGGCTGCGGTTCATGCCCACCCGAGGCTCGATGGACCTGGGGAGGTCAGCCGGGGGGCTGCCTCCCGACCACGTGGTGGAGGGCATCGACCAGATCCTGGCCGCCACGACCGAGGCCGTAGACCGGTTCCACGACCCGTCCGCAGACTCCATGCTGCGCGTCGGCGTCGCGCCGTGCTCACCCTTCTCCGTGACCGCGGAGCTGCTCACCGAAGCCGCGCGTCTCGCCCGGGACAAGGGAGTACGGCTGCACACTCATCTGGCCGAGACGACCGACGAGGACGCGTTCTGCCGCGAGCGGTTCGGGTGCGGACCGGTGGACTACATGGCTTCCCTGGGATGGCTGGGAGGCGACGTCTGGTTCGGTCATGGCATCCATCTCGACGACTCCGCCATCGCGTCGATGGCGGCGACGGGGACGGGCGTGTCCCACTGCCCGTCCTCGAACGCGCGGCTGGGGGCGGGGATCGCCCGGCTGCGTGACCTGCGGGACGCCGGCGTTCCGGTCGGGCTCGGCGTCGACGGCGCCGCCTCCAACGAGGCCTCCTCGCTGATCGAGGAGGCGCGGCACGCCTTGCTGTTCGCTCGTGCACGAGGTGGCCCGCAGGCACTGACGGTGCGCGACGCTCTCGAGGTGGCGACCATCGGAGGCGCTCGCGTGCTCGGCTGGGACGACCAGATCGGCTCGCTCGAGGCGGGCAAACAGGCGGACGTCGCCGTATGGCGGGTCGACACCCTCCCGCACGTCGACATCGTCGACCCGGTGGCGGCACTCGTCCTCGGGGACCGCCCGCCCCTGGAGCTGTTGCTCGTCGCCGGTGAACCCGTCGTCGAGCGCGACCGGCTCGTCCGCGTCGACGAGGACGAGGTGGCGGCGCAATCCCGGTCGGCGAGCCGCAGGCTGCTGGCTCGGGCGGACAGCGCCCCCCGGCCCCGAGACCGGGCGGCGACCCCGACATGACGAACACGACGCTGCGTCGTGTCGCGACGGGTCCGTGCGGCAGCGCCACGAAACGAGGGCGCTCAGCCCTTTTCAACAGAACGTTGAATCGCTACGATGTCTCAAACCCTCCGCTGCCGGGCGTTCTGCATGGATCACCACCCGGTCGCCGCACCACCTCAACCATGCCGATCTCCGGACGCAGTTCAGGGCGGATGATCGAGCCAACGGCGGCGCGACAGGAGACAAGATGAGCACTCCCACGATGCAGGTGACCGTCAACGGTCGGTCCTGCTCACTCGACGGGCTGGCGGCCAACACCACCGCCCTCAACTGGTTGCGAGACAGCGGGCTCACGGGCGCCAAGGAAGGGTGCGCCGAGGGAGAGTGCGGGGCGTGCTCGGTGATGGTGGCCCGCCCCGACTTCCTCGATGGCGAGCGCACCCAGTGGACGGCGATCAACGCCTGTCTGATCCCGATGGCCACCCTCGACGGCCAGGAGGTCGTGACGGCCGAGGGTCTCGGAACCTCGCGTGAGATGCATGTCGTCCAGCGGGAGATGGCCGTGCGCGGCGGGTCGCAGTGCGGCTACTGCACGCCGGGTTTCGTCTGCAGCATGGCCGCCGAGTTCTACCGCGCCGGCCGGTCACCTTCACCGGAGTCGGCACGGACACCGGACGACCTCGACCCACGCGAGTCCGGCGAGACCGTCGGGCATGAGCACGGGCCCAACGGTTTCGACCTCCACGCTCTCAGCGGCAACCTCTGCCGATGCACCGGCTATCGACCGATCCGGGACGCTGCCTACGCGCTCGGCACACCGTCTGAGGACGACGTTCTCGCGACTCGCCGCGCGTCGGCACCCCCTCCCGCTGCGCACACCCGCGTCGTCGCACCGGACGGCCGGTTCGTCCGTCCCACCACGCTTGCCGAGGCCACCCAGGAGATCGCCGACCACCCCGACGCCGTTCTCGTGGCGGGCTCGACCGACTGGGGCGTCGAGGTCAACATCCGCGGGATCCGCGCGGCCTATGCGATCGGCATCGACCGACTTCCCGAGCTGCGGACGTTCGACGTCGGCGACGACCGGGTCGAGCTCGGCGCCGCCCTCACCCTCACCGAGATCGAACGACGTCTGGACGGACGCGTACCGCTGCTGGGGCAGGTCTTCCCGCAGTTCGCCTCGCGGTTGATCCGCAACGGCGCGACGATGGGCGGCAACTTGGGCACCGGTTCGCCCATCGGCGACATCCCCCCGGCCCTGCTGGCTCTCGACGCCGTCCTCGTCCTCGCGTCCAGCCAGGGCGAGCGCGAGGTGCGGCTTGCGGACTATTTCACGGGCTATCGCCAGACCGTCCGCCGACCGGGCGAGCTCATCCGCGCGATCCGGATCCCGTTGCCGCTGGCCGGGATCACGGCTTTCCACAAAATCGCCAAACGTCGGTTCGACGACATCTCCAGCGTCGCCGTCGGGTTTGCCATCGACGTGGTCGACGGTGAGGTCATCACAGCAAGGATCGGACTCGGCGGCGTCGCCGCCACCCCGTTGCGTGCCCTGGGGACCGAACAGGCCCTGGAGGGCCGGTCGTGGACGCGGGCCACCGTCCGGGATGCGGCCGCGGTGCTACGGGCCGAAGGGACCCCTCTGGACGACCACCGGGCCAGCGCGGCATACCGGTCGGCGATGCTGGGCACGTCCCTGCTCAAGCTCTATGCCCACAACCCCAGCCCAGCCAGTCACGTCACGGAGGTCGGAGCATGAGCGCACTGTCTGAACGGCCGGCCAACCCCGTTGTGGGAGAGGCGATCCCGCATGAGTCTGCCGCGCTGCACGTGACCGGTGAAGCGCTCTACACCGACGACCTCGTCGGGCGCACGAAGGACTGTCTGCACGCATACCCCGTCCAGGTCATGCAGGCTCACGCTCGGGTCACCAGGATGGACACCGCGCCGGCTCTGGATGTGCCCGGAGTCGTGCGGGTGCTCACGGCCGCCGACGTCCCCGGCGTCAACGACGCCGGCATCAAGCACGACGAGCCGCTCTTCCCCGACGAGGTCATGTATTTCGGGCACCCGGTCTGCTGGGTGCTCGCCGACACGCTCGAGGCGGCCCGGCTCGGAGCGGCGGCCGTCGTCGTCGAGGCGGACCCGCTGCCGTCACTCGTGACCGTCCGCGAGGCGATCGCCGCCGGGAGCTTCCAGGGCGCGCAGCCGCACATGGAACGCGGTGAGGTCGACGCGGCGTTCGACAGGGCCACTCACGTGTTCAGCGGCGAGTTCGAGTTCGCCGGCCAGGAGCACTTTTACCTCGAGACCCATTGCGCGCTGGCCCTGGTCGACGAGAACGGCCAGATCTTCGTCCAGAGCAGCACCCAGCACCCCTCCGAGACACAGGAGATCGTCGCGCACGTCCTCGGGGTGCACAGTCACGACGTCACGGTCCAGTGCCTGCGGATGGGCGGTGGGTTCGGGGGCAAGGAGATGCAGCCGCACGGGTATGCAGCGATCGCCTCCCTCGGCGCGACGCTCACCGGCCGCCCGGTCCGCCTACGCCTCAGCCGCACCCTGGACATGACCATGTCGGGCAAGCGTCACGGTTTCCACGCCGAGTGGCGGGTCGGTTTCGACGACACCGGTCGCCTCCAGGCGCTCGACGCCACGTTGACGTCGGACGGCGGGTGGAGCCTGGACCTGTCCGAACCCGTTCTTGCCCGTGCGCTCTGCCACATCGACAACGCCTACTGGATCCCCGACGTCCGGGTGAACGGTCGGATCGCGAAGACGAACAAGACCTCACAGACCGCGTTTCGCGGGTTCGGCGGCCCCCAGGGGATGATCGTCATCGAGGACATCCTCGGCCGGTGCGCGCCGTTGCTGGGCGTCGACCCGATGCAGCTGCGCGAGCGCAACTTCTACGGCGCCGGCCAGTCGACGCCCTACGGGCAGCCGGTGCGGCACCCGGAACGGGTCAGGGAGGCCTGGGACCAGGTCCTCAGCGCCGGTGACGTCTCTCGGCGCCTGGACGAGATCGCCCGGTTCAACGCCGAGCACGAGGACACCAAGCGGGCCATCGGGGTGACTCCCGTGAAGTTCGGCATCTCCTTCAACCTCACGGCGTTCAACCAGGCCGGTGCGCTCGTGCACGTCTACAAGGACGGCTCGGTGCTGATCAACCACGGCGGCACCGAGATGGGCCAGGGGCTGCACACCAAGATGCTCCAGGTCGCGGCGACGACCCTGGGGATCCCGTTGCACCGGGTCCGGCTGGCTCCGACGCGCACCGACAAGGTGCCCAACACGTCTGCGACAGCGGCAAGCTCGGGCGCCGACCTCAACGGTGGAGCGGTCAAGAACGCCTGCGAGCAGATCAGGGCGCGGTTGCTCGACGTCGCCGCGCAGACGCTCGGAATCTCTCCCAACGATGTCCGGATCGAGGGTGACCAGGCCCGTGGGGTGGCATACACGAGTGAGCGGATCAGCTGGGAGGAGCTGGTCACGACCGCCTACTTCCGACGTGTGCAGCTGTTCGCGGCCGGCTACTACCGCACCGAGGGACTGCATTGGGACTCGTCCACGATGCAAGGTGTGCCGTTCAAGTACTTCGCCTACGGAGCGGCCGCAACCGAGGTCGAGGTCGACGGGTTCACAGGCGCCTACCGGACCCGACGGGTCGACATCGTCCACGATGTGGGGGACAGCCTGTCGCCGCTCGTCGACATCGGTCAGATCGAGGGCGGGTTCGTCCAAGGCGCCGGTTGGCTCACCTTGGAGGACCTGCGATGGGACGAGGGCACCGGCCCGAGCCGTGGTCGGCTCGCGACGCAGGCGGCGAGCACCTACAAGCTGCCGAGCTTCTCGGAGATGCCCGAGATCTTCAACGTCAGCCTGCTCGAGATGGCGCACGAGGACGGCGCCGTCTATGGGTCGAAGGCCGTCGGTGAACCTCCGCTCATGCTGGCGTTCTCGGTGCGGGAGGCGCTCCGCCAGGCCGCGGCAGCCTTCGGCCCGGCCGGGGTGAGCGTCGACCTCGCCTCACCGGCCACGCCCGAGGCCGTCTACTGGGCGGTCGAGCAAGCCCGCCGGGCCAACGAGCACGGCCACGTGGACGAGGGGTACCCCGGCGTGGTGCCCGACCAGCCCGGCAACGGCTCTCACCCGATGCGCCCGACATCGGAGGCCTACGAGCGTCCCGTGCCGGCGCGGGCCTGAGGCGCAGGAGGTGAGCTGGATCTCCGCCGTCGAGACGCTGCGTCGCGAGCGCCGGCCGGGCGTGCTTGTCACGCTGGCCACCGTGCGTGGGCACGCGCCTCGCGAGGCGGGCGCCAAGATGGTCGTCTCCGCCGACCAGACGTGGGACAGCATCGGTGGGGGCAACCTCGAGGCGACTGCGGTCGCTCGAGCCCACGCCCTGCTCGCTGACGGCGCTCGGCTGCCCGAGCTGATGTCCGCGGCGCTCAACGAGCGCGCTCCCGCCGACCACGGGGTGCAGTGCTGCGGCGGAGAGGTGACCGTGCTGCTCGAACCTCTCGCGGTCGTCCCGTCCATCGCCGTGTTCGGTCTCGGACATGTCGGGGTCGAGCTCGCCCGGATCCTCGCCCGCCACGACGTCGAGCTCCACCTGGCCGACTCCCGTGCGGCGCAGGCCGACTCGGACGCTCTGCACAGCGCCACCACCGACGCGGTAGCCCGGGTCGTCGTGCATCACGCACCCGTTCCGGAGCTCGTCCTCGGCCAGGTGCCACCGGGCACGCACGTCCTGGTGATGACGCACGATCACGCCGAGGACGTCGCGCTCTGCGACGTGGCCCTGCGCTGCACCCATCTGGCCACCATCGGGTTGATCGGCTCGTCGGCCAAGTGGCGCAGGTTCCAGGTGCGCCTGTCCGAGGAGGGTCACTCCCCCGCGGACCTCGAGCGGATCACCACGCCGATCGGGCTGACTGACATCACGGGCAAGGACCCTGCCACGATCGCCGTGAGTGTCGCCGCTGATCTCGTGCGCATCCTGGAACGCCAGCGCTCGCAGCAGGTTTCGCGATGACGATCTTCCGCGGGACGGTCCTCGATACGCCGCAAAACCCGTTCGCCGGGGGTGTCCTTCGATCCGAGCAGGACGCCGGGATCCTCGTCGTCGACGGCGTCATCTCGCAGCGGGGCGGCTTCACCGAGATTGCCGTCGCACACCCCGACGAGGATGTCGTCGACCTGCGCGGCGGGGTGGTGCTCCCGGGGTTCGTGGACACGCACGTCCACTATCCCCAGGTCCGGGCCATCGGGGCCCTCGGTATGCCGCTGCTCGAGTGGCTCGAACGTAGCGCCCTGCCCGAAGAGGCCCGACTCGCCGATCCCGCCTACGCGCGCGCGGTGGCCACCGAGTTCGTGTCGGGGCTGGTGGCCGCCGGGACGACGACCGCACTCGTCTTCGGAGCCCACTTCGCCGACGCCGTGGACTCGCTGTTCACGCAGGCATCCCGAGTGGGCCTGCGCATCACCTCGGGGCTCGTGGTCAGCGACCGCATCTTGCGCGCCGACCTGCTGACCACGCCGACCCGGGCCTACGACGAGGGGCGGGCGCTGGCCGAGAAGTGGCATGGCACCGGCCGCAACCGGTATGCCGTCACCCCGCGCTTCTCGCTCTCGACGACACCGCAGATGCTCGAGTCCTGCGCCTCGCTCGTGACAGACATGCCCGACCTGTGGGTCACGTCCCACGTCAACGAGAACCTCGCCGAGGTCGCCGAGGTGGCCAGGCTCTTCGAGGAATCTGTCGACTACGTCGACACCTACGACCGGTTCGGACTGGTCGGCTCGCGCACCGTGTTCGCCCACAACGTGCACGCGACCGACCACGAGCTGCGCGTGCTCGCCGAGCGGGGTGCGAAGGTGGCCCACTGCCCGACGAGCAACTCCGCTCTCGGCAGCGGCCTGTTCCCACTTCGACGGCACGTGGAGGCCGGAGTTCACGTGGCGCTCGGATCCGACGTGGGTGGCGGCACCGGACTGTCGCTGCTCAAGGAGGGCCTGCAGGCCTACTTCGTCCAGCAGCTGCGCGAGAACGGGTTGCCGCTGACCGCTGCGCACCTGCTCTACCTGGCCACGGCCGCCGGGGCGACGTCACTGGGACTCGAGGACCAGGTGGGAGACCTCGGCGTCGGCCGTCAGTTCGACGCCGTCTGGGTCAACCCACCGGCGGACAGCACGCTGGCTCATGCGCTCGAGCACGCCCGCGGCCCGCAAGACGCGCTCGCCAAGGTGTTCGCCATGGGAACGGTGTCCGACACCGCCGGTGTGTGGGTCGGCGGACGGCCCTTGACCCGCTGACCGCTCCAGCCCAGCGCACTGGGGACCACTACCAACCCGGCCCAGCGCGATCCGGCCCGGCTCGGCCCGCCAGGAATGGCGTCGCCCTCGCTGCGAAGGCGAGCAGTCGTGGCGGCCGGGCCAGGCGCGGCGGTGCGTCAGTCCTTGAAGACGTCCTTGACCTTCTCGCCGGACTGCTTGATGTTGCCGGACGCCTGGTCTGCCTGGCCCTCGGCCTGCATCCCCTCGTCGTCCTTGGCACCGCCCACGGATTCCTTCACCTTGCCCTTGGCGATCTCCGCCTCGTTCTTGGCCTTGTCCATCAGTCCCATGAGGTGTCCTCTCGACGGTGGTGCGCGCCTCGCGGCGCGAGGCGCAGGCTCGTCGGGTCGTCGCCAGGACGACGACGCCCGCGGCCTGTCGACAACGTACCCCGCAGCGGCGACGACAAAACGCTGACAACCCCCGGTGAACCCTTGCGTTGTGTCCGGAAAAATGATGTATTCCAGATTAGCGGTCCAGCAGTGGCGCCGCGGGCGAAGTTCTACCCAAGGAGCGTCACTGTGGCTGTACCGGGCACCCCCGAGACCCACCCGTCGCGCGAGCGCACCGATCTGCTGCTCGCCGACCTCGCGTCACTCACGTCTACCTCGGCCGGCGACCTCGCTCGGCGAAGTGAGGTCGAGGAGAGCATCGTCCTGCTCAACCTCGCCCTGGCCGACTCCATCGCGTCCCGGTATGCCGGTCGAGGGATCGACCGCGACGACCTCGTCCAGGTGGCTCGGATGGGCCTGGTCAAGGCCGTCAAGCGCTACCGGTGCGGCCTGGGTGACTCGTTCGTCGGTTTCGCGGCACCCACCATCTCAGGCGAGATCAAACGACACTTTCGAGACGCCGGCTGGATGGTGCGGCCGCCACGGCGGTTGCAGGAGCTGAGCGCTGCGACAAGGGAGGCGGAGGCAAGCCTCGAGCAACGGCTGCATCGACCGCCGACGGTCGACGAGGTGGCGGCCACGCTCGGCGTCGCGGTGACTCAGGTCAGCGAGGCGCATGCTGCCGCGTCCAGCTTCCACGCCTTGTCGTTGGACGCTCCCCCCGTCGGGGGGAGCAATGACACCTGCGGACCGGGCGACGTTCACGAGACCCTCAGCGAGCGCGATGACGACCCGTATGCCGCGGTGGAGGACGGCGACTGGCTCGCCCGGGGGATCGCGCAGCTGACGGAGCGGGAACGCCTCGTCCTGCGCCTGAGGTTCGTCGAGACGCTGACCCAGTCCGAGATCGCGGAGCGGATCGGCGTCAGCCAGATGCAGGTGTCCCGCATCCTGCGAGCCACCCTCCGGCGGGCGCGGCTCGTCCTCGAGAACAGCATGGTCCGCGTCGCCTGAGCCGGCCGGCCTGAGCCAGCCCACGCCGAGCCGAGCCTCATCCGGCCAGCCCGACCGAGCCTGAACAAGACGAACCCACGAGTGCACGGGAGGGAGATCCTGACGCATACTGGGGCAGGCCCCACCGGGCCTTCTCCACCTCCCCGGACCCCGGAGGACACGAACCGACCATGACCATTTCGTCCGCGACAGGCCCGGATCGCTCGCTCGCCGGTGTGTTCGCCGAGTTGGCCAATTCCGTCTACGACGGCTCGAAGGACTATGAGTCGACGTTCCGCAACATCGTCGACGCCGCCGTGACAGTGGTCGAGGGTTGCGACCGGGCCACCATCATGGCGGTACGCAGCGACGGCACCTTCGCGACGGCGGTGAGCACCGACGACGTGGCGGCCCACGTCGACGGGCTGGAGCGGCAGTTCGGCGAGGGTCCCTGCCTCGACGCAATCGTCGACAACGCCCCACAGTTCGAGTCGGACCTCGCCGCCTGCACGCAATGGCCCAACCTGTCGCGCGCTGTCCTCAGCCAGACCCCGGTGCGGGGAGCGGCTGGTTTCCGGATCCTCGCGGGTGACCGCAAGGTCGGGGCACTCAACCTGTTCTCGGACACCGTGGGGGCTCTCAGCAAAGAGAGTAGCGACGCGGCCATCGTGCTCGCGGCGTTCTCATCCGTCGCGGTCTCCGCAGCGCATCACCGCAACGAGGCGACCACCCTCGCCGCCGGCATCGAGAGCAACCGTGAGATCGGCAAGGCGGTCGGTCTGCTCATGGCCTTCCACAAGATCGGCGACGGCGAGGCGTTCGCCATGTTGCGCAAGACGTCTCAGGACATGAACATCAAGCTCGCCGAGGTGGCACGCAAGGTTGTCGCCCATCACAACGTCGGACATTCGGCCTGACTCGAGACCCGGTCGGCACATCCCGTCTCGACTCGGTGCACCTGCTGGCCGGTGGTCCTGGCGCGGAGCGGCACCGGGCCGTAGTGTCACGAGGTCACCGGTGCCGTCATGACGGCCAGTTCCTTTGTCGGCTCCGGTGGCCGGAGAGAGACGGTCGCGCCGTGCACGGGAGGAGCCTCGAGCAGGTTGGGTGAGCATCGGCGTGAGCTGCTCGACGGTGGGGATCGCGCCTGCGGAGAGCTGCTGTTGGTGCTTGCCGCGCGGGTGCGCACGCTTGCGCCAGGAGCTCACGTACGCCTGGTCGCGACCGACCCTGCGGCGGCGATCGACCTCCCGTTCTGGTGCCACCTCACCGGGCACGCCTATCTGGGCAGTGGGCTGCACGACGACGACCGGCCCTACTACGACGTTCGAATCGCAGCCCGGGCGCGTGCCACCCAGCCCGACCGGCCCTGGCTGCTTCAGTAACCCCTGGCTAACCCCTGGCTGCTTCAATAGCGCAGACCAACCCACTCCCCATCACCAGGAAGGCCAGCCATGACATCCATGAACGGACTCGTCGTCAACCTCACGCACTCGGTCGACGACCCGGATCGCTGCAGCGTCGCGATGGTGGTCGCCGGCGCCGCGGTCGCGTCCGAACAGAAGACCACGGTCTTCCTCTCGTCCGAGGGGACGCGGCTGGCTGCCAAGGGTGTCGCAGACGAGCTGCACGAGGACGGCTTCGCACCGATGAGCCAGCTGGTGTCGACGTTCGTCGACGCCGGAGGCCCCTTTCTCGTGTGCAGTCCGTGCGCCAAGAAGCGCGGCATCACCCAGGACGACCTGATTCCCGGTGCGACCATCGTCGGCGGCGCCACTCTGGTCGCTCTGCTGGCCGACGGCGCCGGCTCGTTGTCCTTCTGAGCCCGGCGCCGATGACACTCGCGCACACCCCGCCTGCGGCCGAGTTCGACGGGGGTGACATGGACTGCGGGAGCGGGTTGCTGTTGGCCATCACGACCCGCATGCGCGCCATCGACGAGGGCGAGGTGCTGCTGCTGCATACCAGCGAGCCGTCGGTGTTGGCCGACCTGCCGGCCTGGGCCCACCTCGCCGGACATGAGCTGCTGCAGGTCGCCGACCACGGTGACGGGGCAGGACCGTGGGACCTGTCGGTGCGACGTGGGCGGCCGCGGCAGCGGTCCGAACCCGCGCACGGGGTCGAGTACTCCGCCGGCGCCCCTGCCCCGCTCGGGACCCGCCTGTGGCTGTACTCGAACTTCCACTGCAACCTCGCCTGCACCTACTGCTGCGCCAGCTCCTCACCCCGGGCGGACCCCCGGTTGATGTCGGTCGCGGTGGCCGCGACCGCCGCGGCCGAGTTCGCAGCTCAGGGTGGCCGGGAGCTGCTCGTCACGGGCGGCGAGCCGTTCCTGCATCCCCAGATCGCCGACCTGATCGCGGCGACCTCGGCATACGTCCCGGTCACCGTGCTCACCAACGCCATGGTTGTCGAGCAAGGCCGGCGTCGCGCCGCGCTCGAGTCGCTCGACCGGGACACCGTGACGCTCCAGGTCAGTCTCGACTCCGCCGCCCCAGGCCTGCACGACCGTCGACGGGGAGCTGGTTCGCATGCCAAGGCGGTGGCGGGTATCCGGCTCGTGCGACAGCTCGGCTTCCGGGTGCGCGTCGCGGCCACCTACGCGGCAGACGAGGCGGTCGACGCGGGCGACCTGGACCGGACGCTCGCCGATCTGGGTGTCGGCCCTGACGACCGACTCATCCGGCCGGTGGCCAAGGAAGGGTTTGCCGACTCCGGCGTCGTCGTCAGCATCGACACCGTCGAACCCGAGCCGACACTCACCGTCGACGGCGCCTGGTGGCACCCGGTGGCCGTCACCAACCCCCACCTCAAGGTGGCCGACGCACCGCTCCCGCTGAGCCACGTCCTCGACGTCATGCGTGACGTCGTCGCGGTCCAGGCACAGGCCGGTGCGCAGGGCCGAGCCGTCTTTCGCTGCACCTGACCGACGACGTCGACGGCGACCCCCGGGTGGGGTCGCGCCGCATGGCCCGAGCGCGGCGGCATCCATCAGAGCGGGTGAACGCCCTAGCCCCTAGGCTGCCGGTTATGCCTCGCAGCCTGCGCCGAGTCGCCCTGCTCACCGCCGGTGGGTATGCCCCGTGCCTGTCGTCCGCGGTCGGTGGGCTGATCCAGCGGTACACCGCCGAGCTGCCCGATGTCGAGATCATCGCCTACCGCCACGGCTACCACGGGGTGCTCACGGGTACGTCCGTCGTCGTCGACGACGAGGCCCGGGCCAAGGCGCACCTGCTCCACCACTACGGCGGCAGCCCGATCGGCAACAGCCGGGTCAAGCTGACGAACGCGGCCGACCTGGTCGCCCGGGGCCTCATCCACGAGGGAGAGGAGCCGCTCGAGGTCGCTGCCGAACGCCTGCGTGCCGACGGGGTCGACGTGCTGCACACGATCGGTGGCGACGACACCAACACCACCGCCGCCGACCTCGCCGCCTTCCTGCACGAGCGGGGCTACGACCTCACCGTCGTGGGGCTGCCCAAGACCGTCGACAACGACATCATCCCGATCAGGCAGTCCCTCGGGGCGTGGACGGCTGCAGAGGAGGCGTCGAGGTTCGCCCAGAACGTCCTCGCCGAGCACGGTTCGAACCCGCGGATGCTGATCGTCCACGAGGTGATGGGCCGCGGCTGCGGTTGGCTCACGGCTGCGGCGGCGGAGCGCTACCAGCAGTGGCACGCGGCCCGGGAATGGGTGCCGTCCATCGGCCTCACTCCGGAGCGGTGGGACATCCACGCGGTCTACGTCCCGGAGGTCCCGATCGACATGGACGCGGAGGCTGACCGCCTGCGCGCCGTCATGGACGACATCGGGTGCGTCAACATCTTCCTGTCCGAGGGTGCCGGGGTCCCGGAGATCGTCGAGCAGCTGGAGGCGGCCGGCGAGGAGGTCCCGCGGGACCCGTTCGGGCACGTCAAGCTGGACAAGGTCAACCCCGGAGCGTGGTTCGCGGAACAGTTCGCCGAGCTGGTGGGGGCTCAGAAGACGATGGTCCAGAAGAGCGGCTATTTTTCCCGGTCCGCGCCGGCGAACGAGGAGGATCTCGCGCTGATCCACGACATGGTGGTCGTGGCGGTCGAGGCAGCCAGAGCCGGGGTCTCCGGTGTCGTGGGCCAGGACGAGGAGCGCGGAGACGAGCTGCGGGCGATCGAGTTCGAGCGGATCGCCGGGGGCAAGATGTTCGACACGTCGGCCGACTGGTTCCAGGCCGTGCTGAAGCACACCGGCCAGGTCTGAGCGACGTCTGTCAGGCCTGGCAGACCGGCCACTCCCGTCGGGCGCCGCCATCCCAACGTCGTACGCCGGTGGCCAGGACCCGACCCCCGTCACGGTCCGACTCATGCCTGGTGGCCTCGGCCACCACCGCGCGGACCCGGGCCAGCACGTCGGCATCGACGCGGCGGGCGAGGGTCACGTGCGGGGTCCACCGCTCCGGCGTCGTGAGGCTGTCCGGCGGGACCCCGCAGACCCCGGCGACCCGGGCCTGGAGTGCGCGCATACCGGCCGACGGTTCGATGAGGCGAACCACCGTCCACGGTCCGTTGCCGAACTCGACCACGTCAATCCACGTCCCGGCCACCGGCAGCTCACGGACCTGCTCGGGGAGCAGGACGTCGGCATCGGCGGCCAACGTGTCTGTGGCGACCAGGGTGATGTGTGGTCTGTTGCTGGGCGCCAGATGCCGCGCCTGGGACGGCAGTCCCGCGTCGGCCAGCGCCTGCCAGACCGCGCGAACCCGTCGGTCGGTCTCCGGGTCGAGCAGCAGCTCGACCGACTGCACGGGCATGTCAGCTCACCGTCCGTCCGGGTAGGTCAGGCGATGGCACGGAAGAAGTCCACCCACTCACGCTCCAGGTCGTCCGTCGAGTGCGGCACCAGCGGGTCGGCCGCGTAGGCCGAGGGATCCGCAAGGCTCCTCAGCCGGATCGACGGGATGCCGACGTAGGCCCAGGTGACGAGCAGGCCCGTGACGACCGCATACCCAACCGTGATGCCGAGGACGTCACGGGTATGCGCCATGGCAGGGCGTCCGTCCACGACGACCTCGACGGGCTCCCAGGACTCGGCGTCGCCTTCTACCTGCGTGAGCAGGTCTCGCCAACCGGTCTGCTCGGGGCGTTCCGGACCCCAGAAGTGCATACCCCCGATGACGAGGAATGCCGCCCCGGACCTGGCCCTTTTCTCAGCCCCTGGCTCGAGAGGCCAGCCTCCGCTCGGCACCCTCTCGGTGTTCACGACCACGCGCACCTTGCGGCCGGTGCGCCACGCGAGGCTGACGCTCTCGGCCGGCACCGAGACCCGGCCGCCGAAGTTGAGCAGCCACCGTCGTCCCGAGCGGACCAGGTCCGGATCCAACGAGGACGTGTCGAGCTCGAGCAACGTGAAGGTCGGCGGGACGTAGTGGCGGGCTCTGTCGATCACCTGTGCAGGCGGCGACGTAGGTGATGGCCTGGGCACACCTCCACGCTAGCCAGTGCGCCTCCCCGCTGCCTGCCCGGACCGAACTCACGTTGTTGCGGGTTCCGACCGTCCCGATGTCCGAATAGCCCCGCAACATGTGAGTCCGGTCGTCCGAAACGTGAGTCCGGTCGTCCGAAACGTGAGTCCGGTCGTCGCCGGTATCACCGGTCTGGGTCAGGAACCGGAGGAGGACGGTGCCGGCATACCGACCGGTGTCCCCGTCGGGTCGAGCACGAACCAGACCTTCCCGACGTCCTGCCCGGTCGTGTCGCCGAGCTTGGTGTCCTTGGCGTAGTAGTACAACGGCCACCCGCCGAGCGTCACCTGCTTCTTGCCGGAGGCCGTTGTGATGGTGCCGAGGGTGCCCGCAACCCCGTTCGCGGTGGGCGGTGCGTCAGCGAGGAGCGGTGGCCAGGCCGCCAGACACTGCCCGGTGCAGGAGCTCGTGCCGGAGCCCTTGGTGTCCTTGGTGAACATGTAGAGGGTGCGGCCCTGGCCGTCGACGACAACGCTCCCGAGCGAGGTCGTCGCGACCTTGACCGTGCTGGCGGCCGCGGTCACGCTCGACGAGTCGCTGGCACTGGCGGCGGCACTGGTGGAACTGGTGCTGGCCGCAGCCGGTGCCGGTGAGGACGTCGTCGGCGTCGAGCTGCAGGCGGCGAGCACCGTCGTCGCGAGTGCGGCCCCGAACAGCGTGAGGGAACGGGTTCTGGTCATGGCTCTCCTGGTGGTTCGTGGTTGCGGGACAACGCTTCTCGCGCCTACCGGTCCGAGCGACGGTGTCGTTCAGGGCCACCGGGGAAGACGGCGGATCAGGCGCAGACGTTCAGATGAACCGAAACCTCTGGGCGGACGTCTACCCCGGGTGCTGGGTGCCTTCGTCGGTCACCGTGGAGCACAATCTGGATCGGAAGGGAGGTCGGTATGCCGTTGGACGAGGCGGTCGTGGCCGACCTCTACCGCGAGCACGCCCCGGTGCTGCGCCGTTTCGTCGGCCGATCCCTCGACCCGGCCCGCGCGGAGGACGTGGTGCAGGAGGCAATCCTGCGGGTCTGGAAGCAGGCACCCGAGGTCTCCAGCATGCGTGCGTACCTGCTGCAGACGACGCGCAACATCCTCATCGACATGCACCGGGCCGCCGGTCGTCGCGTCGTCGAGGTCGCGGCCGACCGCGACGACGACTCCCGCGCCCGGGTCGACCCGCGGGCAACCAACCCCGAGGTCGAGATCGACCGGGCTCTGGACCAGATCCTCGTCGAAGACGCCCTCACCCGACTGCAGCCCGACCACCGCGCGGTCGTTGTCGCGCTCTACTTCCGACGTCTCAGCGTGGCCGAGGCGGCCGTCGTGCTGGCCGTGCCGGCCGGGACCGTGAAGTCCCGAGCGTTCTACGCCGTCCGCTCCCTGCGCGCGATCCTGGACGAGATGGGGGTGACGCGATGAGCGACACCACGCGGGCCGACACGGACCCCGAGCGGATGCACGAGCTGCTCGGCGCGTTCGTGCTCGGCGGGCTCGAGGACGAGGAGCGGCACGCCTTCACCGCCCACCTGCGGACCTGCGCAGACTGCCAGCGCGAGGCCGCCCAGCTGTCGGGCATACCGGGTCTGCTCGACCTCGTTGACCCCGACACCGTGACGTTCGACCGGTTCGGCCGGTTCGGCCGGTTCGACGGGGTCAACGGGGTCGACGGGGTCGACGGGGTCGACGGGGTCGGGGGAGCCGCAGCCGGGCCTGCCGCGGTGCCCGACGGCCACCCGGTCCCGGGTGTCCCGAGGGGTGGTGTGGTCGTGCCCCTCCCACTGTTCGCCCGCGTCCGAGCCGACCGCCGGCGCCGACGGGGGCGCCTCATTGCCGTCGCTGCGGCGATCGCCGTTCTCGCCGGCGGGCTCGGCGCCAGCCTCGGCCCGGTTGTCGCGCGCGTCAACGCACCGCCGACTACGCATTACGTGGCCACGGCGCCGGCCGCTGGAGGGACCCAGGTGGAGGTCGACCTCGTGACGCGTGCCTGGGGCACGCAGCTCGACCTGCGTGGCTCGGGCCTACCGACGTCCGGGGTGCTGCTGCTGTCGGTGACCAACGGCGCGGGGTACACCTATGACATCGCGAGCTGGTCGGGGACGCCGTCCGGGCGCACGACGCTGACGGCGCCGTGCTGGATGAAGCCCGCCGACATCACGGCGCTGCGGGTGCACACGCGCGAGGGAGCAACGCTGGCGACGGTGTCGACGGTGTCGACCACTGCTACCACCTGACCACGCGCACCAAGACCAGGGGCGCCACCCACCAGGGGCACCACCCACCAGGACACCTAGAGTCGAGCGATGCGGATCGTCTCCCTCCTGCCCTCGACCACGGAGATCCTCTTCGCGCTCGGGGCCGGTGAGGACGTGGTCGGCGTGACCTTCGAGTGTGACTATCCCGCCCAGGCCCGTGAGCGGCGGATCGTCTCGACCTCGGCGCTCCCCGAAGGGCTGACTCCCGCCGAGATCGACCGGGTGGTCGTCGAGCGGCTGCGGGCCGGTGAGGACCTCTACCACCTGGACGCCGACGCGCTCTCCGGACTCGACGCCGACCTGGTCGTCACCCAGGACCTCTGCGCCGTCTGCGCCGTGGACGTGTCCGTCGTCGACGAGGCGCTCGCTCACCTCGGGTGCCGGGCGGACGTCCTGACGGTCGACCCGCACACGCTGGACGAGGTCTGGCGCTCCGTGAAGCTGCTCGGAGACGCGACCGGCCAGCAGGACCACGCCCAGTCGATCGTGGCCGGTCTCATGATGCGGCTCGCGGCCGTGGAACGGCTCGTCGCCGGTCGCCCGCGCCCCAGAACCCTGGTCCTGGAGTGGACCCACCCTCCGTTCGCGCCGGGCCACTGGGTCCCCGAGATGGTCGACCGGGCGGGCGGGACCAACGTGATCGGGGCGCCCGGCGAGAAGTCGTTCCGGACCACCTGGCCGGACGCGCTCGCCGGCCGACCCGAGCTCGTCGTGGTCGCTCCCTGCGGCTACCACCTCGACGGCGCGGCCGACCTCGCCGCGACGCTGGTCGCCGAGGCAGAGCTGCCCGACGGCATACCGGTCTGGGCTGTCGACGCCAACGCCTCGTTCGCCCGGCCCGGCCCACGGCTGGTCGACGGAATCGAGGCCCTGGCTGCGATCTTCCAGCCCCAGCTGGTCGGCGACCCCGACCCAGCGATGGCCCGGCGGGTGGCATGACTGCGTGGCTCACCCCGGTGGAGGAGATCAACCGCCGCATGCTGCGGGCCCGAGACGCGATGGACCGTTCGTATGCCGAGCCGCTCGACGTCGCCGCGCTCGCCACTCTGGTGCACTCCTCTAAGGCGCACTTCATTCGCACCTTCCGGACCACGTTCGGCGAGACTCCGCATCGCTACCTGCAGCGCCGCCGCATCGAACGTGCCATGTTCCTCATGCGCACGACCGAGCTCGACGTCACGCGCATCTGCATGGCGGTGGGCTATTCGAGCCTGGGGACGTTCAGCCGCACCTTCCGGGAGGTCGTCGGACAGTCCCCGACGGCATACCGGCGCGAGGTGCAGCCGCTCGACGCCCCCGGCTGTTTCGTCATGCGGTGGACCAGGCCGAGCGGCCCGGCTGACCGGCTGAGCGGCTGAGCGGCTGAGCGACTGACCGGCTGAGCGACTGACCGCCTGACCGACCGAGGTGAGCGGAGCAGTTCCGGAGAAGCGACCAGCTGCTGTGCGTCCCTAGCCTGGGGCCCATGATCACTCACAAGCGGCTCTCATCCATCTACGTCCTCGACCAGGACGAAGCCCTCGACTTCTACGTGGGCACCCTCGGGCTGGAGGTCGGCACCGATGCCGATCTCGGGTTCATGCGGTGGCTGACGGTGCGTGTCCCCGGCAGCGTCGAGGAGATCCTCCTCGAGAAGCCGGGCCCGCCGGCGCACGACGACGTCACCGAGGCGCAGGTCCGCGAGCTCGTCACCAAGGGCGCCGGCGGTGGCTGGATCGGGTTCGGCACCGACGACGTCCAAGCCACCTTCGAGGACCTCCAAGCCAAGGGGGTCGAGATCACCCAGGAGGTCATCACCCAGGACTACGGCACCGACTTCGCGATCCGGGACCCCTTCGGCAACCACATCCGGATCGGCAGCATCGCCTGAGTCTCCTTGCGCTGCAACGACGTGCAAGCCGACGTCAGTCGGTCAGAAATCCCAGCAGGTCGGCCCGGGTGAGAACGCCGACCGGCTTGCCCTCGTCGACGACGAGGATGCCGTCGGCGCCCTCGAGCTCGTGCCGGGCGACGCTGACCTTCTCGCCGGACCCGACCAGCGGGAGGCCGGGCTCCATGTGGGTCTCAACCGAGTCGGCGAGGTGGGCCCTGCCGGTGAAGAGCAGCTCGAGCAGGGCTCGCTCACTCACCGCGCCGGCCACCTCGCCTGACATCACCGGAGGCTCGGCCTTGACCACGGGCATCTGCGACACGGCGTACTCCCGCAGGATGTCGATGGCGGTGCGCACGGTCTCGCCCGGGTGTGTGTGCACCAGTGCGGGCAGGTCACCGGACTTGCTGCGCAGCACGTCGCCCACGGTTGTCTCGCCGTCGGCGTTGAGGAACCCGTAGGAGCTCATCCAGTCGTCAGAGAAGATCTTCGACAGATATCCCCGACCGGAGTCGGGCAGCAGCACGACGACCACCGCCTCGGCCGGCAGGCGGCGAGCCACACGCAGTGCCGCAACCACCGCCATACCGCAGGAGCCTCCCACGAGCAGCCCTTCCTCGCGGGCGAGGCGGCGGGTCATCGCGAACGAGTCGGCATCCGAGACCGGAACGACCTCGTCGACGACGGAGGGGTCGTAGGCGCGCGGCCAGAAGTCCTCACCGACCCCCTCCACGAGGTAAGGCCGTCCGGAGCCGCCGGAGTAGACCGAACCCTCGGGGTCGGCTCCGACGATTGTCACCCGGCCGTCGGAGACCTCACCCAGGTATCGACCGGTGCCGGTGATGGTGCCGCCCGTCCCGATCCCGGTGACGAAGTGGGTGATCTCCCCGTCCGTGTCGGACCAGATCTCGGGACCCGTCGAGGCGTAGTGGCTGTTCGGCCCCTCCGGGTTGGAGTACTGATCCGGCTTCCACGCGCCGTCGATCTCACGCACCAGCCGGTCGGACACCGAGTAGTACGAGTCAGGGTGCTCTGGTGCGACCGCCGTCGGGCAGACGACGACCTGCGCGCCATAGGCCTTGAGCACGTTGCGCTTGTCCTCGCTGACCTTGTCCGGGCAGACGAACACGCAGTGGTAGCCGCGCTTCTGGGCGATCAGGGCCAGACCCACGCCGGTGTTGCCCGAGGTCGGCTCGACGATCGTCCCCCCTGGCCTGAGGGCGCCCGACTTCTCGGCAGCGTCGATCATCCGCAGCGCGATGCGGTCTTTTACCGACCCTCCAGGATTGAGGTACTCGATCTTGGCCAGGACCGTGCACGCGACGCCCTCCGTGACCGAGGACAGCTTGACAAGAGGCGTGTGGCCGACGAGGTCGGAGATGTGCTCGGCGTATTTCACGGGTTCCATTGTCCCTCCTTTGTCGAGACCGGACGTCCACGCTTCTAAGACCGGCCCGCGGTCCGAAGCGGGTGTGGACGTCGGAGTCGAGTCGTACGGTGGAGACCCGGATCGGGAGCGGGAACGAGACCAACGGCAACACGGCAGGGGGGCGTGGGTGGGACGAGCACGGCGGGCGCGACGCATCGCGCAGACGGCCGCCTACGGTGGCGGGTTCGGCATGGCCGGGATCGGGGCCATCGGGGCCATCGGGTATGCCTTGATCAAGGCCGAGGCGCTGCTCGCCAAGCGGGCCGTTGGCATCCTCCCGGGGGAGGCGCCGGACGACGATGCGCTCTACGGGTCCGGACCGGGGTCCCCCCTCGAGATGGTTGTCCTGGGTGACAGCAGCGCAGCCGGGTTGGGAGCCGCGCGCGTGGACCAGACGATCGGTGCCATCGTGGCCGCCGGCGTCGCGGCCTTCAGCGGCCGACCCGTACGGCTGACCAACGTGGCCGTGGTGGGTGCCACATCCACCGACCTCGACCTGCAGGTCGCCAACGCGCTCGACCTGGTGGCCCGACCGGACGTCGCGGTCCTGCTCATCGGCACCAACGACATCACCCACCGGATCGGCAAGTCGATCGCCGTCCGCCACCTCGAGGAGGCGGTGAGACGGCTGCGGGAGACCTCGGCCGAGGTGGTCGTCGGCACGTGCCCGGATCTCGGCACCATCCAGCCCATCGCCCAGCCACTGCGGGCCATCGCCCGACGCTGGAGCCGCGACCTCGCGGCCGCCCAGACGGTGGCCGTCGTCGAGGCGGGCGGGCGCACCGTCTCCCTCGGTGACCTCATCGGGCCCGAGTTCGCGGCAGCGCCGGGAGAGATGTTCAGCACCGACCGGTTCCACCCCTCCCCCGCGGGGTATGCGCGGGCGGCGGCGGCGATGCTGCCCAGCGTCTGCTCGGCGCTGGGTCTGTTCCCGCAGGAGGTGGGCCTGTCGTTCGGACGGCAACGCGGCGAGGGCGGACAGCAGGTCCGTCCGGTCTCCCGCGCCGCCACCCGTGCCGTCCGAGACCCCGGGACCGAGGTGAGCCCCACCCAGATCGCCGGCCAGACCCGGGGGCCACTGGGACGGTGGGCCGTCGTGCTGCACCGCGTTCGGCTGCCGATGCACGCGCGGGGCCCGGCCGGCCACGGGCCCGGCTCACCGGCTCAGCCTCAGTCCGACCAGGCTCAGCCTCAGCCCGACCACGTCGAGCCTCAGGGGAACCAGATCGAGGCCGCGACCTGAGATCGATGCATCCCGCGTGAGGCTGGGGCTCATGCGGGCTCACGCCGGCTCGTGGCGGGCTCGTGGCGGGCTCGTGGCGGGCTCGTGGCGGGCTCGTGGCGGGCTCGTGGCGTGCTCATGGAGTGCTGATGGCGGGCTGAAGGGCGCGCGGTCGACGCCTCCCACGCACCGTGGCGGTCGCGCGGCATACCCTGGTCTCGTTGGTCTAGCCGTTCGTCAGATGTTGGTCAGATCTGGGTGAGCAGGTGCTCACCCGCGTCCACTGGAGGACCCCGTGCCTGAAGCCGTCATCGTCGCCACTGCTCGCTCACCGATCGGCCGGGCGTTCAAGGGCTCACTCAAGGACATCCGGCCCGACGACCTGTCGGTCCAGGTGCTACGCGCCACGCTTGCCAAGGTGCCGGGGCTGGACCCGTCCGACATCGACGACCTCTACTGGGGCTGCGCCGAGCCGTCCGGCAAACAAGGCGCCAACCTGGCTCGGGTCATCGCCGTCCTGGCGGGCTACGACGGGCTCCCGGCCTCGACCGTGAACCGGTTCTGTGCGTCGAGCGTCCAGACCACACGGATGGCCTATCACGCCATCAAGGCGGGCGAGGGCGAGGTCTTCGTCTCCGGCGGTGTGGAGTGCGTCTCGTCCTACAGCAACTTTGCCGGGGCGGGCGGTGCCGACCCCGACGCCCGCAACCCGCTGTTCGACGAGGCCACCGCGCGTGCGCTCGAGATGGCGAAGACCAATCAGACGTGGACCGATCCGCGCGAGGACGGACGCGTCCCGGACGTCTACATCGCCATGGGGCAGACCGCGGAGAACGTCGCAACGTCGCTCGGCATCTCCCGTGCACGTCAGGACGAATGGGGCGTGAGCAGCCAGAACCGTGCCGAGAAGGCCATCGCCAACGGGTTCTTCGAGCGCGAGATCGCACCGGTGACCCTCGCTGACGGCACCGTCGTCTCGACCGACGACGGACCTCGCGCCGGCGTCACGATCGAGGGCGTCAGTGCGCTCAACCCCGTCTTCCGCGAGAACGGCACGATAACGGCGGGCAACTGCTGCCCGCTCAACGACGGGGCGGCGGCGGTCGTCGTGATGAGCGACGCCAAGGCAGCCCAGCTCGGGCTGACCCCGCTGGCCCGGGTCGTTGCCACCGGAGTCTCTGGGCTGTCCCCCGAGATCATGGGCCTCGGCCCGATCGACGCGTCCCGGCAGGCGCTGGGCCGGGCCGGGCTGACCATCGGGGACATGGACCTCTACGAGATCAACGAGGCGTTCGCCGCGCAGGTGCTACCGAGTGCCGACGCCCTGGGGATGGACCTTGACAAGCTCAACGTGCACGGCGGCGCGATTGCGCTCGGGCACCCGTTCGGCTCGACGGGGGCGCGCATCACGACCACGCTGCTCAACGGGCTGCAGGAGCGCGACGGTCAGTACGGTCTCGAGACGATGTGCGTCGGAGGTGGCCAGGGTATGGCGATCATCTACGAGCGCCTCTCCTAGAGCGCGCGCCGCAGCTCCACCAGCTCATTCAGTACCGTCTGCGCGGCATCTCCCGCCGTCTTCTCCGCACCGCGTGACGCCGCAACACTCGACCACGGCGCCGAGTGTTGCGCCGCGAGTGCGTCGTGGACCATGACCGCCAGCTGATCCATGACCACCGCCGGCCCACGGTCAGGCACCGGTACGCAGGCCCGCCCCTCCGCCTCGGCAGTCGAGTCCGCGAGCTGTTGGACCACGGCCCTCACCTCGGGCATACGAGAGAGCGCGTGGTCGAGCGGCAGCTGTCGCCACCGTTCGACCACGCGCCTCAGTTCGGTGCGGACGTCCTCGGACGTGCTCGGCTCGATGTCGGCTGGGTGTCGGCTGCGTCAGTTGCGCATCCGGGCCAGCAGACGCAGGATCTCGAGGTAGAGCCAGATGAGCGACACGATCAGCCCGTGAGCGAGCAGCCAGGAGTACTTCTCGGGCAGCTGCGCCTGGACGGCCTTCTGGATGTTGTCGAAGTCCAGTGCCAGCGAGTAGGCCGCGAGACCCACACCCAGCAGCGAGATGCCGATCCCGATGATGCCGTTGCCGCCGAAGCCCCAGCCGCTCGTCCAGCCGAACAGCAGGGCGACGACGTTGACCAGGCTGAACAGCAGGTAGCCCATGATCGCCATGTTGAAGATCCGCCGGCTGCGGCTGGTGACCTTGATGATCCCGAACCGGTAACCCGCCAGCATCCCCGCAAACGTACACATCGTCGCGACGACGGCCGTGATGACGATGCCGGGGTAACGCTGCTCCATCACCTGGCTGAAGGCCCCGACGAACACGCCCTCGAGCACCGCGTAGGCGACGATGAGCGGGACGCTGACCTTCTTCATGAACGCGATGGCGAGGCCGACCCCGAGGCCGATGAACATGCCACCCAGCCAGAACGGCAGCAGCAGGCCGGGTTGGCTGACGGTGAGCACCCACGAGACGGCCGCGAACGCCAGGACGAGGACGAACAGGCCCAGGGTCTTCATCACCACGTCGTCGACGGTCAGCCGGCCGGTCTGGATGGGCCCAGCCGGCGGCTGCTGGTACATGTGCTCCAGCTGGTCCTGGCTCACCGCGTCCTGAGCGCCGAACATCCCCGGCTGCATTCCGGACTGCGCTCCGCCGGGCTGCCGACCCTGCTGAGGGGTGCGCTGCTGACCGAAGCCGGCATACCCGTCCTGGATCTGCTTGTTGACCTTCGCGAACACCGGGTTGTTGCCGGCCATCTTTCCTCCACGTACTCGGGCGTCCGTCTGGACGCTCAGTGATGCCTCCAAGGATAGGGCGTCCCAGCGGCCGATTTCGTTCCCGACCGCCGCTCTAGGGTGCAACCGTGAGCTTTGCCGACACCCCGACGCTCGTGGGCGAGCGCCTGACCCTCGAGCCACTGGCCCAGGGGCACACCGACGAGCTGGCCGACGCGGTGGCCGAGACCGACCTGCACCGACTCTGGGTGACGCACATTCCGGCACCGGAGGGGATGAGCGCGGAGGTCGATCGGCGCCTTGCGCTGCAGAGGTCCGGCGAGATGGCGCCGTGGGCGATCCGCAGCCACGCGGACGGGCGGGCGGTCGGGATGACCACCTACATGGCGATTCGCGAGGACAACCGCCGGCTCGAGATCGGGTCGACCTGGCTGGCGGTGCGCGCTCAGCACACGGGGGTCAACGCTGAGGCCAAGCTGCTGCTGCTCACCCGCGCGTTCGAGGAGCTGGGCTGCGTCGCCGTCGAGTTCCGCACACACTGGCACAACCGCCCGTCACGCCACGCGATCGAGGCGCTCGGCGCCAAGCAGGACGGGGTGCTGCGCAACCAGGATCTGTGGCGAGACGGGACGGTCCGAGACGTGGTGGTCTTCTCGATCATCGAGAACGAGTGGCCGTCGGTGCGCCTCGGGCTGCGTGAGCGCCTCGCCCGTCGGGGTGTGCCCCCGACGGGATTCGAACCCGCACCGTAGCGATTTTAAGTCGCCTGCCTCTGCCGGTTGGGCCACGGGGGCAACCCAACTCTAGAGGTCACTGCCGAGGCGTTACGCCGGCTGGCTGGCCGTCACAGGTAGGTGCGGCGTGGGTGCACGCCCTGCGGACCGGTGACCCGGTCGAGGAAGAGCAGCCCCTGCGTGTGGTCGATCTCGTGCTGGGTCGCGACCGCCTCGAAGCCGTCTGTCTCGAGGGTGACCCACTCCCCCGTGACCGGAAGCTGGCCGCGGACGGTGAGCCGGCGGGCCCGCGCGACGTCACCGGTGAAGTCCGGGACCGACAGGCACCCTTCGCGACCTCGTTCACGACGGGACGCCGCAACGATCTCGACGTTGCACAGGACGAACAGGCCGTGGCAGGTGCGGGTCTTGCTGTGCTCCCGCACATCGACGCTGAACACCTGGGAGGCGACGCCGATCTGCTGGGCGGCCAGCCCCACGCATCCCGGCGAGTCCTGTTGGGTGGCGACCAGATCGGCCGACAGCGCCACCACATGCTCGGCTGTCGGGTCCACCGGCTGGCCTGGCTGTCCGAGCATCGGGTCCGGTGCGCGTACGACCTCCAGGACCCGACCCGGCGGTAGCGCTGGCATCCGCCAGGAGTGCGTGGGGCTCGGGTGGCTCACAGCAGGTCGTCGTCCACCCGCGTCAGGTGGACATCGACCTGGATGTCACGCGACACCTGGGTGAGCTCGAGTACCAGCGCCTCGGCCGCGTCACCTTCGGGCAGGACGAGCTCGGCGACCAGGACATACATGGACCCGCCGAGCCGGGTGCTCAGGTCGACGATGTTGCCACCGTGCCGGGCCACAACCGCGGTGATCGTGGCGACGATCCCGGGACGGTCGGCGCCGTGCACACGCAGTGTGTATGCCTCACCCGACTGGCCGAGCAGGTCGTGCTCGGGCAGCCGTCGGACGTCGACGACGAGCCGTCCGCCGTCGGTCAGGGGGTGCAGGACGGTCTCCACCTCGGGCCCGGTGTGCGGGGTGCGGAACAGGACGACCATCGCGAAGTGACCGCGCAGCAAGGTCATCGTCGAGTCCTCGAGGTTGCCGCCGAGCCGCGCGAGAGCGCTGGTCACGTCCGCGACGATCCCGGGCCGGTCATCGCCGAGCACGGTGACGGCGATGAGGTTGGCGGGGTCGACCGCGGCAGGGGTGGCGTCCACCTGCGCGAGCGTATCCAGAGCGGGCCCGAGGCGGGCCCAGCGCGGGTTTCAACGCGGGCCAGCCGCGGGCCAGAGTGGGCTCAGAGGCGGGCCCAGAGCGGGCTCAGAGGCGGGCTAGGACCGCGTCGAGCATGGGCTCGGTCAGCCTGCCCGTGAACGTGTTCTGCTGGCTGACGTGGTAGCTGCCGACCAGTCGCACCTCCCGCCCAACCGCGGTCACCAGCACCGCCTCCGCCCCGTGCCCGAACCGGGGCTTCGGCCGGGGGACTACCCACCCGCTGCGCCTGGCGGCGCCCAGCGCGGCGTCCCACGCGATGGCGCCGAGCGCCAGCATCGACCTCAGCCGTGGCTCGGCCAGGGCGAGGTCACGATCGAGCCAGTGCCCGCACGTCTCGCGCTCCTGCGGCGTGGGTATGTTCGCCGGGGGCGCGCAGCGCACCGCCGCGACGATCCGGATGTCGCGCAGCTCCAGCCCGTCGCCGGCTGCCACGCTCGTCGGCTGGCTGGCATACCCGGCTCGGTTCAGAGCGGCATACAGCCAGTCGCCGCTGCGGTCGCCGGTGAACATCCGGCCGGTGCGGTTCGAGCCGTTGGCCGCCGGCGCCAGTCCGACCACGAGCACCTCGCCGTCGGGGTCACCGAATCCGGGACCCGGGCGGCCCCAGTACGGCTGCCCGACGAAACTGGCCCGTTTTGCCTCGGTAGCAACGGTTTCGCGCCATTTCACGAGTCGTGGGCAGGCTCGGCAGACCGAGATGCGGGCGTCGAGCGACCCGACCGCGAGGGCGCCGTCCGCATACTGGCGCACCTGGTCAGCGGTCCTCGCCACGGGGGTCGACGCGTCTGCCGGGTCACCGGGCCAGCCGGTCCCCGGGGGCACCGGTGAGTCGAACAGCACCCCGGTGACCGGGTGCGGCAGCCATTGGCTGGACATGCGGGCGACCATATTCGACGGCCGCAGGGCCGCCAGCAATGCGCGCCAAACCAGACTCACGTCTCCACCGACCAGACTCACGTCTCCACCGACCAGACTCACGTCTCCGCCGACCAGACTCACGTCTCCACCGACCAGACTCACGTCTCCGCCGACCAGACTCACGTCTCCACCGACCAGACTCACGTCTCCACCGACCGGACTCACGTCTCCGCCGACCGGACTCACGTCTTCCCCTGTTCTTGCCGCATTCAGGGGGTCAAAACCGACAGACCTGTGAGTCCGGTCGCGAAAGGACAGGCAACGCGGGCGACGACCCAGAACCGCGCCGCTGCCAGGGGTGACTCGAAAGTAGGCACCGGGTGTGAAAGCCTCACCAGTGATGGTCTTTGGCGTCGGCGCGAGGAGGCTCCCGTGAGGTCCCCTGCCTCATTCAGCAGGATCGCGGTTGTCAACCGCGGCGAGGCAGCGATGCGTCTCATCCACGCGGTGCGCGACCTCAACGCCGAACGGCCGCAGGGCAGTCCGCGCATCGAGGTGGTGGCTCTGCACACCGATGGTGAGCGACGGGCGATGTTCGTCCGGGAGGCTGACGTGGCCTACAGCCTCGGGCCCGCCTCCGCCCGGCCCTATCTCGACCTCGCCGTCCTCGAGACCGCCCTGCGCGAGACCGAGTCCGACGCCGCGTGGGTCGGCTGGGGGTTCGTCGCCGAGGACCCGGCCTTCGCCGAGCTGTGCGAGCGGATCGGCGTGGCGTTCATCGGGCCGAGTGCTGACGCTATGCGCAGGCTCGGCGACAAGATCGGTTCGAAGCTGATCGCCGAGGAGGTCGGCGTCCCAGTGGCACCCTGGAGCCGCGGCCCCGTCGACACGCTGGAGGACGCGATTGCGGCGGCCGGCACCGTCGGCTACCCGGTCATGCTCAAGGCCACGGCCGGCGGTGGCGGCCGGGGCATCAGGCTGATCGCCTCCGACGCCGAGATGACCGACGCGTATGCCCGCACCCGCGACGAGGCGCAGCGCGCCTTCGGCAACGGCGTCCTGTTCCTGGAGAGCCTGGTCACCGGCGCTCGGCACGTCGAGGTGCAGGTCATCGCGGACGGGCAGGGCACCGCGTGGGCACTCGGTGTTCGCGACTGCTCCATCCAGCGACGCAACCAGAAGGTGATCGAGGAGTCGGCCTCGCCGGTGCTCTCGGACGAGCAGACGAGCGAGCTCAAGGCGAGCGCCGAGCGGCTCGCCCTCGCGGTCGACTACGCGGGCGCCGGGACGGTCGAGTTCCTCTACCAGCCGCAGGGCCGGTCCTTCGCGTTCCTCGAGGTCAACACCCGTCTGCAGGTCGAGCACCCGATCACCGAGGTGACGACCGACACCGACCTGGTCAAGCTCCAGCTGCACGTTGCCCGCGGCAGACGGCTGGAGGGCGCCCAGCCGAGCGAACGTGGGCATGCCGTCGAGGCACGCCTCAACGCCGAGGACCCCGACCGCGACTTTGCCCCCTCCCCGGGCCGGATCGCCCTGCTGACATTGCCTTGCGGACCCGGCGTCCGCGTGGACACCGGCGTCGGTGCGGGCGACACGATCCCGGCCGACTTCGACTCGATGATCGCCAAGATCATCGCCTACGGGCGCAACCGCGAGGAGGCGCTCGGACGACTGCGGCGGGCTGTCGCCGAGACGACGGTCGTCATCGAGGGCGGCGCGACCAACAAGAGCTTCATCCTCGACCTGCTCGACCAGCCCGAGGTCATCGACGGGTCGGCCGACACCGGATGGATCGACCGCGTCCGGGCGCAGGGTCGACTGGTGGCGCACCGTCACAGTGGGGTCGCGCTCGTGGCTGCCGGGATCGAGGCATACGAGGACGAGGAGCAGGTCGAGGTGGCGCGGTTGCTCGAGACCGCACGCGGCGGCCGTCCGCAGGTGCAGCACCAGGTCGGTCGGGCCGTCGACCTCAAGCTGCGTGGCACCACCCACAAGGTCGTCGTCACGCGCACCGGACCACACCGCTTCCTCGTTGTCGTCGACGGCACGCACCGGGTCGACGCAGACCTGGAACGCCTCGACGTGTATGCCAGCCGGCTGACCATCGGGGGCGACCGGTTCCGCCTCATCACCGCGACCCACGGTCCGGTCCAGCTGGTGGAGGTCGACGGCACCACCCACCGCGTGAGCCGGGACGAGGGTGGCGTCGTCCGCTCTCCCGCTCCGGCGCTCGTGGTCGCCACCCCGGCGCTCGTCGGGTCGGTCGTCGGTGCTGGGGCGCCGGTGCTCGTGCTCGAGAGCATGAAGATGGAGACGGTGCTGCCGGCTCCGTTCGCCGCCACGGTCAAGGAGCTGCTCGTCTCCACCGGCAGCCAGGTCGAGACCGGTGCGCCTCTGGTACGCCTCGAGCCGCTCGCCGAGGACCCAGACGCCGCCGACGCCGCCGATGCGGCCGCCGCAGCAGCCAGCTCGGCGGCCGGCGGGGACGACCTCGGCCTTCCGGACACCTCCGCCGAGGCGGGTGACCGGCGAACCGCTCGGGCCACGGCCGAACGTCATCTGACCGACCTCGCCGGGATGCTCCTCGGCTATGACCTCGACCCCGAGGACGAGGGCCGCAGCCTGACGGCATACCTGCAGGCGCGGGACGAGCTCGAGCGCGACGAGCTGGTGGCCGTCGACGGCGAGGTAGCCCTGCTGTCCTTGTTCGCGGACTTCGCGGAGCTGAGCCGCAACCGGCCGGTGGGCCAGGACCGGCACGTCGAGAACCGCGTGCACTCGCCGCGCGAATGGTTCCACACCTACCTGCGGACCCTCGACATCGAGCGAGGCGCACTGCCCGAGGAGTTCAGCGGTCGCCTGATGCGGGTGCTGCGGCACTACGGAGTCGACTCTCTGGACCGCAGCCGCGAGCTCGACGACGCAGTGTTCCGGATCTTCCTCGCCCAGCAGCGGTCCGCACCGGACGCCCAGCTGGTCATGTCGCTGCTCCAGCGCTGGATGACCGAGCCGCGGCCCGGTGATTCGGCTCTGGCCGGCGCGGCCCGCGAGGTCCTCGACCGGCTCGTGCTCGCCACCCAGCTTCGGTTCCCGATCATCGGAGACCAGGCACGCAGCGTGCGGTTCCGGTGGTTCGACCAGCCCAACGTCGACGCCGAGCGAGCGACGGTGCTGGCCGCCGCGCGGCGCCAGGTCGAGATCCTGGCCCAGAACCCCGACGCCGCCGACCGCGGCCGGCGGATCGACGCTCTTGCCGCCATCCCCGAGCAGATCGTCCGGTTCCTGCTGGAGCGCCTGGACGACGAGTTCGCTGGCTCCGAGCCGATGCTCGAGGTCCTCATCAAACGGCACTACCGGGGTTACGACCTCACCGGCCCGACATCGGCGAGCATCGGCGGACGGCCGTTCGCGGTCGCAGACTACCTGCTGGACGACCGGCCGACGCATCTCGTCTCCACGGTGGGCAGGGCCGACGAGCTGGCACCGGGGAGCGCCCTCGAGGCTGCCGTCGTCGAGCAGGTCGGGATGGCCGACCACGGGCAGGAGTGCGTCGTGGACCTCTACCTCTCCTGGCCGGACGAGCCCGAGAACCCCGACGAGGCGTCCACCGAGCTGCGGCGACGGCTGACCGCTCTCGGCTTCCCCCACCAGGTGCGGCGCGTGGCGGTCGCCGTGGGTTCGGGGCCGGACCGGCCCGTCGGCTACTTCACGTTCCGTCCGGCCACCGACGAGGGGGCAGCCGCGGCATCTGGGCCCGAGTCATCGTTGTACGAGGACGACCTGGTCCGCGGCGTCCACCCGATGGTCGGACGCCGGCTCAACCTGTGGCGGCTCCGCCTGTTCACGCTCACCCGGCTGGAGGCGCCCGAGGACGTGCTGTTGCTGTATGCCGTCGCCAAGGACAACCCCGCCGACCAGCGGCTGATCGCCCTGGCCCAGGTCCGCCAGCTGACTGTCGTCCGGGACGCGTCGCGGCGGGTCACCTCGCTGCCACACGTCGAGCGGGCGATCGCCAACTGCCTCGAGGCGATCCGAAGCGCGCGCGCGGCCCGGGGGGCGCAGGGCGCTCGCCTGGACATGAACCACGTATGGCTGCACGTCTGGCCGGCGATCGACGCCGAGGTGCAGCAGCTGACGGCGCTGCAGACCAGCATTGCCCCGCTCACCGTGGGTGCGGGCATCGAGGAGATCCGCGCCGACGGCCGGATCGCCGGACCGGGAGGCACGTCCACCCCGATCTCGGCGCGCTTCTTCTACCAGGCCGGCTCGGGTCTGGCGTCGGTCGTCGGCGACCCGGAGACCGAGCTGCTCAGGCCCGTCGACGACTACCACCAGAAGGTGCTGCGGGCCCGGCGTCGCGGCACGGTGTACCCCTACGAGATGCAGGACCTCGTGGCCGGTCCGGGCGGGTCGTCGGTCGAGTACGACCTCGAGGAGTCCGGCGGGACCGGCCACTCGGCATACGGCGTGCCCCGTCTCGTGCCCGCGAACCGCGCTGAGGGACTCAACCGGGCGGGCATCATCGTCGGGGTCGTGACGACGCGCACCCGGCTGCACCCGCAGGGCGTCACCCGCGTGGTGCTCAGCGGTGACCCCACCCGAGCCCTCGGGGCGGTCGCCGAGGCCGAGTGCGCGCGGGTCATCGCAGCACTCGATCTCGCCGAGGAGCTGGGAGTCCCCGTCGAGTGGTACGCCCTGTCTGCCGGCGCGCGGATCTCGATGGACTCCGGCACCGAGAACATGGACTGGGTGGCCAAGGCACTCAAGCGGATCATCGAGTTCACCCAGGCGGGCCATGAGATCAACGTCGTCGTGGCGGGGATCAACGTCGGAGCCCAGCCGTACTGGAACGCCGAGGCCACGATGCTCATGCATACGAAGGGCGTCCTGGTGATGACGCCGGACAGCGCGATGGTGCTGACGGGCAAGCAGTCGCTGGACTTCTCCGGGGGGGTGTCCGCCGAGGACAACTTCGGCATCGGCGGTTATGACCGGGTGATGGGCCCCAACGGGCAGGCGCAGTACTGGGCTCCCGACCTCGGTGCCGCACTGCGCATCCTGCTCACCCACTACGACCACACCTACGTCGCCCCTGGTGAGACCGGGCCCCGGAGGGCTCACACCGAGGACCCGGTGGACCGCGACGTCACCGCATACCCGCACGAGCTGCCGGGCAGTGACTTCACCACGGTCGGAGACATCTTCTCGGCGGCGACCAACCCGGACCGCAAGAAGGCGTTCGACATCCGCACCTTGATGCGGGCCGTCTCGGACCAGGACCACGGCATCCTCGAGCGCTGGGCCGGCATGGCCGACGCCGAGACGGCCGTCGTCCAGGACGCGCACATCGGCGGTTTCCCCGTGCTGCTGTTGGGGATTGAGAGCAAGTCCGTGCCCCGCCGCGGGTTCCCTCCCACCGATGGACCGGACGTCTACACCGCGGGCACGCTGTTCCCCCGCTCGTCCAAGAAGGCCGCGCGGGCGATCAACACCGCGAGCGGCAACCGCCCGCTGGTCGTCCTGGCCAACCTCTCCGGGTTCGACGGGTCGCCCGACTCGATGCGCGGGCTGCAGCTCGAGTACGGCGCCGAGATCGGCCGCGCGATCGTCAACTTCGACGGAATGATCGTGTTCGTCGTGGTCTCGCGTTACCACGGCGGGGCGTTCGTGGTCTTCTCCAAGGCCCTCAACCCCCGTATGACGGTGCTGGCCGTCGAGGGCTCGTTCGCCTCGGTGATCGGAGGCGCGCCGGCGGCAGCGGTGGTCTTCTCGGCGGACGTGAACGCCCGCACCGGCGCGGACCAGCGGGTCCGCGCTGCCGAGCAGGCCGTTGCCTCGGCGACGGGCGGCCAGCGTGCCGGGCTCGTCGCGACCCTCGCCGAGACGCGGACGGCGGTGCGGTCCGAGAAGCTGGGGCAGGTGGCGTCCGAGTTCGACGCCGTGCACAGCATCCACCGGGCCGTCGAGGTCGGCTCGGTCGACGCGGTGATCACGGCGGCCGAGATCCGGCCCAGGATCGTCGCCGTGCTGGAGGCAGGTCTGTCGGCGGGCTCGTGAGCCCGGGCCACTGATCGTGGCTTCCTCGGACAGGCCCGCCCCTATGCTGATGGCGGGACGACGACCGAACGCCCGGTGAGCCGGGAGACGCAGCGGGGGCTGACATGACTACGCCGACCAACCCGACCAACCCACCGTCCGGGTGGTACCCGGAGGGGACCCATCTGCGCTACTGGGACGGCGGGATGTGGACCGACCACACCCGCCCCATGGCCCCTCCAGCCCCGAGCGCCCAGCCCTACCCGGGCGGGCCGGGAGCGTGGTCGCCTCAGGTCCAGGACCGCCCGGCGCTGCCACCTCAGTACCCGGCCTATCCGGCGTACTCTCCCACCGCCGCCTATCCGCAGGGCGCCGTGGCCGCCAAGAGCCCGGGGCTGGCCCTGTTGGCCTCCTTCTTCATCCCCGGGCTTGGGTCGATGATGAACGGCGAGGTCGGCAAGGGGGTCCTGCTGCTGTGTGGCTACATCGTCAGCTTCTTCCTCATCGTCGTCATCGTCGGCTTCATCGGCATCCTCGCGTTCTGGATCTGGGGCATGGTCGACGCCTACCAGGGAGCGCAGCGATGGAACGCGAGGTACGGCATCCTCAGCTGAGGGCGGACTCGCGGGTCGACGGGTGGGCAGCCGGTCTCAGGTCGACCGATCGTGGTCAGCTCAACGGATATCCGTTGAGCTGACGCGGATCGGTGGTCGAGCCGGGGGTCAGGGCGTCGCGAGGGACAGGGCGATCCCGTCGAGGATGTCGTGTTCGCTCACCACGACGGCGAGGTCGTCGCCTCGACCGCTGTCCCGCGCCACCCGGTCGATGATGCGGTCCCAGACAAGCGCGCCCGCGCCGATCACGTCGACCCGCCCCGGGTGCATGAACGCCAGCGCCGCCCGTTCGGCGCGGGTCATGGCGAGCAGGGCGGCCGCCGCCTCATGCGTGGCTCGCACCGACGTCGCGGCGAGGTGGATGCGCAACGGGTCGTATGCGTCGAGCCCGAGCACCTGTGCGGTCACCGTCGTCACCGTGCCAGCCAGCCCGACGAGCGTGCCCGTCCCGGCGAAACCGACCTCGCGGGCGGCCCGGTCGACTTCTGTGTCGATGTCGGCGACGGCGGCCGCGATCTGCGAAGCGGTCGGCGGGTCCGAGGCGAGGTGCCGCTCGGTCATCCGGACGCAGCCGATGTCGACCGACAGCGAGGCCTCGACCTGGCTCGTCCCGCGGACGAACTCGGTCGAGCCACCGCCGAGGTCGACCACGAGGTAAGGGCCCTCGATGCCGGCCGATACCAGATCGCCCGTGGCTCCCCGGAAGGACAACCTCGCCTCCTCCACTCCGCTGACCACCTCAGGTGCGGTGCCGAATGCGTCGAACGCCTCCCGAACGCCGGCGACGAACTGGTCCGCGTTCGAGGCGTCCCGCGAGGCCGAGGTCGCCACGAACCGGACGCCGGTGGCCCCGAGTGCCGAGCACTGAGCCGCGTACTCGCGCGCTACGGACAAGGTCCGTGCCATCGCCGCAGGGTCGATCCGGCCGGTGCGGTCGACACCGTAGCCAAGGCGCACAACCTCCATGCGGCGCAACACGTCGCGCAATGTGCCGGTGCCGGTGCCGACATCGGCCACGAGCAGGCGGATCGAGTTCGTCCCGCAGTCGACCGCACCGACGCGCAGGACCTCACGCATCGGCTGGCTCGACCGGTCGGTCGGCAGAGTCGGCGCAGCTGCCCGGAGTCCACCAGGAGTCGAGCAGCGCCAGAGCCTCGTCGCCGAGCGGGTTCACTCCGGGGCCGACGGCCAGGGAGTGCGCCACGAGAACGTGCAGACACTTGACCCGCTCGGGCATCCCGCCGGCCGAGATCCCGTCTACCTCGGGCACCGAACCCAGCTCCGCGCGTCGTGCAAGATAGTCATCATGGGCGTGACGATAGCGCTGCGCCAGAACAGGATCCGCCGACAACCGCGCCTCCATCGACTTCATCACACCCCCGGTCTCCAGGGTGCTGACGAGACCGGTCAGGCGAGGACACGTCGCGTAGTAGGTCGTCGGGAACGGCGTCCCGTCGGGTAGCCGAGGCTGGGTGCGCACGACGTCGGGCTCACCGCAGGGACAGCGGTGCGCGACCTCGACCACCCCGCGCATGACGCGTCCGCGCTGTCGTGCGGCGGCAGCCAGATCAGCCTCGCTGACGCTGCTCATCTCGCGGTCACTTGTCGGGTACCGGTGCCATCCCGGCGCTCGGCTGGTCGGCGAGCAGCATCGACTGCCAGACCTGGCCGTACCAGGGGGCGTTCGCATCGGCCGCAGGCGCCGCAACGACGGCCGAGGACGGGAGGGCGGGCAGCTGCGACGACGGGTCGATAACGCTGTAGGAACGGTCGCCCACCTTGACGAACTTCAGCCGCTCACGGGCCTGCTGCTCGACATAGGCCGGGTCGGCCCAGCGGGCTTGCTCTCGCTGCAGCTCGCCCACGCTGGCCTGTTGGTCGACGACCTTGTCCTGCAGGGCGGCGATGTCCGATCGCTGACGGATGACGGAGCGAGCCGTGGGGATGAGGGTGACGGCGAGGACCACGAGGATCGTTGCGAGGATCGCCCCACGCACCCAGCCGTTCGACGCCGGGCGCTCGGGCGTGGGCTCGGCGGACCGCCCGCGCGAAGCCGGCGCCGGGCGACTCGACGGGGCTCGGGGCGAGGTCGAGCGGGTGCCCACCGAACCGGACCGGCCATCTCCAGGACGGGTTCCGGTCTGACGGGGCGGCGACCCTGGCGCGCCCGGTGCGCCCAGCCGTGACGGTCGGGCGGCGTGTGCCGTGTGGGGAGCGCGCCCGGCGTGGGGCGTACGAGGTGTGGGACCACCGCCGCGGCTGCTCCGCTCACCCATCGCCCCGCCCTTCGCCTGGTGCTCCTCGTGGCCTACTGATCGAGCGGTCAGCCGCTCGTGCGCGAGGCGAACCTCGGGAACGCGCCGACCCCGGCATACACCGCGGCATCGTCGAGCTCCTCTTCGATCCGCATCAGCTGGTTGTACTTCGCCACCCGCTCGGACCTGGCGGGCGCGCCGCTCTTGATCTGGCCACAGTTCGTCGCGACCGCGAGGTCGGCGATCGTCGTGTCCTCGGTCTCACCGGAGCGGTGGCTCATCATGCACGTGTAGCCACTGCGCTGCGCGAGGGACACCGCGTCGAGCGTCTCGGTGAGCGAGCCGATCTGGTTGACCTTGACGAGCAGCGAGTTGGCGCAGCCCTGCGTGATCCCGCGCTGCAGCCGCTCGGGGTTGGTGACGAACAGGTCGTCGCCGACGATCTGGACCCGAGCGCCGAGGCGCTCGGTCATCGCCTTCCAGCCGTCCCAGTCCTCCTCGTCGAGTGGGTCCTCGATGGACACCAGTGGGTAGTCGTCGAGCAGCCCTGCGTAGATGTCGACCATCTGATCGGAGGTACGCGTCTCGCCTTCGAACGCGTAGCCGTCGTCGCCGTGGAACTCCGAGGCGGCCACGTCGAGCGCGAGAGCGATGTCGGTGCCAGCGGTGTAGCCCGCCTTGTCGATCGCCTCGAGGATCAGGTCCAGGGCGGCGCGCGTCGACTCGAGGTTGGGCGCGAAACCGCCCTCGTCGCCCAGGCCGGTCGCGAGGCCGCGAGCGGTCAGCACCGACTTGAGCGCGTGGTAGACCTCGGCCCCCCATCGCAGCGCCTCGCTGAACGAGGGCGCCCCGATCGGCGCGATCATGAACTCCTGGACGTCCACGTTGGACTCCGCGTGGGCTCCGCCGTTGATGATGTTCATCATGGGAACGGGCAGGACGTGCGCGTTGGGACCGCCGACGTAACGGAACAACGGGAGGCCGGCGGAGTCGGCTGCCGCGCGCGCCACGGCGAGCGAGACCCCGAGGATCGCGTTGGCGCCGAGGTTCTCCTTGTTGGGCGACGCGTCGAGCCGGATCATCTCGGCGTCGATGAGACGCTGCTCCGTCGCGTCGAAACCGAGGAGCTTGGGGTGGATGTCGTCGAGCACGGCGTCGACAGCAGCAGTGACACCCTTGCCGTTGTATCGGGCCTTGTCGTTGTCACGACGCTCGGACGCCTCGAACGCTCCTGTCGAGGCACCGGACGGGACGGCTGCCCTGGCGATCGTCCCGTCGTCGAGGGCCACCTCCACCTCGATGGTGGGGTTGCCGCGCGAGTCGAGGATCTCGCGGGCGCCGACTGCCTCGATGCTGGCCACGGAAACGCTCCTTGCTGAAGGTCAAGTCCACAGGGACGTGGTGCTGGCGGACCAACGTCAACGTCCTGCTCAGCCTAGTCGTCAGCCGTCCTCGTCCGGCGGAGCGACCCGCTCCCCGAGACGCGCCTCGACCGTCCGGAGCGCTTCGCGCAGGGCGGAGTCCGGGTCGACCCCCTCCGCCTCCAGGGAGGCGACCAGCTGCAGGAGCTGGACTCCCGGGTCGGAACCCTCACGTGCGGTCCAGCCGGGTGGCAGCAGGTCGGCTCGACCGGCCCGACGCAGTCGCCCGACGATCTTGGTCGCGCGCGCCAGCGGTGGCATGGCGACCGGTATGCCGTGCAACAGGTCGGCGCCTGCCGTCCCGTCCACCTCTGCGCGCTCGGCGCGCTCGGCCCGTTCGGCGGCCTTGATCGCCTCCCAGCTGGATTCCACGTCGGAGGCTGACGAGGCCGTCGCGTCGGCGAACACGTGCGGGTGCCGGCGTACCAGCTTGGCAACGATCGCAGCCGCCACGTCGTCGATGTCGAACGGGTCGTCGGGGTCCTCCTCTCCCACCCGGGCGTGGAAGGCGACCTGGAGCAGGACATCACCCAGCTCCTCGACCATGTGACGACGGTCGCCGGAGTCCAGCGCCTCCGCGGCCTCGTAGGCCTCCTCGATCAGGTAGCTCACGAGGGACTCGTGCGTCTGCTCGGCGTCCCACGGGCACCCTCCCGGCGAGCGGAGCCGGTCCATCACCGCGACGAGGTCGAGCAGTCGCGCACCTGGAACGTCGTGGGACCCGAACAACACCTCGACCTCGGGGGCGTCGGTGCGCCGGGTGACCTCCGCTGCGACGACGTCGGTCAGCCCCGGGTCGCCGTCGGAGGACCCCACCCAGACCACCTGGTGAGCACTGGCTTGGGCCAGGTCGACGAGCCTGCCGCCGAGACGCGGCATGGCGCCGGCGCCGGCGCCGGCGTCGGTGACCTCGACCCCTGCCTCACGCACCGCGAGAACCTGCGGCTCGTCGGCGAGACCGACGACCACGTCCGCTTCGCTCAGTGCCAGCCAGGCAGCGCGGCTCAGCAACCCGGGAGCGACCCGCGGGCTGGTGAGCAGGAGGGTGAGTCGACCGGCCACGCGGCGGCCGTCACTGCCCTGTGGGCGCGCTGGTCGAGGTGTCGGCGGGGGCCTGGCCGGGTGACCCGGCGGGCGCCGTCGAGGACGCGGCCCCCGATGGTGTGGACTTGATCCAGTTGTTGACCAGCGGAACCGGGCCCAGCGACGCGGCGTCGAAGGTGCCGAACCGTGGGTCCAGCTCGATCGTCGCCTTCTTCACGGCGCTCTTGACAGCCGACAGCTCGGCATCGGTGCCCGAGTTCTGCAGCTGGTTGAAGAACAGGCTCGTCGCGACGACGTCCTTACTGCTCTGAGATGCGTCGGGAAGCTTGGCAAGCACGGCGTTGTACTGCGCGTCAGGTGTCCAGAACCCCGGCTGTCCGCTCAGCGGCAGCACGACCTTGGACAGGACCAGGAGGTTGACCACCTGAGCCTCGGCAATCTTCTGGCTGGGGTCGGTCACCAGGCTCTGGTTGAGCTGTGCGGTCGCCTGACCCACCTCCGAGTTGGGGATCGCGACACCGTTGACGATCGCCGCTGACTGCGCCTTGTCCAGAGTCGTGCAGCCTCCTAGCGAGAGCGCGGCGGCGGCGATCAGCGCGGCACCGGCGGCCATCGGTCGCCTCGGGATCAACAGACGTCGGGCGGGCATGCGGTGGTCCTCTCGCAGGGGTGGGGCGGCCCCCATTCTGCACCAGCGCGACGCCTCACCCGACCGCTGTGACGCCAACCGCTCGCGTGCCGTCGGCCACCCGAGCTGCGTCACCGACCCCGTCCAGCAGGACGACACGGATGAGGTCCCCGGCCCAGCGCAGCACGGCGTCGTCGCGCAGGGGCTGTCCGCCGACCCTGGCCGTCATCGGCTTGGGCACAAGGATCGTCCTGAGCGCCTCCTTGACGATCGACCCGGGATACAGACGCTGCAACCGCAGCTGCTGGCTCTCTCGCAGCTCCACCGGCCCGAACCGGACCATGTTGCCCTGCACGGCGATGTCGCCGATCCCCGCCCGGCGGGCCACGGTGCGCAGCCGAGCGACCTCGAGCAGGTTCTCGGCCGGCTCGGGCGGCGCGCCGTAGCGGTCGCGCAGCTCCTCGGCGATCGCGACGACGGCCGCCTCGTCGAGCACCGCCGCGAGCTTCTTGTATGCCTCGAGCCGCAGCCGCTCGCCCGGGACGTAGTCGTGCGGCAGGTGCGCGTCGACCGGGAGCTCGATCTTGATCTCGGCGAAGGCGGTCTGGTCCTCGCCCTTGAAGTCGGCGACGGCCTCACCGACGAGCCGCACATACAGGTCGAACCCCACCCCTTCGATGTGGCCGGACTGCTCGCCGCCCAGCAGGTTGCCGGCACCGCGGATCTCCAGGTCCTTCATGGCCACCTGCATCCCGGCGCCGAGGTCACTGTGGCTGGCGATCGTCATCAGCCGGTCGTGCGCGGTCTCGGTGAGCGGCTTCTCCGGCGGGTAGAGGAAGTAGGCATAGGCGCGCTCCCGTCCGCGACCCACCCGCCCGCGCAGCTGGTGCAGCTGGCTGAGGCCGAGCATGTCGGACCGCTCGACGATGAGGGTGTTGGCGTTGGAGATGTCCAGGCCGGTCTCGACGATCGTGGTGCACACCAGCACGTCGAACCGGTTCTCCCAGAAGTCGAGGACCACCTGCTCCAGGCGGTGCTCACCCATCTGTCCGTGCGCCGTCGCGATGCGAGCCTCCGGCACCAGCTCGCGCAGCCGGGCCGCGGCCTTCTCGATCGAGCTGACCTTGTTGTGGACGAAGAAGACCTGCCCGTCACGCAGCAGCTCGCGCCGGACGGCCGCGATGATCTGCTTCTCCTCGTATCCTCCGACATAGGTCAGGACCGGGTGCCGTTCCTCGGGAGGCGTTGCCAGAGTTGACATCTCGCGTATGCCAGTGACGGCCATCTCGAGCGTGCGCGGGATCGGGGTCGCCGACATCGCCAGCACGTCGACCGCGGTGCGCAGCGTCTTCAGCTGTTCCTTGTGCTCGACACCGAACCGCTGCTCCTCGTCGACGACGACCAGACCGAGGTCCTTGAACGTCACGTCCTTGCCGAGCAGCCGGTGCGTCCCGATGACGAGGTCGACCCGGCCGTCGGCCAGCCCCTCGAGGACCTCCTTGGCCTCCTTGTCGGTCTGGAACCGGCTGAGCGGCTTGACCGTGACCGGGAACGGCGCATACCGCTCGGTGAACGTGTTGAAGTGCTGTGTGACGAGCAACGTCGTCGGCACGAGGACCGCGACCTGCTTGCCGTCCTGGATCGCCTTGAACGCCGCGCGCACCGCGATCTCGGTCTTGCCATATCCGACGTCGCCGCAGATCAGGCGGTCCATGGGGACCTCCTTCTCCATGTCCTGCTTGACCTCGTCGATCGACGAGAGCTGGTCGGGCGTCTCGACATAGGCGAACGCGTCCTCGAGCTCTCGCTGCCACGGGGTGTCGGGACCGAACGCGTGACCGGTCGTCGCCATCCGGGCGCTGTAGAGGCGGATCAGGTCGGCCGCGATCTGCTTGACGTAACGGCGCGCCCGAGCCTTGGTCTTGTGCCAGTCCGACCCGCCGAGCTTGTTCAGGGTCGGCGACTCGCCGCCGACGTACTTCGTGATCTGGTCGAGCTGGTCGGTGGGGACGAACAACCGGTCGCCCGGCTGGCCCCGCTTGCCCGGCGCATACTCGATGACGAGGTACTCGCGGGTCGCGCCACCCACGGTGCGCTGCATCATCTCCATGAACCGGCCGACACCGTGCTGCTCGTGCACGACGTGGTCGCCGGGCCGCAGCTGGAGCGGGTCGACCTGCCCCCGGCGCCGCGACGGCATCCGGCGCATGTCCTTGGTGCCCGTCGACCCCGGCTGCCCGGTGAGGTCGGTCTCGCTGACCACCGCGAGCCGGTTGGCCGCGTCGACGAACCCGCGGCCCAGCGAGCCGGTCGTGATGTGCACGAGTCCCGTCGGGATGTCGGCGGCCAGCCGGTCGAGAGGCTCGAGAGGCTCGAGAGGCTCGAGAGGCTCGAGAGTTGAGGCGACCTCATGCTCGCCGAGGACCTCGTGGACCCGGCGTGCCAGGCCAGCCCCGTCGGTGACGACGACGACGCGCCAGCCGTCAGTGACCCAGACGCGCAGCTGGGCCACGGCCGCCTCGGTGTCTCCCCGGAACGGCTCGACGTCGGCCGTCGCCAGGTTGATCCGCTCGGCCTCGTCGGCCGTGTCCTCGGCGGAGCCCTCGGCTGCGTCGGTGAACTGCGCCAGCTCCTCGTCACTCGCGAACCCGGTCATCGACCACCAGGGCAGAGCGACCTCGCGGGCGTAGTCGCGGGCCCGCGCCAACGTCCAGAACGAGGCGGTGCCGAGCAGGCTTTGAAGGTCCACCGGCACAGCACTCCCGGCCGCGGCGCCGACCCAGCTCGCCTCGAGGAACTCGGCACTCGTGGCGACCAGGTCGTGTGCGCGGGAGCGCACCCGCTCCGGGTCGCTCAGCAGCACGAGCGAGCGTGACGGCAGCACGTCGAACAGTGACTCCATGCCCCCGGAGCCGTGGAGCAGGGCCGGTGTCAACGACTCCATCCCCTCGACCGCAATCCCCTCGGCGACCCTGGCGAGCATGTCGCCGACGCCGGGGAGCTCGGCCGCGAGCGTCCGGGCGCGCTGGCGCACCTGCTCGGTGAGCAGCAGCTCGCGGCAGGGCGGTGCCCACAGCCCGTGCGTAGCGACCTCGAGGCTGCGCTGGTCGGCGACCTTGAACCAGCGGACCTCCTCGACCGTGTCACCCCAGAACTCGACCCGCAGCGGGTGCTCCTCGGTGGGCGGGAAGACGTCGAGGATCCCGCCACGCACCGCGAAGTCACCACGCCGCTCGACCAGGTCGGTCCGGTTGTAGGCCGCCGCGGCGAGCGCCTCGACGACGTCCTCGAGGGGTCGTTCGTCACCGACCCGCAGTGACACGGGCGCAAGATCGCCCAGCCCTCGGGCGATCGGCTGGAGCACGGCCCGGACCGGGGCGACGACGACGGAGAGCGGTCCGTATGCCGGGTCGTCGGGATCGGGGTGAGCCAGCCGCCGCAGCACGGCGAGGCGGCGGCCGACGGTGTCCCTGCGCGGGCTGAGCCGCTCGTGGGGCAGCGTCTCCCAGCTGGGGAAGGTGGCGACGACGTCCGGGGACAAGAAGCAGGCAAGCGCCTGCTCGAGGTCTTCGGCCTCGCGGGTGGTCGCCGCGACCAGCAGGACGGGGCCTGCTCCGGGCTTGCGGCTCGCAGAAAGGATCGCGGTGAGGGGGGCCCGGGCGCCGGCGCTGACGGCGATGTCGACGAACGGCAGCCGCGTCTGCGCGGCCTCGAGGACGCGCCCGACAGCGGAGCTGGCCGCCCACGCGGACGTGAGGGCGGTCAGGCGTGGAAGGTGTTCGGTGCCGGGGCTGCTCAGGCCGACAGAGCCAATAGGGCCAACAGGGCCAACAGGGCCAACAGGGCCAACAGGGCCAATAGAGCCGGCAGGGCCGGCAGGGCCGGGGCTCGTGGTGGTGGTGGTGGTGCTGCTCATCGCGAAGGGTCGTCCAAGCGGTCGAGAGGGCGCGCTCGCCCGGGGCAGGACAGCACGACAGGCCCGCGCCGAAGGCGGCGACGGGTTGGAGCAAGCCTACGTCTGGTCTCCGACAGCACCCACCACGGCGGCGTCACCCGTGGCGCCGATGGCATCGTCGACGAGGGTCTCCGGGGCCGCCCGGTGGGCATCGCGGCGCATACCCAGGTGGCTGGTCAGCCCCACGAGGACACCGAGGGCAACCAAGGCGCCGCCGACACCGACAGCCACCGCGATGTCGTTGGCGGCAACCGGGGTGCGGCCGTTCGATCCGGCAGTCAACGACTGGGACGCGACCAGGCCCCAGGTCAGGACCACGGCTCCCAGAGCGGCGAGGGTTCCTCCGGCGGGCAGCCCCCATCGGGGCGCGGCGCGGTCGTTCGCGTCCTGTCCCATGGCGGCGGCGCCGACGAGCGCCCACCCGAGGCAGATCATCAGGCAGCACAGGACCTGTGCCGGTGAGTGCCAGCCCGCAAGCACCACCCCGGCGCAGACCCCACCGATGGCGGCGACGGCGCAGACGACGGATGCCGCCTTGAGAGCGGCCGGGGCAACGACCAGCCAGCCCAGCAGGACGGCCCCGACCAGTCCGACGTGCCCGCTCAGCGGGTTGAGGCCACCCAGGTGCGACGCGTCGAACACGACGGGCCGTTTGAGGCCCTGGACGGTCAGGTTGGACAGCACCACGACACCGACGAGCACAGCGGTCGATCGTCGTGAGACCCGGGCGCAGGCCACCACCATGACAAGCCCGAGCAGGATGACGACGGGCTTGGCCAGTCGTCCGAGATCGCTGACCGGTGCCCATAGGGTGGACTTCGTCAGGAGGGCCTCGTCCTCGAGCAGACCGGGCCAGACATGACCGGCCGGAGAGCTCGCGACGAGATACGTCAGAGGGAGCGCAGCCGCCAGGATGACGAACCCCGCGAGAAGCAGGGTGCCCGGCCGTGGTCGGATCACGGGGAGGCCCGGTCCTGACGCCGGTGGAGGCTCAGGCGTCCGCGGCCGGCGAGGCGTCGGCGGGGCGCGCCTTGCGCATACGCCTGGACGCGATCACCGCAGCGGCCCCGACGGCCACCGAGCCGAGTCCGGCGGCCGTCAGACCGGCAGACCCGTCGGACCCGGTCTTCGGGAGCGCGCTCTCTGCGCTGACCGAGCCGGTGGTGGCGCTCTCGGCGCTCACCTGCCCGACCGACCCCTCCCCGAGCGTCGAGCCCTGCGGCGAACCGGGCTGCACCCGGGTGGGCGGCGCCGACGCGGCAGCGGCGCTGTCCATCGAGATCACCTGGATGATCGGAACGACCCAGAGGGTGCCGACAGCCAGGCCCGCCCCCTTGAGTGTGGCTCGACGTGAGAGCGTCGCCGACGATGCGATGCGCGATGACATGCTGAATTCCCCTAGCCCTGTTGGAACCGTTGCCCCTGCTCTTGCGTCAACTCACCCCGCCGAGCTGAGAAGGTAAGGGGACAGTAAACCCGCCGAGGGGCACGAGGGGACCGCTGTCACAAAGATGGCCCACTGGGACTAGGTCAGGACCAGGTCGGACTAGGTATGGACTGGGTAGGACTAGGTCGGACTAGGTGGGACCAGGTCACCCCGGGGAGGCCCGCTGCTACGGTGCGGCGTGTGTCCGAGGTCGTGTGGCGACAGTCAGAGTCCGTGCGCGAGATGGACCTCGACGACGACCTCTCCCTGTTCGACACCGTGACCGGGACGGCCCTGGCTCTCAACGGCACGGCGCGGGACGTGTGGGCCCTCGCTGACGGGACCACCACCGTCGACGAGGTGATCGCGACCCTGGCTCAGGCCTACCGCGTCGACCCGTCACAGATCGCCCCGGACGTCGGCGCTGCCCTGCAGCAGCTGCGCGATGCCGGGGTGATCGTCCCCGCCACCACATGACCTCCCTGCGGCTTCGCAGCGCCGGGACCAGGGTCGACCTGACGGGCGTCGAGGAGCTCGACCCGGAGACGTTCGCGCTTGTGGTGGAGGTTGCCGAGCCCATGCTCGCCCGGCCCGCCGACCGGTCGCCGGCCGACAAAGAGGTGGCTGCCGCTGCGATCGGTCCGCGACCCACCGCGGCGCCAATCGACCCCGATCGGGCGGCCGCACGGGTGCTCGGTGCCCTTGACCGCGCCCTGCTGGCGTCGACGCGATGCCTGAGCATCCACGCGGCGGCCGTGGCGGGGCCGGCAGGGGCGGCCGTCATCCCGGGTCTGTCGGGGGCCGGCAAGAGCACCCTCGCGGCGGCGTCCATGCAGGTCGGCCTCCGGCTGATATCCGACGAGGCGGCCTGCATCGACCCGTCCCAGGAAGTCCTGTGGGCGCACCCACGACCACTGGGACTCTCTGGCCACAGTCGCCGTCTCCTCGGTCTCGCAGCTCCCGTATCCGGTCCTGCCGAGACCGAGCGGGCGACCGCTCCCTCGCTGCTGGGTGCATGCGTCCCGACCGACCGGCCGGTGCGCCCGGTCCTGCTGGTTCTCGCCGAGCGCACGACGGCCGCCAAGCAGTCGACCCGTGCTGAGCAGGTCTCGCGCGTCGTCGATGCGTCGCGTCTCGACGGGCTGACGGCGCTGCTGGCGAACTGCCTCAATACCGGGGCGTCAGGAGCCTGGGCGCCCGAGGCAGCGTGGGACCGGCTCACGGCGATGAGCTCCGGGCTGCGGGTGGTCCGCCTTCGCTACGACGACCCCGCAGAGGGAGGGTCATTGCTTGCAGAACTGCTCGCAGAGCCGCCGACAGAGCCGCCTGCCGGCCCGCTCGGCTGACCCGAGGCAACGCGCTGGAGGAAGGCCTCGGCCGCCGCTCGGCCCCCCACGGCGTGCAGCGCAGACGAGGGGTTGTCCGGGTCGAGCAGCTCGCGAGGAGAGACCGGACCCTGTCGATCACCGCCAGCCCACCCCCGAGCCTTGCCTGCCGCGGCGCGCAGGCTCGCGGCCGGTGTGTCCCGACAGGCCCGAGCGACGAGGCGCGAGATCGACGCCCTGGTCCCGACGAGCTGCGGTGGAGACACCCGGTCGGCCGTGGCAACCAGGGCTCGCCACGGACCCTTCTCGACCAACCTGTCGAGCCCGCCGGGCGGGTCGGTTCCGAGCAACCGCGCACCCCTGCGCAGCATGAGATCGAGGGCGGGTCGGGCTCGCCAGTCGTCGACCGTCCGGAGCAGCCCACTCGGCCCGAGGTCCACCGCCCGCCCGAGGGCCCCCTGGAGGTCGGTCAGCCAGACCAGGCGGTGCCCGCCGGACCCGGCCGCGTGGACTGCGACGTGCACGACGGTGTCTGCCGGCGCGAGCGTGCGCACGGGCATACCGTCGATGTCGATCTCCACCGACCGGGCCATCAGCGCGTCGGCCGGGGGGGAGTGCATCCCCCCGGCAGCGCCGGTCAGCGCCCAGTGCAGGTCGAGCGCACCGCCCGACGGCCCTTCGAGCCGAAGCTCGTGGACGCCGGCGGCGGTGAGCATCGGCCAGTTCGCGTCGACCAGGACGAACCCGACGGCTTCGAGGACCGGGACCACACGCGGCAGGTCGACGGGACGGACCAGCAGGTCCAGGTCGACGTACGAGCGCAGCTCCGGCGCGGCGTAGACCGTGCTGGCCAGGGCCGGGCCCTTGACGACGAGGAACGGCAGCCGAGCACCGCCGAGGGCGGCCTCGACCCGCTCGAGGTCGGCGAGGGCCCGCTGGTGGCGGCCGGCGGCGGCGTGGACCGCACGGTCGAGCGATGGCGTTCCGGGCCCGACCGACTGACGCACGAGCCCCTCGACGCCGTGGAAGGTGGCCGCCACCGCGAGATCGTCTCGGCCGGACGCCCCCTCCTCGGCAGGCCTGCCAACGTCGCCACGGATCGCGTCGAGAACCCCGGCGACGGCTAGCGTCCACCGGTCCCCAGGCAGGGCCATGGTGAGGTCCTCGCGAATCGGCGGAGCCATGCGGCACATCATCACACCGCCCGAGGCCGGGTGAGACCGGGTGAAGGATCCGCCCAAGGAGTTGGCCAAACGCCGGACATAGCGGGCATCCAGGAACTACGCTCGGGGCCGAGACACGGGGGCAGCGCGGTCGTATCCGGCTGTGCTCCCGGCTGTCCTGAGCCCGCATCCCGGAGGCACCCTTGACACCCGACGACCTCATCGAGCGCGTCGACCCATCCTTGTCCGCGCCAGCTTCATCGCCATCGCCATCGCCATCGCCAGACTCTGGTGCACCGGACGCCGGTGCCGGGCTCCGGTATGCGACAGACCGGCTGGTCGCGATTGCGCTGCGCGGCCTGGCGCAGATGTACCTGCCCGACTCCCACGAGTTCGTGCAGACCGTGCGTGGTGTCCGGGGTCCAACCGGTCCGCACCTGTCCCGCGAGGGTGCGAACCTGCGCTACGCCGCGATGTGCGCCTTGGGTCTGCACTACGCCGACGAGGCCGCTCAGCGGGTCGTCCTGCAGGGGGAGACCGCCGCGTCGCTGACCGGCTTCCTGTGCACCCAGGCACTCACCCACGACGACCCCGGCGCGGTCGCGCTCACGGCGTGGGCGGCGGCGGAGGTCTCCGGCCGACTGGACGGCGCCCTGTTCGAGCGCCTCCAGTCCTGGCTGGACGACCCATCCCCGCTGATGACCGTCGACGTGTCGTGGATGCTCAGCGCAGCGGACGCTGCCCGGATGCTCGGCGACACGTCCGCGGTCTCTCGAGCCGCGACCCGCCGCCTGCTCGATGCCCAAGGTCCGCAGGGGATCTTCCCCCACGTCCTACCGGCCGCGAGCCAAGGCCGTTTCCGGGCGCATGTCGGATCGTTCGCCGACCAGGTGTACCCGATCCAGGCGCTGTCCCGGCTGGCGGCTGCAACCGGCTCCATGCCCGACTCGATGCCCGATTCCATGACCGATTTGGTGCCCGCGCTGTCGGCTGCGAACGCCTGTGCCGCCAGGGTCTGTGAGCTGCAGGGTGAGGACGGTCAATGGTGGTGGCATTACGACGTTCGTGACGGCTCCGTCGTCGAGGGGTTCCCGGTCTACAGCGTGCACCAGCATGCGATGGGCCCGATGGTCCTGTTCGACCTAGTCGGCAACGGTGGGGACGACCACCGCGACGCGATCTTGCGTGGGCTGCGGTGGCTCGACACCCACCCCGAGGTGTTCGGGGATCTCGTGGACGAGACCTACGGCGTCATCTGGCGCAAGGTCGGTCGTCGCGAGCCGCCGAAGGCCGTCCGCAAGCTCAACGCCGTGACCACCTCGCTGCGCCCGGGCCTGCACCTCCCGGCCCTGGACCGCGCGTTCCCGGCCGTCACCATCGACCGCGAGTGCCGGCCCTACGAGCTGGGCTGGCTCCTGTACGCGTGGCTGCGGCCGTCCGCATCCACCCTCGACGGGCGGTGACGACTTTGCTCGACCACCGTTGCGCGCCGTCGGGTCTCGAGGGGCGACAGCCCCTGTTCGGGCTCGAGATCGACCCGGTCACCCTCGACGATGCGGTCGACCGCTGCCGCTCCGCGCTGGAGCTCAACCAGCGGATGCTCGTCGGAGTCCTCAACGCGGCCAAGGTCGTCAACCTGCGGTCCGACCCGTTGCTGCGCGACTCGCTGCTCGACTGCGACATGCTCGTGGCCGACGGCCAGTCGGTCGTCTGGGCGAGCCGGATCCTGGGCCACCCGCTGCCGGAGCGGGTGGCTGGCATCGACCTTTTCGAGGCGCTCCTCGTCCTCGCCGACCGCGAGGGACGATCCGTCTATCTGCTCGGCGCCAAGCACGACGTCCTCGACCGTCTCGTCCAGATCGTCGGAGAGCGCTGGCCGGGGCTGCGCGTCGTCGGCGCCCGTGACGGGTACTTCACGCAGGACGATTCAGGGGAGGTCGCCGAGGACATCCGGGCGGCGGCGCCGGACATGCTCTTCCTCGGCATCACCTCGCCGAAGAAGGAGATCTTCCTCAGCACGCACGGGCACTCGCTCGGGGTGCCAGTGCTGCATGGCGTCGGCGGGTCCTTCGACGTGCTGGCCGGCGTGACCCGCCGCGCGCCGGAACGCTGGCAGCGAGCCGGCATGGAATGGGCCTATCGCCTGGTCCAGGAGCCGCGCCGGATGTGGCGCCGCTACCTGCGCACCAACAGCATCTTCATCGCTCTGGTCGCCCGCGAGCGCGTGCGACCCACCAAGCCGTTCACCCTTTCCGGGAGCACCTCATGAGTGACATCTTCAGTGGCCGCGTCGCCGTCGTCGGCCTGGGCTATATCGGGCTCCCCACCGCCGTGGTGCTGGCCACTCGGGGCATCGAGGTAGTCGGTGTCGACGTGAACCAGCGGACCGTCGCCGCGGTGCAGCGCGGCGAGGTCCCCTTCGTCGAACCGGACCTCGCAGTCGCGGTCAGTGGCGCGGTCTCCATGGGCCGGCTGCGGGCCACGAGCGAGATGCCGGAGGCCGACGCCTACATCGTGGCCGTGCCCACGCCCTTCAACGAGGACCACACGGCGGACCTCGGCTACATCCGCTCCGCGGTCGAGGCGATCGCGCCGCAGCTGCACGGCGGCGAGATCGTCATCCTCGAGTCCACCTCTCCTCCGGGCACGACGCAGCTGATGAGCGAGTGGCTCGCGGAGCTGCGCCCCGACCTGCACCTGCCGCATAACACCGACGCGGTGCCCGACGTCTATGTCGCGCACTGCCCCGAACGCGTGCTGCCGGGCCGGATCATGATCGAGATGTTGACCAACGACCGTGTCGTCGGCGGTGTGACGAAGAAGTGCGCGGAGGTGGCGGCGTCGATCTACCGGGTGTTCTGTCAGGGTCAGATCCTGCTCACCGACGCCTCCAGCGCCGAGATGGCCAAGCTCGTCGAGAACGCCTACCGCGACGTCAACATCGCCTTCGCCAACGAGCTCTCACTGATCTGCGAGTCGCTCAAGCTCGACGTCTGGGAGGTCATCGAGATGGCCAACCGGCACCCACGGGTCAACATCCTCACCCCAGGTCCCGGAGTCGGCGGGCACTGCATCGCCGTCGACCCGTGGTTCATCGTCGGAGCGGCGCCCGAGCTGTCGAAGCTGATCAGGACCGCCCGCGAGGTCAACGACAACAAGCCGCATCACGTTGCCCAGCAAGTCATCTCGAAGGCCCAGCGGTTCCGCGAGCCCACCGTCGCCTGCCTCGGACTCGCCTTCAAGCCCAACGTCGACGACCTACGCGAGTCACCAGCCGTCGACATCGTCGGTCAGATCTGTGCGGGTCTGCCCGGCGTCGACATCCTGGTCAGCGAGCCGTTCGTCGCAGAGCTGCCGGCCAAGCTGTCGGGGATCGCAAACCTGCGCCTCGCCCCCGCGGCCGAGGCCATCGAGAAGGCCGACATCGTCGTGCTCCTGGTCGACCACGACCCGTTCAAGGCGCTCAACAAGAGCCGCCTCGCAGGCAAGGTGGTCTACGACACGCGCGGCCTGTGGCGCTGATCCTGCCGGGCGCTCGAACGCGGGCTCCTCAAGTTTGGGCGGCGACGGCTACCGTGCCCGGATCACCATCCTGGGGTCCGTGCGGCGGTTGCTGGCCATACCGGAACCTGCCCCGCAGGACACTGAGGATCGGTCTGGGAGATGTCACTCAAGCCAGAATCGTCGGCAGCGGGGCGACAAGGACGATGGCCCCCGACCGTCGTGCTCGTTCTCCACGATCGACCTGATCTGACGACCCGACGTCAGGAACACAGGGCCATCGGGGCTCAGCAGCACCAGCGCTGTCGCATTATGGGTTGGCTCACCTTGACGCATCGCGACAACGCATCGTTCAACATTAACCCCAAGACGGCGCCGCCTGCTTGAAGATCACCGCCACGACGGCATCTGTCGGGTTGACGACGGGTCGCGCTGTCGTACCAGAACAGGATCGCGAGGAAGCGAGGAGGTTGACGCACCGACACTCGGTATTCTGCGAAGAAACTCTCGGACTCCCGGCTGAGGTCATCTAGCGGGCGACATCGAGGCGTTTCGAGCACGACCCGTCGACTGCGCTCGGACACCAGCGCCTCGCAGACAAACTCATCGTCGTCTCCGCGTTGCCGAGCTCGCTTACCTTGTGGTCATTTGGCGGACGACACCAAGGGTCGTGTCTCGGTGAGGTCTTGTGCGTCTCGCCTATGTCTCGGCTGCCTCGGGAACCGGGCGACCCGCCGCGAGCGCCGACGATCAACGAACGCCGCGATCACCAGCGACAGTCCCAGGCCAACCAGAAGCAGGACGGCCCGAGCCTGAGAAGAACGTCCGGCACCGATCGTCACCGCAGGGGATGTCGGGTTATTGCGTAGGCGAATCATGTTGGCTGGGCTGACGTGGGCTGCTTCCTCTCGCGTGGTCAATTGGGTCGTGATCTGGTTGATCAGACCCTGGATCTTGCTGAGGGCTTGCTCAGGTGTCGACGCTGTCGTCTCAACGCGCAGTAGCGGACTGTCGTAGTTGTTCTCCCACTGCCCTCCGTCGTTTGGCAGCGAGATGGACCACCCGTCGTAGATCCCCTGGTCGACGAGGGAAACGCCACCCACTGTTCTGGCGTCCCCGCCAGGTCCGTTGAGATCGTCAGCCACGATCCCGGCGGTCGCGATCAGGGCTGGGGTGATTCCGACTAGCGAGTTCGGAAGGTTCTCATCTTTTGGAAGCGTGAAGAGAACGTCGACGCTTGCCGTTGCAACCGACTGAGGCCTGACGCCGGCCGCCAGGCCTGTACTCAGGCCAACTCCGATGAGAACGACCCACCAGCATCGACGAACGACTCCTAGCAGGCTCAGCAGCGTCACGATTTCCTCCTCCCGCATGGTCTCATGGGCGGCGTCTGATGCGTCGTGGTTTGTCGGATTCAGAGCGGAGCGGGAATCCATTGAGTAACCTGATCCGAACAAGTATCACCGGGACACCACCCCCGTCCCGAGTGCCATGGGGACCCAAACAGATTGCGACCGCGATGTTCTTTGCCGACCTACGGGGTGTACTGAGGCGACGGTGGTGGCTTCTCCTCCTTGGTCTCGTCGGGACCTGCGGGGTCGGGGCAGTTGCCTACTCCTTCGTGCCCGCTACCTACGAAACGCAGGCATGGGTTCTCCTCCTACCACCGCAAAGCGCTGTACCGGTGGGCGGCAACCCTCTCCTCGGACTGGGAGGGCTGTCCGCGACCAGCCAGGTCGTGTCGCGCGCGGTGTCGGACGACACATCGCTTGCTGCGCTTAAGGCGGCCGGCGCCACGGGGGACGTTGTCATCGGTGCCGACCCGACCACCAGCGCTCCTGTCCTGCTCGTTGACGTCGTCGACAACACCGAGGCCGGCGCTCGTCGAACGCTGGGCCTTGCCGTCGCCAGCATCCCCCCGAAGCTGGTGTCACTCCAATCGGGTTCCGAGGTGAGGCCGAGCGCCTATATCACCTCGCAGTTACTTGCCAGCCAAGCGAATCCAGAGCCGGTGCGGAAGTCACAAACCCGCGCCACGGCAGCCGCCGTGGCCATCGGTTTGGTACTCACCCTCTTCCTGGCGGCCTTGGTCGATGCACTGCTCTTGCGTTCCCGACGCACAGCCCTCAGCGCACCCGGCGCGGGGATGGAGACCCTGCCTGGGGGTTCGGACGACAGGCCTGAGGCTGTCATGCGGGAGACGACGGAACTTACGAACAACCCCCCAGTCGCGCCTCTCGTGAAACCGGCGGCGAAAACGACGTCAGCCGATACCCGCAGGTTGTCAGAGCCGGCCAACGCCCAGCGGGTAGAAGACTCCTCGGTCACTGATGATTTCTACAGCGACTACTCGGACCTCACCCGCAACGACCCCCTTCCGGCTACAGAACCGTCTGGCGTCGCACAGCTCGACATAGTCGAGACCCGGGCGGCTGAACTCGAACGAACCAGATCAACCACATGACCGCCGCTGCGCAGCACGGCACCGATAAAGCCGTGTCCAGTGACATCTACACACGGGTCGCACCCCGAGCCGACGGCGCCACCGTACTTTCGTTTTTCGTCGCGCTTCTGCTGCTCATCCCCTCGCAATTCATCATCGGTCCCCTTGGTGGGGCGGGCACGCCCGCTCAGATCCTTGGCGTGCTCGGCCTTCTGTGGTGGTCTGCAGACCGGATCCGCCGCACGACGACGGTCCGCTCCTTTTCCCCGCGGACCCCAGCGCTCATGGCCATTTTCGGCGCTGCTGTCCTCGCCAGTTATGTGGCAGGAACCACCAGGCCCATCTCAGACGATGAACTTCGATCGATGCAGATGGGCGTTCTGAGTGTTCTGGCATGGCTCGGCATAGTGCTTGTCGCCTCGTATGGCATCCCGTCGCGAGAGCGACTCGAAGTATTGCTACGGAGACTGACTGTCCTTGGTGGCCTCGTCGCTCTGCTCGGAGTGGTGCAGTTCATCACCGGCCGCTCGTTCGTCGACCAACTCACGATCCCCGGACTGACGACAAACCACGCCATCGGCGCAATCGATGTCAGGGAGGGTTTCCAGCGGCCCGCAGGCACCTCCATCCATGCCATAGAGTTCGGCGCCGTCCTCACAATGGTGCTGCCCATTGCCTTGCACTTCGCCCTCTATGACACCCACCGACCGCCTTGGCGACGTTGGTGGCCGGCCGCAGCCATCGGCGTGATGATCCCGATTTCGATCTCGAGATCGGCCATCGTCTGCGCGGTCACGGTGCTAGCCATGCTGATACCCACGTGGCCCAAAATGACCCGTCGCTGGGCACTCATCGTTCTGATGGGGGGCGGGAGCGCCGCGTACCTATTTCTTCCCGGCCTCCTCGGCACCGTGACTGGGCTGTTCACATCGATCGGGTCGGACACCAGCGCCGCATCACGCACCGGAAGCTATCCCTTGGCTTGGCAGTTCATCGAGCGAGCTCCATTTTTCGGCCGCGGATTTTTGACCTTTCTCCCGGACTATCGCATTCTTGACAACCAGTATCTCGGCTCCCTCATCGATATCGGTTTCGTCGGCGTAGGCGCGCTGCTTCTCGTTTTCGGAGGTTCTATCGTCACCGTCCTACGTGTGCGGCGGCGGTTGATCGCTCCTTCCGACAGGCATCTCGCCCAGGCTTTGGCGGCCGCCGTAGCCGCAGGGGGGTTGAGTTTCGCGATGTTCGACGCATTCTCCTTCCCGATGGCGGCCGCCCTCGTGTTCTTCTTCGTCGGATGTGTGGGTAGCCTCCGCTCGTGTCTTTTCACCAACGACGGGACACCGGTTACCAGGTCTGGGCCGTAGCCGCTTCCAACGAGACCAGTAGGGCCACGGTTGTCGCCGAGCCGGTCGCGCGGCCCTTCAGTAGATCGTCAAGAACGCCGTCGTCGAAGACACGTAGCTGCCTGACAACGTCCAGCAGATCGGGGTGTGCCTGCAGGTCGCGAAGCACCATGTTGGCAATGCCGGTATCACCGGTCTGGGAGTGACGTCTCTGGGCCAGACGCTGGTGGATCTTGGACGCAGCCTTTGTGGCGGTGAGTTGAGCGAGCCGGGCTGAGGTGGCGAGGCCTCCTCGTGCATATACCTGGGGCGATGGACGTCCGTCGAGGGGAATGCGCGCAAGCTCCGGGTCCAGCTCGACGAGGATTCGGCTGAGGAATTGCGCGTTGCTCTTCCACGATGCCGGTATCGAGCGGCCTAGCTGGACAAACTCAGTGGACAGCATCGGGTTGATAACGAGTCGATCCCAACACGTCGACGTCGTCGTCGTCCCAGCCCAACGTCGCATGCGATGCCATAGATAGAACTCGTCGGTCGCTGTCGGCCACGACGTCGGCATCTCCGAGAAGATCCCATCGAGTGTCGCGAGCGTGACCTCCATTCGACGGTGTCTAAAGGCGTCGGCGAGTGCCAGGCCCGGCACCGACTCGTTCGGAAAGAGGCGCCAGTCGGCTAGCCACTTGACCTTGCGCCGGGACGTGCGAGCGGGAAGCGCCCCACCGAGATAGTAGAAGCCACGAACGACCTCACCGCCCAACCCCGAGAGTCGGGGGGACTGAGGTGCACGGGCCTCAGCGAGCGCTAAACCGGCTCCGGTGAGTGGGTCAGCAGCCGAGTCCAACCGGTGCGCAGCAGCAAGGGCAAGGGAATGCACCTCGGCCGGGGTCTCTAGTTCACCGGGCGCCACCACCAGGTGCCGCAAGCCGTCGCGGGCAGACAATCTGGCCGCGATCGCCACGTCAGGACTCTCTCCGACGGCAAGCGTCATGGCCGACAGCGAACCTCTGCGCTTGGACGGGACTGCGGCGAGAAGAATCCTCGAGTCGAGTCCACCCGTGAGCTGTAGCGTCGTCGTGGGATTGTCGTCCAGGAGGGCATTGACTTCGCGAGAGATGAGGCCGGCTGCTGTCCGCGCTGCCTCATCGATGCTTCGAGGCGCGTCGATGGGGTCCATAGCGCGCTGCACGAGTGAGATTGAGCCATCGGTGAGGCTAAGGACGCCTCCGGGCGGCACACATTTGACACCTTGGTACACGGTTGCATCACCGAGTTGCCAACCAAGCAGGCTGAGGCTGCTTACCGCATCCAGGTCGACAGCCGCGTCGGACAACGTCGCCAGCACAATGCTCGACGTCGACAACGCGGCCCAACCTGCACCCTCCACGTAATACATCTGCCGAAGACCGAGCCAGTCGACGGCGGCGCGGATCGCGCCTGTGCCCTTGTTCAATCGGACCGCGGCGAAGGGAGGGATCACGTGATCCAGCGCCACGTGCCGGCCCGCCGACTTGAGCCAGACTCGTGCGTCGTCGAGACGCACGTCTCGTCCATGAACGCGACTTCCATGGGTGAGAAGCGCAATGGCCTCTTCTGAGGACGATTCACTCGTCGTTGCGCTGACGATCATCAGCGACCGAAGGCCGTGGCTGGCCAGCCAGCCGAGGTTTTCCAACCGGCCACGGACGACCTCAAGCCTGGCCGGGACACGTTCAGGCGCTTCCCAGGTCATTGCGAACAGACCCCGTGGGCCTGGCCCTCCTTCGTACACTCCGCGAGTATGGCATCGCCGTGTTCGGGAGTTCGGCGAACGGATGCAGCGGTCCCGTTCGCCGAGGCTGCATCATCGACCCTTCTCGATCCGCGAGATGACTAGTCAGTTTGGACTAGTCAGATCTCCCGTTGGTGTGGCATGGTTCCCCCTGGGCAGGGGTGCTCGAGGCCGAGTCGGCGTCGGGACCCGACGCTGAGGTCGGGTGAACTGATGTAACCCATGGCCCTCAGATCATGGGGGCCATTTGCGTACGACCAGACCATCCCTCGCTAGGAGTTCTTTGTGCCCGCACATCCCCCATCCCGCCTGACTGTTCGAGTGACGCCTTCAGCACGATGGATCGTCGCGCTGGTCATCGCGCTGGCGTCCGCCGCTCTTGCTGGTGTCTTCGCCACCAGTACCTCCAGCGCGGCGGAGCAGGGGTACTCACTGTGGTCGAACGACACCGTGCCTACGAGTCCAAGCGACCCGGACAACCGTCAGGTCGAGTTGGGCGTCGCCTTCAGCGCAACCGCGGACGGGACGGTGTCCGCTCTTCGGTTCTATCGCACGGCGGAGAGTTCTGGCAGCAACCAAGGGCACCTGTGGGACGCGAATGGCACGCTCCTCGCCAGTGCCAACTTCGATCATGAGTCCGACGTCGGCTGGCAGACCGCCCAGTTGTCCAGCCCCGTTGCCATCTCAAAGGGCGCCGTTTACACCGCCTCATACACGAGCAACGGGCGGTATGCGGACGACCAATGGTCTCTCAATCCCTATTGGACCCACACCAACGGAGCCCTGACAGCCCTGAACGGCGTCTACAGCTACTCCATGAATTTCCCCCAGGCGGTCTGGAACGACTCCAACTACTACGTCGACGTGGTGTACACCGAGGGCGCGGGCGGCGCACCGACTGCACCCACACCGACGACAACCGCGCCGACGTCCGCGTCCGGTACCACCTCGGCAACGTCCGCTACCACCTCAACAACCACGACCAGCACCACTGCGCCGGCAAGTTCGACCAGTACGACCAGTACGACGATCAGTCCACCCTCGACCAATACGAGCACGAGCAGTAGTACCCCTCCACCGAAAACGACGACAACGACGCCTCCGCCGGTTCCCTCGACGTCGACGTCGGTCCCACCGGTGGTCTCGGGAGGGGGGTGCGCGGCCTACCCGGCGTTCCCTGACGCCTCTTGCACAGGCTGGCAGCACACCGGAGTGACGCTGCGCACTGTCAAGAGCGGCGACAGCGGCCCAGGGTGGCACGTGGGCACGGCCGGTGGCAACGAATACTTCTACGTCACCACGCCCGGAGCCGTCATCGACGGTCTCGACATCGACATGTGCGTCAGCGTGATGGCCGACAACGTGACGATCCAACGATCCCGCATCCGATGCGACGGCTACTACGTGGTCAAAGCCGCCGACCTACCGACGACCTACCGAGGCCTCAGCCTGATCGATGACGAGCTCGACGGCCTCGGCAACCCCGCCAGCGAGTCAATCGCCGTCATGGCCACCGAGGGTGCGCACTACCTGCGGCTGAACGTGCACGGCATGCCCAGCAGCGGGCCCCGCCTGGCCACCGACAACCTGATGGAAGACTCCTGGCTGCACGACTTTGCCTGTGCATCCCCCCTCCACCAGGCCGGAACCTCCGCCAACGACGGCGGCAGCAACATCGTGGTCCGCCACAACACCATCGACATCGACCCCTCCGGCGGCTGCGCCACAGCCGCGTTCGAACTAGCCCTGGACTTCGGCACCTACAACGGGGTCACGGTGGAGAAGAACCTGCTCAACGGCGGCAACTACTGCGCCTACGCTGGGATAAACGTCCCCGGCGCCAGCTACCCGGCCGCCAGCAACGTCTCCTTCCTGTCCAACGTCTTCGGCCGCAAATACTCCCCCGACTGCGGCGCCTTCGGACCCATCGTCGAATGGGGCAACGGAGCCGGCAACACCTGGTCCGGCAACACCTGGGGACCCGGAGCCGCAGCCGACAACTCACACAACACCGGAGACCCCGTCACTCCCTAATCTGATGGGGCGCGCGCAGGTCAGTCTGGGAGCAAACGCTTCGACGCGTATAACTCAGGTGGACGCGCGGAGGGCCGCACGAGTGCATGGATTGCCGGTCCCGACTGAGGATGTCCCCGCGCCAGCCATGTCATCTCACTGAGAACTGAGAGGCCTAGGTAGCAGTAGGTTGACGCGGCTGGGTGGCGCCTGCGATAGAGGCGAACGCGATTGAAGATCTGCAAGGTATGCGTCCATGCGCTCCGTCCTGAGCCGCCCCCAAGGTGCGTGACGACGGCATCCGGCCGATACCTCGTCGCGTAGCCAGCATCTCGCGCACGAAGGAGGAAGTCGGTCTCTTCCGAGTACATGAAGTATGACTCGTCCCACCCACCCAGTTCTTCGTAAACGTCTCTGACGAGGAGAAGACAGGATCCGACCGCCCAGTCCACAGTCTGGACCGTGTCGTAGGCAGCGGGATCAGACACATACTCGGAGAACCGGGGAGAGCCGGTGCGGTTGAGACCAGCCGCCCTGAGCAGCGATGGCTCCCGCCGAAGGGTGAAGTCCAGTTGGCCCGAGCTCGTCAGCGTGCGAGGTGCCACCGCAGCCGTTCCCGGAACGACGGCCTCGGATACGAGGCGCTCGATCGCTGACTGGTGCAGGACGACGTCCGGGTTGAGGACGAGAATGAAGCTCGTCCTGGGGCCCGCGGCCACTGCGAGGTTGATACCGGCCGAGTAGCCGCGGTTCGTCGACTCGACGACAAGGCAGTCTTGGCGACGCCTCAACGCGGCGACCGTCCCATCAGTAGATCCGTTATCGACAACAGTGGTCACCGCAGTGATACCAGCGAGCGCCGCTGGTAGCGAGTCGAGTAGGGAGTCGACGACCGCCGCGCTGTTGTATGTGACCACCACGACCGCGACTTCGGCACCCTCCGTCATCTCAACTCGTTCCTCGTGGCGCGCTCGGGTCTGCCTGAGGAACTCGCTCCAACCCATGTCGCGCGCGCCGAGACAGGATCCACACGATGACGACCACGCCGACTCCGATGACACCGGCAGTCCCGAGTCCGCCGATCACCCCGCGGCGTACCGCGGGGCCGACATCGGCGTCTGCTACCGAGGCTGTGCCCATGGGATAGACCGTTACCCGGTTCTCAGGTGCGACAGCCCAGTCCGCCTGGATCTGATCAACGCTTGCCCTGACTTCGGCCGCCGCCACGGACGACCACTGAGCCGCTTCAGCGGCCGAGGGAGCGACTGCAGTAACAATCAAGGCCGGACTACTGGACTGGCTGTTCTTCGTCGCAGTCCAGGTTGCGGGGCCGAGCCCCCGTTCCTCGAGGTTTTGTCGCGCCGCGTCCCCAGCCATCAGCTGCACCACGACGTCGACAACCCGGTCCAGTGTCCCATTGCGCAGGTAAGGGTTCGCTCCCGCGTCCGTTCCGGCAGGTGGCATGAGGAGCACAAAACTCGACGCAACGTACCGAGGAGCGGCGGTGGCGTATAGCGCGAAACCACTGAGTATGCCAAGAGAGAGCGTAAGTGCAGCAACGCCAAGCACCCGCGACCAGAGCCGTCCTACCCGTGTTCCTTCGACGTGCCGCCCCTCGCGGGGCCGGCGGCCGGGAAACTGCAGCCCTGGCACCGCATCGACCTTTTGATCCAACACGGCCGACGACCCGATCACGTCCCTGTCCCCCGGCATCCCTCCAAGATAGGCGATTTGCCCATCCCGAGACGCACGAACCGGGTATCTTCGACAGCGAGGAGCAGGGGGTTCCTCGAGGCTACGGGGGTGACGATTTCGTGCGGACTCAAGATGTCGTCGCGGGCGCGCCGGCCGACGACTCGCCAAGTGGCCCCGTCCGCAGCCGTCGCAGGGTCCCACTCGTGGTGACGTTCGCAGCCCTGGCTGCTGTCGCGCTCATCTCGGCCGGCGGGTGGTGGACGACACGTTCGACGCCTCCGCCGGTTCCCTCGACGTCGACGTCGGTCCCACCGGTGGTCTCGGGAGGGGGGTGCGCGGCCTACCCGGCGTTCCCTGACGCCTCTTGCACAGGCTGGCAGCACACCGGAGTGACGCTGCGCACTGTCAAGAGCGGCGACAGCGGCCCAGGGTGGCACGTGGGCACGGCCGGTGGCAACGAATACTTCTACGTCACCACGCCCGGAGCCGTCATCGACGGTCTCGACATCGACATGTGCGTCAGCGTGATGGCCGACAACGTGACGATCCAACGATCCCGCATCCGATGCGACGGCTACTACGTGGTCAAAGCCGCCGACCTACCGACGACCTACCGAGGCCTCAGCCTGATCGATGACGAGCTCGACGGCCTCGGCAACCCCGCCAGCGAGTCAATCGCCGTCATGGCCACCGAGGGTGCGCACTACCTGCGGCTGAACGTGCACGGCATGCCCAGCAGCGGGCCCCGCCTGGCCACCGACAACCTGATGGAAGACTCCTGGCTGCACGACTTTGCCTGTGCATCCCCCCTCCACCAGGCCGGAACCTCCGCCAACGACGGCGGCAGCAACATCGTGGTCCGCCACAACACCATCGACATCGACCCCTCCGGCGGCTGCGCCACAGCCGCGTTCGAACTAGCCCTGGACTTCGGCACCTACAACGGGGTCACGGTGGAGAAGAACCTGCTCAACGGCGGCAACTACTGCGCCTACGCTGGGATAAACGTCCCCGGCGCCAGCTACCCGGCCGCCAGCAACGTCTCCTTCCTGTCCAACGTCTTCGGCCGCAAATACTCCCCCGACTGCGGCGCCTTCGGACCCATCGTCGAATGGGGCAACGGAGCCGGCAACACCTGGTCCGGCAACACCTGGGGACCCGGAGCCGCAGCCGACAACTCACACAACACCGGAGACCCCGTCACTCCGGGCACCCATACGGGGACCTAACCGACATGGCCAGGTCGCCCTCATCCGCCAGTTCGCCTTCGTGCCCCTGGCCACGCGGATAGGATCATTCCCGTGGTCGAGCTACTCCTGGTGGCGCCCACCATCGACGGCTCCGACGTGGGTGAGGCCTGGGTGGCGTACCAATGGGCCAGCCGCCTGAGTCAACGTCATCACGTCACGGTGCTCACGTATCACAAGCGGGGCAGACCGTCCGCCCGTTCTCAGCTCCCCTCAGCACGGGTCGTTGAATGGACAGAGCCGCCTCTGCTCGGGCGAAACGAACGCTTCAACAGTCTTCTCAAGCCCGGATACCTTCTTTTCTATGCGCGCGCCCGCGCGTGGATCCGAGGCGCTCACCGTCGCGGAGAGCGTTTCGACGTTGCCCATCAGGTCACCCCTGTTGCGATGCGTTACCCGACCCCGCTGGCTGGTCTCGGTATCCCCTACGTCTACGGGCCAGTCGGTGGAAGCCTGGCCTCCCCCGAGGCTTTCCGCGACGACGAAGGCACCTCGCCGTGGTATACCCGCCTCCGGGCCGTCGATCATTGGCGGCTGAGCCATGACCGGCTGCTCAGACGAGGGTTTGAGGACGCAGCCTTGGTGCTCGGTATCGCGCCCTATGTGCGGGAGGCACTTTCCGGCGTACGGCTGCGCGAGTTCGAGGTCCTGGGCGAAACCGGCCTCGAAGATCTACCCGACCCGTCCCGGCGCTCAACGAGGGGTGGACCCCTGCGGCTCTTGTACGTCGGGCGACTGGTGCGAAGTAAGGGGGCTCGGGACGCGATCAGAGCCATGGGCCGGTTGACGGACCTCGACGTTCATCTCGATATCGTCGGCGACGGGCCTGACGAGGGCGAGTGCCTCGAGCTGTGCTCCAGGCTCGGTCTGCAGGAGAGAGTGTCCTTCCATGGCCGAGTCAACCGGTCCGACGTGGACGAGTTCTACCGCACCGCGGACATTTTCGTCTTCCCCAGCTATCGCGAGCCCGGTGGTAATGTCCAGTTCGAGGCAATGTCCTATGGGCTGCCTCTCGTCGTGAGCACCCGAGGTGGCACCGCGGCTGCCGTCACTGCCGACTGCGCCGTGCTCGTCGATCCACGAGATCCGGAGCAGTACGCGGCGGACCTGGCGGAGGCCATCAGAGGCCTCGTCGTCGACCGGGATCGTCGGGCCGCCATGGGAGCCGCTGCATTGGAGCACGTGAGGGTGACTGGGCTATGGGCCACGAAGATCGACCGAATCGATGAATGCTATGACCGTGTCCGTGCTCCCTGAGCCCCCAGCGGAGTCGTCGAGCCGAATGCCGATGTGCCGCATCGTTGTTCCAGCACACAACGAGGAGCTTGTGATCGACCGGCTGCTCGACGCCTTGTTCGACGAGACTCGGCCCGGGGAGTTCGCCGTGACAGTCGTGGCGAACGGTTGCACCGACCACACAGTGAGCCGAGTGCGACGGCGGCGTGAAGACATCGCCATGATCGAGCTCGCTGAGGGTTCGAAACGCGCGGCGCTGAGGACGGCCGTCGACCTCGATGACCCACTCCCGGTCGTATTCGTCGACGCAGACGTAATAATCGACGCCACCTCGGTTCGAGACCTGATCGCGGCGCTCGATGGTCGAACTCTCGCCAGTGCTCCGACCCGCCGATTGGATCTTGACAGATCGGCTTGGCCGGTCCGGGCCTACTACCACGTGTGGGAACAACTGCCTCAGGTTCGTGACGGCCTCTTTGGGCGGGGCGTGATAGCGGTTCGTCATGACGGTCAGCGGCGACTCGAGAGGGCGCTTTCCTTCGTGTCCGACGACCTTGCATTTTCGGAGGCCTTCGGACCGGATGAGCGCTGCGTGGTGAGAACGGCCGTGGTCACCGTGACGCCACCGCGGCACCTCCGAGATCTCATCGCACGCAGGACACGAGTCGTGGCCGGCAACGAGCAGTACGACCGGCAAGAATCCGACGCGCCACGCGAGCGAACCAGTCTGCGAACCCTTGCGAACGTCGTCCGAGCCCAGCCGCAGCTGTGGTTCGACGTGCCCGTATTCATCGCGATAACGCTCTCGGCCCGGTGGCGCGCTCGCGGCCGAGTCAAGCGCCGTGAGTTCGATGTGTGGGACCGGGATGAAAGCTCCAGGGGGTCGTGAGCCGCCTGATGGACTCGCCCCCGCAACTCCAGCCGAGGATCGCGCTGCTCTATCCGGCGCGCGACCCGCAGAGCCCGAGCAACTGGTCGGGCTCTCCACGCGGAATCAGTGATGGACTGCGTACGCAAGGAGTTGATCTGGTGACGGTGGGCACACCGACCTCCTTCGGCGTCGGGCGAGGGCAGTTGGGTGCGCTGAGGGCGCTGAGCAGTTTTCGCGGGTCCTCCACTCCCTTCGGTCGCCCGGAGGTAGCCCTGCGATCGAAGGTTATGGCTCGTCAGCTGCGCTCTGTCGGAGCGTTTGATGGCCTGGTCGCGATGGCTACTGATCTGTATTCGCTCGAAGTCGTCCGACTGTCGTCGATACCCACGGTCACTTACGACGACGGGACGTTGGCGCAGCAGTGGGCAAACGCAGACTCTGACATCCGCAGGGCGGGCTTGGCCTCAGAGCATGTTGACCGGCGTATCGGCACGCAGAAGGCATCGAGCCGCGCGGCGGACCGATGCTGTGTCAGCACCGGTTGGGCGGCGGCGTCATTCGTCGACGACTATGGAATCCCGGCGAGCAGTGTGGACATCGTTGGCATGGGCCATCGCCCTCGCGCTCATCGGACCGCCGCTCGTGACTGGTCCCGGCCACGATTTCTTTTTGTGGGTGTCGACTGGCGGCGCAAGAACGGTGAGCAGGTCCTGCGAGCTTTTGCAGATGTATACGACCGCCATCCTGACTCGACGCTTGATGTCGTCGGCGAGCACCCTCAACTCGCCCAACCCGGCGTCACCGGTCACGGGCTGCTTCCTCGGCACGACGCCACGGCTCAGACGCACCTGGACCGCCTCTTTTCTGCGGCCACGGTGTTCGTCATGCCGAGTCGGTTCGACCCGTCGCCCATCGCCTACCTCGAAGCAGCTTCGGCGGGGCTTCCCGTAATCGGCACGACGGAGGGCGGAGCGGCCGAGCTTCTCGGTCCGGCAGGCAGATACGTGCGACCCGATGACACGACGGCGCTCGTCGAGGCGATGATGGAGATGACGGATCCTGCGACCGCAGCGCAGATGGGCAGCGAAGGGCAGGCGCGCAGCAGCGCGTACTCGTGGTCCGCGGTCGGCGCTCGGGTGGTTCGCTCTTTGCAACTCGCCGGCGGGCACCCACATCCAGCTCCGGCCCCAGCCTCGCCATGATCGAGTCGAGAGTCCTCAGGAGCCGTAGGCGAGCCGCTCGACCGCAGCGACAAGGACGTCCTTCGCCGGTTTCCAATCGTCCGCCCGCACGCTCAGCGCTGCCGCGACGGCGCGTTCAGGCATCGCCGGCCACCGGACCACGTCGACAAGGGCGTCCGCGACTGCAGCAGGAGTTGGGGCGGCCCACCGCACGTGTGGGCTCTCGATATCGACTCGAGCCAGAGGTGAGTCGTTGACGACGGGGATGTTTCCCGCCGCGAGCATCTCCTCGGCGACCAGGCTGATGTTCGTGAACGACATGGCCAGTCCGGTGATGGTCCTGTTGTAGAGCTCGTTCAACTCGCCGGGGGTCCGTCCCGGAAGCCGCGTAGTCGGGAATGGGAGTTTCGGGACCCGGTCTCCAAAGACAAAGATCTCTTGTTCGGGAGCCTGGGCGTGGAACTGCTCGAGCGCTGCGACTCCCAGTGCGAAACCCCGTCTGGGCACGTCCGGTTTTGTATAGAAGACCACGCCGTGTCGCTGTCCGCGGTTGTCCAGGTGGTAAACGTTCGTGTCAGTCCCAAAGGGCGCCACCGCGGCTGCCACGTCATTGTGCTCCCGAAGGAGATCGGCCACCATGTGGCCGATGGAGACCGTGTCGAAGCCAAAGCGATAGGTGTCCTCGACCAGGGCATATTGGGAACCACGAGGGTAGAAGAACGGTTCGTAGTCCTGCACGAAGTACATCCGTCGCGTGGCCCATCGCTGTCCCGCGAGCACGTGCGCCGTGGGCCATGAAGTAGCGATGCACACGTCCGGGGCCCTACCTGCAGACTTGACATCCCGGACGTCAGCCTTGATCCACGGCCAGTTGTGACGAACCACGTCAGCGTGCCGGTCCGCTGTACCGCGGAAGCTGTCGTAGAGCAACAGTTCGCATCGGTGGCCAGCCTCTTCGAGAGCCTGGACCATGCGCAGGATGGTGGTGTGGCCACCCGATCCGCGACTTGGCGGAGTGACGACCCAACCCACCGTCAGAGATCGCCCGCGGGGGATCGACTCTGCCGGCGTGGCAAGGTCGAGCAGCCGGGAGTCAGAGACATCCTCAGGCAAGAGCGGAGGGACGTCGACGCTGATACCGGAGGCCTTCCACAGCTTCCGCAGAGCACGGGTCCGTGCGCCCGAAAGCCCTTCAGACTTGACGACCTGAGCGACCGCCTCCCAGCGCTTGAGCTCCAAAGGGCCTCGGTTGACGGCGCGCACTACCGACGTCCGCCGATCGGGGTCCATCAGACGGCGGCGTCGGCGACGACAGACGTAACCCGGTCCTGCTCGGCGTCGGTCATCTGGTGGAAGACGGGCAGGATCAGTGTCGAGTCGTTGAGCCACTCGGTGGTGGGCAGCGACGCGTGCTCGGCGCCGGCATACGCCGGCTGCCGGTGAGCGGCCATGATCCCGCGACGGGCCGAGATGCCCGCCAGAGCGAGCGCCTCGAGTAGCCCCTCACGCGACAGCGGGTATGCCTCGCCCACCTCGACCCAGAACGACTGGTAGTTGGTGGTGCCGTGCGACGGGTCCTCGACGCAGCGCAGGCCGCGGATGCCGTCGAACGCGGCGCGATAGCGGTCGGCGATCTGCCGACGACGGGCGACGATCTCGTCGAGCCGGCTGAGCTGGACCAGGCCGACGGCGGCCTGCAGGTCGGTCATCCGGAAGTTGTAACCCACTTCCGTGTACTCCTCGGCGGGGGGCAGGACACTGCGGTGCCGCTCGGCAGCGGAGACGCTCATCGCGTGCTCGCGCAGGGTGCGGGCGCGGGCGGCCCAGTCCTCGCGGCTGGTGGTGATCATGCCGCCCTCGCCGGTGGTCAGGAGCTTGCGCGGGTGGAAGGACCACGCGCTGATCTCGGCACCGGCCCCAACCGGACGGCCGTTGTAGGTCGAGCCGGCCGCACAGGCAGCGTCCTCGACGACGGTGATCCCGAGCGGGTCACACAGCTCACGCACCGACAAGAGGTCGCACGGCACGCCACCTTGGTCGACGACGATGACCGCACGGGTGGCCGGCGTCAGCGCCGCCTTGACCGAGTCGGCGGTGAGGTTGCCCGTCTCGGGATCGACGTCCGCGAAGACCGGGCGAGCGCCGACGTAGGTCGCCGCGTTGGCCGTGGCGATGAAGGAGAACGACGGGACGACCACGTCGTCACCGAGACCTACTCCCGCGACCACCAGCGCCAGGTGTAGAGCGGTTGTGCAGTTGGAGACGGCGACAGCGTAGGGCGCCTGCATCCGGGCCGCGAACGCGGTCTCGAACTCGGCCACCCGAGGGCCCTGGGCGACCCAGCCGGACTCGATGACGGCCGTGACCGCGGCGACCTCCTCGGGGCCCATCCACGGCTTCATGACGTTGACCCGGGCCAGGTCGGTCATGAGCGGGACCCGGCAAGAGAACGCCCGGCCGCGACGGCCTCGCGCTGCGGCGCCCACCACGCGACGAGCTCGCGCAGGCCGTCCTCGAGGCCGGTGGTGGCCTCCCAGCCCAGGTCGCGACGGGCGGCGTCGACGTCGGCGAGGCGACGCGTGACGCCGTTTACCGCGCGGTCGGGGCCGTGCTCAACCGGGAGGTCGGAGTCCATCGCGCGCAGCAGCGCCTCGGCGAGGCCGAGGAGCGAGGTCTCTTCGCTGCTCGCGATGTTGTAAACGCCCTCACGAACGTCAGACTGCGCGGCGAGGATGTTGGAACGGGCGATGTCGACGGTGTAGACGAAGTCCATCGTCTGGAGGCCGTCGCCGAAGATCAACGGGGGCAGGCCGTCCGCGATGCGCTCCATCCAGCGCACGAGCACCTCGGTGTAGAGACCGTGGACGTCCATCCGGGGCCCGTAGACGTTGAAGTACCGCAGCGCGACGTAGTCGAGACCCTTCATGGCCCGGAAGCTGCGCACCATGCCTTCGTTGAAGCTCTTGGCGGCGCCGTAGAACGTGTCGTTGTTGTGGTGGTGATGCCTCTCGGTGGTCGGGAACTGCTCGGCCAGCCCGTAGACGGAGGCGGAAGAGGCGAGCACCAGCTTGTCGACCTGATGCTCGGCGGCGGCCTCGATGACGTTGAACGTGCCGTCCACGAGGACCTCGAGCGCCAGGCGCGGTTCCTCGGCGCACTGGGTGATCCGGATCGCTGCCTGGTGAAACACGATGTCGCTCGCCGCGGTCAAGTCGTGAACCAGGTCCCGGTCGCGCAGGTCGCCCTCGACAAGCGTCACTTTCCCCGTGGGAAGCGCCGTCTCGAGGTTCTCGAGGCGCCCTCGAACGAGACTGTCCAGAACGTCGACGTGGGCGGCACCGGCCTCGATCAGCTGGTCGACGATGGTCGATCCGATCGTGCCGGCTCCGCCGGTGACCAGGACGCGGGCTCCTGCGAGCGTGCTCATGCGAGTGCCTCCAACGGCATACGAGGTGTCCCCGGGAACGTCCCCGGGTCTGGTTCTGGTCTCGGGTCGAGAGCGACCATGCGACCGGCGTCGGCGAGGCTGGCGGTGGCCGCCTCGAGGACGTCGAGGACGCGTAGCCCCGCCTCGCCGTCGGTGAGCGGCGCGCGGCCCTCGCGGATTGCCGCGGCGAACTCGGTCACCATGGCTCCGAGCGCCTCACCCTCTGGGAGCGAGGGAGCGTACATGTCTCCGAGCCGGTAGGAGATGCCTGCGGCGCGGCGGTCGGCGAGGTTGTCAGTGAGCGAGCTGTGGTCGAGGTCGACGCCTCGGTCGTAGACGCTGAGCCGCTGCTGTGGGTTGAGGTCGTCCCAGACGAGCGTGCGCTTGGTGCCGCCGATCACCATCTGGCGGATCTTGGTCGGGCTGAGCCAGTTGACGTGCACATGGGCGATGGCGCCACCGGCCAAAGGCATGGTGAGGTAGCCGACGCAGGCACGTCCGGCCCCGATCGGGTCCGCTCCGTGGGCGGCGACGCCGTCTGGCGACAGGCCGCCGGGCAGGATCACGTCGAGGATGGACAGGTCGTGCGGCGCCAGGTCCCAGATGACGTCGACGTCAGGCTGGACCAGGCCGAGGTTGATGCGCACCGAGTCGACGAAGAGGATGTCCCCTAGCTCACCCGAGCGGACGATGTCCCGGATCCGCTGCACGACGGGGGTGTAGCAGTAGGTGTGGTCGCACATGAGGACCAGGCCACGGCGGCGCGCCTCGTCGACCATCTCCTGGGCGTCCCCGCGAGAAGCGGCGAGGGGCTTCTCGACGAGGACGTGCTTGCCGGCCGCAAGGGCCTGCATGGCGATGGCCCGATGCGTGTTGGCCGGCGTCGCGATAGCCACCGCGTCGATGTCCTGCCGCTCCAGCAGCCGGGTGAGAGACGTCTCGACGTCGACCGTCGCCGCGTCGCCGACGACCTTGCGGGCGCGCGCCTCGTCGAGGTCGCAGACCGCGGCCAGATCCCAGTCACCGCTTCCGCGGAAGTTTCGCACGAGGTTCGGACCCCAATAGCCCGCCCCCACGACTGCAACGCGCAACGCCATGCCGAACTGCCCCTTCCCCGGGTCCGGGACCTCCGGACCCTCTCCCACGGACGCGTCCGATTAGCGGCTTTCGTCCTTCGCGTCTATCGAACCTGATTTTGTGTTCATTCGTGGCCGAATCGTGGAAATCGACTCGCCTTGCTCAATACCCCGCGAGGTACCACCGACGCCATACCAAACGCCCGCGAAGACCGCGTCTCCGTGAGAGCGCCGCGGCTCGGAGCCGCGACCAGACGGATGGCGCACCGGTGGAGGTCAGCGCCTGAAGCTCCTTCCAGGTGAGGAGCTCATTCGCTCGCGGGTAGATCGTCCGGGCAAACTCCATGCTTTCGGGAGCCAGCGTGTTCGGCTCGCGCCGATCCGTGATCATCGAGTCGCAGGCATACTCCAACGCTTCGTCGGCGGTCTGGCGGTTGGCGTTGGCCCAGAGCCGTGAGACTCCCTTCCGCCCTGCCCTGGAGCCGAAGAACGAAGAATAGGCTCGCGCACGTTCGTCCAGGTCCGTCAGAATGCCGGCGAATGTCGTGTGCATCATGCTCGCGTCGTGATGGCGCCGATAAGCCTGGTCACAACCGTTGACGCGGGCAACGTCTGAGATGTCAGCGACGCGGAGCCACATCTCCATGTCGGCTGAGTGCGGAAGGTCGGGATTGTAGTCCCCGACCCGGCGAAGCACGGTCGTACGAACCACCGCCTCAGGAGAGTAGATGATGCTCCGCCCCCGGTGTGACTGGACAGCAATCCACTCCCAACCCCTCCATACCGTGAAACCCCACCGATGTGTCTTCGCCGGTATGGGCTCCTTCGTCGTGAACACTCGAGGGTGACCGTAGACCAGCCCCACTGACGGGCATCGCTGAAAGACGGCCGCGGCGCGAGCCAACGCGCCAGGAGCCAGGAGGTCGTCGGCGGACAGCAACACCGTGAGGTCGCCGGTAGTTCGCCGGAGGCCGACGGTGTAGGTCGCGATGTGCCCGAGGTTCACGTGATTGTGATGCACCCTCACTCGTGAGTCCGAGGCAGCCAGCGCGTCGGCGACAGACCCGCTGCCGTCCGGAGACGCGTCATCGACGATGAGGATGTCGACGTCGACTCCGGGCTGGTCCAGGATGCTTGCGATGCACATCGGCAAGTAGTGGCCGTAGTTGTAACACGGCACAACGACGGATACCGAGAGCCTGGGCGAGGTGTCCGGGTTCGTCCTGAAGGGACTCGGGATCCAACGCGGCGTCATCGGAGTCCCGTCGGTCCAGGACCACTTGACCATACCAAAAACGGACGTCTCACCGGACGGGCACCAGTCGAGGCCCGAGGATCGAGCGAGCACGGGCCCGCACGTTCTCGGGCGCGTAGGCCAATGCGGTGGGCAACACCACGACGGCGTAGGCGACGACGGATGAACAGCCCGCCGTCACGAGCTGCAGCGCGCCAGGAAGACCTACGTGACCAACGCCAAAGGCAACGAAGCCAGCGACAACAGCGCCGACTGCGGGCCTGCGGGCTGCCCGAAGCATGTCGCGAGCGGGGATATCGGTGACGGCTCGCACACTCAGAACGTAGGCCGGAAGCGTGACGCAGGCGATCGCCAGGACGTGGGCGTACCCGGCGCCGAGGATCCCCCACCGCGTGACTCCCCACGCCAGTGAGGGGACGAGGCACACGATCCATAAGACCTGGATGGTCAGCAGACGCGTTGTCCGGCCACACGCAACCAAGACGTTCGCGTACATCAACGAGAAGGCGAACAGGATGCCGTAACCCGCAAGAACGACGAGGACGGGTGCAGCAGGCAGCCATTTGACCCCGAACACGGTGGCAATCAAGGGTCTGGACAGGGCGATCGTCACGACGCCGATCGGCAGAGCCACCAAAGCGACCAGCTGGGTGGCGGAGATGAGAGCCGTGCCCAACCGCTCTCGATCGTGCTGGACCCGACCGAAGGCAGGGACGACCACGCCGTTGAGCACCGATCCGAGCACGGCGGTGGGCCAGCTGGCGACAGAGAAGGCAATGCTGTAGATGCCGACCTCTGCTGCGCTGAGGAACCTGCCAACGATGGCGAAGTCGGCGTTGAGCAGGGTCCAACTCACGAGGTTCGCGGCCGAGAGTGGCAGGCCGAACCGAAGGAGCGGGCCGACGAGCTCTCGGCGAAGTCCGAACCAGTAGTGCCGGTTCACAGCCAGAACTAGGACGAGTCCAGTGATGAGCTGCCCGAGCACCCGTGACCAGGCGAACGCCAAGGCACCCGCACCATTCATGGACATGACGATGAGGACGGCGTTGGCTGGGACGAACCCCGCGATCGCCGCCAAGAAGATCCGGTCCTGACGAAACTCCCGACTGAGCTGAGCCCCAGGGACCGCGAACACTCCTGTGAGGGCCAGGCTCAGTGAAAGCACACGAATCGACGGCGCTGCTCCCGGCTGTCCCAGCCCTTCCGCAATCAGCGGTGACGACATAGCCATAGCCGCCGCCAGGCCGAGGCTGACCACGACTGAAATCGTCGCGACAGTGGGCGCGATCGCGTCGGGATCCATGGGTGAGCGCGCGATTGCAGAGGCCATGCCGAGTTCGGCGAGGCTGCTCACCACCATGAAGACGGCCAGGGCGATGGCGAAGATTCCGAATGCTTCTTGGTCGAGAAGTCTCGCGACGACGGCCATTACGCCGAGGTTCGCGACCCGCATGATCATCGAGCTCGCAGCCGTCCAGGCGGCGCCCCGACCGACAAGGCGCGTCAGGCGCCGCCGGTCCGACGAGGACGACAGGTCGCCATTGCCATCCAGATCGGTCTTCGAGCCGACAGGCAGTACCACTGCCTCGAAGCCCGGCACCTCGGTCCCGACGACGTCGAGCCCGGATTCGTCAGGGCGTGGGAGTGGCGGCTGCAGGGTCATCGAGCGTGCGAGGACGCGGCCATCGGGTCCGCCGATGTGAGTGCTTGATCGAGAGCCTCCACGACGCGGGCCTGTTGGCGTTCGCTGATGTGGGGGAACATCGGTAGGGAAAGGATCTCCGAAGCCGCCGCTTCGGCAACCGGGAAGGCGCCAGGGCCGTAACCAAGGTGTCTGTATGCCCGCGTCAGGTGAACCGGGACGGGGTAATGGATTCCAGAGCCGATCTGCTGCGATGAGAGCGAGGCGAGCACCTGGTCGCGCTGAGCGACGCGGATCACGTAAAGGTGCCACACGTGGGCTTCGCTCCCAATCCCCGAAGGACGTATGACCTGTGGAAGGTCCGCGAGCGTAGCGTCGTAACGGCCCGCCGCGTCGCGTCGCATCCCGTTCCACCGGTCCAAGTGGGCCAGCTTCGCGCTGAGAACCACGGCCTGGAGTGAGTCGAGCCGCGAGTTGACGCCGATGACGTTGTGCTCATACTTCACCGACCCACCGTGGTTGCGGAGATCGCGTAGCTTCTGGGCGAGCTCGGGGTCGGAGGTGGTGACCGCACCTGCGTCCCCGTAGGCGCCGAGGTTCTTACCTGGGTAGAAGCTCGTGCTGGCGAGGTCGCCGAGGGCCCCCGAACGTCGCCCGTCACGGTGGGCTCCTTGGGACTGTGCCGCATCCTCGATGACCAGGACGTCCGGGCCCACCACCGCGCGCAGCGACTCGACGTCGGCCAGCTGACCGTACAGATGGACAGGGATCACCGCGCGGGTACGGTCGGTGACCGTGGCGGAGACAGCGTCGACGTCTATCGTGAAATCAGGCCCGCAGTCGACCAGGACAATATCGGCACCCGCCCGGCTCACTGCCTCGGCTGTGGCAACGAACGTGTTGGCCGGAAGAATGACCTCATCGCCCACGCCGACTCCGGCCGCTCGCAGCGCGAGCTCTATGGCATCCGTCCCGTTGCCGACGCCGACGGCGTGGGAGACCCCGCAGTACGCCGCGTAGGCGTCCTCGAAGCGGGTGACAGCCGGCCCCATGACGAATGAGGTGCCCGCGAGAACCTGCGCGAAACCTGCGGAAACCTCGTGGGCGACTTCATCGCGCTGTTGGGCGAGGTCGACGAACGGCACGTTCGTTACTGCTGTCCCTTGCTCGCGCGGCAGTGATGAACTGGTCATGTCTCCCCTAGAAGTGCGGCCGAAGGCCGACGTGTGCGTCGAACGATCACGTCCGATTAACGGCTTACGTCCCTAAAGGACATGGAACCCGATTTGAATCCCCTTTGTGGCGGAACTGGCGAATCTGGTACCCGAGGTTGTGGAGATCACTCGGTACTGGAGGTACCGCGCCGAGCGGGTGATGATCCCGCTGGTCGCCGATACTGTCGACCAGCCGGTCCATCCCGTGCCCGGCGTCGCCGCGCTGCCGGACCGCACCTGAATCGTCACGGCGGTCCCGCTCGGAACCGCTATGTCGCGGGTGAGTGTGTCCCATCCGACGGTGGCGCCGGCGTCGATGACGCTCGACATGTAGGTGGACGAGGCGGCGTACGGGCCGGTCCGCAGCCAGTCGACCGTAAGCGGGCTCGGGTCGATCACCGGGTCGGTGAGCAGGACGCGCAGCTGCACGGCCGGTCGGAACGCGTTCGTCGCCTGCTGCACACCATCGACGAAGAACGTCGCCGTGCTGGCGATGTTCCAGTCGACCCGATACTCGTGGGCGGCTCCAGTGAAGGTGCCGGCGATCGGCTTGGTGACGTTGACTGTAGCGCCGTCGGCGATCACCGCACTGAGCGCACCAGCCGCGTTCATCGTGAAGACAGCCTGTACGCCGGTGCTGCCGGGTGCCGTCGAGCCCCAGCCGACGCGCTGGCCGGCGCTCAACGTCGCGCTGACCGCCAGCGTGGTGCCGGCTGCGGAGGTTGCGGTCGTCGACAGCTGGCTGCCGTTGACCGTGGCGACGTTGTTGGCCACCGTTGTCGTGCCGCCTGTCGCCATAGGTACAGAGGTGAGCGGAGTCGGCAGCGTTCCTCCGGTTGCCCCGCTGGAGAACTCCGCACCCAAGGTGGGCGTCGAGATGATCTCACCACCGGAGGTGTCTGACAGGTAGCCTCCCGACCCGGTCGAGAAGTCGGACACGGTCGTCCAGCTGACCGGCAGGACGACGGGCAGGTATGACGCGGCCGCCCCGGTCGTCGCGGGCGAGGTGGTCGTATTGCCAGAGGCATCGGCGGAGATGACCCGGTAGTAGTAGCGCGTGTTGACGGTGAGACCGGACAGCGCAACCGAGTGACCGGTACCCGTGGCGCCGATGGCCGTGCCCGTGAGGGCCGTGGCCGAGGTGCCGTACTTGACAACCGACGTGGAGGACTCGTTGGTCGTCCACGTGAGCGTCGCAGTCATACCTGAACCGGTGGCCACGAGCGCGGCCACCGTCGGCGGCGTGGTGTCAGCGGTGGCGAACGTGCCCGCAGATGCGGTCGCCGCCGGCGATGTGCTCGCGTTGCCCGCCGCATCGGCGGATGTGACCCGGTAGTAATAGGTCGTCGTGTCGGCCAAGCCGGTCACCGTGACCGAGTGGTTGGTGCCACTCGCCCCGGTGGTCGTCGTCCCGAGTGCCGTCGAGGTCCCATACGCAACCGAGCTCGTCGACGCCTCGTCGGTCGTCCAGGTGAACGTACGACTGGCACCCGACCCAGTCACCGCGACGCCAGTGACGGCCGGCGCGACAGTGTCGGGGGCGACGAAGGTCAATGGGGCGGCCGGGGACGCCGGCGTTGTCGTCGTGTTGGCTGACGGGTCAGCGGACGTGACGCGGTAGGAGTAGGTGGCTCCGCTCGTCAGACCGGTGATCGTCACGGAGTGAGCGGTGCCGCTCGCACCGGTGGCAGTCTGGCCGAGCGCAGAGGTCGTCCCGTAGGCGAGGCTCGATGTCGAGGGCTCGTCCGTGGTCCAGGTGACGACCGCCGTCGACCCGGAAGGCGCCACCGTGACCGCGGAGACCACGGGAGGCGTCGTGTCCGCGCTGGTGAAGGTCGACGGCGCGGCGGGGGCCGTTGGAACCGTCGTCGAGTTGCCCGACGTGTCGGCGGACCCGACCCGGTAGTAGTAGATCGTCCCGCTCGACAGGCCGCCGAGCGTGACAGAGTGCGTCGTCGCGGACGCGCCCGAGGCCGACTGGCCCAACGCGGCCGTCGTCCCGTAGGTCACCACGGATGTCGAGGATTCGTCGGTCGTCCACGTGATGGTGGCAGCGGATCCGGAGGGCGCTACGACGACACCCGAGACAGCCGGCGGGATCGTGTCGGGAACGGGCGCAGCCGCCGTGGCGAACACCGGGTCGACCCAATAGTTGGACGAGGTTGGGTGGACGGGGAAACCGCCGCCGTAGACATAGCCTCCTGTGTTCACGTCCACATGTAGCGGCGGGTTGTCCACGGGGGTCGACAGACCTCCGGCCGTGAGGGAGTACATCCCGTTCGGCGCCAGGTACGAGACGGTGTAAGTAGTCCCCGCCGTGATCGCGACTGGGCTGGCGAAATAGGCGGTCTGCCACCCCGCTGTGGTTTCAGATCCCACGTTTGCCGTGGCGAGCCGAGACTGGTCGGGCGCCCAGAGCGAGATGGTGTGAGGGCCGGAGTTCTGCGCTCCCTTGTAGAAGCGCACACCCGTGATCGAGCCAGCAGTGTCGGCCGTGAACGAGGTGCCGAGCTCGACGGCTGCCGGGTCGCCGGCCGCGAGGACGGCCGGCGTCGTCGCGTCGGTCCAGATGCTGCAGGGGCATTGCCCGGGCACGGGGTCAGCGTTGGCGGTGGTGTATGACCACACGAGGGGTGCAGCCATCGCGTTGCCCGCGGTGTCCTTCGCCGTGACGGTGGCGCTGTAGGCGGTACCCCGACTGAGCGGCGAAGATGGGGTGAACCTGGCGGTCTTTGAGGCGTCGTCGTAACTCGTGGTGCCCGTAACGGGACCCGATGCGGACGAGAGGGAGAAGACCACGCTGGAGGACGCCACGGACTCGCTGAAGGTCGCAGTCGGACCCGTGGTCCACGGCTGGCTGCTGGACCCGTTCAGCGGGCTCGACGACGTCACCGTGGGAGGGGTGGTGTCCGCAAGCGTGCCCGGCGTGAACGAGACGTCGACCCAGTAGTTGGTGGCTCCGTAGCTCCCGGTGGGGAAACTCGAGGACGCGCCATATGCGTACAGCCCGTTCGTCGAAGCGGCGACCAGTGGCCCATTGCTATAGCCGAGGGAGAAAGCCCCGCTCGTGGCGGAGTAGTGACCAGTGGGGGTGTAGTAAGACGCTACGTAGCCGGTCCCCGCGATCAATTGGACTGGATTGGCGAACGTCAGTGTCTGCCACCCGCCGGCGGTCTCGTTGACGAACGTGCCCGTGGCGAGCCTTCTGCCCGTGATGTCCCACAGCGAGCCCGTATGCACGCCTGTGTTCATGGTGCTCTTGAAGAAGCGCACACCGGTCACGTACCCGGTGACCGACGGCGAGAACCCGACCCCGAGCTCGAGCGCCGAGGCGTCGCCAGAGTCAATCGCGGCCGCCGCAGGGATTCCGCCGCTCTCGAAGAGGCTGCATGGGCAGGCCGTCCCACCGGCGGTCGTGAACGTCCAGGAGACAGGTGACATCACGTTGCCGGAGAGCGCTGCGGCCCCGGTCACCGTCGCCGTGTAGGCAACGCCCGCAACAAGCGGTTGGCTTGGCGAGAACGTGACCGTCCTGGTAGCGGCGGCATAGCCGACCGAACCCGCCACCGCGTTGCCTGCGCTGTCCCGAACCCCCATCTGGGCCGAACCGCTGAGGATCTGAGAACTCAACGTGGCGGACACACCGGCGCTGATATTGACATTGGTTGATGCTGACGCGGGAGAGGTCGAGCTCACCGACGGAGCGGCGTCCGTTGCCACGTAGACGACGTCGACCCAGTAATTCGTGTTTGTCGCCGACAGCGGAGCCCCGCTGCCGTAGGTATATACGCCGCCTCCCGCCGGCGCATGCAGCGGAGGCGAGTCGACAGCAGTGGCCAACCCCCCTGAGGTGAGCGCATAGCCGCCGTTAGGCGCCCGGTAGGACGCGATGTAGGTGGCCCCAGCCGTGATGTTTACCGGACTCGTGAAGTAGGCGGTCTGCCAACCTGTTGTGGTCTCGTTCGAGAACACCACGGTCGCCAACCGAACGCCCGCCGATGTCCAGATGCTACCGGTGTGAGAACCAACGTTGAGTGAGCCCTTGTAGAAACGGATTCCGGAGATCTGGCCGTCGACGTCCGCTTTGAACATGACGCCAACCTCGACGCTGCTGGCGTCAGCCGCACTCGGAGTGGCCGGGGTCGCGGTGTCGTTCCAAATACTGCAGGGACATAGACCGGGAACCGGATCGGTCGTCGACACGGTGAAGGACCAGGTCGCGGGAGCTGGCATCGGGACGCCCGCCGCGCTCTTTGCGGCCACACTCATGGTGTAGGACGCGCCGTGAGTCAGGGGGGACGCTGGAATGAAGCGTGCCGTGCGTGACGGCGCGTCGAAAGCAAGGCTGCCGGTCACGGAGGCGTTGGCTGAGTCGACGAGGCTCATCGTCACCGAGCTTGGATCGACAGTGGCGGCGAAGGTGGCCGATGGGTTGACGGTCGTCGCGACGCTGGACGACCCGGGCAGCGGCGAAAGCACAGTCACCGCTGGAGGGGTGGTGTCATCAATGGTGTAGAGCACGTCAACGTAATAGTTGGAGTCGTTGAACGAGCTCGTCGGGAACCCGTGGCCGACGTTGTAAACACCGTTCAACACGCCGGACTGGCGACCGGGCGCCGCAAGGGGGGCCGCGCGGTAGTCACGAAGCGAGAAGGTGTAGTTGTCGCCCGAGTAGTGGCCTGCTGGTGCGAAGTAGGACACCACGTAGCGTGTACCACCCGTAACCGGAACGGCGCTCGGCAGCGTGAGCGTCTGCCATCCTGAGGCCGTCTCGTTTGAGAAAGTCCCTGAGGCGAGAACAGTGCCGTTTGAGGTCCACAAGGTCCCTACGTGCGTGCCCGTGTTCCCAGCCCCCTTGTAGAAGCGGACGGACGACACGAAGCCATCAGCATCGGGGACGAACGTGACCCCGACCTCCACGCCCGATGAGTCGGCAACGCTGGGTGTCGTGGGAACGCTGGCGCCGAAAAGTGAGCAGGGGCAGCTGACCGTGATCGGTACAGCTACAGGCGCACTGAGGTTCGCGCTGTCATCGCTGGCACGAACCTTGACGGACGAGCCACCATTGCCCGGAAGCGTGGCGGTATAAGTCCATGAGGTCGTACCAGTGGCTCGATGATAGGTCGCGCCACCGTCTAGGGAGACCTCTACGGTGGTGACAACCCCGCCTCCACTGTCAGTGGCAGTGCCGGCGACAGTGACCGAAGCCCCGTTCTGGAGCGAGGCACCCGTTTGAGGACTCGTGACGACAACGGTGGGCGCGACGGCATCGGAGCTCGGGGAAGGCATCGTCAACCCGCTCATGACCGTGGTCGGCAGCACCTTCATGTCGGCCAGAATGTTCAGGGTCGCCTGCTGGATCCGGCTATCCGCGGGGTTGGAGTTGTCGCCGTCGTGGTCCTGGTCCAGGGCCCATCCCCATTGAATGGTCCCAGCACCGAACACGAGCGCACCACTCGGCGCGCGGTACAGCGTCAGGTGGTGGGTCGTCGTCCCGGGGGCAACAATCGTCCCGGCGATGTTCTGGATTGCCTGCGGTGTTGGGCCGGTGGTGGTAGAGAGGTCCATCAGGCCGGCCGGACGCGACCCGTTGTCGAGGTCTTCGTCCGACTCGTAGCCAACCGTATGGGGTGCGAGAACCGCCGAGCTCCCCATGCTCAGGTTCGCCAGCGAGGTACCGCGCCAGAGGCGGGTCTTGCCTTCGGTGGACGACACGGTGATTGCGAGATCGGTGTTGTTCGACTGATAGAGGGTCCCGGTCAGAGAGTTCTCAGGGCTGCTCCCGTTCGGTGCGCCATATGCAGGATCTCGCCAGGTCGGAGTGCCCTCCGCGTTCGGATCGAGCTTGCTCGGCTCCCAGCTGTCCTTGTAACAGACCAGGGTGCGGTTAGGCGTGGCCGTCCCGTCGATGCTCGGCTCGAGACGCGTGTGCCAGTAGGCCTCGTTGCCCGATAAGAACATCAGGTTGAGACCCGCATCACGGGCACTCGTCACGGCGTTCCGCTCAGGAAGGCTCCAGTACTCGTCGTGGCCCACCGACATGAACGCGCGGTGGTTGGTCAAGGTCCCGACGCCGGTGCTCAGATCGAGGTCGGTGGTGTAACTGACGTCGACGCCGTTGCGCTCGAGGAAACGCAGGGTGGGGTACTCGTTGCTGAAGACGAAGTCGCGACCGTTGTACATGCCCCGCGTCGCAAGCGGGCGGTTGTAACTGACCTTAAACGCCCGAGCCTGCCCCTCACTGTTTTTGCTCGGTGCGGTGTAGAAGTCGGCGCCTCCATACGTGTTGTACGCCTGCCACGTCGCGTCAGAGGTCTTGAAGATGACGTCGGAGTGACTAGAATCATCACGCACGACAAAGGTGATCTGGCTGGAGTCGGCGCTGGCCCCGGTGCCCATGGTCAGCTTGGCAATGTAAACCCCCGACACGGCGGTGCTGGGAACGGTCCACTGCGTCGACACGGCCCACGCGCCACAGTCATAGTTCTGGGTGAAGGCGTCGGAGGCGCAGCCGTAGGTCGCCCCAACAGGCGGTGTGACCGACCACGTCGGCGCCTGCCGCCGGGCACCCAGTCCGCCGTAGTAGCCGAGCCGGTAGACGTCGACCGAGTAGGTAGCGGCGGCCTTGATCTTGAACTTGACGGTCGAGCCGGGGTTGACGCTCATCGTCGTGGCGAAGCCCTGGATGGTGTCGTCACCCGACCCTTGGATGTCCCATTCGCTCTGCGGGTTGCCCGGCTTGCTGTTCTCGCAGGCGATCGCGTTGCCGGTGGAGCACGGGTCGATTGCGGCCGACGCCGACGAGGCCGTGACGGTCGTGAAACCGACGGCGAACAACATCACAGCGACGACGACACCGATGAGGCGTCGTCGTCGCGGTGTGCTGGGGGGGTTAGTAGGCACCCCGACCTCCTATGACGGCCTTGAAGGTCCGGACCAGGATCTGCAGGTCGAGGATCGGTGACCAGTTGTCGACGTACCAGAGGTCGAGCCGGATCGACTGTTCGTAGTCCAGGTCGCTGCGGCCACTGATCTGCCAGAGGCCTGTCATTCCGGGACGGACCCGTAGACGCTGCACGGCGTCCGGCTCGTAGAGGTCGACCTCGCGCCGCAGCGGCGGCCGCGGCCCGACGAGCGACATGTCGCCGAGCAGCACGTTGAACAGCTGCGGGAGCTCGTCGAGCGAGAACTTGCGGATGACCCGGCCCACCGCCGTGATTCGCGGGTCCCTCCTGTCCTTGAACAGGACCGCGTTCACCTGACCGTCACGCGCGATCCCGGCCATCCGCGCCTCGGCGTCGACGACCATCGAGCGGAACTTGATCATCTTGAAGCTCTCGCCGCGGACCCCCACCCGCTCTTGGAGGAAGAACACCGGGCCCCGGCTGGTCGTCTTGACGAGCAGGCCGATGAACACGAGCACCGGGAGCGCCGCCAGCGTGACGAGCGCTCCGAGGGCCCCGTCGAGCAGCCGCTTGGCGAACATCCGGCTGCCCGAGTTGATCGGCCGCTCGACGTGGAGCATGGACAGACCCGCGGCGGGCCGCAGTGACAGCCGAGGTCCGGCGACCTCGACGATACCGGGAGACACGAGCAGGTCGACCTGACGCTCGGCCAGCGCCCAGCCGAGGCGGCGCAGCGGAGCGCCGGTCAGGTCAGGGTGGCTCGACACGGCCAGGACGTCGGCCTCGAGGAAGTCCACCGCAGCGAGAGCGGACTCCGGGGGACCGAACACCGGCACCCCCTCGATCTCCTGGACGCCGGACCACATCACGTCGTCCAGCCCGGAGACGCAGGCGCCGACGACGTTCATGCCCGTCTCAGGGGCGGACTTGAACTCGCGGATCATCTCGGCCACCGAATCGCCGCGCCCGACGACGACGGTGCTCATCATGTTGTGGCCCGCCACCCGTGCCCGAACAAGGCTCTTGCGCACGACCCAGTGGACAAGCAGAGTGCCCAACAGCACGGTCGGGATGAGGGGGAGCACGATCCCGCGAGGCAACTCGAGCGCACCGACGTAGCTCACGACGGCGACCAGGCCGGCGAGGATGCTCATCGCGCGACAGATGGCGCGGTACTCGTCGGACCCCGAGCCCAGCAATGACACGCGGTAGGAGCCGGTGAGCGCCAGGGCCGCGACCCAGACCAGGGGCACCAAGATCAGCAGGTATGCGTCGTAGACCTGGGGAGTGCCGAAGCGCAGGACGAAGCACGCACTCGCGGCGAGTGCAGCGACCACGGCGTCACCGCCGACGGCGCGCGTCCGGTAACTGCCCAGCCACGGCCGCCGCTTGCGGGTGTCAGTCGCTCGGTGTCCCTCGAGCCAGCCCCACGACTGCGACGCAGCCCGGGTCGACGACTCGACAACATGGCGGACGGCTGTCCCGTCCAGTGCCCCCACATACTCCGTCACAACAACCCCGCACTTGTCTTTGGCGCCAGCCGAAATGGCACAGCGCAGCCCCCATCAACGGCCTGCCTAGCGTCGGGTGACCCCCATGGTTCCGACAGCTACAGGACCGTGATCAGCCGGAAGAAATACATCTCTTCCGCCTCGTGAAGCCTAGGAATGCGGCCAACCAGGAGATATAGCCCGATGGGATAGTCCTTCAGTTCGCAGTAACCACAACGAAATCCGGGCTATCGACTCAAACCGGACATTTGGTCTAGTCAGGTGCGTGAAATCGCTGCTGGCTCTCGAGCAGGCCGACGGACACGACGGACTCGATCGCATCGGCAGCCCGATCGACCGTGAACGGCAGCTCGGCGCGCTCGACCGTCGAGAAGTTGCGCAGGACGAAGTCGGCTGGATCGACCCGCCCAGGCGGACGGCCGATCCCGATCCGAACGCGGAGGTAGTCCTTGCTCGCGAGGGAGCGGCTCACCGAGCGCACGCCGTTGTGCCCTCCCTCACCACCGCCCCGCTTGAGGCGGACCGACCCGGCGGGGAGGTCGAGCTCGTCGTGGACGATGACGAGACGGTCGAGGTCGACCGAGTAGTACTTCAGCAGTCCGGAGACCGGTCCGCCGGACTCGTTCATGTATGTCGACGGGACCGCGAGCACCGCTCTCGGTCCCGGTGCTCCCCCCTCAGCGGAGCCCAGCCGAGTCTCGGCGACCTGTGCCCGCGACCGGTGCGTCTTGAACGCCTCGCCGTTTCGGGTCGCGAGCTCACGGACGACCGTCGCCCCCACGTTGTGGCGGTTGCCGGCGTACTCCGGCCCGGGGTTCCCGAGGCCCACGACCAGCCACACCTCTGAAGACGTCACGACCGACCAGTATGCCAACGGCCGAACCCGTCGAGGACGGCACGCGACGGGGGCTGGGCAGTTCCTGTGTCCTCGGCGAAACGCCAGCGACGGCACAGCGTCCTCTTTATCCTGATCTGACAGCGCAGGGCGGGGACCTGCGTCAGCGAACGGAGGCGATGCGGTGTACATCTCGGAGCGCCCGCAGGCCGCCACGCAGAAGGTGACCGGGACCACGCCGCCTTCCGAGCCACGGTCCGCCCTCGCGCGACGGGCGTCGAAGCGCGTGGCGCCGGCCGTCCTGCTCCTCGGCACGGTCAGTCTGCTGACCGATGTCTCGTCGGAGTCCGTCTCCGCCGTGCTGCCGGTCTATCTCACCGCAGTCCTCGGCATGACCCCACTGGCCTACGGCTTCATCGACGGTCTCTACCAAGGCGTGAGCGCATTGGTGCGGATCCTGGGCGGCTGGTGGGCCGACCGGTCCGACCGCCCCAAGTGGGTCGCCTTCTTCGGATACGGGCTGTCGGCGGTCACCAAGGTGCTCCTCATCCCGCTGCACGGTTTCGCCGCGCTCACCACCGTCATCACCCTCGACCGGCTGGGCAAGGGTGTGCGCACCGGTCCGCGTGACGCACTGATCGCGGCGTCCACCCCCGAGGACTCGCTGGGGCGGGCATTCGGGGTCCACCGCGCCCTCGACACCGTTGGGGCCGCCATCGGTCCTCTGCTCGCCTTCCTCATCTTGTGGTTCGTGCCCGGCAACTACACCGGGGTCTTTGTCGCATCGTTCGCCGCGGCCATCCTCGGGCTCGTCGTCCTCGGGCTGCTCGTCCCCGACCTGCGCCCGCGCCGTGCGGCGCGCACGCAGGTCTCCACGCCCCGGACCCGTCCGTCGATGCGCGCGATGACACGCTCCGGTATGGGCCGACTTGTCGTCGCGGCAGCCCTGCTCAGCGTTCTCGCCATCAGCGACGGGTTCCTCTATCTCTCCCTCCAACAACGGGACGACTTCGCCGCGACGTGGTTTCCCTTGCTGTTCGTGGGGACCAATGTCGCCTACTTCGTGCTCGCCGTGCCGATGGGTCGCCTAGCCGACCGCGTGGGTCGCCAGAAGGTACTCGTCGGAGGTCACCTCCTGCTGGTCGGCGCATACCTCTGCGCAGCTGGGCCGGCCTGGGGCGCCGTGACGACGGCCCTGTGCCTGTTGCTGCTCGGCGCGTTCTACGCCGCCACCGACGGCGTGCTTGCGGCGCTCACCTCCACCTTGGTGCCGACCTCGCAGCGGGCCGTGGGCATCGCGACCACCCAGACCGTCGTGGCGACCTGTCGGTTCGTCGCCGCGATCCTATTCGGCGTCCTGTGGACGTTCGTCGGTCGCGGCGTCGCGGTCTACCTGTTCGCAGCCCTGCTCCTCGTCGTCATCCCCGTGGCCTGGTGGTTGCTGCGGGGGCTGACTCCAGCCGCCCGGCCCAGCGCCGCTGAGGCCGATGCGTGAGCTCGGAACCGTCGCAGGACAACACGCTACGCACCCGCGTCATCGCCGTGGTGGTCATCGCGATCCTGGTCGTGGCCGCAACCGCGGTCTACCTCGTCGTCTCACGCAGCCAACAGCAGGCTCAGACCGACGCCGCCGCACCCCAGCAGTCCATCCCCCTCGCGCAAGTGCAGTCCGCGCCCCGGATCGTCTTCCGCAACACGGCTCTGGGGAGCGACTACGGCCTGGTGTCGATGGTCCCGATCGCCGATCCCTCCGGTCCGCGCGCCTTCACGTCCGTCTCCTGCGACCGCGTGTTCGCGACGTCGGCCGAGACGTTGTGTCTGGGCTCGGACCGCGGAGTGGTCACGACATACTCCGCGCGAGTCATCACCGACGCTACGGGTGGCGTCAAGAACATCCCGCTGACCGGGAGCCCGAGCCGAGCGCGTCTCTCGGACGACGGGACGTTGTCGGCGACGACGAGCTTCGTTGCAGGCGACTCCTACACCGCGACGAACTTCTCGACCCGAACCGTCGTCACCAACCTCCGGACGGGGATGAGCCAGGACCTCGAGGACTTCACACTCCTCGACAACGGTCAACGGATCTCCCCCGTCGACCGCAACTACTGGGGTGTCACCTTTACCGCCGACGACGACCACTTCTTCGCGACCGTCGCGTTCGGCGGTGTCACCCACCTGGCCAAGGGCCAGCTTTCGACGCAGACCATCGAGACCATCCGCCCCGACGCCGAATGTCCGTCGCTTTCTCCCGACGGGACCCGCGTGGCGTACAAGAAGCGCGGCGACCGGGCGAGAGGCGACTGGCGGATCACCGTGTTGGAGCTCGCGACCGGTAAGGAAACCCAGCTGAGCGAGTCTCGGAGCGTCGATGACCAGGTTGAGTGGCTGGACAACAACCGGATCCTCTATGGCCTGCCCGGCACCGGAACTCAGGCGGCCGAGTCCAACGTGTGGGTCGCCAACGCCGACGGAACCGGTGTGCCGACGATGCTCATCCCGAAGGCGTGGTCGCCGGCGGTCGTCCGCTGAGGGATGGGCCGACCGCCGTCAGGGCGCGAGCCGACGGGCCGGGACCCCGGCCCAGGTCTGCCCCTCGGGGACGTCGGCCAGGACAACCGATCCCATGCCGACCGTCGAACCGGCTCCGACCGACAGACGCTCCCGCACCGACGCCGCCATCCCCAGGTAGGCCGCTCGCCCGACGGTGACGCCCCCGCCGAGGACGACCCCGGCGCAGACGGTGGCGTAGTCGTCGACACGGCAGTCGTGGGTGAGCACCGCGTTAGGCATACAGACCACGTGACGCCCGAGCCTGACGTCCGCGGTGAGGGCGACGCCGGCAAGAAGCACCGAACCTGCCCCCACGGCGACGCCCTCGGGCAGGTGGACCGAGGGGTGCACCACCGTCGCGTACCGGTCCTCACCGATGCCCGCAGACGCCAGGCGAGCCGCGAGCCGAGCCCGACCAGCCCCTTTGCCGACGCACAGCACGAGTGCCGCATCGGGGTAGGCGTCCACAGTGTCGACTGACCCGAGCACCGCCACGCCGCGGACGAGCATACGGCCCGCGAGTCCCGGGTCGTCGTCGAGGAACCCGAGCACCTCTCGGCCTGACCCGTGGGCCGCGGCGAGGGCTTCGCGAGCCAGCCCGCTGGCGCCGACCAGGACGAGGGGGGGCTGCCAGCCGGTCCGCGACATGGGCCACATCGTAGGTGGGACCCGCATCTCCCCGACCAGCGCGCCCTATGCTGAGCTGTCATTGCCCAACAGTGAGGCATACCAGTGACCGCGCACATCGAGGACAGCGCCGACGTGTCCGGCGCGGCCACGATCGGCGAGGGCACGTCGGTCTGGCACCTTGCGCAGGTTCGTGAGGATGCGCGAGTCGGCCGCAACTGCGTCATCGGGCGTGGGGCCTACGTGGGCCCCGGTGTCACCATCGGAGACAACTGCAAGCTGCAGAACTACGCACTGGTCTACGAACCGGCGGTTTTGGGTGATGGTGTGTTCGTCGGTCCTGCTGCGGTCTTCACCAACGACTACTTCCCCAGGGCCGTCACCCCGGACGGCGTGCTCAAGCGCGGCGACGACTGGGAGATGGTCGCCGTCACGTGCCTCGAGGGGGCCTCGATCGGCGCCCGCGCGGTATGCGTCGCGCCCGTGACGATCGGCCGCTGGGCCCTGGTCGGCGCCGGCTCGGTGGTGGTCCACGACGTCCCGGACTACGCGTTGGTCGCCGGTGTGCCGGCCCGCCGGTTGCGCTGGGTCGGGCGTGCCGGAGCCCCCCTCGAAGCCTCGGGAGACGAGTGGGTATGCCCGCAGACCGGTGAGCGGTACGTCGAGCGAGACGGTGTGCTGAGCGAACTGCGCACCTGACGCCGACAAGGCGTCCGCCTCAGCAGCACAGCAGCAACGGTCTGCCGTCACCTCGGTCACGGAGGCGACGGCAGGCCGTCCTGGTTGGCTCGGTCAGGCCTCGCTGGCCTTCTGTGCGGTGTCGCCCTCGGAGCCGGCCTCGCTCTGAGCCTCGGCAGCCTCGGCCTCCTCGGCGTCGGTGGCCTCGTGCTCGATGCCGGCCCCGGCCTCCGCCTCGGCCAGCTCGGCATCGAGCGCCTCGGCAGTGATCTGCTGGTTGACGTTGACGACGAGCGACTCGCCTTCGGTGACAAGCTCGGCGCCCTCGGGCAGCTCGAGCTGCGACGCGAGGATCTGCGTGCCGGCTCGAAGGCCCTCGACGGACACCGTGATGCGCTCGGGAATCGCGGTCGCAAGCACCTCGAGCTCGACGGTCTGCGACTCGACGGTCACGACCGTCTCCGGCGCCGCCTCGCCCTCTGTGTGGATCTGGACGTCTACGGTGACCTTTTCACCGCGCCGGACGATGACGAGGTCGACGTGGTCGATGACGGGTTTGATCGGGTCACGCTGGACGTCTTTGGCGAGCGCCAGCTGGCTCGTGCCGTCGATTTCGATGTCGAGCAGCGCGTTGGCGTACTTGAGCGCCATCATGGTGTCGTGGCCGGGCAGGGTGATGTGCACGGGCTGGGTGCCGTGACCGTAGAGGACGGCAGGGATCTTGTGGTCACGGCGGATCCTGCGTGCGGCACCCTTGCCGAACTGGGTGCGCGCCTGGGCGACGAGTTTGATCTCGGACATGGGGATGCTCTCCTGACGTCGTGGTGGCCGTCGTCGATCCAGACGGCCGAAGCGGTGGGCCTCGACGCGGGACGCGGCGCGGGCGGAAGGATGCAGGGGGACGTCCGCCGGACGACCACCTTGTCGATCACGGACGGCTCGGGCTGCAGCTGTGCAGCCCGCGCTCCGTCCCTCGCCGAGGCAACTTCCCCGATCCTAGGCGAGTGGCGGGCATACCGGAAATCAGCGGGCTGGGCGCTCTCCCAGCCGGACCGCGACGACACCGGCGACGATGAGCAGCCCACCCACGAGCTGCACCGGCCGGGGCAGCTCTCCCAGCAGCAGCCAGGCGAAGAGCACGGCGAACAGGACCTCGGCGAGACCGACGAACGAGGCCAGGGTCGCGCCGAGACGGCGGGCGGCGAACGTGCCGAGCAGGTATGCCGCAGCCGCCGCGACGACGACGAGCTCACCCACGGCGGCCCACCAGGGCATGGTCGTCCCGGCGACGGTGACAGGAGCGGCGGAGAAGGACATCGGCAGGACGCGGGCAAGCCCAAGGGCACCGAGCGCCAGAGTGGCGACCAGCATGCCGAAGCCGGTGATGACCGTCGCGGGGAGGACACCCTCCCCTCGTGATGCCGTGAGGAAGTAGGCAGCCAGGCCGACCGCAGCACCCAGGGCGTACAGCACCCCGGTGAGGTCCGGCCTGGACTGACCCGCGATGTCGAGAACGAGAGCGAGCCCGAGGATGCTGACCACCCCGCCGACGATGACCATCGTGGCGGGCCGGCGTCGCGTGCTCGCCCAGACGAACAGGACGACCAGGACCGTTCCGGAGTACTCGACGAGCAGGGCGACGCCGACCGGCAGGGTCCGGACGGCGTTGAAGTAGGACAGCTGAGCCCCGCCGACGGCCAGCAGGCCGAAGAGGAGGATCAGTGGCGCGTGGGCGCGGACAACCGGCCAGCGTCCGCGACAGGCGAGCAGGGCCGGCACGAGCAGGATCGCCGCTGCCCCACCGATCCGCGCCAGCGTGACCGCCGCCGGGCTCCAGCCCGCACCGAGCAGGGCCTTGGCCACCGACCCGGACGTGCCGAACGCCGCGGCTGACGCCAGACCGGCAAGCAGGCCGACATCCAGCCGCCGCCTCGAGACCGCGGTGGTGTCGGGGCGGCGCGTCTCCCTCGAAGCCAGGCTGGTCACCGGTCGTCTCCTTTACCCTCAAGAACTTTGTCATGAGCAAAATAGGTTTATGCTCGTGACTGTAACCGCTCGGCCTGTCAGGAGTCAAGATGTATTTCGCCCATGACACAGATGTCGCGCTCAGCGGTGCCGCGGCGTTGGTCAACACGATGGCCGGGTCCGTGCCGGGCGACCAGGACGTGGACCGCTTGACGACGGTCGAGGAGCTGGACGCCTTCGTCGCACAGTGGACGTGGACCGGTGACCGGGCTGTGGGTCAGGGCCGCGAGGACGAGCTCAGAACCGTACGCAAGCTGCGCCCGCGGCTGCGCGAGCTCTGGTTCCTGAGCGAGGACGACGCGGTCGACGCGATCAACGCGCTCCTCCGGCAGGGCCAGGCACTCCCCCAGCTGGTGCGTCACGACTCATGGGAGTACCACCTGCACGCGACTCCGGCGGAGGCGCCGCTCGCGACCCGAATGGCGGTCGAGGCGGCGATGGCGATGGTCGACGTCATCCGCACGGGCGCACTCGACCGGCTGCAGGAGTGCGACGCCGTCGACTGCGACGACGTCTTCGTCGATCTGTCCAAGAACCGCTCACGCCGATTCTGCGAGGGCGGGTGTGGCAACCGAGCCAACGTGGCCGCCTACCGGGCTCGCCGCAGAGGGTGAGCCGACCCGCGGTGGAGCCGACCCGCGCCGGCGCCTTCTAGGCCTGGCCCTCGAAGAGGCTGGTGACCGAGCCGTCCTCGAACACCTCTCTGATCGCCCTGCTGAGCAGCGGGGCGATGGACAGGACGGTCAGCTTGTCGAACGTGCGGTCCGCAGGGATGGGCAGCGTGTTGGTGACGATCACCTCCACCGCCGTGCAGTTCTTCAGGCGGTCCACCGCAGGACCGGACAGGATCGCGTGGGTGGCGGCGATGACGACACCCGCCGCACCCGCCGCGACCAACGCGTCGGCCGCCTTGGTGATCGTCCCGGCGGTGTCGATCATGTCGTCGACGAGCACGCAGATCCGTCCCTCGACGCCACCGACGACACGGTTCGCCACGGACTCGTTGGGGTGGTTGATGTCCCGCGTCTTGTGAATGAACGCGAGCGGGGCCCCGTCGAGGCGACGGGACCACTCCTCGGCCACCTTGATGCGGCCGGCGTCCGGTGAGACGACGGCGAGCCGCTGGTCGCCATAGTGACGCTCCACGTGCTCGGCGAGGATCGGCATGGCCATCAGATGGTCGACGGGGCCGTCGAAGAAGCCCTGGATCTGGGCGGTATGCAGGTCGACGGCCATCAGGCGGTCGGCACCGGCTGTCTTGAACAGGTCGGCCATCAACCGGGCAGAGATCGGCTCACGGCCTCGATGCTTCTTGTCCTGGCGGGCATAACCGTAGAACGGCAGCACCACGGTGATCCGCTTGGCGGAGGCGCGTTTCAGCGCGTCGACCATGATGAGGTTCTCCATGATCCACTCGTTGATCGGCACCGTGTGGCTTTGGATCACGAACGCGTCGGACCCGCGCACGGACTCCTCGTAGCGCACATAGATCTCGCCGTTGGCGAAGTCATAGGCGGTCGTGGGCACCAGCTCGGTGCCCAGCTCGGCGGCCACCTCGTCAGCGAGGGTCGGATGCGCCCGGCCGGAGAAGACCATGAGGTTCTTCTGTGTCATCTTGGTGATGCCGGTCATGAGTGGGCGTCCTTCGTCTCGTCGCCAGCGTCGTGTCGCTTCTCCACCCATCCCTGGATGTTGCGCTGACGTCCGCGCGCGATCGCCAGCTCACCGGTCGCCACGTCGTCCGTGATCGCGGATCCAGCTGCGACGTAGGCATTCTCGGCAATGTCGACTGGGGCGACGATCACCGAGTTGCTTCCCACGAACGTATGCGCGCCCACCGTGGACCTGTGCTTGTCGACCCCGTCGTAGTTCGCGAAGATGGTGCCCGCACCGATGTTGGCCCCCTCGCCCACGGTGACGTCCCCGGCATACGTCAGGTGGGGCACCTTGGCTCCCGGCCCGATCTGCGCGTTCTTGGTCTCGACGAACCCGCCGACCTTGGCGCCGGGACCGAGCTCGGTGCCCGGGCGCAGGTAGGAGAACGGACCCACCGACGCGCCCGTGCCGATGACCGCCAGCAGGGCCTGGGTGCGGACGACGCTCGCCCCGTCACCGACCTCGACGTCGGTCAGGGTCGTGTCGGGACCGATCACGCACTCGACGCCGATCGTGCTGGCGCCGTGGACCTGGGTGTTGGGGTGGATGACGGTGTCCTGCCCCACGGAGACAGTGGCGTCGAGCCACGTCGTCGCGGGGTCGACGACGATGGCACCGTCGCGCATGGCACGCTCGACGGTCCGCCGGTTGAGCTCAGCGCCGAGTCGGGCGAGCTGGACCTTGTCGTTGACGCCCTCGGTCTGCCACACGTCCTCGACGGGGTGGGCTCGGACGACCAGCCCACGGCCTCGCGCGATGGCGACGACGTCAGTCAGGTACTTCTCGCCCTGGCTGTTGGCGGTGCCCACCTCGACCAGAGCACTGCGCAGCACGGCCGCGTCGAACGCGTACAGGCCGGAGTTGACCTCGGTGACCTGCCGCTGCTCGTTCGTCGCGTCCTGGTGCTCGACGATCGAGCCGACCGCGCCGTCGACGTCGCGCAGCACGCGTCCGTAGCCCGTGGCGTCGGGCAGCACCGCGGTGATCAGGCTCACGGCCGCCGACTCGTCGACGTGCGCGCCGACAAGGTCCAGGAGGGTCTGCGTGCTCAACAGCGGCACGTCGCCGTAGGTCACGAGCACCGTGCCCTGCAGGTCGTCCGGCAGCGGCGACAACCCGCACTCGGCCGCGCGCCCGGTGCCGGGGACCTCGTCCTGGTCGGCGATCAGGACGTCCGGGTCGAGGCCGCGCACGTGCTCGGCCACGCGGTCCCGGTCGTGGCGCACGACGACGACCAGGTGGTCGGGACGCGTGCCTCGCGCGGCGGCCACCGCGTGCTCGATCAGGCTGCGCCCGCCGATCGTGTGCAGGACCTTGGGGATCCGCGACCTCATCCGGGTGCCCTCGCCGGCGGCGAGGACGATGACGGCGGCCGGGCGGGATGTGCTCACGGACTGGGTCTCCCGGGGTCTGCGGCTGGGCACGGCACGGTGGTGCCCGGGTCCATCCGGTATGCCGCCAGGCCGGGTGTCATCCTACCCGCCGGTCGAGCCCGGGCGGACGGTCATCCTGACCGAGGGCATCAGCGGTGAGCAGGAAAGGGACCCCAAGACAACCTGAGAAAGTCCTGAGAGATATGTCCAAAGCCTGAGCACGCACCTGCCACTACCCCTACCTTCGGGCCACTGACAGTGGCAGCACCAGCAGGGCCGTGGTTCGGGGGACGGTGTTGTCGGGTTCCGGACCGGTGCTCGCGCCGCTTCGCGCGAGCGGACTCGCGAAGGAAGGCGACCATGCGTTCCATGCGTTCGATGCGCTCATCGACCCCCTCCCGGCCGACCGTGGGGCGGCAGCGCCGACACCGGGTGGGGTCCGGCGTGGCCCTGGTCGCGACGGTCGGGCTGCTAGCGCCCGCTCTCGCCGTTCTGGTGGCAGGGGCGGCCCACGCCGACCCCGGCATCACTGCGGTCCAGCAGGCGACAGTCCACGGGACCGGCTCGGCCAAGGCGGTGACGATGGCGACGCCGGTCACCGCGGGGAACCGCATCGTCGTCGAGGTCGGGATCTGGGGTCAGACCCGCCAGACCACGCGGTCGGTCGTGGACACCGCCGGGAACGGCTATACCGAGGTGAGCCACGTCGTTGCCTCGGACGGCACCGAGCAGAGTGTGTGGACGGCGCCCATCATCACGGGCGGCGGCAGCACACCGACCATCACGGCCACCGGCACCGCGAGCGCCGACATCGGGGTCGCGGTGGTCGAGTACTCCGGCCTGTCCACCACCAGCGGGACGGGCGCGGTCGGTGTGATGACCAGTGCCACCGGACTCGCCTCCGGCGCCACGACCGTCTACTCCGGCACGACCGCAGCGTCCGGGGGTGGTCTCGCGGTCGGCTTCTACACGGACTCGGGCTTCGGGACCACACCGGCGGCCAGCGCGGGGTTCACCGCCCGCTCTTCCGTCACCCACGCGAGTGACATGGACCTGCTCGTCGCCGATCAGAGCATCGCGTCCGGCTCGACGCCGAATGCGGGGGCGACCACGAAGTCCGGGACGGTCTGGCTGATGTCGACCGTGGTCTTCGCACCGGCGAGCACGGCGCCCCCGACGGCGCCCGGCACTCCCACGGCCGTCGCCGCCAGCGCCGGCGACCGACAGGCACTCGTGACCTGGACGGCCCCCTTCGACGGCGGGTCGACCGTGACGTCCTACGTCGTCACGCCCTACGTCGGGACGGTGGCGGGCCCGACGACCACGGTCACCGGCAGCCCGGCCGCCTCCTCGGCGACGGTGACTGGCCTCACCGACGGCACGACATACACCTTCACCGTGTCCGCGACGAACAGCGTTGGCAGCGGACCGGTTTCGACTCCGTCGGGCGCCGTCACCCCATCCGCCCAAGGCCAGTGGGGGCCGCTGCAGTCGTGGCCACTCGTCGCGATCCAGAGCATCGCGCTCAACAACGGGAAGTACCTGCTGATGGACGGGTGGGAGACCCCGCAGCCCACGAAGGTGTGGGACCCGCAGACCAACACCTTCAGCTCGCAGGTGGCCCCCGCGGCGGTGTTCTGCTCTGGCAGCACGCATCTCTCGGACGGCCGGATCATCACCGCTGGCGGCTACGGGTCGCTCGGGATCAAGACGACGGCGATCTTCGACCCGGTCACGGAGACCTGGAGCAAGGCCGCAGACATGAACGCGGCCCGGTGGTACCCGTCGCTGCTGCCACTCTCGGACGGCCGCCTCGTCGTCATCAGCGGAAACTCCAAGGACGCCAACACCTGGTCTGACACCCCGGAGGTCTACGACCCGACGACGGACAAGTGGACGCTGCTCACGGGTGTCAACACCTCGGCGATCCACGAGGAGGAGTACCCGTTCTCCTACCTGATGACCAACGGCAAGGTCTTCGCCATGGGTCCGTCGGAGGACCAGCACTTCGTCCTGGATGTCAACGCCAAGACCTGGACCCCGGTGGGGGCCAGCGGGGTCATCAACGGCTCGTCGGTGATGTACCGGCCGGGCAAGATCCTTTACAGCGGCGGTGCCGCGAGCGTCACCGACACGACCCCCGCGCAGGCCGGAACGGCCGTCATCGACACCAACGCCGCCACCCCGACCTGGCGGACGACTGCTCCGATGAACACGCCCCGGGTCTACCACACGCTGACGACGCTGGCCGACGGCAAGGTCCTCGCCGTCGGGGGTGGAACGACGAGCGACCAGATGGTCGTCACGTCCGGTGTCCTCAGCACCGAGATCTGGGACCCGGCGACCGAGCGGTGGACCACCGGCCCGTCGATGTCCGCGGCCCGGACCTACCACTCGACGGCGGTCCTCATGCCCGACGGGCGCGTCCTCGTCGCGGGAGGCGGGCACATGGTCATGGCCAACCCCCAGGGCCAGTTCAACGCCCAGATCTTCTCTCCCAGCTACCTGTCGGCCGGTCCCCGTCCGACGATCATCTCGGCCGATCACGCGGCCGGCTACGGCGGGACCATCTCGGTCACGACGCCAGACGCCTCCTCCATCACAGCGGTCAACCTCGTCTCGCTGGCGGACGACACACACCAGGGGGACATGGGCCAGAAGTTCGTGCCGTTGAGCTTCACCGCGGCGGGCGGGTCTCTCTCGGTGACCGCGCCGGCCACCTCGGCGCTCGCTCCCGCCGGTGACTACATGATGTTCATCGTCAACGGCCAAGGCGTGCCGTCGGTCTCCTCGATGGTGCACATCAACGCGGCGGGCTCGACGGTCCCGGGCGTGCCGACGGGCGTCTCCGCCGCACCCGGCAACCACCAGGTGACGGTCGGCTGGACCGCGCCGAGCAACGGCGGCTCGCCGGTCACCTCCTACACCGTCACGCCGTACGCCGGCGGGGCCGCCCTCACACCGGTGACGATCCCCGGGTCGGTAGGCGCACCGCCCGCGACCGCGACGGTGGTCGGCGGACTGACGAACGGCACGGCATACCAGTTCACCGTCTCGGCGACGAACGGCGTCGGGGCGGGAGCCGCCTCGGCGGCCACGGCGCCCGTCTCCCCGACGACGACTCCTCCCGTCGCGGTGGTCCAGCAGTCCACGGCACACGGCGAGGGGTCCGTCATGCGCTCGGTGTCGCTGGGCACCGCGACCTCGGTCGGGAACCGGATGGTCGTCGAGGTCGGCGTCTGGGGTGCGACGCGTCCCACGGCTCGCTCCGTGACCGACACCGCCGGCAATACCTACACGGAGGTGAGCCACGTCACCGGGTCCGAAGGGACCGAGCAGAGCATCTGGACCGCACCCATCACCTCGGCGGGCGCCACGCCACCCACCGTCACAGCGACGGCGTCCGCCAGCGCCGACATCGGCATGTCCGCTCTCGAGTACTCCGGCCTGTCCACGGCCGCGGGGGCAACTGCCGTGGACGTGACCAGGTCGGCCACCGGCACGTCCGGGGGGACCTCGACGGTCTACTCCGGGCCTACGGCCGCTACGACTGCGCCCGGACTCGCTCTCGGCTTCTACACCGACTCCGGATTTGGTTCGGCCCCCGGCCCGTCCGCCGGGTGGACGGCGCGCTCGAGCATCTATCTGGCCGACGACATCGACCTGCTGGCCGAAGATCTCCCGGTCGCTGCGGGGAGCACGCCGAACGCGGGCGCCTACCCGAAGGCCAACGTGGTCTGGCTGATGTCGACGGTGGTGTTCAAGACCGCGGCGGCCAGTATGCCGACTGCCCCAGCCGCGCCGGCAGGCGTGTCCGCGACGGCCGGGAACGCCCAGGCGACGGTCACGTGGACCGCGCCGGCGGGCGGCGGGTCCCCGATCACCTCCTACACGGTCACCCCCTTCGTCGGATCGGCCCCGCAGACGCCCGTCACGGTGAGCGGCAGCCCACCGGCGACCACGGCGACCGTCCCCGGGCTCACCAACGGGACGGCATACACCTTCACGGTCAGCGCGACGAACGCGGTCGGCACCGGCCCGGCGTCGGCGGCGTCGGCTCCCGTCACCCCGAGCGCACCGGTGGCGCCGGTGGCCCCCGCCGCCCCGACGGGCGTTGTCGCGACGGCCGGGAACGCCCAGGTCACGCTCGCCTGGACCGCGCCGGCCAATGGCGGGTCCCCGATCACCTCCTACACGGTCACCCCCTTCGTCGGATCGGCCCCGCAGACGCCCGTCACGGTGAGCGGCAGCCCACCGGCGACCACGGCGACCGTCCCCGGGCTCACCAACGGGACGGCATACACCTTCACCGTCGCCGCGACGAACGCGGTCGGCACCGGCCCCGCGTCGGCCGCGTCCGCCGCGGTGACTCCGGTGGTCCCCGAGTCGACGCCACCGACCTTCGTCCAGGCGGTGAGCGCCCACGGTGGGCCTTCGTCCACCCGAGGGGTCGTCCTGCCGGCGGCGGTGACAACGGGCAACAGGATCGTCGTCGAGGTCGGCGCCTGGTCCGGTTCGGGGGCGAAGGCCAGCGCCGTCACCGACAGTGCGGGCGACACCTACACCGAGGTCGCCCACTCGACGGCGTCGGAGGGGACCGAGCTGAGTGTGTGGACCGCGCCGGTGACCGCAGGCGGCGGGACGAAGCCGACGATCACCGCCAAGGCAAGCGGCAGCGCGGACCTCGGTGTGGCGGTCACGGAGTACTCGGGTCTGTCGCCGGCGGCCGGGGCTGCAGCGGTGGACGCGTCCAAAAGTGCGACGGGCACGGCATCCAGCGCCATGACCGTCTTCTCCGGCGCCACCGCCGCGACGACCGGCACCGGACTGGCCCTGGGTTTCTACGCGGACTCCGGGTTCGGGACGACACCGGCAGCGAGCGCCGGCTTCACGACGCGGACCTCCATCGGAGGGGCGAGCGACCTGGACCTGCTCGTCGAAGACCAGGCAGCAGCGGCGGGCGCGACGCCGAACGCCGGGTCTGCAACCACGAGCGGCACGGTCTGGCTGATGTCGACGGTCGTGTTCAAGGCCAGCTGACCGCGTGGTTGCCGCGGTGCAGCAGGGTCTGGGCCGGACCTCGGGCTCTCGATCGGCTCCCCGGGATGGAATCGAACCATCGTCGCTAATCCTGATTCAAAGTCAGGCGGGCCCTGCCAGCAGACCAACCGGGGAATGCGCGGCCGGTGGCCGAAGCGCACCCTAGGGTAGTCGCCGCAGTGGGCGCCCCCTGCGCCGCGACCGACCGGCCGGCGTGCGCGTCGTGCCGTCGCGTCAGGAACCCCCCGTGAACTCGGGCAGCCGCTCTCCAAGGCCGAGCAGGTGGGCAATCGCGGCGACGCCGCGGGCCGCCGCGTACCCGTCGCCATAGGGGTTGGTGGCGTTGGCCATCGCGGCGTATGCCGCAGGGTCCTCAAGCAGCGCGAGGGTCTCGTCGCGGACGACGGCACGGTCGGTGCCGACCAGCTTGACGGTGCCGGCGTCCACCGCCTCGGGCCGCTCCGTGGTGTCCCGCATGACCAGCACCGGCTTCCCCAGGCTGGGCGCCTCCTCCTGGACGCCGCCGGAGTCGGTGACCACCAGCCGGCAGGCCCGGAGCGCGTGCGCGAACTCGTGGTAGCTGAGCGGCTCGGTCAACGTGATGTTGCCGACGCCGTCGAAGGCCGGCTCGACGACGTCGCGGACGATCGCGTTGCGGTGCATCGGCAGCAGGATCTCGAGCTCGCGGTGCCGCTCAGCGACGTCCCGCAGGGCCGCCATCGCCTCCCCCATCTTGTCGCCCCACGACTCTCGGCGATGGCTGGTCACGAGCAGCAACGGGACCCCGGAGCCGATCAGCTCGGCAACCCGCGGGTCGGTGAAGCTGACCGGCTTGTCGACCGTCGTGCGCAAGGCGTCGATGACGGTGTTGCCGGTCACCGCAATGCTGGCCGGGTCGATCCCCTCTCGCTCGAGGTTGCGTCTGGAGGTGGAGGTCGGGGCGAGGTGCAGCGCCGCGATGGGTGCGGTCAGCCGACGGTTGACCTCCTCCGGGAATGGCGAGTAGATATCACCGGTGCGCAGCCCGGCCTCCAGGTGGACCACCGGGATCCGCTGGTAGAAGGCCGCCAGAGCCGCGACGAACGCGCTCGAGGTGTCTCCCTGCACGACGACGACGTCCGGAGCAGTCTCCTCGAGCAGCTCGCTGGTCGCGAGCAACGCACGGGCGCTCAGCTGCGGCAGGGTCGCGCCGTGCGACATGAGGTCCAGGTCGTGGTCGGGGACGATGCCGAACAGCTGGTTGACCTGGTCGAGCATCTCGCGGTGCTGTCCCGTGACGGCGACGATCGGCTGCAGAGCGGGGTGCTCCCGCAGGGCCCCGATCAGCGGCGCCATCTTGATCGCCTCGGGCCGGGTGCCGTAGATGGTCATGATGCGAGGCACGTGCTTTGCTCCCCCGGGCGGCCGACGACGTCGAAGGCCAACCTACCGGCCCGGTGCCCGGCGGCTGGGGCGAACGGACGGATCGAGCACCCGGATCGAGCACCCGGATCGAGCACCCGGAACGAGCACCCGGAACGAGCACCCGGATCGAGCAGAGCGTGCTCGACGCCTCAGAGCCTCGACCGGAAGACGGCGAGGTCGGCCGCCAGCCAGTCCGTGTGGTCGTTCCGGGTGCCGGTGAGGTCGTGGAACTGGGGGGTGGAGTTCGCTGTCGCGTGACCGACGACGTTGCCTGCCGCGATCCCGTAGGTCGCCTGCAACATGCGGACCAGCGCGAGCGCAGCGCCGATCTGGGCCGGCCGGTCGAGGATCTGCTGGTCCGCCCAGGATGACGACCGGCCCGCCTCCTGGACCATCTCGATGCCGATGGCCTGGTCGTTCAGACCGATGGTGTGCCGGCACCGGATCGTCGTGGGCACCAGCTGGAAGACGGTCCCGTCCTGGTCGACGACGAAGTGTGCGCAGGTGCCGGGCAGCTCTCCTGCGTTCGGGGTGTCGGCGGCGAACACGTTGCGGGTCGACGCGGCCGTCCCCCCAGCGGTGTAGTGCAGCACCACCATCGTCGGGTTCAGCCGCCAGCTGGCGGTGCCGTAGTGGCGCAGCGAGTACGCCGCCATCTCCTGCTTCCGGCTGTCCGGGAAGGGGATCGGCGCCTGGACGATCCGCAGCGCGCCGGAGGCAGGCTCCGGAGCGGGCGAGAACAACGGCTGGGGGGCCACCGAGTCCCCGGTGGGCGGTGCCGTCACGGCCACCGCCGGAATGGTGGGGCTGGCAATGGTCGGCGCGTTCACCGTCGAGGCGAGCAGGGTCCCGCACCCGGAGCAGGCCAGCGTCAACCCGACAGCGACAGCCGCCATCCACGCATACGCGCGAGGTGCCCGGACCGTCACCGGCATCACGCTAGCCGCCCGGCGCGGCACCGCCCGGCGCTCGCGGCACAATACGGGGATGAGCCCACGAGGGAGCAGCTCCAGCGGCCGGTCCCGGATGACGGGTCCGCAGCGCCGCGAGCAGCTTCTCGAGGTGGGGGCAAAACTGTTTGCCGACAAGGGTTTCGAGGCCACCTCGGTCGAGGAGATCGCCGCCAAGGCCAACGTGTCCAAGCCCGTGGTCTACGAACACTTCGGCGGCAAGGAGGGCCTGTATGCCGTGGTCGTCGACCGCGAGATCCGCACCCTCCTCGACGGGATCACCGAGGCGCTGCGCGCCGAGACCACCCCCCGTGGGCTGCTCGAGGCCGCCGCCCTCGCGCTGCTGGACTATGTCGAGGGCTCGACGGACGGATTCCGGATCCTCGTGCGCGACTCCCCCGCTGGGCAGTCGACCGGCAACTTCGCCAGCCTGATCAGCGACGTCGCCAGCCAGGTCGAGCACCTGCTCGCCGCAGAGTTCAAGTCCCGCAGGCTCGACCCCAAGACCGCGCCGATCTATGCGCAGATGCTGGTCGGCATGGTCGCCCTGACGGGTCAGTGGTGGCTCGACTCGCGCAGGTTCAAGAAGTCCGACGTCGCCGCCCACCTGGTCAACCTCGCCTGGAACGGGCTCAGTGGCCTGGAGGCCAAGCCCCGCCTCTCCGCACACCGCTGACGGCTCGGGCCCCCTCAGCCCGGCTTGTGCCCGACGGCAAAGAGCCGTGAGAAGCCGAGGACGACCCCGTATGCCTCGCGCGGGTACGCGCGGTCGAGCTCAGCGACGTAGTCGTCGAGGAACGCCTGCCGCTCGGCCCTGTCAGTGAGCACGTCGAGAACCGGTCGCAGACCCGTGCCCGTGACCCACTCGAGCACTGGGGACCGTTGCGCACCAACGGGGTCCAGGACGTGCTGATACGTGGTGCCCCAGACGTCGGGCACCAGGCCGGCGGTCGCCAAGGTCCGAAGGTAGGTGCCCGGGTCGGCGACGTCGGCCGCCCGCAACAGCCGAGGGAGCAGGTCGGCGGATCGTGTATGCCGCGCGGCGACCACACGCATGAGGGCGTGCGAGGGTGCGTCGAAGTTCGTCGGCACCTGCATCGCGAACCAGCCGCCCGGCGCCAGTGCGTCGAGCCAGGTGGGCATCAGCTCGAGGTGACCGGGCACCCACTGGAGGGTGGCGTTCGTGACGAGTACGTCGATCGGTGCGCCGAGCGACCCCGGGTCCCAGTCCTCGGCGCGGGCCCGGACCCACTCGACCCGGTGCTCCTCGTCGTGACCACGGGCGGCCTCGAGCATCTCGGGTGAGGAGTCGATGCCGATCACCCGCGCCGCCGGCCACCGGGTCGCGAGCCCGAGGGTGAGCGGGCCGTCACCGCACCCGAGATCGACGACCACAGCGGGGTAGGCAGCGTCAGATGTGCCGGCAGCTTCGATGGTGTCGACGCGGGCAAGCAGGTCGGCGAAGGGGCGGCCGCGGTGCGAACCGAACAACGCATACTGCCGCGGGTCCCAGCCCATCATGGCCTCCATCGTTCGACTAAGTATCTTGATGTCAAGATACTTGACGCCGGGTAGAGTTTGCAAGGTGACCGTCCCTCGCGTGTCGTCCGGTGACGAGGTCGACCGCATCGTCGCGGCGTGGGAACGCGAGCGCCCGGACCTCGACGTCGCCCCGCTGCAGGTGCTGTCCCGCGTCTCGCGCCTGGCCCGGCACCTCGACCTGGCGCGCAGCGCGGCCTTCGCCGAGCGGGGACTGGAGCTGTGGGAGTTCGACGTCCTGTCCGCACTACGCCGGTCCGGTGAGCCTTACCAGCTCTCCCCCGGCCAGCTGGTGACCCAGACGCTGGTGACGTCGGGGACCATGACCAACCGTGTCGATCGGCTCGCCGCCCGGGGTTTCGTCGAGCGCAGCCCGGACCCGAGTGACCGCCGAGGCGTCATCGTCTCGCTGACGACAAGCGGCCGCGAGGTCGTCGACGCCGCCTTGGCCGACCTGCTCGACCGGGAGCGGGGGCTGCTCTCCCGCCTCCCCGGCGGCGACCAGTCCGCCCTGGCCATGCTGCTGCGCGCCATGCTCGAGCCCTTCGACTCCTGAGAGTCGGCTCCCGTTGAGTCAACGAACCTGCTGGAACTCCAAGCGGTTGCCCACCGGGTCGTCGGTGTGGAACCGCCGCAGCCCGACGATCTGGTCGTCCCAGCGCACGTCTCCCCCGGCGTTCGAGACGGCGGCGGCCAAGGCGTCGACATCGTCCACGGCCACCCCCGGGTGGGCCTTGCGGGCCGGTGCGAACGGTTCCTCGACACCGCAGTGGATCTCCGCCGCCCCTGCCGCGTCACCGCCCCGGAACCAGACCCCTCCACGGCCCAGCAACGCGGGAGGCTTGGCCACCTCGGTCATCCCGAGCACACCGACGTAGAACGCGCGCAACGTCTCCTCGGATCCGACGGGGCACGAGACCTGGACGTGATGCAGTGCCATCCTCATGGCCCCAAACTATCCCGCGCTCGAGCGGCGACCCGCGCTCAGCCGACCCGTTCGGCGGCGGTGAGCCACTCCATCTCCAGCTCGTCGCGCTCGTCGACGAGAGCGCGCAGGCGGGTGTCCAGCGCCAGCACCGTTGCGTGGTCCGACGCCTGGGCCACCAGGTCCGCGTGCAACCGGGCCTCGTCGTCGGCGAGCCGAGCAAGTCGTCGTTCGATCCGGGCCATCTCCTTGCGGACTGCTCGCACATCTGCGGAGCCGGCAATCGGTGACGGGGCCGATGCGGGTGACGAAACCGACTGTGCGGCAGAGATATCGGGGTGCGACGAGGAACCCGATCCGGGCGCAGATGACGGCCCCACCTCAGCCAGCAGCTGGAGGTACTGGTCGACGCCTCCCGGCAGCTCGCGCACCGCGCCGTCACCGAGCAGGGCGACCTGGCGGTCCGCGACGCGTTCGAGCAGGTACCGGTCGTGCGACACGACGAGCAGCGTCCCGGCCCACCCGTCGAGGACGTCCTCCAACGAGGTGAGCGTCTCAATGTCGAGGTCGTTGGTCGGCTCGTCGAGGATGAGCACGTTGGGTTCGGACATGAGCAGACGCAGCAGCTGCAGCCGGCGACGCTCACCTCCCGACAAGTCGCCGACCCGCGTCTGCTGACGCGGACCCGGGAAGCCGAGGCGGGTGGCCAGCTGGGACGCACTGACCTCCTTGTCCCCCAGCATGGTGAAGGACTTGACGTCCTCGATCGCCTCGATGACCCGCCAGGCAGCAAACCGTTCGAGCTCGCGCACCTCCTGGGTGAGGAATGCCAGCGAGACGGTTGTGCCCTCGCGTCGGCGGCCTGAGTCCAGGGGGACCTCACCGGCGATCGCCCGCAGCAGCGTCGACTTTCCGGAGCCGTTGATCCCCACGATGCCGACCCGCTCCCCTGGCGCGAGGCGCCAGGTCACCTCGTCGAGCAACCGCCGGTCGCCCAGGACGACGGTCGCGTCGACGAGGTCGACGACGTCCTTGCCGAGCCGGGTCGTCGCGAACCGCACCAGCGAGACCTTATCCCGGGCCGGTGGCTCGTCCTCGATGAGGGCGTTGGCCGCGTCGATCCGGAACCGCGGCTTGCTGGTCCGCGCCGGCGGCCCGCGGCGCAGCCAGGCGAGCTCCTTGCGCAGCAGGTTGTCGCGTCGGCCCGCCTCGACCCCAGCGCGGCGCTCGCGTTCGGCCCGAGCCAGCACGTATGCCGCGTAGCCACCGTCGAACGCGTTGACGGTGCCGCCCACGACCTCCCACGTCGTCGTCGCGACCGCGTCGAGGAACCATCGGTCGTGGGTGATCGCCAACAACGCCGTGTTCGCTCGGGTCCGCCGCGTGACCAGGTGATCGGCCAGCCAGGCGACGCCCTCGACGTCGAGGTGGTTCGTCGGCTCGTCGAGCATAAGGACGTCCGGGTCGGCCACGAGCAGCCTGGCCAACCCCAGGCGGCGGCGCTCGCCACCGGACAACGGCCCCACGAGGGTCTCCAACCCACCGAGCGAGCGGGCGTCGACCCCGCCGAGCAGTCCGGAGAGCACGTCGCGGATGCGTGAGTCGCCCGCCCAGAGGTGTTCGGGCAGGTCGCCGACGACAGCGGCCCGCACGGTATCTGTGGGGTCGAGGCTGTCGGTCTGGCCGAGGAGGCCGACGCTGAGCGAGCCCGCCCGGGCGAGGCGCCCGGAGTCGAGCGGCTGATGGCCGGCAAGGACCCGCAGCAGCGTCGACTTGCCGCCACCGTTGCGTCCGACGACGCCGATCCGCTGGCCGGACAGCACACCCGTGGACAGGTCGTCCAGGACATGGGTGGTGCCGAAGACGAGCGTGGCCCGTTCGAGTGAGACCAGGTTCGCCATCAGGTGCGCGACGGCCCCGCCACGACCTGCGCGCCGTGGACCGGGCCCTTGGCGCGCTTGACCTCGCGGGCGACCCCGGTGGCGGTCAGCGAGACGCACAGGTCGAGAGCCGCTTCCGAGGAGTCGGTGAGGAAGGCGACGGTCGGCCCCGAACCCGAGACGATGCCGCCCTTCGCGCCGAACTCGAGGCCCGACGCCAGGACCTCGCCGAGCTCCGGCTTCAGCGAGAGCGCCGCCTCGGACAGGTCGTTGCTGAGCGCGGCACCGAGGGCGTCCGCGTCTCCCGACCTCAACGCCGCGAGCATCTGGGGGGACGGTTCCGGCGTGGGGGTCTTTTCCTCACCCCGCAACCGGTCGCACTCGGCATAAACCTCGGGGGTGGACAGGCCGCCGTCGTTGACGGCGAGGACCCAGTGGTAGCTGCCGCGGGCCAGGACGGGGGCGAGCCGCTCCCCCCGGCCCGAGCCGACGGCGATGCCTCCGGCGAGCAGGAACGGCACGTCGCTCCCGAGCTCGGCGGCGATCTCCAGCAGCTCGTCGCGGGACATCCCGACCGCCCACAGGTGGTCGCAGGCCAGCAGGGCAGCGGCGGCGTCCGCAGACCCACCGGCCATCCCACCCGCGACGGGGATCTCCTTGTGGATGTGGACAGCGACCGGCTCGTCCATGGAGGCGCCCGAGGCGAGCAGACGCGCAGCCCGCAGGGCCAGGTTGGACTCGTCGGTGGGGACACGCGGCGCGTAAGGCCCGGTGACGCTGACGGACCATTCGTCCGCCGGGATGACGGTGACCTCGTCGTGCAGGCCAAGGGCCATGTAGACCGTCGCCAGGTCGTGGAAACCATCGGGACGACGCGGGCCGACCTTGAGCTCGAGGTTGACCTTTGCCGGCGCCCGCACGGTCGCCGACCGTCGCGTCGTCGCAGCTGAGCTCACCGCCTCACCCTAACGGGGCGCGGATACGCGCCGAGAGGGGTGCAATCGGTCGGGAACCCGACCCTTATCACCCATCTCCAGCTGCTCGACGGTTCGCGGCGGCGGCGGCGATGGCCGCGAACGCGCCGATGTCGAGCTGCTCGCCGCGGGCGCGAGGGTCGACCCCGGCGGACCGCAGGATGTCCTCGGCGGCTGGGGCGCCGCCGGCCCACCCGGCCAGCGCCGCCCGCAAGGTCTTGCGGCGCTGGAGGAACGCCGCGTCGACGCACGCGAACACCTCACGGCGGGACGCGGTGGTGTCGGGGGGGTCGCGGCGGACCAGCTCGACCAGCCCGGAGTCGACGTTGGGCACCGGCCAGAACACCGAACGCGGCACGGTGCCCGCCAGCCGCACATCCGCATACCAGGCGGCTTTGAGGCTCGGGACCCCATAGGTGCGCGAACCGGGTGGGGCGGCAAGTCGTTCGGCGACCTCGAGCTGGACCATCACGAGGACACGACGCAGCGTCGGCAGCAGATCGAGGAACGACAGCACCACGGGGACCGAGATGTTGTAGGGCAGGTTGGCCACGAGCGCGGTCGGCTGCGGGTCGGGGAGAGACGTGAGCGCCAGCGCGTCGGCGGTCACGACGGCAAGGCGGTCGGCGAACTCGGGCTGCAGCGTCTCCACGGTCGACGCAAGCGCCTGAGCGAGAACGGGATCGATCTCGACGGCCGTCACGTGGCACACCTCAGGCAGCAGCGCCAGGGTCAGCGACCCCAGACCGGGACCGACCTCGACGACGACGTCCTCAGCCCCGACCCCCGCCACGCGGACGATCCGCCGGACCGTGTTGGCGTCGACCACGAAGTTCTGGCCCCACCGTTTGGTCGGCCGGACGCCGAGCCGGCTGGCGAGCTCGCGGACGCGCGTCGGGCTGAGCAGCTCGGGAGGATCGCTCATTCTCGGGCTGTCAGCGAGGTCAAGCGGCGTGCGCGCAGCCCCAGGGCTTGAGGCCGAGCTGGGCGTAGAGACGGTTGGCGACGGTGATCTGCTGTTCGCGAGTCGCCAGGTCGGCACGTGCCGCGAAGTCGCGGCCACCGAAACCCGTCCAGCTCGCCGCGGCGAACTGCAGGCCGCCGTAGTAGCCGTTGCCCGTGTTGATGCTCCAGTTGCCGCCCGACTCGCACTGGGCGATCCTGTCCCACATTGCTGCGTTCGCCACGTTCAAGCCTGCGCCCGACGTGGTGCCCGCCGGCGGCGGGGTGGCTGGGGCGGGTGCAGCCGGGCCGGCTGGGGCAGCCGGGGCGGTCACCGGCGCGGCGGCCGGGGCACTCGGGGCGCTCGGGGCGGTCACTGGCGCGGCGACCCTGGTTCCGACGGCCACGACCTGGTCGACCGGGGCGGTGCTGACCTGCGCGCCGGTCTGGGTGCGCGACTCGAGCGTGCCGTCGACCCAGGTCTCGGTGTAGGTCAGCGTTGTCTGACCCGCGACGCCCCGTGTTGTGGTCGTTGTCGTGCCTTTGGCCAGGGTGGCGTCGTCATGGTTGACGACCTGAAAACCCACGGGCTGGTGCTCGGTGACGGTCTTCTGCTCGACCCGGTTGACGGTGATCCTCATACCGGCGGCAAGAGCGGTCTCAGGGGCAGGGGTGATGCGGTCGAGCTGCCCGACCTTGACGTCGGCTTGCTGCAGCGCGTCCGCCACGGTGGATCCGAGCGTGGACACGGGTGTGGCACCGCCGTCCACGGCTATGGTGACCGCCTTGGGCATGGTGATGGACATCGCCAGACCGGACCGACCCAACGGCTCGGATCGCGAGACGGACAGCTTCGCCTGGTCGGCGCGGATCCCGAGCTCCGCGAGGGCGGCGTCGACCGTCGTCGCGGTCGTGTAATACACCGTCGTGGTGCCGTCGACCGTGACCGTGAGCTTGCGGCCGTAGCGGACGACGACGGTGTCCCCGTCGCTCAGCCCATGATCGGCTGCGGGTGACACGAGGTCGTGGGCGCCGACGGCGACGTTCTCCTTGGCCAGCAGGTCACCCACGGTGCTGGCGAAGACGTGCACCGACTGGGTGCTGCCGTCCAGCGAGAGGGTCACGGCCTTGTCATAGCTTGCGGCGGCGAGGGCGCCGACGGCGATCAGGGCGACAGCGCCACCCTGAGCGGCCCACCGGAGAGGACGAGAGATCACCATGCTCCAAACCTGGTTCGATCCGGTGGAGCCAAAGCCGGCCGTGCGCAGGAAGGGGCGTCGGGCACCGTCGGGCCCACGCCCCTGCTCACCGCCAACCTGGGACGCGCCCCGGCCAACGGCGCCCGCTGTCGCGGAACAGCCGGCCAGAGGTCAAATTTCGGTCACGGCGCTGTGATGGATGCGCTCACTGTGACAGATGAGGCGATCCGCTCCCGCCCAGGGCCAACGGGCCCCCTCCCCCGCCGTTCCAGGTCAGGTCGGGTCGGGGTCAGGTCGGGGTCGGGTCAGGGTCGGGTCGGGGTCAGGCCGGGGTCAGGCCGGGGTCAGGTCGGGGTCAGGCCCAGCTGCCGTAGACCCGCTCGGAGTTGGCGCTGATCGCCCGGCACAGAGCCGGGACGTCGATGTTGAGCACGCCCGCCATCGCGCGCACCGTCAGCGGCACGAGGTACGACGCGTTGGTGGCGCCGCGGTGCGGGGTCGGCGCCAGGTAGGGCGCGTCGGTCTCGACGAGCAGGTGCTCCAGCGGGGTCACCGCGAGCGCGTTGCGCAGCCCCGCGGCGTTCTTGAACGTCACGGTCCCGGCGAACGACAGCATCAGCCCGCGCTCCACCGCTGCCCGGGCCATGGCGACGTCACCCGAGAAACAGTGCAGCACGGTGCGGTCCGGGGCGCCCTCCTCGTCGAGGATCCGCAGCACGTCGTCGTGGGCGTCCCGGTCGTGGATCTGCAGAGCCGTGCCGGTCCGTTTGGCCAGGTCGATGTGCCACCGGAATGCCTCCTGCTGCGCCGGTAAGCCTTCCGGCCCGGTCCGGAAGTAGTCCAGTCCCGTCTCGCCCACGACCCGAACCCGCGGGTGAGCGGCCAGCGCCTCGATCTCCGCGAGCGCTCCGGCCAGGTCCCCCGTTGATTTCAGTTTGGGAACCTCGTTGGGGTGCAACGCGACTCCGCCGAGCAGAGAGGCATGTCGGTCGATGGCCTCCACGGTGAAGCGGGCGCCCGGAAGGTCACAACCCACCTGGACCAGCCGCGTGACGCCGACGGCAGCTGCCTCGGCGACCGCGTCGCTCGTCGACGGTGCGACCTCGCCGTCACGCGCGATGTCGAGGTGGACGTGGTTGTCCACCACCGGGATGGGCAGCGGGTCGGGCGCGGGCGGCCGTTCCCGCGCACTGGAGGCTCTCACCGACCTGCTCTCCGACGTCAGCCCGCTCACGTCAGGACTCCCCGTCCTCCAGCTCGGAGGCGGGGTCCGCCGCGGGCGTCGACGCGGGCGTCGACGCGGGTGCCGCCTTCTGTGAACCAGACTCGTGACGCATTCGGGCCAGCTCGTCGTCGACGACCGACGGGTCGAGCTTCGTGAACGCCCCGGTCGGCGCTCCGATCGGCGTCCCGACGACCAGCGGACGCGACTCCCACCGGGGCGTCGCGGAGTAGTCGCCCGTGATGACCGGGTATGCGGGTCCGCCATCGAGGTCGTCCACCGTCTCCAGATGCGGCATGGGGACAAGGTCGCCCTGGCCGCCGAGGACCCGGTGCACCCGGTTCGCACCGTGCGGGAGGAAGGGAGAGATGAGCAGGTTGAGGTCGCCAATCGCCTGGAGCAGGACGTGCAGGATGGTTCCGAGCCGTTCTCGCGCGTCATCGGCCTTGAGCTTGAACGGGGTCGTCTCGGAGATGTAGCGATTGGCCTCGCCGACGACGCGCATCACCTCGGCGAGCGCGTTCTTCTGACGATGCCGCTCGAGCAGCTCTCCCACGGTGGCAAACGCGCCACGCACGGTGGCCAGCAGCTCCTCGTCGACCGGGTCGAGCGGCCCGAGCGGAGGGACCGCCCCGAACGAACGGTGCGCCATCGTCGCGGTGCGCTGGACGAGGTTGCCCCAGCCACCGACCAGCTCGGAGTTGTTGCGCTGCACGAAGTCCGCCCAGGTGAAGTCGGCGTCCTGGTTTTCCGGACCGGCCGCGCAGATGTAGTAGCGCAACGGGTCCGGACCATAGCGCTCGAGGACGTCGCGCACGAGGATCACGTGTCCGCGCGAGGTGGAGAACTGTCTGCCCTCCATGGTCATGAACTCCGAGGCCACGACCTCGGTGGGCAGGGCCAGCTCGCCGTAGACCCCTGGCTCGCCACCCTTGTCGCCCTTGCCGGCATACGCGAGGAGCTCCGCCGGCCAGACCTGCGCGTGGAAGGTGATGTTGTCCTTGCCTTGGAAGTAGTAGGAGCGTGGTGGGTCCGGCAGTGTCGCGTCCCACCACTCACGCCACCGCTCGGGGTCGTCGGTGCGACGGGCCCACTCGATCGAGGCCGAGAGATATCCGACCACAGCGTCGAACCACACGTAGAACCGCTTGGTCGGCTGGTCGCGCCACCCGTCGATGGGCACCGGTATGCCCCAGTCGAGGTCGCGGGTCATCGCCCGAGGACGGACGTCGCCGAGCAGGTTGCGCGCGAACTTGATGACGTTGGGGCGCCAGGTGCCCGACTCTTCGCGCTCGTCGAGCCACTCGCGCATGGCCTCGGCCAACGCCGGCAGGTCGAGGAAGAAATGCTGCGTCTCCACGAACTGCGGTGTCTCACCGTTGATCTTGGAGCGGGGGTTGATCAGGTCCGTCGCGTCGAGCTGGTTGCCACAGTTGTCGCACTGGTCACCACGTGCCTCCCCGTAGCCGCAGATCGGACACGTGCCCTCGATATACCGGTCCGGCAGCGTGCGCCCCGTCGACGGGCTGATCGCTCCCCTGGTGGTCTGCTCGACCATGTATCCGTTGCGCCAGTCTCCGGTGAACAGCTCCTGGGCGACCGTGTAGTGGTTGCGCGTCGTGGTGCGGGTGAACAGGTCATAGGCGAGTCCGAGATCGGTGAGGTCCTGGGCGATGACCAGGTTGTAACGGTCAGCCAGCACCCTCGGGGAGACACCCTCCTGGTCCGCGGAGACGAGGATCGGCGTTCCGTGCTCATCGGTGCCCGAGACCATGAGGACGTCGTGTCCGGTCATCCGCATGTACCTGCTGAAGACGTCGGAGGGCACGCCGAACCCGGCCACGTGGCCGATGTGGCGCGGGCCGTTGGCATACGGCCAGGCGACGGCGGACAGGACATGAGACATGCCCGGATCCTATGGCGGCCGGCCAACGCATTTTGCCCGTGTCAGGGCGTGGGCCGGCGCTCAGCCCGTCGGTTGGAGCACCTCGAGGTCGGTGCGCGGCAGGTCGTTCCGGACGCAGAGCAGCGGTACGCCGGCGATCTGAGCCACGGCGTAGCTGAAGCAGTCACCCAAGTTGAGCCACGCTGGATGACGGCCTTTCCCACAGCGCCGCCCCAGGCGTCGACGGCCACCTCCGCCTGTCGCCCGGTCACGGGCACCAGCTCGATGCTGAACGCCGAGATCACCTCGAAACCGGACACGGAGCCGGGTGACCGACTCTCCAGGACGAGGCGAGCTCGACCGCCGTCGCGGTTGCATGAGCCGGTCAGATGCTCAGCTCAGCATCGCGGCGACCCGCGCGGCGTCGGGTTCCTCGAGAACCGCAGTGACGACAGCGGTGGAGTCGACGGCAGTCGTCATCTGGGCAGGCCATCGTCGTGGTACCCGACGATGTGGTCGTCGCTTTCGCGTGGCCGTGCGTTGCCGCCGGCGTCCCGGACCGTCAGCTGGATGTGCCGGATCCCGGCAGCGACGTCCCCGTTGCCGGTGCGCCGGACGCGCTCCGGACGCTCACGAAGAGCCACGGTGACGGGCTCGGTCAACGTCACGTGGGTCTCCGCAGCCAAGGCGCGGGCCAGCGCGTCCGCTTCGTCGCTCTTGATCCTCAGCGCAGTGGACCCAGTCTGTATCTCGCGGCATCTTCTAGACGCGTCCTCAGCGGACGAGGAACTGGCCGACCAACTCCGGATCCACCTGGTGAGCCAGCGCGACGGCCTGACCTTCGTCGATGTCATATGCCGTGTAGCTCTGCTTCCCGGCGGCGGTGGTGGCGATCAGATGCGTCAGGCCGACCCGGCGCTGGAACCACGACGAGGAGACCGTCCACCCGATGATCCCGGTGCGCTGCAGCACGTCACGACGGCGCACGAACGATCCCGACCGGACGACGAGGTGGGTGGGTGTCAGGTGGTGCCCGAGCCCGGCATACCGATCCCGGGCGAGCCAGGGCGCCACGAGCAGCGGCGTGACCGAGGCGATGAGCAAGACCACCGGCCAGTGCCACAGAAGCGTGGGCCCAAGGAACACCAAGACCAAGACGACGGAGGGGACGATCGCGCGAACCCAGCGCCGCCGCAACGCTGCCGGCCCATGTTGGGTCAAGGGCGCGTCGAGGGCCTCCTGGTCGTCGAGCACCGCCGACGCGACCCGCTCGACCACTGCCCGAGGCGCCGGCGGCACCAGCCAGGCCGTGCCGCGTCGGTCCTCTTTCTTGCTCAGCCCGGTGGTGACCACGTGCATGCGACCGCCACGGAAGAGACGCAGCCCCAACGGCTCACCGACCTCCAGGCCGCGGATCCGCTTCTCCTCGATGCTCGACTCGCGGGTGGTGAGCAGTCCCCGCGTGACGTGCAGCGTCCCCCCGCTGTGCCGGGTGAGAGTGAAACCCCAGAACTGCAGGACGTAGCCGATCATGGCCAGCGCGGTCACGAGAGCGGCCAGCACCAGGAAGAACACGAGTCCGTCGAGCCACCAGGGGTATTCGTCGATCTTGTCGACGGCGTCGGAGACGACACCGCGTTCGAGGATGCGGGTGAGGAACTGGTTGAGGAACCCGAACAGCGCGAGCGCCGACACGATCCCGGTCATCGTCACCGGGGCGTAACGCACCCACCGCGGGTCCAGCTTCAGCAGGGTGATCTCGGTGGCATCGGCGTCGACCGGCTGCCGGGTCGGCGCGTCGATCGCATAGGGCTCTCCGCTCGGTGGCACATGCGGCACGGTCACGTTTCGCAGATGGATGAGCTCTTCCCGCAGGTGCCGGGCGTCGTCAACCCGAAGGGAGTCCAAGGTGATCCGTTCCTTGCCGGCACCGGCCGTCCCCAGCTCGACCTTGGCCAGGCCGAGGATCCGGTGGATCGGGGGCGAGGTGACGTCGACGGTGCGGACCCGGTCGGCGGGGGTGGCGATGACCTGCCGGGTGAACAGTCCCTTGCGCACCTCGATCTGACCTCCGGCGATCCGATAGCTGGTCGTCAGGTAGCGCAACACCGCGAGTGCGAGGATCGCCGGGAGCGCGGCGTACTCCCATGGGTTCTGGTGGTCGTTGGAGCTGCCGAGGATGAAGATCCCGAGCAGGACCGGCAGGAAGCGGATGGGCTCCTGCACGAGATGGACGGCCAGCATCCGGGGGTCGAGGCGACGCCAACCCTGGGTCTCGAAGTCGGCCAGCGCCCGGGCGGTCGGCAGCGGCATGGGCGTGGGCCCGCTCATGTGGCGTCCCCGGGCTCGGCGATGGTCCGCTCGGTCAGGTCGTTGACGAGGTGGCGCGCAACCGCCAGATCCAGCCCGTGGATCTTGAGCGGGCCGGCTGCGGACGCGGTGGTGACCGTGACGCTGGCCAGCCCGAGCAGCTGGGCGACCGGTCCGCGGGCGAGGTCGACGGTCTGGATCCGGCTGACCGGCGCGATGCGGCGCTCCTGGTGAAGCCAGCCGATCTGGGTGTAGACCGCCGTCTCGGTGTTCTCCCAGCGGTGCACCCGGTATCGCCACTGCGGCATGACGAGCAGGTAGGCCACCGCGAGGACGAACCAGACCGCGGCGACGGCCACATGGGGGGTTCGTGGCCCGTCCTGGTCGATGAGCCACCAGACCGCCTGTCCCGCGAGCAGCACCCCCATCTGGACCACGCCCTCGAGCACCCACATGAGGCGGGCCCGCGGGCTCACCAGGTGCGCTGGCTCTCGCAGCTGGACAGAGCCCCCGTCTGGCTTCACCACTGAACTGACGTCAGGACTGGCGTCAGGACTGGCGTCCGGACTGGCGTCGGGCCTGACTTCTGGGCTCACTTCTGGGCTCACCTCCAGACCGTAGTGCCGAGCCCTGCCGTGGCGGCAGGCCCGTGCGTCACGTCCTCCCCATGACAGACGTCAGCGGGAGCGCAGGGCGGCGTCGTAGAGCGCCTTCGACGACAGGCCGGTGCTCGCGGCCAGGTCGGCGCAGACGGCCTTGAGCCGCTCACCGGCAGCAACCTTGGCCTGAATGTCGGCGAGCACGTCCTCGACCCGAGCCGCCACCGCGGGCGCACCCTCGACCACCACGGTGATCTCGCCGCGGGCCGCCTCGACCGCCCAGGTCGACAGCTCGCCAAGCCCGCCGCGCCGGACCTCCTCATGGGTCTTGGTCAGCTCGCGGCAGACCGCCGCCCGTCGTTCCGGCCCGTATGCCTCGGCCATCGCCCCGAGGGTGGCGGCCAACCGGTGCGGGGCCTCAAAGAAGACCATCGTGCGGCGCTCGTCGCGTAGCCGGGCCAGGGCTCGGGCTCGTTCGCCGGGCTTGCGCGGAAGGAACCCTTCGAAGCAGAACCGGTCCACCGGCAGGCCCGAGACGGCCAGCGCCATGAGGACGGCGCTGGGCCCCGGTACGCAGGTGACGCGGATACCGGCGTCGACGGCGGCGGCGACCAGCCGGTACCCCGGGTCGGAGACCGACGGCATACCGGCGTCCGTCACGACGACCACCCGCTCTCCGGCGGCCAGCCGTTCCACCAGGTCGGGAGTCCGCGCGGCCTCGTTGTGCTCGTGGTAGCTGACCACGCGACCTCGGGGGCTGACCTCGAGCTCGGCGAGCAGCCGGCGCAGCCGTCGGGTGTCCTCGGCCGCAACGACATCGGCCGTGGCGAGCTCGTGCGCCAGCCGCGGGGCCGCGTCGAGGACGTCGCCGATGGGAGTCGCTGCGAGGACCAATGTCCCTGCGGGTGCCGTCGAGCTCGCTGCGTGATCCACACGTTGATCCACCCAGAGATCCTCTCAGTCGCCGAGTTCGGGCTGCGCCCACCGCGCGAGTGGTCACGTTGTGTTGCTGTGGTCGTCAAATACCGACCGAACATGACCGCTCACCGGGCCGGGTTAGGGTCGTCCATGACTCAGCCGGCTACGCGCCGCCGCCGCGGCGCGCTCTCAGCCGTCGTGCAGACCCTGGTGGCGGCGGCGCTCCTGACCCTCTCGACCGGCCAGGTCGCTGACGCCGAGGATGCGCCTTCCGGTGCAGCGACCGGCGCAGTGAGCGAGCAGGCCGCAACGGTCCCGGTCCGCGCCGAGCCGGACGGTACGCCGGTCACGCTCGACACGAGCACCTTCACGCCGGGCACCGGCGGGCGCCACCCGGCGCTGTTGCTGGCCCACGGGTTCGGCGGCAGCAAGGCCGACCTGACCGCCCGGGCCAGGGACCTCGCGTCACAGGGCTACGTCGTGGTGACCTGGTCGGCCCGCGGGTTCGGGGCGTCTGCGGGGCGGATCCATCTCGACGACCCTGACTTCGAGGTGGCCGACGCGCGTCAGCTCGTCGACCGGCTCGCCTCGCGATCCGACGTCGAGCTCGACAGCCCGGGCGACCCGCGAGTCGGGGTCGTCGGCGGGTCCTACGGAGGCGCCCTGGCGCTGATGCTGGGCGCGACCGACAAACGGGTCGACACGGTGGTCGCCTCGATCACCTGGAACGACCTGGCCGAGGCGTTCTTCCCCCAGAACGCGTCGACCGGAGCGGCGCCCGCATCTCCGGCGGACGTCAACCCGACGAGCGCAGCCGGACCGTTCAAGCAGCTGTGGGCGTCGACGTTCTTCGGGTCGGTCAACAACGCCCGCGGCTCAGCGACCACCACCGCCACCAGCACTCCGACCACCACGTCCACCTCCACCGCGACCAGCACGACACCCACCAGCGCCACGTCACCGGTCTGCGGCCGGTTCGACCCGACCGTCTGCCGGCTCTTCCTCGCCACCGGGGAGACGGGTCAACCCAGCCAGGGCCTCATCGGTCTCCTGCGGGCGCACAGCCCTAAACCGTTGCTGCAGAACCTGACTCAGCCGACATACCTCATCCAGGGGATGACCGACACCTTGTTCGGACTGGACCAGGCCGACGCGACAGCACGCGCGCTCACTGCTCAAGGCACGCCGGTCGCGGTCCGCTGGATGGATGGCGGGCACGACGGGACGAGCAGCACGGCGGCCGCCGACGACGACTCCGCCCGGACGTGGCTGGCCCACTACCTCGCCGGCCCACGCCCGTCCGCGGGAGACGCCCTGCCCGTGCCGGCCTTCGTCTATGCAGCGCCGATCCCGCGGCGGCAGACCGTCGCCCCCCTACTGCAGTCCACCCGCTACGTCGGCTCCGCCACCTCGTCCCTGTTGCCGCTGAGCGCCGGACCGGCTCGTCCGGTGCTGACACCCCCGGGCGGCGAACCCTCGTCCATCACCGCCGTCCCCGGCGCGGGCGCCCTCGCCGCCCTACCCGCGGCATACCAGCTCGCCGCGTTGCCGGGACAGTCCACGGCCTTCGACTCACCGCCGCTCGAAGCGCGTACCCAGGTCGTCGGCGCCCCCCGCGTGCGCCTCACCGTGACCTCCACCGCGCCGTCGGTGACGCTCTACCTCAGCCTCTGGCAGGTCAACGGAGGCACGGCGACGCTCCCCCGTCGCCTCGTCGCCCCGCTGACCGTGGCGACGACGCCAGGCCGCCCGACCACCATCGACGCCGCCCTCCCGGCGGCGACCTGGACCTTCGAGTCCGGCGCGGTGGTGCGACTTCTCGTGACGTCCACGGACTCGGCGTATGCCGGTCCCCGCATCGCGCGCGCCGACCAGATCACCCTCGAGGGCGGCGGCCTCACCGTCCCCATGGTCGCCGGTACGACGCTGTCGGCGGCCTCGGACCTCGACGTCGAGTCGATCGGGGTCGCGATCGCCATCGCCGCGGCCTTGTGTGGTCTCGGCGCGCTCGCCTGGTGGGCCCGCCGAGGCCGCCGGGCCAGCCCCGCCCGCCCTGACCTCGCCGACATCCCCCTCGTCGTGACGCACCTGGTCAAGACCTACCAGGACGGTCACCGCGCCGTCGACGACGTCACGTGGCGCGCCGAACGTGGCCACGTCGTCGGCCTGCTCGGCCCCAACGGCGCTGGCAAGACCACGACGCTGCGGATGGTGATGGGTCTGATCCGGCCCGACTCCGGCACTGTCCACGTCCTCGGCAGGCCGATCCACGCCGGGGCGCCGGTGCTCGCCAACGTCGGCGCCCTCATCGAGGGACCGGGCTTCCTGCCCCACCTGACCGGCTTGCAGAACCTGCACGCCTACTGGGCCGCCACCGGCCGCCCTGAGGCCGACGCGGCATACGAGCAGGTGCTCGAGGTGGCCGCCCTCGGCGGCGCCGTCGAGCGCCCAGTCCGCTCGTACAGCCACGGTATGCGTCAGCGTCTCGGCATCGCCCAGGCCATGCTCGGCCTGCCGGACGTGCTGGTCCTCGACGAGCCGACCAACGGCCTCGACCCGCCGCAGATCGCCGCGATGCGACCGATCCTGCACCGGTACGCCGAGACCGGCCGCACCGTGGTCGTGTCCAGCCACCTGCTCGCCGAGGTAGAGATGACGTGTTCCGACGTCGTCGTCATGCACGCCGGTCGCGTCGTCACCAGCGGCACGGTCGCCGAGCTGGTCGACAGCGCCGACACCACGGTGATCCAGCTGGGAGCCGGCAGCGACGCCGGCGCCCTGGCCCAGGCGCTGCGTGCGGTCACGGGCATCACGTCCGTCGAGGTCGAGGACGACCCCAGCGATCCGCGCGTCATCGTGACGGCCGAGCTGCCCCGCGCCGAGCTCGTCCGGGTCACCGCCGAGACCGGGGTCGACATCGTCGGGGTGAGCAGCCGTCGGCACCTCGAGGACGTGTTCCTCGGCGTGATCGCCGCCGCGCAAAGCTCGAACGGCAGTACCGGCAGTACCGGCAGTACCGGCAGTACCGGCAGTACCGGCAGAACTGGCGGCAGGGCTGGTGGTTCTGGCGGCGTCATGGGCGGCATGGGCGGCATGGGCGGCACGGACGGCACGGGTGCAGACGAAGGATCGCGGTCCCTCGGCGACCGGCTCCGACAGGTGAGGGCGCGATGAGCACGAGCACACCTACCGGCACGTCGACCTCGGCCGCGAGCTCCCGACCGCTGCCCTGGCGGGCCGAGCTCGGGCGTCAGCTGCGCCGTCGACGGACCCTCTGGTCGTTCGTGCTGCTGCTCGCGCTACCGCTGATCCTGGTGGCAGCGTTCGCGATCGGGGGCGGCGGCCCGTCGGGGGGGACGTTCGTGGGGTTCGCCACGACCGGCGCCGCGAACTTCGCGATCTTCGCGGTGCAGGCCTCCGCGTCCTTCCTCCTGGTCGTGCTGGCGGCCCTGTTCGTCGGCGACGCCGTCCCGTCGGAGGCCTCCTGGTCGACGCTGCGCTACCTGCTGATCGCCCCGGTGCCGCGGGCTCGGCTGCTGACGAGCAAGCTCGTGGTGGCGCTCGCGACGATGGCGGTCGCCGTCGTCCTGCTGATGCTCTGGTCGCTGCTCGTCGGCGGGCTCGCATACGGGTGGGCGCCGTTCGCCAACCCCGCTGGTGGGGTGCTCGAGTGGTCCGACTTCCTGCCTCGGTATGCGCTGACGATGGGTTACCTCGTCGTCACCTTGCTGCAGGTCGGCGGGATCGCGTTCTGGCTCGGCGTGCGGACCGACGCCCCGCTCGCCGCAGTCGGTGGCGCGGTGATGGTGACCATCGTGTCGTCGATCCTCGGCCAGATCGAGACGCTCGGCGGGTGGCGCAACGGCCTGCCGATGTACTACAGCCGAGCCTGGTTCGACTCCCTCGCACCGCAGATCGACTGGACCTCGATGCGGCACGGGGCACTGTGGTCGGTGTTCTACACGCTGCTGTTCGTCGGGCTGGCGTTCCGGACGTTCCGCCGCAAGGACATCCTCAGCTAGGTCCGCCCGCCAGCGCACCGAGCTCAGACCTCCTCTGACCGAGCTCACACCTCCTCTGACCGAGCTCACGTTCTCGCCGGTTCTCTGGGGTCAGGGGAGCCGAAAACCGAGGACAACGTGAGTCCGGTCAATGTGCGGGGGCCCGCATCAGCCGGGACCAGCGGCGGCGGTCAACCGGGCGGCGAGCGCGCGCATCTCGTCCCTCAGTCCAGGCGGCTCCAGCACCTCGAACCGCCAGGGCAGGCGAGACAGGTGCCACGCCATCGCACCCAGGTCGTTGCCGCCGGATTCGAACACACACTGACCCGTTCCGGATGCCTCGAGCCGGCCGGTCGTCGGCGGCAGCAGCAGGGCCGCCTCCTCGACCGGCGCGTGCACCCGCACTCGCGCGACGTGGTCATAGGGGGCGACCGACGTGTTTCGCTGCACGAAAGCCGCCGCGTCCGGCGCCGGGCGGGGATGGAACCGCCACCCTGTCGCGGCGACATCGGTCATCCGGTCCAGCCGGAAGCTGCGCCAGTCCTGTCTGTCGAGGTCGTAGGCCACGAGGTACCACCGCCGACCGGTGGCCACCAGACGGTAGGGCTCGACCCGTCGGCTGGACTCGGCGCCGCTGGCCGCGGCGTAGGCGAAGGTCACCCGCTCGGTCTCGCGGCACCCGCGGGCGAGGGTGAGCAGGGTGTCCGAGTCGACGCGGGAGGTCGGTGAGTCGAGGGTCGTCGTGGACTCCTGCACGGCCGCCACCTGTGACCTCAGGCGGGCCGGGAGCACCTGGTCGAGCTTGGCCAGCGTCCGGACGGCGGCCTCCCCGAGTCCCGCCACCGTGCCACCGGCCCCGAGCCGCAGGCATACCGCGACCGCGATGGCCTCCTCGTCGTCGAGCAGCAGCGGCGGCAGCGCGCGCCCCGCTCCCAGCTGGTAGCCCCCGCCCACCCCCTGCGCGGCCCGTACGGGATAGCCCAGCACGCGCAGCCGCTCGATGTCGCGGCGGATCGACCGCGTCGTCACCCCGAGCCGATCGGCGAGCTCAGGCCCCGTCCACACCGGCCGTGACTGCAGGAGGCTGAGCAGGCGCAGTGCGCGGCCGGTCGTGTCCGCCATAACGGCGATTCTGGCACGCCATAGCGGACTGATCCTGTCCGCTATCGATGCCAGGCTGGTCACATGACCACGAGCGACACCGTCCTGACCGCGTTGGGCAACGACGCCATCGACCAGCTCGACCGGCACTGGACAAGCCAGCTGCGACCCCGCTTCGACGGGCTCACTGACCTCGAGTACGTGTGGGAACCCACCCCGGGGGCCTGGAACGTGCGGGCGCGCGGCACCGCCACCGCACCCGTCCAGGCGGGTTCCGGGGAGATGACCATCGACTTCGCCTATCCGCAGCCGGTGCCTCCCCCGGTGACCACGATCGCCTGGCGGCTCGGCCACCTCGTCGTGGGGGTCTTCGGCGCCCGGGTCGCGTCGCACTTCGGCGGACCACCGGTCGACTACGACTCCCATGCCTACGCCGCTACCGCAGACGAGGCACTCGGCCAGCTCGACGGCGGGTATGCCGCGTGGCTCGCGGGCGTCCGGGGCTGGGTCGAGGAGGGCACCCTGCGTGCACCACTCGGCCCCACAGAAGGGCCTTATGCCGAGCTCTCGCGTTTCGACCTGGTGCTGCACATCAACCGCGAGACCATCCACCATGGCGCCGAGATCGCGCTGCTGCGCGATCTGTGGGCGCACCGCAACGACTGACCAACGCCGCCCCACTGCACCGGATCAGCCGATCCCCTCGACCATCAAGGAGCCCCACATGCCCGGCACTGCGCCCCCCGTCGCCGACGAACGCGAGGCGATCGCCGTCTTCCTGCGCCAGCAGCACGACGGGATCCGCAACGCTGCCTTCGGCCTCACGGACGAGCAGGCGCATGCGACACCATCCGCGAGCGCGATCAGCATCGCGGGTCTGGTCAAGCACACCGCTCACGCCGAACGCGTCTGGATGTCGCGGGTTGACGCCGCTCCTGACGCACCACCAGGTGACGACCGGCCAGTCGAGGAGCGGGCCGCCGACTACGGCAGCGACTGGGACGCCTCCACGGACACGATCGAGGATCTTCTCGCGACCTTCGACGACGTCTCGGCCGCGACCGAGGCAGCGGCGCTCGACCCCGGCATCGACCTGAATGCGCCGGTTCCGGTCCCGCGCGGCGCCCCGTGGTTCCCCCAGGACATCGGGGCGTGGTCGGTCCGCTGGGTGTTCATGCACCTCATCGAGGAGCTGGCGCGGCATGCTGGTCACGCCGACATCGTCCGCGAGCACCTCGACGGAGCGAGCATGTACGAGCTGCTCGCCGCCGCGGAAGGGTGGCCGGAGACACCCTGGCTGAGGCCCTGGGTGCCGGCTGTGGAAGTGACGGCTCGCGCTCGGTAGCCCGGCCACCCGGCATACCCTCGTGCCGTGAGCACCACCGACGTGACGGCCGACCCGTCCACGCCCGGTCCGGTCCCGGCGCCCGTACCGCCCGAGCGGCGGGCGGGCCTGGGTCGCGAGGCGCTCGTGGTCCTCGGTCTGTCCCTCGGCGCGTCGGCCGTCTACGCCGTGCTGCGCATCATCGACCGGCTCACGGTCAACGTGCCGCTGGGCAGCCAGTCGTCCTCGCTCAACAACTCGGTGACGCCCGACCGCCCGTGGCTGGACCTGGCCTACCAGCTCGCGAACATCGGGTTCGCGGTCATGCCAGTCCTGCTCGCCCTCTACCTGCTGCGGCGGGTCGAACCGCCGTCGCTCGAACGGCCGGCACGGTTCCTGGGCCTCGACCTGCGCCGGCCGGGGTTCGACATCGGTGGCGGCCTGGCACTGGCAGCGCTCATCGGGATCCCCGGGCTGGGGCTCTACGTCGCGGCCAAGGCGCTCGGCATCAACACCCAGGTGGCCGCGGCCAACCTCAGCGGCGCATGGTGGACCATCCCCGTGCTGCTGCTGTCGGCGCTGCAGAACGCGGTTCTCGAGGAGGTCGTCGTCGTCGGCTACCTGGTCACCCGGTTGCGCCAGATGGACTGGCGGGTGCCGGTCGTCGTCGCCGCGTCGGCATTGTTGCGCGGTTCGTACCACCTCTACCAAGGTTTCGGCGCGTTCATCGGGAACGCCGTCATGGGAGTCGTCTTCGCGCTGGTCTACCTGCGGTGGCGCCGGATCGGGCCACTGGTCGTCGCTCATTTCGTTCTCGACACGGTGGCGTTCATCGGCTACACGCTGCTCAAGGACCACCTCAGCTGGCTGCACTGATGGGTATGCGCGCGCGCCCGGCCGGCGGTCAGGCCTGATGGGCAGCAGTCACTCCCACGCCCCGGCCGTCGGTCAGCACGACCACCGCGACCGGCTCGGCGTCGTGCTCGCGATCACCAGCGTGGTCCTGGTCGCGGAAGTCGTCGGCGCGGTGATCTCCGGCAGCCTGGCCCTGCTCGCCGACGCGGGTCACATGCTCACGGACGTCGCCGGGCTGAGCCTGGCCTGGGTGGCCGCCACGCTGGCCCGTCGGCCGGCGACGCACCAGCGAACCTGGGGTTTCCGGCGAGCGGAGGTCCTGGCCGCGGCGGCGCAGGCCGCGGTCCTGCTGGCCGTCGGGGGTTTCGTCCTGGTCGAGGGCGTCCGCCGGCTGTTCGAACCCCCGGACGTCTCGTCCGGGGTGATGGTCGTCTTCGGCCTCGTGGGGCTGCTCGGCAACGCCGCCTCGATGCTGGTCCTCGCCGGTGCCAGGTCGGCGAACCTCAACCTGCGGGCCGCCTTCCTGGAGGTGACCAACGATGCGCTCGGGTCGATCGCCGTCCTGGCGGCGGCGCTCGTCATCGCCCTGACCGGCTGGCTGCGCGCTGACGCCCTGGCCTCGGTGTTCATCGGCGTCCTGATCCTGCCGAGGACGGTCACGCTGCTGCGCGAGAGCATCGACGTGCTCCTGGAGTCCACGCCCAAGAACATCGACCTCGGCCAGGTGCGCTCGCGGATGCTCACTGCCCCGCACGTGCACGAGGTTCACGACCTGCACGTCAGCCAGGTCGCGACCGGGCTGCCGGTGCTCACCGCGCACGTCGTCGTCGACGAGTCGTGCTTCCACGACGGCCACCTGCCGCGAATGCTCGATGACCTCCAAGGCCGCCTCGCCGACGACTTCTCGCTGGAGCACTCGACCATCCAGTTCGAGGCCGCCTCCCACGCCGACCACGAACAGCCGGGACACGCGTGACGACCACGCTCGCGTCACACACCGACGCCGGGGCGGCAGGCCCCCACTCGCTGCATACGATGCACCCCGTGGAAACGCAGGGGCAGCTCCGACGTCGCCTCGTCGGAGGCCCCATCGACGTCACCCGCGGACAGCGGCTGCTCGGCTGGCTCGGCCCACTGGTCGCGATGGTCGTCGGCGGTGTCCTGCGGTTCTGGAACCTCGGCGACCCTCACCAGCTGGTCTTCGACGAGACGTACTACGTCAAAGAGGGCTGGTCGATGATCCTGTTCGGGGTCGAGATGCGCAACGACCCGGTCCTCGACGCGGCCAAGCAGATCGACCAGAACTGGACCGCGGGCAACGTCCTCAAGGTCTACGACCCGACCACCGGCGACCTCGTGGTGCACCCTCCCGTCGGCAAGTGGCTCATCGGGTGGGGTGAGCAGCTGTTCGGGATCGACAACTCCTTCGGGTGGCGGTTCGCCGTCTGCGTCATGGGAACCCTGTCGATTCTCATGATCGGTCGCGCCGCCCGCCGGCTGTTCGGGTCGTCCCTGCTCGGCACGGTCGCCGCGATCCTGCTCGCCTTCGAGGGCCATCACTTCGTGCACTCCCGCACCGGCCTGCTCGACCTCATCCTGATGTTCTGGTCGTTCGCCAGTTTCTGCTTCCTGCTGATCGACCGCGACGCCTCCAGGGCTGTGCTTGCTCGCAAGGTCGCCGACCTGACTACCGCCCAGCTGGTGAGTACCTACGGCCGGCACGGGCCTAGCCTCGGCTGGCGCCCATGGCGACTCGCAGCCGGGGTATGCCTCGGCCTGGCCTGCGGGACGAAGTGGTCGGGGGCCTACTTCCTCGTCGTGTTCGGCCTTCTGACCGTGCTCTGGGACCTCGGCGCTCGACGGGCGGCAGGCATACCGGCGTGGAAGACCGCCTGGCTGGTCAAGGACACGCCGCTGGCGTTCGTCTGGCTGGCGGTCACGTCGGTGGTCGTCTACTCCCTCAGCTGGTGGGGCTGGTTCGCGACGAGCATCGGATACAACCGGCACTGGGCGGACAGCAACCCGGCAGAGCCCGGCTTCGGCTGGGTCCCGGGCTCGGTACGCTCCTGGTGGAACTACCACGCGCAGATCCTTCAGTTTCACGAGCACCTGACGTCCGACCACCCCTACAAGACGAACCCGTGGTCCTGGCTGATCCAGGGTCGCCCGACGTCGTTCTTCTACGAGGGACCCAAAAAGGGCGAGCAGGGGTGCACGGTCGACCTGTGCTCCAAAGCGATCACCTCGATCGGGACCCCGACGATCTGGTGGGCCGCGACCCTCGCGGTGTTCGTCCTGCTGTTCATGTGGGCGCTGCGCCGCGACTGGCGAGCGGGTGCGATCCTCGCCGGGTTGATGGGCGGGTACGTGCCGTGGTTCGCCCTCGGGGAGCGGACGATCTACTCGTTCTACGCCGTCGCGTTCGTCCCCTACGTGGTGCTCGCCGTCGTCTATGTGCTGGGACTCGCCATCGGAGGACCGTCGGCGAGGCCGGTGCGCCGACGGATCGGTCTCGGGCTCACCGGCGCCTTCTGCGTCGCGACGGTCGGGTTGTTCGCGTTCTTCTACCCGATCTACACGGCACAGGTCGTCCCGTATGCCTTCTGGAGCGCCCACATGTGGTTCCCCAGCTGGATCTGAGGCCGGGTCAGACTCGCTGGTTGCGCAGCCGCAGGGCGTTGCCGATGACGCTGACCGACGACAGCGACATGGCGGCGGCAGCGATGACGGGCGACAGCAGGACCCCGAAGAACGGGTAGAGGACGCCGGCGGCGATGGGGATGCCGGCGACGTTGTAGACGAACGCGAACACGAGGTTCTGGCGGATGTTGGACATCGTCCGCTGGGACAGAGCGCGCGCCCGCACGATCCCGCCGAGATCGGCGCCGAGCAGGGTGATCCCGGCGCTCTCCATCGCCACGTCGGTGCCCGAGCCCATCGCGAGACCCACGTCCGCCGCAGCGAGCGCCGGGGCGTCGTTCACGCCGTCCCCGGCCATGGCGACCACGTGACCCTGGGCACGCAGCCGGGACACGACCTCGCTCTTGCGGTCCGGCGCCACCCCCGCCTCGACCCGCTGGATACCCAGCCGGCTCGCTACGGCATCGGCGGTGACCTGGTTGTCACCGGTCATCATGACGATGTCGAGGCCGGCCTCGCGCAGGGCGGCGAGGGCCCGCGGCGTCGAGGCTTGGACCGGGTCGGCGATGGCGAGCAGACCCGCGACCTGCCCGTCGACACCGACGAGGACTACTGTCGCACCGTCGCCGCGCAGCCCATCGGCCTGGGCCACCAGATCGGCGGCATCCAGCCCCTGCTCGGTGAGCAGGTCGGCGCTCCCGAGGACGACCCGGCGCCCCTCCACGGTTCCGAGGACCCCTCGACCCACGGGCGCGTCGAAGTCCACGACCTCGGGGACGACCAGGCCGGCCTCGGCAGCGGCAGCAAGGACCGCGCGGGCGAGCGGATGCTCGGAGGCACGTTCGACCCCGGCGGCGAGGCGAAGGATCTCGCGCGCGGAGAACCCCTCTACCGCAACGGTCGTCGTCACCGAGGGCCGGCCTTCGGTCAGGGTGCCGGTCTTGTCCACGACGAGCGTGTCGACCTTCTCGAGGCGCTCGAGCGCCTCGGCGTTCTTGACCAGGACGCCAAGTCCGGCGCCGCGCCCGACCCCCACCATGATCGAGACCGGCGTGGCCAGGCCGAGGGCACATGGGCACGCGATGATGAGAACGGTCACGGCGGCGATGAGAGCATGGGCGAGCCGTGGGTCGGGTCCCACGATCGCCCACACGACGAACGCGAGGACGGCGACGCCGATGACCCCCGGGACGAAGACGGCGGCCACCCGGTCGGCCACTCGTTGGATCGGGGCTCGGGAGCGCTGCGCCTCGGCGACCATGGCCACGATGCGCGCCAACATGGTGTCTCGCCCGACGCCGTCGGCGCGCATCACCAAGCTTCCGCTCTGGTTGATCGTGCCTGCGACCACGCTGTCCCCGGTCCCTTTGGACACCGGCATCGACTCGCCGGTCACGAGCGACTCGTCGACCGACGAGCGACCGTCCTCGACGGTGCCGTCGACGGGCACCCGTTCACCTGGACGGACGCGAAGCCGGTCGCCGACCCGAACCTCGACAATGTCGACCTCCTCGTCGGAACCACTCTCACCGGCACTGTCGGCGTCACGGATCCTGCGGGCGGTCGTTGGGCTGAGCTTGAGCAGCGCCCTGATGGCCCCGGAGGTCTCGTCCCGGGCGTGCAGCTCGAGAACCTGGCCGAGCAGCACGAGGACGGTGATCACCGCAGCCGCCTCGAAGTAGACGTCGACGGTGCCGCCCATCCCACGGAACGCGTCGGGGAAGACCCCCGGCACCAGCGTGGCAACCACGCTGTAGACATAGGAGACCCCGGTGCCCATCGCGATGAGGGTGAACATGTTGAGGTTCCAGCTGCGGGCCGAGGCCCACCCGCGCACGAAGAACGGCCAGCCCGCCCACAGCACCACCGGAGTCGTGAGCACGAGCTGGACCCACGTCGAGGCGGTCGGGGAGACAACGTCGGATACCCGGCTGAACAGGTGGGTGCCCATCTCCAGCAGGACCACGGGCAGGGCCAGCGCGAAGCCCACCCAGAACCGTCGCGTCATGTCGGTGAGCTCGGCGCTGGGGCCTTGGACGGCGGTGACCTCGACGGGTTCGAGCGCCATCCCGCAGATCGGGCAGGCCCCGGGTCCGTTCTGGCGGACCTGCGGGTGCATCGGGCACGTGTATGCCTCGGCCGCACCGCGAGCGGGGCTAGTTGCCGACGCTGTGGTGGGCTCCGGCGGGGCGTGGTGGTGGGTCATGGTCCCAGGATACCCCTAGGGGGTATGCCGACTGCCGGCAGGCAGCGCTCGCCGTCAAGATCGCGTCAGGACGGGTGCCGGGCAGGCGGGATGGTGTTTCGCTGAGGACATGGATGACTCCGTTCTCGAGCGACACCGCCCGTGGCTGCTGTTGGCGAGTGCCCTTGTACCCCTCGCTGTCGCGGCCCTGCTCGCCCTCGTGCGGGATGACATCAGCACCGCAACGGCCGTCCTCGTCCTCGTCCTCGTTGTCGTGGCCGCGTCCTCGACCGGTGACCGGGCAGCGGGCTTCCTGGCGGCAGTGTCGAGCGGGCTGTTCGTCGACCTGTTCCTGACGCAGCCCTACGGGACCTTCGCGGTGACCGACCCGGGCGACGTCGAGACCCTGGTCCTGCTCGTGCTCGTCGGCGTCGGCGTCACCGAGCTCGCCCTGTGGGGGCGGCGTCAGCAGGCCGGCGCCAGCCGGAGCCTCGGCTATCTTGACGGTGTCCTGGGTGCGGCGGAGACCGTCGCCTCCCAAGACCCGGATGCCGACGACATGGTCGCGCTGGTCTCGACAGAGCTGCTGGCGCTGCTGCGTCTCGACCGGTGCCGGTTCGCGCCCGTCGCCCCGCAGCTGCGTACCGTCATCCAGCCCGACGGCACGGTGCTGCAAGGAACTCGCGATATCGAGGCGGGACGTCACGGGCTGCCGACGGACGAGGAGATCTCACTCCCGGTGCGCAGCGGCGGCCGCGTCGTCGGGGCGTTCGTGCTGACCGCCGCGACGGCGGTCCGCCGACCCGGTCGCGAGCAGCTGCGGGTAGCCGTGCTGCTCGCCGACCAGGTCGGTGCGGTGGTCGCCCGGACGGGACCCGACCGCTTCCCCTAGTCCGGTCAGTTCCATCAGTCCACTCAGTCCGGTCAGACCGGCTCGAGCTCGGGCACGGGCTCGCGATCCTGAGAACCCAGGTGACGGGCTGGACTGACGGCCGCGGGGCGCCGGTGCGCCAGCCGTGACCCTTCGACGTCCACGTAGGGGATCACCTTGTCGAGCCAGGCCGGCAGCCACCAGGAGGCGTCGCCCATGAGGTTCATCAGCGCGGGGATCAGGGTCATCCGCACCACGAAGGCGTCGAAGAACACTGCGATCGCGAGCGCGAAGCCCATCGACTGGATCAAGGCGTTGGCCTGGAAGATGAAGGCCGCGAACACCGAGATCATGATCATGGCCGCGGCCGTGACCACCCGGGCGCCGTGCCGGAAGCCATCCACCACTGCGCCTCGGGCGTCCCGCCCGTGGACGTAGGCCTCGCGCATCCGCGTCACGAGGAAGACCTGGTAATCCATCGCCAGCCCGAACACGATCCCGATCAGCAGCACCGGCATGAAGCTGACCAGGGGGGCGGGCTCGACCACACCGAACAGGTGCTTCTGGAAGACCAGGACCGTGAGCCCGAGGGTGGCCAGCAACGACAGCAGGAAGCCCAGGGTCGCCGTCAACGGCACGAGGAGGGACCGGAACACGAGCACGAGCAGGACGAACGCCAGCCCGATCACGACCGCCAGATAGGGCGGTAGCGCTTCGGACAGGCGCTGCGACACATCGCTCTGGATCGCGGTCACCCCCGTCACGCCGAGAACCGTCCCCGTCTGCGCCTCGATGGTGCGTTGCCCGTCGCGCAACCCGCTGAGCAGGTCGAGGGTGGCCTGGTCGTCCGGCCCGCTTCTCGGCGTGATGAGCACCTGCGCGCCGGTGCCCTCCTGGTTCGTCCCGATCACCTGGGCGTTCGCCACGTCACCGCGGTTGGCTGCCCACTGCGTCACGGCCCCGTATGCCTGTCCGCGCGCCGCCGCGTCCGGGAGGGCGCGGGCGTCGACGACGAGGAGGAGGGGGCCACCGCGGCCTGCTCCGAACGCGGCGGTCTGCAGGTCCGCGGCACGGCGCTGGGTGGTGCTCGACGAGGCCGTCGAGTCGCTGGGCAGAGCCAGGTGCAGGTCCCTCGCGGGCACGGCCAGCGCGCCGAGCCCGACCACGGCGAGCAGGACGACCACGAGCGGAGCGCGGGCGACCAGCCGTGCCCAGCGCACGCCGTTGTTGGTGCGCTGGGGCGTCCCGACGTCGGAGTGCTCCGGCAGGTCGGCGCTCGTCGCGACGGTGCTCTCCGGCGGAGCCTCGTGCCGACCACGGTTGCGGTCGCGCACCCGCCCGGCGAAGGCCTTGGACTTCAGCATCCCGAGCAGCGCGGGCAGCAGGGTGAGCGCGATCAGGACGGCGACGAAGACGGTTCCCGCCGCCGCCAGCCCCATGGCGGTCAAGAACGGGATTCGTACGACCGCCAGGGCCGCGAGCGCGATGAGCACGGTGAGACCGGCGAAGACGACGGCACTGCCCGCCGTGCCGACGGCGCGGCCGATGGCCTCCACGCGGTCGTCGGTGGAGTCCAGCTCGGTGCGATAACGGGACAGGATGAACAGCGCGTAGTCGATCCCGACCGCCAGGCCCAGCATCACCGCAATGATCGGGGTGGTGGAGCCGATGTCCGTGAAAGCAGTCGCCGCCGTGACCCCGAGGAACCCGATCCCGACTCCGATGATGGCCGTGAGAAGCGGAAGACCGGCCGCCACGAGCGACCCGAAGGTGAGGATCAAGACGATCCCCGCGACGAGGAGCCCGAGCGCCTCACTCCTGCCGTCGATGCCCACGGCGGCCTGAAGGCCGCTACCGGACGCCTCGACGACCAGGCCGGACGCGCGTCCAGAGTCCGCGACTGCGGTGATTGCGTCCCGCGTCGAGGCCTTGACGTCACCCGGCGACCTGGCGTCGAACGTGAACGAGACCGTCCCGACCCTGCCGTCGGCGCTCAGCGGGAGCAACGCCTTGGCGTTGGTCTCGGCGACCGCCTGCGGCTGACCGGCCTTGACAGCGCCGGCAACGGCCTGCTTGTACTGGGCCGCCGCAACCTGCACCGGGTTGCCGAGCCGGTCCGGCGAGGCGATCTGCGGGACCTGCCGCAGCTTTGTGAGCATGGCGTCAACGGCTGACGAGTACTCGGGTTCGCTCAGCCGGTGGCCCTCTGGGGCGGCGATGACGAGGGTGCCGTTCGCCGAGTCCAGCGAACCCCCACCTCCCAGCCCCAGCTCTGTCTGCAGCGTCTGCGCTTGTTCGGAGGGGATGCCGGGAATGCTGAAGGCGTCGTTCATCGGTTTCGAGATGGCCACCGCGGTGACACCGATCGCCACGAGGACGACGATCCAGGCCGCAAGGAAAGCCGGCCACCTGCGGTAGGCGACGCGACCGAGGCGGTAGAGAAGAGTGGCCATGCGAGGGGTGCTCCTGACAACGGGACGGAGTGCACGCCATCGTGCGTGGTTTGGTGCTCAGCTCGTACTGGGTCGTACTGGGGTCGTGCTGGGGTCGTGCTGGGTCGGAAGGTGAGAGTGGAAGGGAGAGGCCTGGCTCAGCAGACGAGAGAACGGGCGCCCTGCAGCGAGGCCGCGAACGCGGTCGAGAGATCGCCGCCGCAGCGGCCGCTGACGAGCTCCTCGAGGGCCACCTCGTAGAGCCCGACGACAATCGCAACGGCGAGCCGGGGACGTATGTCGTCGGAGGCATACCCTTCGCGCCTCGCGATCTCCTGTCGGAACCGCGCGACGTATGCCTCGAAACGCTCCTGGTCGCGGCTGAGCAGCCGCGGGTTCTTGGTGAACACCTCGCGACCGACCCGCATCTGCTCGGGCGTGGGCGGGATCGACCCGATGATCTCGGCGGCGAGGCCGGCCAGGTCGAGCAGCAGGTGACCGGTCGGGCCGCCGGCCCGGAAGGCGGCGAGGGTCGACCCCTCGACCTCCGGCACCTCGCCGAGGACGGCCTCCTCCTTGCCGGAGAAGTAGTTGAACAGGGTGCGGCGCGACAGGCCAACCTGGCCGGCGAGCTGGTCCATCGTGAACCCGTCGAGCCCGTGCGCGGCGGCCAGCGACTGGGCGGCGACCGTGATGGCGCGCGAGGTGGCTTGATGGCGACGTCGCCGACCGTCAGCCGCACGGACCTCGGCAAGGGAAGCGACAGCGCTGCCGCGTTCCCGGGGTTCGGACGTGGCGGCCGTCAGAGTTGCACTCTCAACCACAAAGTGCAGTTTGCATCATCGGCATCCTGAGTGCAAACCGGACGGCGGATGCATGCCGATAGCCCGGTGACACCACTTCCGCTTGATTTGACACCATGATGGTGTCATGATGGTGGCATGGAGCTCGAGCCCTACCTCATCGACCTGCGGCGTCAGCTGGTCGCGGCCGCGGCAACAGGCTCTGAGGACACTCGGGCCGCCGCCGAACGGCTTGCCGCCGGACTGGATGCCGCGGCGCGGCTCGCACTCCTCGATGCCCTTTCGGCCGCGGCCGGTGAGATCACTCGTGACCTCGCGCCCGGCTCGGTCGACATCCGACTGCGGGGACGCGAGATCGAGTTCGTCGTCACCCCGCCGAACATCGAGTCGAGCACCGATTCGAGCACCGATTCGAGCATCGAGCGGGACGCCGACCGGACCGCTGCCTCCGTCGACGTCGAGGACGCAAGCACCTCGCGCACGACGCTCCGCCTACCGGACGCCCTCAAAGCGCGAGTGGACGAGGCCGCGGTGACCGACGGCCTGTCGGTGAACACCTGGCTGGTCCGCGCAGTCGCAGCCGCTCTCCAACCCAGGCAACGACGATCCGCACAACGCACCCTGCGGACCGGCGACAACTTCGCTGGTTGGGCCCGTTAACCCGCCCACACCCTCACTTGCACCAGCCACGCGGAAACGCGCGGTCTGACGAACGCGCCCACGGAAGGCCAGGCAGCAGCATGCCCACCTACAACACTCATACCCCGATCGACCTTGCCGTGAACGTGCAGGTCGGCCGGATCGAGGTCGTCGCCAGCGACCGCGTCGACACGGTTGTGACCGTGTCGCCCAGCAACCCGGCCAAGGCAGTCGACCAGCGCGGCGCGGACGAGACCAGGGTCGACTTCGACGGCCGACGGATCATCATCGTCGGCCCGCGACCCAGGATCAGCTGGTTCGGCCCGACCGAGTCGGTGGACGTGAAAGTCGAGCTGCCGACGGGGTCCCGGTTGACGGCCGAGATCGCCGTCGGCGGCGTCCGCACGCTCGGACGCCTCGGCGCCACCCGCATCAAGGGTTCCCTCGGCGCCGTGGAGGTCGACACCACCGCGGACCTGTGGGTGCGTGCCGGACACGGCAACGCGACCGTCGGCACGGCCGAGGGCGGGGTCGAGATCACGGCCGACCACGGCCAGATCCGCATCGGCCGGGTCACTGGGGACGCGCTCCTCAAGGCGTCACACGGCACCATCGTGGTCGATGAGTCCGGCGGCGATCTCGACGCGAAGCTCTCCTACGGCGACCTCGAGATCACGAGGGCACGTGCCTGCGTAACGGCGAAGACCGCATACGGCAGCATCCGGCTCCACGAAGTCTCGAGCGGTTCCATCCAGGTCGAGAGTGGCTACGGCGAAGTGACCATCGGCGTGCGGCCCGGTGTTCCCGCCTGGTTGGACCTGTCCTCGAAGGACGGGCATGTGCGCAACGAGCTTGTCGGCGACCGCGGTCCCGACGCGTCCGAGCATGCCGTCGCGGTACGGGTCCGGACTCAGTACGGCGACATCGACATCCGACGCGCGCGATGAGCTCGGCCAACCTACAGAAAGCGAACGAGATGACCACCACAGCGATCAGCGTCCACGGGCTACGGAAGTCCTACGGCGCAAACATCGTGCTCGACGACGTCGACCTCACCGTGAGTGCAGGCACCGTCCTCGCGCTGCTCGGCCCCAACGGCGCCGGCAAGACGACCACCGTCCACATCCTGTCCACACTCGTGCGCCCGGATGCCGGCTCCGCGACGGTCGCTGGATGCGACGTCGTGCGCGACCCCGACGGCGTGCGCGCCGCGATTGGTCTCACGGGCCAGTTCTCCGCGGTCGACAACCTGCTCACCGGCGAGGAGAACCTGCTGCTGATGGCCCGGCTGAGGCACCTCGGACCGAAGCGCTCGACTGCGCGAGTAACCGAGCTGCTCGAACAGTTCGATCTCGTCGAGGCCGCCCGCACACCGCTCGCCACCTACTCCGGTGGGATGAAGCGCCGGCTCGACCTGGCGATGACGCTGGTCGCCACACCGAGCGTGATCTTCCTCGACGAGCCCACCACGGGCCTGGACCCCCGCAGCCGCCACACCATGTGGGGCATCGTGCGCGGGCTTGTCGCAGAGGGCACGACGGTGATGCTCACCACTCAGAATCTCGACGAGGCGGACGAGCTCGCGGACCGGATCGCCGTGCTCGATACCGGCCGCATCGTCGCCGACGGGACGCCGGACGAGCTCAAGCGCCTCGTTCCCGGTGGGCACATCCGGATCCGGTTCGCGGACTCAGCGAGCTTGGACACCGCCTCCCATTTGCTGCAGGAGTCCGCTCGCGACGACGCCGCACTCGCACTGACCGTTCAGAGCGACGGAGGAGTCGACGCGCTGCGAACCCTGCTTGACCGCCTCGACGCCGCCAGCATCGAGGTCGACGACCTCAGCATCCACACCCCGGACCTCGACGACGTGTTCTTCGCCTTGACCGCGACGAAGGACCAGCCCAGCCAGGCAGACAGGAAGAGAACCGCGTCATGACCACCATCCCCACCCACCACCCGGGCTCCCCCGGCGCCCGTCGCCAGTCACACGTCGTCGCGGACTCGATCACGATGCTCCGGCGCAACCTCCTGCACATGATCCGCTACCCCGGCCTGTCGATCTTCGTCATCGGCGGCCCGGTGGTGATCCTGCTCCTGGTCGTGTTCGTCTTCGGCGGAACGCTCGGTGCCGGACTGCCCGGCGCGACCCCCGGCGGTGGGCGAGAGGCCTACCTTGCCTACGTCATGCCGGGCATCCTGCTGATCACCATCGCGGGCACCGCCGGTGGCACTGCGACGACGGTCGCGATGGACATGACCGAGGGCATCACAGCCCGGTTCCGCACGATGGCCATCTCGAGGGTGGCGGTACTTGCGGGGCACGTACTCGGCAACACCGCCCAAGCCATCATCGCCGCCACCCTCGTCCTCGGCGTCGGCCTCGCGATCGGCTTCCGACCCAGCGCAGGCCCGCTCCAGTGGCTGGCCACCGCGGGCATGGTCGTGCTCGTCTCCTACGCGATCAGCTGGCTCGCGGTCGGCATGGGCATGCAGTCCAAGACGGTCGAGACAGCCAGCAACCTGCCACTCATCCTGACCATTTTGCCGTTGCTCGGCAGTGGCTTCGTGCCGACCGACTCGATGCCGGCGGGGTTGCAGTGGTTCGCGCAGTACCAACCGTTCACCCCGTTCATCGAGACCATCCGCGGACTGCTCCTGGGCACCCCGCTGGGGTGGAACCCGGTGCTCGCCATCGCGTGGTCTGTCGCGATCGCGGCCGCCGGATACGTCTGGTCGATGGTGATCTACGAGCGGAAGTCGGTGCGCTGAGCCGAGGTCGCACCTCACCATCCTGCGGAAGGTGAGGTGGACCGGAGGCCCTGCGGTGGTGGAGCTGCGGGGGATTCGAGCCCCGCACCTTCTCACGGCGAATGCACGGGATTCGCCCTTGCTACTGAGACTCCGGTTCGACGCGCTGCCCCTCTGGGTGCTCCGGATGCAGCAACCGTCGGCTCCGGGGGTGCGCAGGGGCGACCTGCGCACGCATAAAGGAATAACGCGGTTTCGCGGCTGGGAGGTCACCGGAGGGCCGCCTTGGTGCAGTGACCCGGAACCTGCCTCGGCAGGAAGGTGACCGGTCGCGGTGCCGGTACGAAGGCCGACCGAACGGATCTAAGGACGCCCTCGCACTTGCCGTGTGACGAAGATCGGGTGCTTATGACCGTGTCCGCCGGCTCGACATGTCGAGAGTGGGACGTTCTGATGAGTCTCACGAGCGCACGAGACGTACGCCTGCAGACGCGTCCTTCCGCCATGTAGGACGCACCTCGCAAGAGGTTGCGAGGATTGCTCACGCCATCGAGCGGACATGGACTGCAACGCTCCAGGGACTGTGCAGCCGAGGGGTGGGATGGGGCCAGCCTGTGTCCGTTGCGTCGTAGTCTTCGCGGTGAATGCCCCCGATGGGCGAGTTGGTGGAGGAGCTGTTCTTGGTGGGCGCTGGCGATGCTGGGGTTGACTCTTCACGAGGTGATGAGCGGTTTCGGTCGTGGGCTGAAGCGATCATGGACCAGGTGGTGGTGGATCCGGGTCGGGTGGTGGTGCGTGCTCCCGGCGTGACGGTGACTGGCGGCGAGCTCGCGGCGTTGACGTACCGCTACGCGCATGCCCTGACGGTGCGTGGCGTCGGACCGGATGACCGGGTGGCGATCCTGGCTGATAACTCCCCCGCGGCGTTGGCGGTGCGGTATGCCATCGCGTTGACTGGTGCGGCCAGCACGTTCTCTCCCGACACGGGCGTACCGGGTCGTCTGGTCACGTTCTTGGGCCAGGTGGAGCCGTCGCTGCTTGTCGTGTTTCCCAGTACGGCGGCGGATGCCGAGGCCACCTCGTCGCTTCTGGCGGATGTGGTGGTTTCGGTGGGTCCGGTACCGGGGCTTGCGGATCTCGGTGAGGAAGCTGCCGCCCAGTCCAGCGAGCCGTTCCCTGGGCTGGCGTGCCCGGACGACGTGGCCGTGTTGATCGCGTCCGGTGGCACGACCGGTGCGTCGAAGGTCTCCGTTCGGAGCTTCGCTGACTACGCCCGGATGCTCGGTGACAGGCCGATGACAGACCGGCGGCTGCTGGTCTCTGGCGCGTTCGCCTATGTGCCCGGGCGTGTGCCTGGTCCCCGCGGCGGACGCAGGTGGTGGTCGCTCAGGTGTTGGGCGGCGGCGGGGTGGTCGCTCTCACCGACCGTTTCGATCCTGTCGGCGTCCTGGAGACCGTCGAGTCCGAGAGGATCACCCATCTGACGGTGGTCGAACCTCAGCTGGTGGATCTTGCGGACCGGTTCGATGGGAGTGTCCACGACCTTTCGTCGTTGGTGCGGATCACCCATGTCGGCGCGCCCGCCCCGGCGAGCCTGCGCCGGCGTCTGCTCGGCAGGCTCGGGCCCATCCTGGCCAACACGTATGGGATGAGCGAGGCCGGCATGGTCAGTGTCCTGGCTGCCCCGGAGTACGACGCCGCTCGTACGGGGCTGCTGCCCAGCTCGGGCCGGCCTCTGCCGGGTGTCGACGTGGTGATCCGGCGCCGGGACGGCTCGGCCGCCGACCGGGGGAGGAGGGAGGGATCGAGGTGCGTGTTCCCGGCATGGCCACGGGGTACCGGGGGCGGCCGAACGACACCCGTTTCCGGGACGGCTGGTACGCCACGGGTGACCTCGGCGTCCTCGACCAGGACGGCTACCTCACCGTCCGGGGGCGCGCCACCGACGCGCGGACGGTCGACGGTTCGACGGTGATGCCGGTGGACCTCGAGAACGCGGCCTGCACTCACCCCGAGGTGCGGTATGCGGTCGCTCTGCCCGTCGACCAGGAGCCCGCACCGTTCGCGGTGGTGGCTGAACGAGCACGGCATAGCGCGTTGACCGACGACGACCTGCGCCGGCACCTCCACCGCGAGATTCTCGCCGGGTGGGTCGACAAGGTTATCGTGGTCGACGACCTCCCGTTGACGGAGCAAGGCAAGCCGGACCGACTCGCCCTCCACGCCCTGCTGACGCCATAAGCCTGCTCACCGCCGGTGGGGAACCTTTTTCGGGTCGTGACCCCCGGGAGCCGGCCATGACCGTACCCTCGCAAAAAAGGAGCACCGCGATGAGCACGATGAACGGGCCGACCGACGACGGAGCCGACGCCCCAGCGGTGACATCCTCCCCGGGCGGTGCCGGGGCGTTCCTGCGGGACTGGTTCGCCACGTTGGAGTCCACCGGGTGGACGGCCGAGGCGTTCCTGGCCGCCCTGTCGGACGACGTGGTCTGGACGGCCACCGGGACATCGGCGGTGTCCGGCACCTACCGGGGAAAGCAGGCCTACATCGACGGGGTCTACCGCCGGCTCGATGATCGCCTCGCCAGCTGGCCGAAGCCGTCGGTGGAACGGATCGTTGCCGACGGTGACTGGGGCACCGTCCTGTTCACCTCCCGAGAGGGCCTCGGTAAGAACGGGATCGACTACAACATGCGCTACTGCTGGGTGATTCACGTCGTCGACGACCGCGTCCACGAGGTCATCGGCTACTACGACACCGCCAAGGTCAACGCCCTGTTCGACTAGCCCCCGCCCACCGCAAGCTAGCGTGCCGGTCATGGTTGGAACCGGTCGGGTGCCGGCGGTGTTGCGTCCGACCAGCGCGCCGTGGGCGGTCCGGCGTGGGGTGTGGGCGGTGACCGCTGCAGGGCTGGTGGCCGCGGCCGGAGTAGCAGGTGGGCGGCTCGACGCGGTTGGCCTGGCGTATTTCGGGGTCGCCTGTGCGGCGGTCTTTGTGACGTCCGGGGCGTACCGGACCCGGCTGCTCTCCGTGGTGTGTCAGGGCGCCGGCGCCGGCGCTGGGATCATCGTCGGGGTTGCAGTGGCCGATTCGACCCCCAGCAAGGTCGCGGTCGCCGCGCTGGCGGCGTTGGTGTCTGGCGCAGTCGGGGTGATCGGTCCGATGGTGACGGCGGCCGCGTTGATGGCGCTGGTCGGCTTGAGCTTCGGCGAGTTCGCGCGGGTGCCGATGCCTGGTTGGGAGCAGGCAGCCTGGTACCTGACCGGGACGGCCGTGCTCGGCGTGATCGCCGTCGCCGGGTGGCCGGTATGCCGTGACCGGCCCGAGTGGGCAGCGGTGGCCGCCGTCTTCGACCGCTCAGCCGACCTTCTGGACCGGATCGGCACCACCGAGGGACCAGCGGCGAGAGCCGGGCTGGCGGCCGCGTCGGCGGGTAGCCGAGCCGAGGTGTTCGACCACCGGCTCAGCACCGGCTTCAGCCGACGCGAGAACGCCCGCAGACTCGTGCAGGCAGCCGCACTAGCCGACCAGGTCGCGCTGGCCGCAGCTGGGTTCTTCATTCGAGCCCGGCCCATCCCCCAGGCCACGGTCGAGGGTCTCCGTCAGGCTGCGACGACGACGGCGTCCAAGCGGGTCCCGGTCGTACCCGCGGAGGTCACCATCACCTCCGGCGCGACCCGGTCCGTGCAGCCCCTGCGTGCACGGCTCGTGGGTGCCGTCGAGCTCAGCGTTCAGCGGCCCGCGCTGCTCGACGGGGTGCGCCTGTCGCTGTGCATGACGATCGCCACCGCGATCACCTGCGCCCTGCATACCGAAAGCCACTCCTTCTGGCTTCCCCTGACGGTGGCGGTGGCGGTGCGCCCGGAGTACGCGTCCGTGTACGCGCGCACCGTCAACCGCACTGCCGGGAGCCTGGTGGGGGCCCTGCTCGCGGCAGCCGTCATCACCGCACTGGGCACCGGGTGGTCGGTCGCGGCGGCCGCCTCGCTGTCCCTCGGCTTCGCGGTGTGCGCGGCCCCCAAGCTTTACGGGGTCAGCGTGGTCGGGTTGACCTGCTCGGCCCTGCTGAGCCTGTCCATCGGTGCCGCGGACCCGGTCGCACCCGGCATCCGCCTGATCGACACGCTGATCGGTTGCGGGATCGCCATCACCTTCGGCTACCTCCTGTGGCCCGAGCGCAGATCAGCTCCCGTCGCCTTGACGGAGACGGCATCAGCGGTGCAGGCGTACCTGCGCCAAGCTGTCACACCGCCGGCACAGCGCCGCGACCTTCCCCGCCTCCGGGACCGCGCCTACCAGCTCGCCCACCAAAGCCGGCAACGCGCCCAGGCCGCGCTCGGTGATCCCTTGCCCGTCAGGGCCTACGCCGCCCACGTGTTGCCCCACGCGCTCGCCCTGGAGAACCTCACCGACGAGGTCACCGACCTCGTCAACCACGTCGACTCAGGAGGGCCCGCACCGGAGCGAGCCATCATCACGGAGCTGGGCCAGCGGATCACCGCCGCCGGCCAGACCCTTGGGTGACCCGCCGCCAGCCATGATGGAGGTCTACGCCAACAGTCTCAGTCTGTTGAGGGTCGTCCCCGCACCCGTCGTTCGGCGGCAGAGAAGTGGCGTCAACACCAGAACGGAGGTCTCGGTCCATGGTGGACGGCGACGTAGCGACATGGGTGCTGCTGCACGGAACTCCCCTCGACCCTCTGGTCTGGCGGGACGTCGGCTCCCGGCTGGCACGCCACGGGAAGGTCCTGGTTCCCGACGCCAACCCTCGACACGGCGACCCGACACCGCAGCACAACATCGCAGCGCGGGTGGCCGAGACGCTCGGTAACGGTCCGCAGCACCTGCACGTGGTCGGACACTCGTTCGGCGGCCAGGTCGCGCTCGAGCTCGCGGTGATCCTTCAACTCAGGGTGAGCAGCCTGACCTTGATCTGTTCCCGGATCACCGCTTTCCCTCCGTTCGCGGCCTCCGCGGAGTCCTTGAAACGGGGTGACCCGGTCGATGTGGAAGCGGGCATAGCCCGCTGGTTCACGCCCGCAGAGATCGATGAGGATGATGGTGGGGTCGTGCAGTACGCCCGCCGGCGTCTGACCAACCCCAACCGTGCCCTCTGGTCTCAGGCGCTCGCGGCGATATCCACATACGACGGCTCGGCCAAGGCGCCGATGGTCACCGCGCCCACGACCTCGATCGCTGCCGAAGGTGACGCCGTCTCAACTCCGCAAGCCGTGGCAGCGACAGCTCAGATGTTCCCGGCAGGGCGTTTCCAGCTGCTTCCCGGCGCGATGCACATGTCCCCGTTCGTCCACCCGGAGAACCTCGCCGCGCGACTCCTGGTGGCGGCAACGCAGTCTGCCGCCACCAACTGAGTCGGTTTATCGGTCCTTATCGCGGCCTGTGCGCCATCGGATGAGAAATCGCGTCAGTGTCCCCTTCCGCCGCCTGTTGCACCAACCTGGCACGGGGCGCTCGGCATCGCATCCGGGCTTGCGGCACGGGATTACAGACGAATGGCACGAGCCGGGCCCGACTCGTGGCGAAGCGCCGGTAGGGATCGCCAAGGGCCTGCAAGAGGGCGCGTTCCTCGATCCGGATACGGTAGATGACCGCGGCGAGGATGAGGACGAAAGACGCGAGGAGGCCGGCCCAGTTGCCGAGGATGAGCCCGAAGCCGAGCAGGGCCATCAGCAGACCCGTGTAGCTCGGATGCCTCAGGAACCGATACGGGCCGCGTTCGACAACCACTTGGTCAGCGCTTACCTTCAGGACCACGGTGAAGTAGCGATCGAGGATGAGGAACGGACACCATCGCAGAGCCAGGCCCAGGCAGCCCACCGCCGCGCCGAGAGCGACGGACACCACCCCGCCGGGGACCACTGCTCCTGGCGCAAGCGACGCGCCCGCCGGCAGCATCAGGATCCCACCGAAGAACATGACCCTGAAAACCACCTCGCCGACCAGGTCGACGTGGCGAGACCCCCGACGTCGTCGCAGCGTCTGGAAGAACTCGCCGAACGCGAAAGCGACCGCGCTGACCGACAAAACGACCACAGCGAGATGCGACTGCTGCAAGTACGTCGTGGCCACCGCAACACAATGACAGGCTGGGCACAGGCCCGGGGGCGAGCAGTGCGCCCACGGATATGGGTTTCGTATCGGACGCGGGCTTGCAATGACGGCGCAGCCGACCTTAGCTGACGGCCACCAACGAGACAGCGATGCCGTCGTGGTCGCCGGTGGTGATCGGGCCGTGCACGATGGCGTTGTCCAGATTCACGAACCCGGCAACCTCGTGGGCGCCGTTCCGAGCCAGCATCTGGGCGAAGTCATCGCGGGCCCGGTTGAAAGAAACGTACTGATGCCTGACTTTCGCCAGCGGGACCACCTTTTCACGACTGAGAGCACCGATGAAGAAGTAGCCGATGCTGTGCTCGAAGGGACCGAAGATCCGGCCGTGGTTGTTATCCACGACGAACGGCGCATCAGAGAACGCGTCATCGCTGCCCTCGGGCAGCTGCCCGTAGATCTCACCACCGATGCAGCCCGAGTACCCTTTCGAATGTCCCTGCCTGCTCGGGTAGCCAGCCAGCGAGCAACTTCGCGTCAAGCGAAGTTTCGCATCATCTACTGAGCCAGCCAGCGGATCCAGGATCAGAACGTTGATGGGCTCCCTCAACGTCTTGCCGTCGAGGACCGCCGATCCAGTGCGCCGGGACCAGACTTGGATCCAGCATCCACTTCCCGATCTGGGGAAGGAACTCCGGAGTCGTCACATCTTGGTGGTCGAGCGGACAACTTGTCACGAAATCCCCGATCTGTGAGCCCTACACCCCTGCGGTTGGTGGTCGGATTCCACGCTACGGCCTCCGAGCCAGTCGAGAACACCGGAGCAACCCACGCACTCCCCAGGCGCCGTCCTCACAGTCCTTTCGCCGCAAGCCGGCCGCCCCGACGAACGTCCTTCCGCGCCAGACGGGCAGCTGCCGACGGCCGCCGACGCTGAGGGAACTGCCGGCCGAGCCGTTCGACCCGGCCGTCATCGCGGAACGCCGGGTGGATCATCGGTCTCGGGTGTCGGTGCGGCAGTGCTACTACTCCGTCCCGGCCCGGTGTGTGGCCTGACGGTTGACCATCCGGTTGACCGCTACTCAAGTAGAGGTTCTCGACGGACCGAAGGTCGTCGCGACTCACGTGCGGGCGATCGGGCGGTACGTCGACGTGCTGTGCCTGGACCACTACCTCGAGGTCCTGGCCCGCAAACCAGGTGCGTTCCGTGGTGCGACCGCGTTGGCCCAGGCCAAGGCGTCCGGCGCGTTCACACCGGCGTATCAACGGTATTGGAATGCCGTCCGACGCGACCGGGGCGACGGGCCTGGCACCCGCGCGCTGGGTCCAGGTGCTGTTGGCCCACCGCACCCTGCCGGCGCACGTGCTTGCCGCGGCGATGGGCCGGGCCGTCGAGACAAACATGCTCAACCCGGAAGTCGTCATCATCGACGCCCGCCGTACGGCCGAGCAGCATGTGGCTGCGGTGGTGCCGATCGGGGAGCTGGACAGGTACGACCGGCCCGCGCCGTCCCTGCTGGGCTACGACGACCTGCTGAGCCGAAGGGCGATGCCGTGAGCACGGACACCGCCGCGAAGGCCTCCATCGGCGTCTCCGCCCGGGAACTGCACCTGCCCACCCTCCGAGGCGAAGCCGACCGGCTCGCCGAGATCGCCGCACGGGAACGGCAGTCACACTTGGGGTTCCTCGCCGAAGTCCTGGCCGCGGAGGTTGACGACCGCACCGAGCGCCGCCGCACCCGACGGGTCAACGAAGCCAAGTTCCCCAGGCTCAAGCGGTTGGCCGACTTCAACCTCGACGCCGTCCCCGTCATCAAGCCGGCGACATTGGCGCACCTAGCCACCGGAAGCTACCTCGACGCCGGGGACCCGGTGGTCATGCTCGGCGACTCCGGCACCGGAAAGAGCCACCTGCTCATCGGGCTCGGCCTGGCCGCCTGTGAGCAAGGCCGGCGGGTCCGCTACGTGACCTCCGCCCAACTGGTCAACGAGGTCGTCGAAGCCGCCGACGAACGGATCCTGTCCCGGGTGGTCGGACGGTACGCAAGGCTCGATCTGCTGCTCCTTGATGAGCTGGGATACGTCTCCGTCGACGCCAAGGGCGCCGAGCTGCTATTCCAGGTGATTACCGCCAGGGAAGAGAGGGCCAGCGTCGCCCTAGCATCGAACTTCCGTTCTCAGAGTGGGGTTCAGTGTTCCCCGACGCCCGGCTCGTCGCAGCCATCGTCGACGAGTCACCTTCAACGCTCACATCCTCGAAACCGGTACCCAGTCCTACCGGCTGCGCACCAGCAAGCGTGGCGTTAGGAGAACCCCCAGCTGAGGACCTCGGCCGTCGCATGCCCAAGTCCCTAGAGACGTCTCACGCCACCTTCTCGGCCACGGAGATCCGGTAGCACCGTTCGTCGCCGTACCTCAATAAGCCCGCCCGCGTAAGGATCGGAGCGGAGGTCTCGACACGGCCCTTGACCAACCCCAGGGTGGAGCCCCAACGTTGGGCGACAACCAAGCGCTCGGCCAAGACGCCGCGGTAGGCGCCCTGATGACGAGCGGACTCAAGCGTGGCTGCGCCCCACAACCGGGCGACCTCACCTGCCATCGTGCAACCGCCACAGGCGACGGGCTGCCCACCGAGGAAGGCAACGACTTCGAAGCCGGCCCGGGACTCCAGGTCTCGCTGCACCTGGGTGAGGCTCTCGCCGTGGCGCTGATCGTCCGGGTAGGCCTGATCCCATGCCTCCGCTGCCACCAGGTAACTGGCTCGCAGGGTGGCCTCGTCATGCACGACCTCGACACGCACATCAGCACGCTCACCGAGCTCGGGCAATCCGCCGGCCAAGTCACCGGCCAGCACGTCGACAGCTTCGACCGCCTCACCACCCAGAGATCTCAGCGTCTCCATACTGTCGGAGGGCACCGTGGCTGCGGAGACCCACCAATTGACCTCAGACCCACCCCAGCCGCGCACATGACCCGCCACCTCAGCGGCAAGGTCGAGAACAGGCCGTGAGGTCCGCGACCACGCGACCTGGCTCGTCATTGCGTAGTAGTCGGGATAGCGAATCAGCTGATAGTCCTCGGTCTCAATCGAATCCGCATCATCGGGAACCCACACCCAAGCCGCCGCAGCCTCCAAAGTCCTCTCAGCCGTCCAATGCGTCATGTCCAACCTTGTCGCCGACGTCACCCAACAACAGCGACGCTACCGCCGTGACACAAAAAGAGACGCCCAGAACTTGGCAAGTGGTGCCAACATGCGCGACCACGGGTGGGGCCAGACCACTTGACGAAACCCAGGCCCCGTGCAACACTGAACCGCCCCGGTGAGTCCGGGGACTCAGGGGTGTGAGAGCTCAGCGGTCTGCTGGGCTCCGTCTTGAGCGTAGTAGGCGGCCTCGAGCTCGGCGGGTGGGATGTCGCCGCAGTACTCGTAGAGGCGCCTGTGGTTATACCAGTCGACCCATTCCGCGGTCGCGAGCTCGACCTGTTCCACGGTCCGCCAGGGACCCTGCTTCTTGATCAGCTCGGTCTTGTAGAGGCCGTTGATCGTCTCGGCGAGGGCGTTGTCGTACGAATCGCCCACGCTGCCAACGGAAGCAGTGACCCCGACTTCGGCGAGGCGTTCGCTGAACTTAATCGACGTGTACTGGCTGCCCCTGTCGGTATGATGGATCAGCCCGGTCAGATCCGTTGCCCCACAACGGTTTCTGGTCCAAACCGCCTGCTCGAGCGCGTCCAGAACGAGTTGGCTACTCATCGAGGCGCCGGAGCGCCAACCCAGAATCCGGCGCGCGTAGGCGTCGATGACGAACGCGACGTACACCCAACCCGACCAGCTCGAGACATAAGTGATGTCGGCCACCCACAGCACGTTCGGCGCGACTGAGCCAAAGTCCCGGCACACCAGATCCGCGACCCGATCCACGCCCTGCCCAGCGATCGTGGTGCGCTTGACCTTGCCCCGGACTGCGCCCACCAGGCCCTGCCCGCGCATCAGCCGCTCCACCGTGCAACGAGCCACCGCGAAACCCTCCCGGTTCAGCTGGAGCCACACCTTCCGCGCCCCGTACACGCCGTAGTTCTCGGCGTGGACCCGACGGATCTCGTTGACCAACACCGCATCCGCCCAGTCACAGGCCGTGGCGAGCTTGTTCACCAGCTCGTAGTACGTCGACGGGGCAATCGGCAGGCCGTGCTCGGTCAGCACCCTACAGATCGGCTCGACACCCCACCGCAGGCCACCGGCATCCCGGTGGCCCGCGTGCACGCGGACGAAGTCCACGATCAACGGGAGGGCCGGTCGAGCTCGGCTCCGAAGAAAGCCGCGGCAGCCTTCAAGATGCCGTTCGCCCGCTTCAGCTCCACCACCTCACGCTTGAGCCGGCGCGTCTCCGCTGACTCCTCGCTGGTGACTCCCGGCCGGGAACCATCATCGACCTCCGCCCGGCGCACCCACTTGCGGACCGTCTCCGGCGTCCCGACCCCAAGCAACTCCGACACCTTCGCCATCGCCGCCCACTCCGAGTCGTGATCGGCTCGGACCTCGGCGACCATCCGCACCGCCCGCTCCCGCAACTCCGCCGGATACCGCTTCCTCGAATCTCCTGGCATGACCCCAACCTTCCCAACAATCGGAGTCTCCGGACATCCCGGGGCGGTTCAGAACAAGGGGTCCGAAGTGGTGGACACCCATCGCAGGCGGTGGTTACCGCGAATTCGGCCAGGGCGAGGCGGCCGGTCTCCCTCGTTGGAGACATTGAGGAACGATCGCGCCTTTTCGGCGGCTTGGACGGCGACGGGAACCGCGACCGTCACGTTTCCCGACGTCCTAGCTCGAAAATGAAGGTCACCAGGCGGGGTTGCGGTGGTGGCCGACCCGCTCAGGCGGCTGGTTCGAGGGTGACTCGGTAGCCGAGTGGAGTGTGCCCGCATTTTTGGACACGCGGATTAGCCTCAATACCGTTAGGTTAGGGTGGGGATGATGGTGTAGGTGGTTGTGCTGGGGCGGGGCCATTGGGCGTGGTGGGCGCGTTTGACGTGCCATTTGACGTACTTGCGTTTGATGACTCTGGGGTTGGCGCGTGCTCGGCGTGCGGGGTTGAGCCGGGTGATGAGCCGGCGTAGGAAGGTCAGCCAGCTGCGGTGGTTGGCGTCAGGGTCGTGAGGGGGGGAAGTCGCCCTGGTGGGCGATGGACTGGCGGGTGATCCGCAGCGCGGCGACGAAGCTGACCCGGTCGGGGTCGTGCCCGGAGTGGGTGGCGGCTTGGGTCATCAGGGCGCGGATCGCGTAGTGGCAGCACAGGTGTCCCCAGATCTCTTGGAGGACCAGGTCGGGGGACTTCGAACGCAGCACGGTGCGAGGTCCGCGTTGGTGGGTCTTGAGCTCGTCGAAGGCCAGCTCGATCTCCCAGCGCTGGGTGTAGGCGCCGGCGAGCTCGACCGCGGTGGCCTCGTTCGGGTCGGTCAAGGTGGTGAACAGTCGGTAGCTGGTCGGGTTCGCTCGGCCGTCGTCGATGGTGTAGTCGATGACCCGGACCAGCATCGGCTCCTGAGCACGCGCGGAGGCCGAGTGGGTCTGAAGGAGATGGGCCAGCCAGGAGCCGTCGGGAAGGTCTTCGAGGTGGGTGGGTTTCGGGCCGGTCCTGTCGGTGCGGACCCGCCACAACAAGTCGGCGCCGGTGCCAGCTGCCCTGCGCCACAATGCATAGGAGAAGAACCCGCGGTCCGCGGTGAGCAGCATCCCTGGCTTCAACCGCTCCACCAGCGGCTCCGTCAAGGCGGCCTCGGACTGGGCGTAGGTGCCGACGTTCGCAGCGAAGATCGCGTGGGTGCTGCACTCGGCCAGCGCGACCACCCGAGCCTGCGGGAACGCGGCCTGCTCACCCTTGCTGGTCCCCGGACGTCCGAAGTACTCGGCGTTCACGCCCGTATCGGCCACGTCCAGGCAGGTCCCATCGATAGCGACCAGACGCCGCCCCGCCAACCACACCCCCGGCGTGCCCTGCGTGCCGATCGGTTCGGCGACCCGCGCGAACAACGCCGCCAACGGCTGCGCGCCCAGCCGGGCCCGGGCCTGGAAGATCGCGGACTTACTCGGCGGCGTGTGGGACTCCTGCCAGCCAGAGGCCCACGACAGCCCGTCCGTCAGCTGCGACAGGACGTCCTCATAGGAGCCCTCGGAATACAACGCCATCCCGATGCAGAAGTACGCCATCACCCGCGCCGGCAGCGACCCATGACGCTGCTCGGTCCGCCCGGCCGAGGCGATCACCTCATCAACCAGCTCCGGCGGGAACACCCGCGTCAAGACCCCCACCGAGACCAGGTCCGACAACCGACGATCCGACGGCGGCTTCCTCCATCCGGCACGAGGCATACCACCAAGTTACACCGTTGTGGTTCTAACTTAACGGTATTGGGACTAGCCTCGGTCTTTCATGAGGTCGGCTGACGCGTAGGTCAGGGCCGGGTGGCTCGGGTTCGGGTTCGTGGGTATGCCGGTGGGCCGCGTGGCGCTGCGGGGCGGGTCTCCGGGTGGCGCAGGTCGTGGGCGGACAGGGGAGGGCGGAGCCCTCAGGTCCGGGACGGGATCGTGGTGAGCGCGCGGATCGCGGTGAAGGCGGCGACGATCTTTTGGGCCCAGGGCCAGGTCCGGGGGAAGCGGAGATGCCGGCGGCGGCTGCCGTGGGTCAGGCGAGCCGGGACGGTCAGGAACCGGTACCGCAGCGCTTTGGGTTCGCAGGCTTTGAGTCGCGCGGGCAGGGCCAGTAGCCGAAGCCAGGCGATGAGGTCGGCGGCGATCGACGCAGCCAGAGTCCAGGCCTGGTTGATGGCGTATTCGCGGGAGGGGAATCGGCCGATGCCGGAGTCCTTGGCGTGCCGGATCCTGGTCTCGACCCGGGCGTGGGCGCGGTGCCTCGCTTCGAGGAACGCAACCTGACCACCCGTAGCGATCGGGGTGTTGGTGGCGACAGCCTGGTAGCGCCACCCGTCGGCGTCCTCGAACAAGGTCAGGGACGCGCCGGGGTGGGGGTGTTCCCGGCGGATCAGGACCCGCATCCCGGCCGGCCACCTGCTCAGGTTGAGCATGCCGGTGATCTCGACGACGTCGCCGTGTTCGCGGGGTTCGCCTTGGGCGGTGATCGCGGGCTGCCATGCTTTCCTCGGGACTCGGGCGATGGCGTCGCGGACCTTGTCGGTGACGGCGTACCCGACCGAATACTCCACTGTCCGGCCGTGTTTCGCGTTCAGGGCGGTCAGCCAGTCGAGTAGCCCGTGGGAGGCGCCGGCGCCGTCGGCGCGGATCAGGAGCTTCTTCCGATGGGTCGCGGGGACCTGGTCGATGGCCGCGGTCAGGACCGCGATGTGGTCGGCGACGGTGTTCGAGCCGGCGTTCCCCGGCCGCAGCATCAACGCCATGCTCTCCTGGGTGTTGTCGCACCACACGCCCAGCGGGTGGTAGCCGAACCCCCTCTTGAAGGTCGACGCAGCGTTCTCCTTCTCTGAGTGCGTCGTGACCAAGGTGGCGTCGACGTCAAGAACGACCGTGTCGCCGAGGTCGGTGTCGGCGACCCTCGACGCTGGCAACCCGCCCCGACTCTCGAGCTGGGACCAGACGTGGGCGCGGACCTTCGCCCGAGCGGTATCGATCCGCTTCGCAACCGCAGGGGTGACCTCGTTCAGGGCCCGCCACAACGTCGGCGCCGAGGCGACCGATCCGAGGACCTCGCTCTGATGGCGTAGCACGTCGATGTCGGCGATGGCCTCCCCGCCGCCGGCGATCAACACCGCGACATCGACCAGGACCCGTCCCCGGTCGTGCGTCGGGGTGAACCCGCGCCGGGCCATCGCCCCGGACAAGGCGCCGGTCAGACCGACCTGGTCGGCCAGCAGCCGGGTGGCGACGTTGCCCGCGTGGGCTACGACCCCGTCCCCGTCCGCGGAGACCACCAACCCCGTGGACCACGACCGACCTCCGCAGACGGCTTTCCGACGTGCCCGGCGAGCTGACTTCTTCGTGGATCGTCCCGTTGTAGTCTTCACTGGCGAGGTGCCTTCCACTTGAGCGTGCTGAACCGTAGAGAAGTCCAGTATCTCGTTGTGCGACAGGCACTTTCGCGTTCTCAGACCGCGTGTCGGGTCACGCTCCGTGAACGGGCGAGGCTAGTGGTCCGTCTCATCATTGATTAACTACTTCCTCGAGTTTGCGGCGGGCGCGGGTGACCTTGGCCAGGATCGACTCGGCGGTCGCGGTCCACACGAACGGGGCGGGGTCATCGTTGTTGGCCTGCAGGTAGTCCTCGATCGCGGCGATCAGGTCAGGCACCGAGTTGAAACTGCCTCGACGCAGCGCCTTGCCGTCCAGGTCACGGAACCACCGTTCGACCTGGTTCAGCCAGGACGAGGAGGTCGGGATGAAGTGCAGGTGGAACCGCTGGTGCCGACCCAGCCAGCGCCTCACGTCAGCGTGCTTGTGCGTGCCGTAGTTGTCCAGGATCACGTGGATCGCCTGGCCCTGGGGCACTTCGGTGTCGATGACCGCCAGGAACTTGAGAAACTCGTCGTGCCGGTGCCGGTCGAAGCAGCGCCCCGTCACCTGCCCGGTGAGCACGTTCAGGGCGGCGAACAGCGTGGTCGTGCCGTTGCGCTTGTAGTCGTGGGTCATCGTCGCACCACGACCCTTGACCATCGGCAGCGAAGGCTGGGTACGGTCCAACGCCTGCACCTGAGACTTCTCGTCCACGCACAGCACCACCGCCTTCTCCGGCGGGTCCAGGTAGAGCCCGACCACGTCAGTCAGCTTCTCCTCGAAGGCCGGGTCGTTCGAGACCTTGAACGTGTCGAGGCGGTGTGGCTTGATCCCGAGGTCGTGCCAGACCCGTTGCACCGTAGAGGAACTCACCCCGGCGTGCTTGGCCATCATGCGACACGACCAATGCGTCTGACCCTTCGGCGTGGTGTGCAACGTGTCGTGCACGATCGCGCGGACCTGCTCCTGGGTGATGCTCTCCTTCCGCCCGCGTCCCGCCCGGACCTGACCCAGCTTCGCCAGCCCCTCCTGTTCGAACCGCTCACGCCAGGCCCGCACCGTCACCGGCGTCACCCCGACCTGCGCCGAGATCCGTGTGTTGGCAACCCCATCCGCCGCCAGCAGCAACGCCTTGGCGCGCTGCACCTGCCGATGCGCCGCGGACTGGGACCGGGACAACTGCTCCAAGGTGGCCCGCTGACTCTCCGACATCGGCAACGGCGGGGCCGCGGGTGCGCTCATACGACAAGAATACCAACAATACCGCTAGTTATTTGCGGGACACACCACTAGAGGGTGCGACCGTTGCGTGAGGCGGTCGGGTGAGCCATCTCGACGAGGGCGTGCCACCGACGCATACGCGCTGGCCCGTCATCCGCACCGAGGGTGCAGGCGATCGGCAACTCGCTGGAACGGGGTGTGCTCATAGGCCCATCGCACTCCACGTCGAGCCACAGATCAAGTTCGTCGCTCTGGCCGATCGGTCAGCCAGGACTAGTGGCGATCAGGTCGAGTCGTGGGGTGGGGCCGGTCGTGTCGCAGGGGTGCGTCGGAGCTGGTCGAGTATGCGAGACCCTCCGGTCGCCGCTCCTATGGAGGCCAGCAGCAAGGCAGCGCTGCCGATGACGTCCAGGACGTAGTGGGCGCCCGTCGTCAGGACCACAGCGGTCATGAGCATCGGAAACAGCCAGGCCAGGGCAGCCTGCCGAGGGTGGGTGCGCCGGCAGGTGGACCAGACGGCGTACGCACACCAAGCCGCCCAGCCCACGTGCAGGCTGGGAAAGGCCGTGAGATTGGCGCTACTGGTGCGGTCTACTGATTGGTGAACGGAGAGTATGTCGTGGTCGGCGATGATGTCGACGATTCCCGTCAGGGCGAACCGGGGCGGTGACACCGGGAAGACCCAGAAGGCCAGCAGTCCGATGCCGCTCATCGCGATCAGGACTCGGCGGGACCGTTGGTAGCAGGCGGGATGGCGCAGGAAGAGCCAGACGAGCACGGCCAGCAGGGGGAGGTAGTACACACGGTAGATGGTTGCGGCGACCGCACTCAATACCTGCTGTTGCGACAACCACATGTTGACCGGCAGCTCGATGTTCACGCGCAAGGTTCGCTCAGTCGACTGGAGGTCGAGGGCATGGGCGGTGGCGGCCGCCGGGTCGCGGACGACCTCGGTGTGCAGCCAGCTGAATGCGGTGAGCACGGCCAGCAGGAGCAGCACCTCAGCCGCGATGGCCCGTGGGGACGGGTTCGTCTTCACGACCGGTTGCCGATCACCGGCGGAGCGTCGCCAGTCGAGATCATCTGCGGGAGCAGGAGCGGCCTAGCGGGGCGATCGAACTCGACCAGCCCGGTCGCGTTCGGCCTGGGCGGATCAGCACGTGGAGCCTGCCACCACGGGATCCCGAGGTTCAGGCTCAGCGTGACGATCCGGCCGCCGGCCCGCTCGGCGGCCCGTCGACGCTCGAGTGGGACGTGGACCGGGGGGCCGCGGATACTCCTCACCGCCGGCGACATCGCGTGGCAGCAGCTGTACGTGCACGGTGAGCAGGTCCGCTCCGAGCACGCGGACGTTCATCGCGTTGAGCGCCCGCAGCGGGTGCCATCGGATGATGCGGCGTTGTCGAGCCAAGGCGTCGTCGTCGGGCAGGACGGTGGCCAGGCCGGGCACCCACTGGTAGCGCAGCCCGCGGCGCAGCCGGACCTGCACCCGCGGATCGTGCTGGATGTTGCGGACGTAGTTGGCCTGCGTGCCGTGCTCGGCGATGATCCACATCGACTCGCCCACCCGTCCGTTACCGACAGGTGTCCGGCGGGGCTTTCCCGAGACTCGTCCTCGAGTCTCGAGGATGGCAAGCCCGAGTGGGTTCAGGCCGATGGCGAACAAGGCACGGACCAGCGGGTTGATGACCCACCGTTGGGCCAAGGCCACCACGGCGATCTTGAGTCGGCGGCTGCGCACCGTCACAGCGAACAGCACGAGGAGCATCGCCGTCTGTACTACTGGCGCCCACCAGCCAGTGTCGGGGCTCAGGGCGTAGGGCGCCCACGCGAGGGCCACCGCGGCCGCTGTGCCTATCGTGAGACCCTTCGGGACCTTCATACGCTTGTATACCTTCATACAGATGTATTATGTCCACCGTGGATTCGTTGTCAAGCCCCGGGACGTCGGCCACTGCGATCGTGGACGCCATGCTTGCCGTCGTCGCCGAACAAGGACTCGACCGTGCCACGGTGCGCGAAGTCGCGAAGGCAGCCGGGGTCTCCATCGGCACGGTGCAGCACTACTTCCCGAGCAAAGACAACATGCTGGCCGCCGCCTTCACCGAGGTTGTGCGGCGCATCCGCACCCGCGTCGAAGCGACGCTTCTCGCCTCCAACGACGCGGGCGAGAACCTCACCGCGGTACTGCACGAGCTCCTGCCCCTCGATGAACGTCGCGCAGCTGAGGCGCGCGTCCAGGTGGCTTTTGCCGCGCGGGCCGCCACGACTCCGGCACTGGCCGATCTTCAACAGGCGATCCTCGCCGAGGTGCGCCAAGCGCTACGCGAAGCATTCGCCCTGATCCTGGGTGAGGGCGGTCAAGGCGACTCCAGTCGCCACATGGCAAACGCGGCACTCGCCCTCGTCGACGGCCTCGCCCAGCACGCGATCAGCACGACCGTCCCACTCACCGCAGCAGACATGACTGCTGCGCTGGCCACCCTTCTCGACCCGCTGCTGCGCAGCACACCACCGCCCGACCCCGCACGTCACCAGATCAGCGATCCGAGCCCCGACACACACGTCCATCACGACCGGCCCCCACGCCGAGTGGATACGTGAGCCCAACGAAGTCGTCACGCGGAGTGTGACCAGTAGCCGATCCGCTACCGGGCCGGCGCGGTAGCGGGCGAGTGCTCCCGAGGCGCGCGGTTTCGGGAGACGAACAGGCCGAAACCTAAGGCCACGCCCCAGGCGAGGAACAGCGGATCCCACAGGTAGGCGTGGCCGATCATGCCAGGCCGGTCGTACCCGTCCCGCGGGTGGATCACTGCCGCGAGGACCAGGTTGCCCGCGACGGTGTTCGCCCCACCCCACCCGACCAGGACCAGGGCGCCGAGCCAGCACGCCGAGCGTGTCAGCCACCGGACCGGCCAACCCCGGCGGGCGAGCTGCACCGGGGCCAGAGCGGCGACCAGCTTCACCAGACCGACCGGGGCGAGGACCCACTCCCATCCCTTGAAGCTCGCCTGCAGGTTGCTGCCCAGAGAACAGACGAGCCACGTCCCGCCCATCGACAAGTAGAGGCTGAATCCCGCGTGAACAGCACCAAACACGGCCGCAAGGACCAGGCCAGCGGGAACAGCGCGGCTGGTGGGCACCTCTCCTCTTGGGCTCATCCGCACATGGTCCTCGACAAGAGCCTCACGACGACATCGGGTGATCCCCGGATCCCACCCTGACCACTCAGCGATCGTCAGGCGGAGCGTGACCAAGGCAGCATCGTCGTGCCTGTCCGGCCCGCCGTATCGTGTCTGCGATCTACCCGGTTGAGGCTCGAGGACGTCTGAGAGGGGGAACCCAGCTTGGTCTCGACCGTTCTGCCTCGTCTTGTACCTAGAGGCCTTCTCCCTTCCGAACGGTGATGTGTGGTCCCTTCTCGGCTTCTGTCACGATGATGCGAGACATGATCTCCTCGCGTAGGTGTCCGGGGAGGCGATCCGACTGCCACTGGCGTTCCCGTTCCACTGCAAGGACCGCGTTCCCCGGTTTTGTGCCTTGACTGCTCGCAGGGCGTAGTAGGCACCCCCGTACGCGTGTTGGGGGCCGTGCGCGGTCGCGACAGCGTGCCCCGCAGCGTGCGCTACCGCGGTCGCCGCCGCATCGTCGGCCAGTTTGGCGGCTGCGTGCGCGTTGAGCGAGGCAGTTCGGATGGTGGCCATGCTGAATCGCCCGTGCTGACCCACGCGCGGCCAGCCTCGATGGCTGCTCGCGGGCAAGGGCTGAGGAAGGCGGCTCTCGAATGCCGGAAGGACGCGCTCGGCGCAGTCGAGAGCCCATTGCGCCATGGGCCTTTGGCGTCCCGTGAGGACTTCTTCACCAGATGCAGCCTCACACGGCGCTGCTGAGGGGCCCACCCGGCTGTCGATCAATCGGGGGCAGTCCCAACGGTCTTGAGATGTCAATCGAGCTGGACGCTCGAGCCTGACCACAAAGGGACCCATCACGGGGGCACTCTCAGCGAACGGTCCAGGTGCTCCATGAGGAGCGCCACCCGGCCGCGACCGGGTGGCGCGAGGGGGTACCGGCTGAGGACGTCGATGAGAGTCGTGCTAGCCCGTTGGCGAGCCTCTTCGATCGATGCCGCGCCCGCGTCTGGGTCACTTCCCGCGGCCAGCTCGACGGCTCGCGCTGCGTAGGCTGCGGCACGCAGGATGTGGCCGACCTGGGTGGCCCGCGCCAGCGGGTGCAGGTAGGCGGCAGCAGCAGCGTCTCCAGCGGCCATGGCAGCGTGCTGCGCGGCCTCGCCGGGTGTGCTCTTGCCAGCGCGGTGCGCATTCATCGCGGCGGTGCGCTGCACCTGCGATCGTGCGGAGCCGTCGACGAAAGCCCAGGCAGCCTCTATCGCCATCCGCGGACGGGGATCCTGCGGGCTCGCCTTCTCGAACAGCGGTAGGACCTGCTGGGCGCTCTCCACCGAGTAGCGGGCGACCACCCGAAGCTCGTCCACAGTGAGGTCGACGTTGTCTGATCCGCTCGGCACCCTGGCAGTCTGGCTCAACAGTCACTCAGCCGTGCGACCCGATCGACTCGATCGACTTGGTGCGGCGCCCGACGGACCATCGACATGCACGAAGTTTGCGCGCGCCAGTTCGGAGGGGGCTGAACCGCCAAGGGGTCAACCTGGCGGGCTGTGGGTGTCCTCGTCCCGTTGCGGTAGCAGCGAGATCAGCGTCGCCACCTCGCGCAGGTCATCGTTGAGCTGGTGATTGCGCCCGGGCAGCAGGTGCAGCTGCGCCTGGGCGATCACGTCGGTGTACAGCTGCGCATGCGCCGGCGGGACAGTCTCGTCGTCGAGCCCGTGGATCACGTGAACCTGTGGGGCCTGCGGCAACCTTGCTCCGAGGTCCCACGGGAACTCGAACTCTCCGGCGGGCCAGCCGCCGGCACCGACGAAGGGCGCGCTGACGAGGACGATGGCCCCGAGGTCCTGCCGCAGCCGCTGATCGACGAGCGCCCGAACCAGGAGCGTCGCGCCCACCGAGTGACCGACAACGACCGCACGATCGCGCAGGACCGCGACCTCGGACCTGATCGCTGGGCCCCAGGTCTCAGAGCTCGGGTCATCCTCGTCCGGCATACGTGGGTAGCGGACCTCGTATCCGGACCCGAGTTCCCGCTCGAGGCTAACGACGAGCTTGTCGTCCCACTCGTCGTGTGTGCCCGCACCGCCGCCCTGAATGAACAGGATCTGCCGCATCTCCGGCTGACCTCTGTCGTCCGTGACACTCATGAGATCTCCTCTGGAAATTCGCGTACGTGGAGGCGAGCATCCAGGTCCTGTAGGGAGACGCGCAACCCTGACGCTGCGGCCTGGGTTGCCTTCGCCAGCACAGGCCAGCCACCACCGTTGACCCTCCCGGTAGCCGAACCCTCACCGGCGACGGCGCACGCCAGCAGGGCTCCCCAGGGCGAGCGTCTCGCAAGGCCGTCCGGTGAGGGGAGGGTGGCTGGCACACCGCGGGGTTGGATCACCGCGCCCATTTCTCTTGCGCGCAACCTCGACGGGCAGCGCCGAGTGCGCTCCATTTCCATGCGCAAACGCGCTCGGTCCACGTGCGCCATGCCGGAGGGTCGGCCTCCAGCCGAGCAGCATCCGCATGACCGCCCTCCCCAGTGGACCCGCGACCGAGGTTGACCACCACGGCTCGCCGTCCCACCTGTTCATCCCGTACGACACCGCACCTCGCCGCGATCGCCCAGCAGGGGACGCGAACCGTCAGTACGGTGCTGGACGCTACCCGGGCCTGGACTGGCCGGCATCGGGTCCGCCAGTGGTCATCGCTGTCCCATTCGCCTGATCGCCGTCTCCCCCACTGCGAACGTCCCGCGTGCCGATCGCTGTCCGGGAGCCGGTTTCAGTTCAAGGTCGGTTGGGGGTCGAGCTTGTCCGGCCGTCGTGTCGCCGGCAGTCTCGCGGGCCGGCAGGAGAAGCAAGGTCCGACCATGGTTGATCTTGCGGCAGCGGTGCGACCCATGTCGACGCCGGTGAGATTCCCGGACTCGTGACGCTCGTCTCCAAGGGAGCGCGGTGAAGACGGTGTTCTTCGGCATCCAGGGCACGAGCGGGACACCGATGCGGCGTGAGTCGATCTTCCGTGCGGCCTCCCTCGCCAAGCCGCTGATCGCAGCGATGACGACGGTGCTGGTCGAGGAGGGCGCCCGACCTCGACAGTCCCGTCGACGACCTCCTTCCGAGCTCGCCGAGCCGCACGTGCTGCGGACGCCGGGCAGCGAGGTCGACGACACCGTGCCGAGCGAGCGCCCGATTACCACCCGCCACCTGCTCACCCACACCGCTCGCCACGGCTTCCCTCCCTCCGAGTCGCTCGTCGTGCCGCTGCTCATCGAGCAGTTGCACCAAGGATCGATGCAGGTAGGTGAAGTCCCAGCACCGGAGGAGCGGATGCGGCGGCTCGCGGGGACCCGTTGATGCAGCAGCCGGGCGAAGGGTGGACCTGCAACGCCGCCTACGACGTGCTCTGGCGTCCTGCTCGCGCGGGCGTCCGGCCAGTCGCTCGTCGACGTCTTGGCCGAGCGTGCCCTCGAGCCGCTTGGCATGGTCGACACCGGAGCCCACGTTCCGGCTGTCCATCGCGACCGATTCACCACCCTGTATCGACGCCACGAACAGGGAGTCCTCCGGGTCAGCGACGAGCCAGACGGCGCGTTCGACGAGCCGCCCGCTCTCGCTTCCGGAGCGGGCGGCCTCGTCACCACCGTGGACGACCAGCCCGCGTTCGCCCGGATGCTGATCGCGGAGGGGGAGGGGCCGATCGGTCGCCTCCTCAGCGAAGGCTCCGTGCGGCAGATGATGAGCGACCAGATCACGCCCGGGCACCAGGAGATGGGCGGGGTTCTTCCCCGACGGCCAGGGCTGGGGCTTCGGCGGTAGCGTCGACATCGAGGTGCTCACGTCGTGGAACGTGCTCCGTCGATACGGCTGGGTCGGCGGCACCGGCACGGCCGCCTACGTCGACCCGCAGCACGGCACGGTGAGCGTCATCCTCACTCAGGTCGAGCTCGGCGGTCCTGGCTCGACGCGGGTGCTCGAGTCGTTCTGGACAGCCGCAGCGACCTGACGTCCGGCGAACAACCCGTCACAGGGTCCTGGGGCGAGCATGATCACCGGAAGGGATCGCGTCGCGAGGTCGCTAACCCGATACGTGGGCGGTGTTCTGGATCCAGCGCTCGGCAAGCTCAGCGTCGCCGTGCACGCTCACGCCGACGGTCTCCTCGCTGAGCCGACGACGACGGGTCAGGATGAGCAGCAGCGAGGCCGCGGGTCCCTCTAGCGTGACGTCGGCTTCGCCGGACCGGGCCTGCCAGTGCGCGCCGTCGGGACCGCGTTCGATGAACCACCCGCCGAGACCGACCCCGTCGGTGGCGTGCAGGCGCAGCGTTTCACCGGCCCCGCGAAGGACGGCGGCGGAGCCCGGACGCTGGGCTGCCCAGGTGGGTGAGGTGAGCATGTCCATGTGGTTGGTGATCAGGTGCGCGGCGACGTCGGTCTCGATGTGGTGGACGCCGCCCACGGCGTTGGCGGCGTCGACGCCGTGGATGACCGCCTCGGTGACCAGGCTTGAGAGCCAGAACTCTCCTCCCGATCGGCTGCCGACCCACCTCCCCCCGGCCTCCGGGAGCGGCGCAGCGACCGCCCGGCTCTCCGGGCCGTGCACGCTCACCCTGGTCTCGCAGCCGACTGCGCTGACGACCAGGTGCCAATGACTCGACGCTATCGAGGTGAGCCGACCGGCACCGGTGCTGCGCCCGCGCCAGACACAGTCGATCAGAAGAGAGTCCGACGCACGGATGTCCATATCCATCGTCATGGATCAGTCACGCCTCCGCCCGGCACGCCGGGTGTCGGCATCGAGGTGCAGGACGCCTCCCATGGCAACTCTCCAATCAGCGCTGCCCGCGCCCACGCCGCGTGGCAAGGCCATGAAGCAGACTGCGTGTGCAGAAGCGGCGGCTGCGTCCCCTTCGGTGTAGCACGCCCTGCATGGTCCGCACAGCCCGGCCATGCCACCACCAACCCGCACCGGGATCGTCGAGCGACACAGATCGCGGGTGTCAGCGCGGACGCCTTATACGGGTGAGATGCTCCGCACGGCAGACCGCCGGGCCCCGGCGCGGGTAGGCCGCTTAGTCCCGGAGTTTGTCGATCTGATCCTTCGGAACATAGAAAGTGACCTCGCCGGTGTCGGCATCGACTCTGGCCTTGAGTTCCACCTTCTGACGGACCCGATGACCATGAGAGATCGCCACGGCGTACGAGCTCGCAGCGAAGACATCGCAGTTCTCGATGACGTCGGCCATGGGTCGACGCTAGCCCGTCACGCCAGCAGACCGGCAGCCGAAACGGACCACCGGTCGAACGATGAGGTGCGAAACGTCCTTGACGCCGCCTTCGGGGTCATCCATTTCGTCAACGCATCGAAACGCCATCGCGCAGCTCCCGGTCCTGGGGAGGCCAGGCCGCTCGGCCCGCGGACAGCAAGGCTTCGCCATCCAACACGTCCACACTGTGGTCATTGTCACCCGATAGCTCTCCATCCCGCTGATGGTTGCACCGAGTGCCCGTGCTGTGGGTGGCGTCCGTCATGCCGAACTCGTCGGGGTGACGTCGCCGGGTTTCGGTGACGCCGACGTCGGCGTGCCGACGGGGATCCAGTGACCGGGACGGGATCCCCAAATGGGGCGTGCCTCGCGCGGGCGTCGCGGCTTGAACCTTGCCTGCTCCGGCAGCGGGCAAGGGCACGGGTAGGCAGCTCGGGAGCAACAGCTGATGGGAGCCAAGGACAGTCAAGGGCGAACCGAGTGGCAATCGCTGCCATCTCAGGCCTGCACAACGTATCGACCCGGATGCACCGAAATCCTTAACAACGCGTTATGACACGTACGAACCCCGGTTGTGAAATCTTCGCTGCATCTCGACACCTGCGCACCCCGAGTCCCGTCCGGGGTCGACGCCACCGCCCGACAGATGCCGGACCTGCTCCGCGGTCGGCGGGGATGCGCCGAGTCCTGGGTGTCGGTCTCGTGGACAATGTCTCCGTACGGTGTCGGATCGGCGGTGTGCCGTTCGTTGAAGGGGTGATGGTCGGCCACCGGGCCGCCGGGACAAGGAGAAGTCACGATGCCCAAGTACCTTCTGTCGGTGTACGGACCCGCCGAGCGCACAGAGTTCGGCAACTACCCCAGCAAGGAGGCCATGCGCCAGGCGTTCTCCGACACCGGGGCTTTCAACGACAGCCTCGTCGCCGACGGATACTTTGTCTTCGCAGACGGTCTGGAGGCTGCCACGACGGCCACAGTGGTTGACGGCCAGGGTGACCAGCCGGTGCTCACCGACGGGCCGTACCTGGAGTCGAAGGAACACATCGGCGGCTTCTGGGTTATCGACGCGCCCGACCTTGACGTCGCGTTGCGCCTTGCCGCGGAAGGCTCGCGCGCCTGCCGCGGCAAGGTCGAGGTCCGCCCCTTCCAGACCGAGGACTCCTTCACGGCGCTGCTCGACTCGTGACCGCCGAGGTCGAGGCCGCGATCACCCGAGCCCACCGCGACGAGTGGGCTCGGTTGGTGGCCGGCCTGACCCGGCGCTTCGGCGACCTCGACGCCGCCGAGGACGCGGCGGCGGAGGCGTTCGTGGCCGCCGTCGAACGCTGGCCCCACGACGGCGTGCTGCCGAATCCCGCCGCGTGGCTGACGACCACCGCCGCACGCAAGGCCATCGACCGCCTGAGGCGAGAGTCCCGCCGCGACGCAAAGCACCGGGAGGCGCAGATGCAGGTCGATGACAAGCCGGCCGCTGCGGCCGGCGTGATCGACGACGACCGGCTCAGGTTGATCTTCACTTGTTGCCACCCGGCACTGTCGGCCGAGGCCCGGATCGCGCTTACGCTGCGCATGGTCGGTGGCCTAACGGTGCCCGAGATCGCGCGAGCCTTCCTCGTGCAGGAGGCGGCGATGGGCCAGCGGATCACACGGGCGAAGGCCAAGGTCAACGCAGCGCACATCCCGTACCGCGTCCCGACGGCCGAGGACCTGCCGGCGCGGCTGGCCGCGGTGCTCGCCGTGTTGTTCCTCGTGTTCAACGAGGGCTACCTCGCCACCGGTGCGCAGGCCGACCCGCTTCGCCAGGAGCTGACCGCCGAGGCGATCCGATTGACGAGGCTGGTCCGCGAGCTGGTGGACGACGGGGACGCTGGTGGGCGTGGCGAGGTGACCGGGCTGCTGGCGCTGATGCTCCTGACTGAGGCGCGCCGGCCGGCCCGCGTCGCGGCGACGGGCGAGTTGGTCACGCTCGACGAGCAGGTCCGCAGCACGTGGGACCGCGAGCTGATCGCGGAGGGCAGTGGCCTGGTTCGTGAGCGCCTCGCAGCGGTGGCCGCGGGCGGGCCACCGCCGGGCAGGTACCAGCTGCTCGCGGCGATCAACGCGGTCCATACCGATGCGCGCGACGCGCGCCACACCGACTGGGGACAGGTGGTGGCCCTGTACGAGCGATTGCTGCGGGTCGACCCGTCCCCCGTGGTGGCACTGAACCGGGCCGTCGCGGTTGCCGAGCTGGACGGGCCCCACGTGGCACTCGCGCTGGTCGAGGGTCTGCCGCTGGACGGCTACCACCCGTTCCACGCGACCCGGGCGGAGCTGCTGCGCGGGCTCGGGCATCGGGCGTCGGCCCGGGAGGCCTACGACCGGGCAATCGAACTCGCGGGCAACACGGCGGAGGTCGCGCACCTCACCAGGCGGCGGGGCCAGCTCGACATGGGCAACGAGTAGCGCAGCGAAGTCGCGCAAGGACACCACGCGAGAACGTCACTCGGTTCGGCGCCCTATAACCCGGTCCGCAACGCGATCGCCTTTGGGACGGGAGGGGTGCACTGGTGAGGCGATCTGGAAGGATCGGCGAGTGCGCCCAGTGCTTGTGGTGGTTGGTGGGTTACCTGCCACCGGAAAGTCCACTGTTGCCAGCGCCTTGGCCCGGGAGATGCAGGCACCGTATCTGCGCGTTGACCGGATCGAGCAGGCAATTGTCACGTGGTCCCCGCTGGTGCATCCTGTTGGCTCGGTCGGTTACGCAGTCGCTCACGAGTTGGCTGCGGAGCAACTGGCACTCGGCCTGGACGTCATCGTCGAGTGCGTGAACACCATCGCGCTCACCCGGGATGGCTGGGCAGAAGCAGGCAGGGCGGCCGGCGCCGCCGTCGTCGTCGAGGTGGAGTTGATCTGCTCGAATGCCATTGAGCACCAACATCGGGTCGAAACCCGGATATCGGACGTCGAGAGCCTGACCAAGCCGACCTGGCCAGAAGTGCTGGGGCGCGAGTACGAGCCATGGAACAGGGCGCACCTGGCCTGGGACACGTTCGCGATGCCGATTGACAAGGTGGGGTCGAGCGGATCGCGACGGAGATTGTGTCGATCAGACCGCGATCGACTGCCCAACCGCTTGCGGGGCCAGGGTCGGCAGCCTCAACGGCGATCCCCCGCATCTCCCGCTTGACCGCGAGGAGTAGCGCGGCCGTCTTCGTCAGGCCCTCGCTGGACAACTGAAGCACAAGCACATGCACCCAGTGCTGCAGCGCCGTTGCGGTTCACGATCCCCTTGAGGTCAACAGGCCATCCAAGAACGGAAGGCAGGCCGGGCTCGGGCCACCCCAAGAACCCGGCCAGGTGAAGGTCCTCATCCCGCTGATCGCGCGCTGCCAGGGTGGGTCCTTCCGCCGCGGGAGCGGCAGTGTCCCTTTCCGCCGCGAGCCGGCGCTTAGGTGGTGGGGGATCTATCCGGGTGGTCAAGCCGGATCCCCCATCGTCACGGTTTGTCGTGGTGCCGTCACGCTACGAGAACGAGTGTTGACGCCGACCTTGTGGCGGGAGCAATGATGAGGCCCGTGGCTGGGGTGAGGCCTATTGCGACGTAGGTAGTCAGGCCCTGGCGTGGGTGCTGGCTCAAGTGCGACTCGACCCGGATGGGCCGTTGCTCCCGCCGACCATCGCCACCGTGGACGCCGAGGGCAGCACCATGCCCGATGAGTCCCGCGACAGGATCTACGAGGGCCTGGGAGGCCTGGCGATCCTGCTCGCGGAGGTGCGGTTGACCCGTGCGTGGACTCCCGATGAGGAGGACCTTGCTGCCCGGATCGTCGAGCGGCTCACTGGTCGGGCGCGGCAGCGCCAGGACGCGACGTTGTATAGCGGGCTGGCCGGCGATGTGGTTGTACTGCGTCTCATCGCACCCGTCGGCGAAATCGGGACCCTGACCCGCATCGTCGATCTTGCGACACCCCACGGCTGGCTCAGCACCGAAGGCCAATGGGCTGGCATGCCGGTCACAGATATCGTGATCGGTACGGCCGGCGTCGTCCTCACGGGTGTGTGGCACTGCAGCCAACTCGGACTCGAGGTGGCCCGGCGGGGCGCCGATGCTCTGCTGCGGGCCGCCGAGCCCGTCGCTGACGGGTTCGACTGGCGCATGTCGTCCGCCACGGCGCGGCTGATGCCCAACTACTCCCACGGCACCGCCGGCGTCGTCGCGGCCCTGGCGGTAGCCGGGCAGGCCCTGGCCGAAGACCGGTACCTCGAGGCGGCCAGGCTCGGCGCGGAGCACCTCGTCGCGGTCGCCGACCGTACGGGCGGCGGTTTCCGCCTGCCCACCTGCATCCCGTGGTTGCCCAGAGACGGCGAGGAATACACCTACACCTGGTGCCACGGCCCCAGCGGCACCGCATACACGTTCGCCGCCCTTGAGCACGCAGGCGGCGGCCCGATCGGCGGGCCGACGCCCAAGGAATGGCGCCGCCGGTGCCTTCACTCGATGAGGACCTCCGGGATACCACAGCGGCTGCGTCCCGGCTTCTGGGACAACGACGGCCGCTGCTGCGGCACGGCGGGCGCCGGCGCGGCGTTCCTGGACGCTGCCCAGGGCGAGGCAGCGCCGAACGCAGACGGCGAGGCGTACGCGGATCAGTGTGTGGCCTTCGCGCGACACCTTGCCGACGCGCTCGTCGAACGCGCCCTAGTCGACGAGAAAGGCGCGCGCTGGCGGTTCATCGAGCACAGGCTGGGACAGCCGCGCCCCAGCTGCTGGCTGCAGGCCAACACAACGTCCGCAAGGGCCACCCCAGCGAGGACTGACCTGCTGCTTCGGAACCGCATCCACGTGAAAACAGCAGCACCCGGTGCCCCGGCCCTGACCACCGGCGTCCGACCCGCATCTTTGCGCCGCCAGTCGACCATGCTCATAACGGCATGAGGATGAAGCGGGGCGCCGCGGCGTGGGAGCATGCGGTGTGGCACCCGCAGACTTCGAGGTGGTGGTGCCGCGCGTCGATGACGCTGCGGAACTGGCCTCGGTCCACGTTCAGGCGTGGCGCGAAGCCTATGCAGAGCTGCTCCCGGAGCACTTCTACGATGACGTCGCGCGCGAGAGTCGGCAGGTGATGTGGTCAGCTCTGCTCTCTCAGGAGGGTGCCGCAGAGCGGGTCCGCGTCGCCCGGCGCGAAGGGCTCATCGTCGGGTTTGTCATGAGCGGTCCGGCCGCCGAGCACCAGGGGCACCCACCGGAGCGCGATGTGCAGCTGTACGCGCTCTACGTGCTGTCCAGCTGCTACGGCCACGGTGTCGGTCAAGTTCTCCTCGACCAGGCTCTTAGGGAGAGGCCTGCGCAAGTGTGGGTGGCGAAGGACAACGCGCGGGCTCGACGCTTCTATGAGAAGAACGGATTCACAGCCGACGGGACCGAGCAGGTGGATCCAGATCTCGACGGGCTGACAGAGCTACGCATGGTGCGATAGACCGGCGCGGCCCACCCTCCACGACAGCGAAGTCCAACATCCCGCACGACCGCCAACCTTGCTGCGATCCGGTCGGCCGACCCAACCCGACGGGGTGAGTCATTCCACGGCTGGCGCAGCACCTCGGCTGCTCTCCAGCGTCCGCTCTCGCCGCGGGCGCTCGTGCCGATGACACGGTGTCGCCGTCGAACCGCGGGAGGACCGGATAAGGGCCTCCTCACGTTCGGGCGGATGCCAGAGTTGGCCCGTGGAGACGAACGTGGACGTTGTCCTTCGTGAGTTCGGGCGACGGCTTGAAACGACGGGCGTCGTGGAAGCGCTCTGGGTTGCGGGGTCTCTCGCGTCGGGTGACTACGTCTTGGGGGTGAGCGATCTCGACCTCGTCGCCGTCACCTCGAAGCCGCTGTTGGGCCAAACCCTCGAGGAGGTCGTTCGGATTCACGGCGAGCTTGACGCGGGCCCCGCCAAAGGGATGGACCTCGGCTGTCAGTACGTCGACGTTGATCGGCTCCTCGACGTCGCCGTCGAGCACCCGACCTGGACGCATGGCGAGATGCTCGACCGCGTGGTCTCACGGGTGACACGCGCCGAGCTCGTATTGCACGGCTACCCGGTGCTGGGTCCGCCCCCGACAGAGATGCTGCCAACAGTCACCCCGGACGAGGTGGGAGCCGCCGCCCGCGCTGAACTGGCCGGCTACTGGTCCTACGCGGCTCGCCGACCTCAGATGTTTGTGCGGCTCCCTGTCATGGTTGACCTCGGGCTGACAGCGATGGCGCGGGCCAGGTATGCCATCGCCACGGGCGAGCTGCTGACCAAGACCGCGGCGATAGAGCAGGCCCGTGCCCCAGCGTGGCTGAGAGCCGACCTTCGCACCCGCCGTCAGGGTGACAGCGTGAAGTCCCCCCGCTGGCGTGCTGCCTACATCGCTTGGCGGGACGTCAGGCGGACGACGTCGTCGGCAAGAGGGCCGGGGCCCGTGTGAGCTCGGGCCACGCCGACAGCATCAGGCCAGGATCCGCAGCCCACGCTGACGTCACTTCTGCCGCGGACGGTGCTCGTCCTGGCGCGGCGGTGCCCATTGGGGCTAAAGCTCTTCACCGGTCGCGCCATCGATCAGTTCTCGGGCGATGTCGAGGTGGCCGGTGTGGCGCGCGTACTCCTGGATGAGGTGCAGCAGGATCCAGTGCAGCTGTGGACGTGGAGCGTCGTCTGTGAACCGGCCGCCGATTCGGGCGCTGTCGGTGAGTTCATGGGCTTCGACGATGGAGCGGGTAGAGGTGCCGGCGTCGTCAAGCAGTGACCCGAACTCACGGACCGACAGCTTCGGGGAGACCCACCCATCCCCAGCGGCGTCACGCCAAGGGTCGATGACCGGTTCGGCGAGAAAGCCCCAGCGGATCCACCGCCGCTCCACGTTTGTCAGGTGGTTGACGAGGCCGGCCGGTGTCCATCCCGAGGCCACCGTCACCCGTTGGAGCTCACCGTCTCCCATCCCGCCGATCTTGCCGATGACAACTGCCCGGTAGTAGTCCAGGTAGCTCAACAACAATCCACGCAGGTCCGGTGTCGAGGTCGGCTCGGGGAATGCTGGGGTGCCCATGACGCCATCCTCGTTGTTGCCGTCCCGAACAGACGCACCGTCATCGATCGGATCTGCCGCAGGTCGCTGGTGTCGATGACGTCAGTTTCCGGATTGGACGCCCTGGCTGCGGCGTCCATCTCGGACAATCAGGTGACGCTGAGGGGGTAGTTCTTTAGGTTTTAGGTGTGCGCGCACCGGATGCCGCCTTTGCGGACCCTCGACTTGCGGTCTTGTATGACGTGCTCGACGCCGACCGTTCCGACCTCGACGCATACATGGCCATCGCCGACGAGGTGGGCGCCGGCAGTGTGATCGACATCGGCTGCGGGACGGGTTCGCTTGCCGTCCGGTTGGCGCGGTCGGGCAGGACGGTGGTCGGCGTCGACCCTGCCGGTGCCTCGTTGGACGTCGCCAAGGTGAAGCCGCTCGCCGAGCGGGTGACCTGGGTGCATGGTGATGCCACCGCGCTGCGGGGCCGAGGAGCAACCGCCGATCTGGCGGTGATGACCGGGAACGTCGCGCAGGTGTTCGTCTCCGACGGGGACTGGGTGAGCACGCTTGATGCCGTCCACGACTGCCTGCACCCCGGCGGCTGGTTGGTGTTCGAGACTCGCCGAGTGGAGGTTCGCGACTGGGAACGGTGGGATGCCGGGCCGACCAGGGTCGACCTGTCCGACGGCAGCCATGTGGTCGTATCGACGACCGTCACCGCGGTAGCGCTGCCGCTGGTTACTTTCGAGTCCACGACGACGATAGGCGGCGAGGTGGTCACTTCGGCGTCGACGCTGCGCTTCAGAGAACGTGATGAGGTCGAACGGGATCTCGACAAGCACGGCTTCGACGTCGTCGCAGTCCGCGCCGCCCCTGACCGCCCGGGGAAGGAGCTCGTGTTCCTCGCTCGCCGTGCCACCGGCTGACTGAGATCCCGCCCCCTCCGAGCCCGGACGGGACCAGGCAGGGGCATGCTCATGCCGCGAGGTCGATCATGCGCGTGGACGGCCGCGCATACGTCCGCCGAGCCGCAAAGGCGCACGGGTGGCGGCTATCCGCCCCCGACGTCTCCTACGCCACCGCCTCGACGCTGCTCGGGGAAACTGACCTCGGCATGACCTGGAACGACCCGAAGGACCTTGTCCTGACGAAACCCCGCCCCCTGGTCAGCGTTCGTGCTGGTGGGGCGGGGTTTGTTGGGGTGGAGCTGCGGGGATTCGAACCCCGGACCTTCTCATTGCGAACGAGACGCGCTACCACCTGCGCCACAGCCCCTCGGTGCCCTTCGTGCGACCGAAACCATAACATCCGCGACGCCTCGCCGGCACGCACCCAGTCCTGTCCCGAGATCGAGTCAGCGCCTACGCTCGCCGGTATGCCGGCCGCCGACCACCCGACCCAGACCGGAGAACCGCTGCGTGACCAGACCGCATCGAGTGTGCCCCCGTTGATGCGTGCCGCCAGCGAGTGGGCCTGGCGGCTGTTGATCGTGGGTGCGGCGCTCATCGGGTTCCTGTTCCTCCTCGGTTTCCTTTCCGAGGTCGTCGTCCCGCTCGTCGTGGGTGTGTTGCTCGCCGCCCTGCTCTCATCGGTACATCGCTGGCTGAGCCGGCACATGCCAAGAGGTGCGGCCGCCGGGCTGACCGTCGTGGGGACCTTGATCGTCATCGCCGCCCTGCTCACCCTCGTGGGCTCACAGATCAGCGGCGGGTTCGGCCAGATGTCGGTCCAGGTAAGCGACGGGATCGTGCAGATCCGGGACTGGATCCGCACCACGTTCGACATCACGGATACCCAGTTCGACCAATATGTCGACGACATCAAGCATTTCCTGTCGAACGCCAACCTCGGGTCGTCGTTCGCCCGGGCGGGAGTCACCGCAGGTCATTTCGTGGCCGGGACCTTTATCGCGCTGTTCTCGTTGTTTTTCTTCCTTTACGACGGTCCGCACATCTGGGCCTGGGTGGTGCAGCTGTTCCCCCGCGCGGCGCGTGACCGGGTGGACTCCTCCGGTGCCGTCGCGTGGGGTCAGCTGAGCGCATACACGCGGGCGACGGTGCTGGTTGCCGCGGTCGACGCCGTCGGCATCACCGCCGGCGCCCTCGTGCTGCGGGTGCCGTTCGCGCTTGCCATCGGCGTGCTCGTCTTCCTGCTCTCGTTCATCCCGATCGTGGGCGCTTTGCTGAGCGGCGCGGTGGCCGTGCTCATCGCCCTTGTCGCCCACGGCCCGGTCACCGCGTTGATCATGCTCGCGGTCGTGATCGGCGTGCAGCAGGTCGAGTCACACGTCCTGCAGCCGTTCATCCTCGGCCGCTCCGTGCGGATCCACCCGCTCGGGGTCATCCTCGCGATCGCGACCGGTGCGATCCTCGCGGGGATTGTCGGCACCCTCGTCGCTGTGCCCACCCTCGCCGTCGTCAAGGCAGTCGCCCAGCACCTGTTCGCCGGCCCCGTCGAGCCGGAGGTCCCGCCAGGCGCATCAGATGAGCCCGACGTGAGCTTGGCTCAGTAGCCCTCGAGCTACTCTCGTCCCCCGCTCAGGCTGACCGCGGCGCCTCCTCGGGCCCGGCGCTCCATGCACGACAGGTGTCGGCACCCCTCAGGGTGAAGCAGGCGTCGGTCTGTCGGCGGGTCGGCGCTCAGACGGTGGTCAGCGCCCGCTGGCGTGACGACGCCCGTGCGTGGCAGCCATGAGCTCGATCTCGTCGTCCTCGACCTCGATGGGGACCGGGAGGCCGGGGTCGACGGTGGGCCGAGCCGGCGCTCGACGCGGGCCTGGTGCGGGATCCTTGAGCGTGTAGGTGGGGCGAGGCACCGGGATGGGCTGCCAGCCGCCTTCGACGACATCCTCCTCGAGACCGTCTGCGCCGAGGGGCGCAGGCTCGGGAGTCCGGATCGGCTGGACATCACGCTTGTGCAACCGAGCCACCGACGGTTCCGCTCGGTCAATCCGGTCGGCCCGGTCAATCCGTTCGGCCCGTCCGGTGTTCTTGGCGCGCTCGCGCAGGCGCCGCTCCATGGCCCGACGGTCGCGACGCACGGTCTGGTCGCGGCGTGCGGCGATGCGCAGCCAGACCACCGCGGCGATCAGCCCCGCGAGGGCGATACCGACGCTGAGCCACTTGAGGATGTGCAGGGCGGACATGGCCACGGTGACGGGAACGGCCACCAGTGCGACGAGGAAGAACACCCCACGCACCCGGCGCAGGACCACGCTGGCGCGCGACGGCTGCCACAGGAGCCCGCCCGCGCCAAGGGCCGGAGCAAGAGGTTCGGTGTGCGCCCATCGGGTCGCAGGATCGGTCGCGCGCGCACGCAGCGGCGAGCTGACCGTGGCTCGCTGCACGACGACCTCCGGGCGCACCACGGCAGTGGAACCGTGGGGCGTCGCCGGATCGGGCCGTGACGTCGCGAGCTGGGACATCGGGAGGGGGTTGCGACGCTCGAGGACCCGCATCGCCTCGCTGAACTTGTCCACCGAGCGGGCGGTGGCGAGGTGCTCCCGCCGGTGGATCCAGTGTTGGATCATGTAGGCGGCCCAGATCACGACGATGACGAGGAAGATGAGGCTGCTGGGCTGCACGGCTCCGACGGTATGCCGAAGGTTCGCTGCGGCTGTGGAGCCGGTCCGGTGTGTCGCTCATGTGACCCGTGGTGTTGGTGGGGAGGCGGACGAACCTCGCCGACCAGAGCCATACCGCCTGCTTGGTACGGGCCTGCTTGGTATGGGGCCTGCCTGGTATGGGGCCTGCTCAGTGCGGCCCGCTCGGGGCTGGCGGCTCAGGACGGGGCGCGGGTCCTGGCCCAGCGCTCGATGAGGCGCGGTCCACGGACCTCGTCGGCCGTCAGTGCGAAGGTGCGGTGGTCGCGCCAGGCGCCGTTGCTGTGCAGGTAGCGCTGGCGCAGCCCTTCGTCTCTGAACCGCAGATGGTCGACGACCTTCAGCGACGCCGCGTTCTCCGGGCGGATGTTGACCTCGACCCGATGCAGACCCGCCGTGACGAACGCATACTCGCAGAGCATCGCCAGCGACCGCGTCGCGACGCCGAGCCCGGCGTGCCGCTGCGACACCCAGTATCCCGCCGCCCCCGACAGGAGCGAGCCGCGCACGATGCCGAACAGGTGCATCTGGCCGGCGAGCTCCCCCTGGACCTCGATGACGAACGGGAGGATCCGACCCTCGCGGGCCTCACGATTCAGGCCACGAACGTACTGCCGGTATGTCACTCGCGGCCCGACCCCTCCGGGTGCAGTGGGCTCCCACTGGCCGACGTGCTCGACGTTCTCTCTGCGCACACGATCCCAGTCGCCGCGATCAAAGTTCCGCAGCGGACGCAGCACGATTGCTGGTTCCCATCCGTCCCGCGACGTGAGGGTGACCGGCCACTCGTAGTCGGAGCGCCCGATCACCGGTGATCCCTGCCCTCCAGCTGGTCGACCGCGTGCGACACGACGTCGCGCAGTAGGTCCAAGGCGTCCTTGACCCCACCGCGCGAGCCGGGCAGATTGACAACGAGCGTCCGGCCGGCCACGCCTGCGAGGCCCCGGGAGAGCATCGCCGTGGGCACTCCCTTGGCGACGCCGGCCTGGCGGACCGCTTCGGCGATGCCTGGCACCTCGCGGTCGAGATGACGCGAGGTCATCTCGGGTGTGGCGTCCGTCGGCGAGATGCCGGTGCCGCCCGTGGTGAGCACGACGTGGGGCTGCCGGTCGAGCGCCTGCCCCAGTGCCTCGAAGACGGGTTCGCCGTCGGGGACGACGATGGCGTCGTCGACCTCGAAACCCCACTGCCGCAACGCTTCCACGATCAGCGGGCCCGTAGTGTCCGCATACACTCCGCTGGCCGCGCGGGTGGAGGCGCAGATGACCACCCCCCGCCGCACGACCTCGTCTGACGCGCTCACGTCTCGCTCCAGTCGCCCGACCGGCCGCCGGACTTGGCCGTGACTCGCACGTCGGTGATGTGGGCGTGCCTGTCGACAGCCTTGACCATGTCGACGAGCGCCAGTGCGCTGACGGCGACGGCAGTCAGCGCCTCCATCTCGATGCCGGTCCGGTCGGCCGTCCGGACCGTCGCGGCGATGTCCACCCCGTCGTCGACCACGATGAGGTCCACGGCCACCGCGTGGACCGCTACGGGATGGGCCAGCGGGATCAGCTCGGGGGTCCGCTTGACCGCCTGGATCCCCGCGATCCGGGCCACGGCCAGCGCGTCCCCCTTGGGGACGTCTCCGGAACGCAGCGCTCTGACAGCGTTCGGGGACAGCAGCACTCGGCCAGCCGCCGAGGCCTCGCGAACGGTGACCTCCTTGGCGCTGACGTCGACCATGTGGGCGGACCCGTCGGCACGCACATGCGTCAGGTGCACCCGGTCGCTCACGGGGTGCCCCTGCCGGGGCCGTCGTCGAGCAGCCACATCTCCAGCTCGTCGCCCGCCTCGACGCGAGTGGTCTCGGCGGGCACGAAGACGAAACAGCTCGCCCGCGCGAGGTCGGCGACGAAATGCGACGCCTGACCCCATACCGGGTCGGCCAGCCAACCGCCGTCCCCACGGGTGGCCACCGCGCGCGCCACCTGCGTGCGTCCGGGAGGGGAGGAGAGCGGACCGAGGAGTCGGGCCCGCAGCACGGGGCGAAACACCGGTTCGACCCCCATCATCCGGCGGAGCGCCGGCCGGACGAACATCTCGAACGAGACGTACGACGACACGGGGTTGCCCGGCAACGCGAAGACGGGTACGCCTCGGGTTCCGACCCGTCCGAACCCCTGCGGCTTGCCCGGCTGCATGGCGACCTGCACGAAGTCGACTCCGTGGTCGCGCAGCGACTCCTTCACCACGTCGTATGCGCCCATGCTCACCCCGCCGCTGGTGACGATCGCGTCGACCTCGTCGGCGAGCCGGGTGACCAGGGCGAGAACCGCGTCGCCGTCGTCGTCGATGCTGAGCCGATGTGTCGGGTTCGCACCGCACTCCCGGACCAGCGCTTCGAGCATGGGCGAGTTCGAGTCGTGGATCTGACCCGCTAGCAACGGTTGTCCGGCCGGCACCAGCTCGGCGCCCGTGGAGACGACGGCCACCCTCGGTCGGGGGCGGACGAGAGCCTCACCGTGACCGGTCGCCGCCAGCAGTGCCATCCGGCGGGCGTCGATGACGGCACCAGCGGTGAGCACGACCTGGTCGGCCCGCACGTCCTGCCCGGCCGGTCGGACCGAGGTGCCCGCTGGCACGCCGGTTCTGACGAGAACCCTCTCGGTCCCCCCGTCGGTGTCCTCGACCTTGACGATCGCGTCGGCTCCGGGCGGCATCATCGCCCCGGTCATGATCCGGATCGCCTCGCCCGGGCCCAGCTCGCGGTCGGCAACGCCCCCCGCCGCGACCTCAGCGACGACGGGCAGGGTCACCGCAGTGCTCTCGTCCGAGGCGGTCGCGGCACGCACGTCGGCCGCGCGCACGGCGTACCCGTCCATCGCGGAGTTGTCGAACGGAGGGAGGTCGACCTGTGAGCTGACGTCCTCACAGAGGACGAGGCCGAGGCAGTCGACGAGCGGTAGTCGCACCGGATGGCCCGGCGAGACGGCCGCCAGAACGGCGGCCCGATGCTCCTCGAAGCTGCGCACGTCAGACGCGTTCCCGTGCGTCGCCCAGGTGTGCGCCGTCCGCGACCCGTCCGCCGTCGCTGACGTCGACGACGACGTCGCCCGTGCAGACCACGTCAGCGCCGAACGTCACGTCGCCGCGGACCCGCAGCGAGCTGGCCGCACGCATCGACGGGACACCGACCGGGAACCGCTCCTCGAAGTCGGGTACCAGCTTGTAGAAGACCCCGTCGAGGTCGACCAGCGGCTCGGGGTGGTCGATGAGCGAGACGATGTGCGAGTCCTCATCGAGGTCGAAGATGTCCGACCTGACGAGCAGCAGCTCGTTCGTCGTCTTGACGGGGCGGAACCGGTCACGAGGCACGTGCAGGGCGCGGGCGCCCTCGATCCGCTCGATCGCGGCACCCATCGCGGTCTCGATCTGGATCACCGCCGTGGAGGACGGGTCCGACGGGTCGACCGTCTTGCGGTTGACGATGACCGGCAGCCCGATGCTGCCTTCGCCTCGAGCCTGCGCCCCGTCGAGCAGCCCCTGGACGGCGTGCAGGTCCACCCAGAGGTTGTTGGCGTGGAACGTCGTGTGCCGCGTGTTGTCCTGAAAGAAGCTCTCCTCGCCCGGGGCGACCATGGCGCTGTCCCGCAGCACCAGGCGCCCGTCGCTCTTGCGCACGGCGAGGTGACCACCCTTGCGGTCGTTGATCGTGCGGTCGCAGACCTCGGCGAGATAGGGCACGTCGTGCTCGGCCAGCCAGGCGGCGATACGAGGGTCGCAGGTGGCGCCGAGGTTGTCGGCGTTCGAAAGGAAGACATAGCGAAACCCCTTGTCCAGCAGTGTGCCGAGCAGACCCGAGCTCGCCAGGGCGGGGTAGACGTCACCGTGTCCAGGTGGGCACCACTCGAGCTGCGGCTTCTGCGGCCAGTCCACCGGCGCGAGGTCCTCGCTGCGCAGCTTCGGCTCCGCGCTCTGCAGGAAGTCGAGCGGCAGCCCGTCGACCGGGAGGTCCGGATAGCGCGCGAGGATCGCCAGGGAATCGTCGCGGGTGCGGAACGAGTTCATCAGCAGCAAGGGCAGGTCGACTCCGTGACGGCGGCGCAGCGCGAGCGTCTGGCGGGCGATGACGTCGAGGAAGGTCAGTCCCTCCTTGACGGCCAGGGCCGTCTTGGGACCGCTGATCCCCATCGAGGTCCCCAGGCCGCCGTTGAGCTTGACCGTGGCCACGCGACGCAGAGCGTCCGCCATTGCCGCCGGCGCGGGGTCGTATGCCTCTAACGACGGCAGGTCGGTGAGCGGGTCGATGCTCGCCTCGGGGATCGTTCCCCCGGCGCCGGTCGAGAGGATCTGCTCCAGGGACCGGTAGTGGTCCTCGAACGCCGAGATCGACCGCTCGTGCTCGCCGTGGTCGCGCATCCGCCTCGTCGCCTCGGCCAGACCCTCAGCACTCATGTCGCCCACCCTACGATGACGGACGTGGACCCCGGACCGGCGAGCAGCGGAAACGACGGAGACACTGTCACTGCGGTCAACGCCGTCAATGCGGCCAAGTCCGCTCTGCGCCATCGGGTTCTGGCGGCCCGACGAGCGCGAGCCGAACGGGCCGACGCAGCGGTCCGGCAGCTGGATGCCGCTTGCCTGACCTCTGCTGTGCTGGCACTGCTCAGCGACCGCGCCGGCGGCCACCCCTGCCGGGTTGCGGCCTACCGGTCGATGGCGAGCGAACCACCAACCGAACGGCTGGTCGAGGCGCTGCTGGCTGCGGGCCACGAGGTGGTCGTCCCCGTCACCCTCTCGGACCTCGACCTGGACTGGGCGCCCGCCGGGCGGGTGCCGGGCGTCATCGCCGGCCTGGACGTGGAGACCCTCGGGGTGGAGGCGATCGCGGGTGCGGCACTCGTGGTGACCCCGGGGCTCGCCGTCGATCGGCTCGGCCATCGGCTCGGCCGCGGCGGCGGGTCTTATGACCGGGCGCTGGCCCGTCGCAGCCCCGGCGCGTTCGTGGTCACCCTGCTCTACGACGAGGAGCTGCTCGGCGCCGACGAGCGGGTGCCGGTGCAGGAGCACGACGTGCGGGTCGACGCGGTGGTCACCCCCGGGCTGGGGACGATCCGCGTGGGCGATGACGACGTCGACGATGCGCCGGACCAGGTTGCAGCAGAACAGGTTGCAGCAGACGACGTTGCAGCAGACGAGCTCAGGAACGTCCGGCCGGAGCAAGGGTGAGGACGTCCACCTGCGAGGCCTCGACGGCGGCGCGGCTGAACGGCCAAGAGTAGGTCCGCCCCTCGGCCCAGGCGTCGAGCTGGTCGACGTAGTGGGCCGAGTACGGGTGCCCGCTGGTTCCGGTGACAGTCACCCAGGTCGACCTGTCGAGGTCGGACAGGTCGACGACCATCCGCATCGACGGCGCCTGGCTCACGTCGAAGGTGCCCGTCGACGCGTCCCAGCCGTTGGCGTTGACGATCGACGGGCCTCCTGGCAGGCCGATCGGGCCGCGGTTGAAGACCATCCGCACGACCGCCGGGACGTTGTCCCCGCCGAGGACCTGGTTCTTCAGGGTCAGGGTGTGCAGGTCGCCCCAGTTCCAGGTGACCGGGTCCTTGCCGAGGTGCTTTGCCAGGTCGAGCCGGGCCTGGACCAGGGCCTTGCGCAGGATCTCGTCGCGCGTCTCAACCACCCCGGGCGTGCGCTTGTCGTCCCACCACGCGTTGGTCGGGTCCTTGAGCAGAACGAGCATCGCCGCCATATAGCGGGCGCCGCCGTCGGCCTTCAGGTCCCCAGGCAGCTCGTCGTTGAACGTGTACTCCACGACGCGCGCCCAGACCGCGTTGAAGTAGGCCGCGCGCACCGACGACTTGCCTTTGTCCGCCGGCTGCGTGAAGTCCCAGTCGCCGAGCAGCTGAGACGCCTGCTGGGTGAACTCGTCCTTGGACAGGTCGACCGCGAGCAGGCTCTGGACGAGGGTGGGGGCGAAGCCGTTGTAGGTGTCGAGCTGGATCTGGCTCATCTTCTCGGGCGAGATCTTCGGGGTCGCCGTGATGAGCTGTTCGATCCGAGAGCTGCGCCAGCCGTAGTCCCAGTCGGTGGTGAGGAACGGCACGTCCGGGCCCGTCGCAGCGGTCACCTCGTTGTTGGCCGTCACGATGTACCCCTGGGGCGGGTCGTAGGTCCACGGTAGCTGAGCGAACGGGACGAAGCCCTTCCAGTCGTACTGGCTGTCCCACCCGGGAGCGGGCCAGTAACCGGGCGGCGTGTTGGGCACCGAGGTCGAGCGCACGGGGATCATGCCCGGCGCCTGGTAGCCGATGTGTCCGGCTGTGTCGGCATAGACGAGGTTCTGCGCGGGGACGGCGAACTTCGATGCGGCGGTGCGGAACTCGGAGAAGTTCTTCGCCGTGTTCAGCTCGAAGATCGCGTCGGCAGTGGTGCTCGGAACCAGCCCGGTCCAGGCGAGCGAGACGGCATAGGTGTCCTGTTGGGGGACCAACCTGACCAACGCGTTGCGCCCGACGGTGCCGATCGAATCCACCACGTCGGACATGATCGGTCCGTGCACGGTGGTACGCACCTGGAGCTGGACGTCGTTGCCGCCAGCGACCTTGATCGTCTCGGTATGGCTCTGGAGCGGCACCTGCAGCCCGTCGCGCAGGTATGTGGAGTCCGTGACCTTCTCGAGGTAGAAGTCCGAGACGTCCGGTCCGAGGTTGGTGAACCCCCACGCGATGTCGGCGTTGTGGCCGATGACGACCCCGGGGAGCCCCGCGAAGGTGAAGCCCGATACGTCGAAGGGACACGACGAGCTGACCGTGCGGCAGTGCAGTCCGGTCTGGTACCAGATCCCGGGAATGGAGGTGCCGAGGTGAGGGTCGTTGGCGAGCAACGGTTTTCCGGTCGTGGTGCGGGACCCGGCGACAACCCAGGAGTTCGAGCCGATGCCGTCGCCGCGGCCTAGCAGGGCAGGAACCTGGTCGAGCGCGGACTTGAGCCCGGCGTACAGGCTGGCAGTGGACCCAGTGGACCCAGTGGACCCAGTGGACCCAGTGGACACAGTGGACACCGTGGACCCGGCTGGTGGGCTGTCGGTTGGCGATGTTGGCGTGGTCGGCGATGTGAGTGTCGGCGAGGTCGTGAGAGGGGGAGGGACCGCAGAGGCCGCCGGCGACGACCCTGGCGACCACTCGTTGGGCGCCAGGATCGGCGGGTGCCCGGCGACGGTGTAGTCGGGAAAGAGCACGGCGAGACGGTCGGCCGACAGGGTCGTTCCGAGCCGGGCCCGGGTCAGCTCGTCGTCGTAGTTGCTGCGCAGGTCCCACGCCATGGCCTTGAGCCACGCCAGGGAGTCGACCGCTGACCATCGCTCGACCGTGTAGCCGGGCACCTGCTGGGCGAGGACCGCATACTCCAGGCCCATGGCGCTCGGACTGCCCGCCCGGGAGATGTAGTCGTTGACACCGTCGGCGTAGGCGTCGAGGTACTGCCGCGTCGACGGGGACAACATCGGCAGCTCCTGCTCGGCCACCGTCCGCCATCCCATCGTGCGCACGACCTTGTCGGTCTCCAGGCCACCGGACCCGACCATCTCGGAGAGGCGGCCGGCCGTCACATGCCGGCGGAAGTCCATCTCGAAGAACCGGTCCTGCGCCGCCACGAAACCCTGGGCGCGGAACAGGTCGTCGCTGGTGTCGGCATAGATCTGGGGTACGCCCTGGGCATCCCGAACGACCTCGACGTTGGCGCCGAGGCCGTTCAGCTGGATCTGGCCGTTCGTCTGGGGCCAGGACTGCCGCACGACTCCGGTGAGGACGATGGCGATCGCGACCACCAGCAAGGCCACGAGGATCAGCAGACCGAGGCCGACCCGACCCGCCACCTTCGCCTTCGTCACCCTGCGAGACTAAGTCACCCCGGGTCCATCGCCCGGGACCGACCGGCGGGACGGCATGGACGGAGGACCGGGGTGATGCCTGCGCTTCCCGGGGTCCTCACCCAGTTCACCCTCGACGACCTGACCGCGTCGCTGCTCATCGGGTCCGTGGTCCTGCTCGTGGCGGTGATGGCCGTGCGCCTGTCCGTCCGGTCCGGACTGCCTTCCCTGTTGCTGTTCCTTGCCATCGGGCTGGCGCTGGGTGAGGCCGGTCTGGGCATCACGTTCGACAACGCCTCACTGACGCAGGTCCTCGGCTACTCCGCTCTCGTCCTCATCCTCGCCGAGGGCGGTCTGACGACGAGCTGGGGCACGATCCGTCACTCGATCGCGCCTGCCGCCGTGCTGTCGACGGTGGGTGTCGTCGTGTCCGTCGTCGTCGTAGCCGTCGCGGCCGACCTCGTTCTCAGCATCCCCTGGACCGTCGCGCTCCTCGTCGGCGCCATCCTCAGCTCCACCGACGCTGCGGCGGTGTTCTCGGTGCTGCGCACCGTGCCACTCCCGAGGCGGCTGGCCGGCATCCTCGAGGCGGAGTCGGGGTTCAACGACGCCCCGGTCGTCATCCTCGTCGTTGCTCTGGCCGGGGCCTCCGTTGCTGGCGGCGAGAGCCACCCGTGGTGGTATCTCACCCTCGAGGCGGCGGCCGAGCTCGCGGGTGGTGCGGTGATCGGGCTCGTGCTCGGGCGCCTGGGCGGGTGGACCCTGAGACGGGTCGCCGGCGCCTCATCCGCGTTGTTCTCCATCGGGGTGCTCGCCCTCGCCGTGCTGGCGTACGCCGTGGCGGCCAGTGTCCATACGTCGGGGTTCATCGCCGCATACCTGTCGGCGCTGATGCTCGGCAACATGGGGCTGCCTCACCGGGCGGCCGTGCATGGCTTCTCGTCGGCGCTCGGCTCGATCGCCCAGATCGGCCTGTTCGTGCTGCTCGGCCTCCTGGCGTCACCCAAGGACCTCCCAGGGCAGGTCGTCCCCGCGCTCGTCATCGGGTTCGCGCTGCTCCTCGTGGCCCGGCCTCTGTCGGTCGTCGCGTCACTCGCCCCATTCCGGTTCCACTGGCGCGACCAGGCGTTCCTGTCCTGGGCGGGACTTCGCGGCGCCGTGCCCGTCGTGCTCGCGACGATCCCCGTGACGCTGGGCACCGCCGGCGCCGAGCGGATCTTCGACGTCGTCTTCGTCCTCGTCGTCATCTTCACCCTCATCCAGGCGCCGACGCTGCCGTGGGTGGCCCGACGGCTCGGCCTGGTCGAGTCGGTCCAGCAGGTCGAGCTGGCCGTCGAGACCACACCGCTGGAGACCATGGGTGCCGACGTGATCCAGGTGACGATCGGGGTCAGCTCGCAGCTGCACGGCGTCGAGATCTTCGAGCTGCGCCTGCCCCCGGGGGCCAACGTCACGCTGGTCGTCCGGGACGGCAAGGGCGCCGTACCCCAGGGACGCACCGTGCTACGGCACGGCGACCAGCTGCTCGTCGTCACGACTGCGGACGTCCGACAACGTGCCGAGGACCGGATCCGGGCGGTCGACCGGGGTGGCCGGCTCGCGGGATGGGCCTGAGCCGGCTGGTAGCAGCGCCATTTACACTTGGCCAGCACCGTCAACGAGTCGGACCTCGTCGCCCTACACCGGGCCGGTGCTCACCTACGCCCACCCACGCCCACCACCCAAGGAGAACCCGTGCCGACGTACGCGTACGCCTGCACCGCATGCGGCCACGCCTTCGACGTGGCGCAGAAGTTCACGGACGAGGCGCTCACTGCTTGCCCTGAGTGTGGCGGCCGGCTGCGCAAGGTCTACGGCTCGATCGGGGTCTCGTTCAAAGGGTCGGGGTTCTACCGCAACGACTCTCGGGCTTCCACCTCCGGTGCCAACGGCTCAGACGCCGCAGGTTCCGACTCCAAGGGCTCAGACTCCAAGGGCTCCGACACGAAGGGCTCCGACACGAAGGGCTCCGGCTCAGACTCCAAGGGCTCCGACACGAAGGGCTCCGACTCCAAGGGCTCCGACAGCAAAGGCTCCGACAGCAAAGGCTCCAACAGCAAAGGCTCCAACAGCAAAGGCTCCGACTCCAAGGGCTCCGGCAAGGCGGGGTCGTCACCGTCGAGATCGGGGTCATCGGGGTCATCGGCGTCTTCGGCCTCCACCGCGTCCTAGTCCACACCCCCTGGCCGCCTCGTCCCATGATCCACAGGCGGCGTGCGACGCGTACCGGCGGCGCTGCGGTCCGCATAGTGTCGGCGCCATGACAACGCCCCCCGCAACCGTTTTCGAGTCGGGACCACGCGCCGAGATCGGTGTCATCGGCGGGTCGGGGTTCTACGAGTTCCTGCAGGACGCGACCCGGGTGCAGGTGAGCACACCGTTCGGTGACCCAAGTGACGACGTCGTCATCGGCGAGCTCGAGGGGCGCAGCGTGGCGTTCATCGCCCGGCATGGACAGGGCCACCGGTTCCCGCCCCACCTGGTGCCCTACCGCGCGAACCTCTGGGCGCTGCGTTCGGTCGGTGTCCGCCAGGTGCTCGCCCCGTGCGCGGTCGGTTCGCTGAGGCGGGAGCTGGGGCCAGGCGCCGTTGTCGTTCCGGACCAGGTGGTCGACCGCACCTGGGGTCGTGCCCACACGGTCTACGACGCCATCGGCCCGGTCGTGCATGTGGGTTTCGCGGACCCCTACTGCCCGCGCGGGCGTGAGGCCGCGTTGGGAGCGGCCCGTTCGGCAGGGGTCGATGCACACGGTTCGGGCACGCTGGTGGTCATCAACGGACCGCGCTTCTCCACCCGCGCGGAGAGCCTCTGGCACCAGCAGGCGGGCTGGAGCGTCGTCGGCATGACCGGTATGCCCGAAGCCTCCATCGCGCGCGAGCTCGCGATGTGCTTCACCACCATCGCGGTCGTCACCGACCATGACGCCGGGGTCGAGGGAGAGTCGGGAGTGAGCCACGAGGAGGTGCTGCAGGTCTTCGCCGAGAACATCCACCGACTCAAGGGCATTCTGGTCGAAGCGATCGCCGCGCTCCCCCCCGCCGAGTCCGACGACGCGGCCACCTGCGCCTGCCGGCACAGCCTTGACGGGCTGGCTCTGCCCTTCGTCCTCCCCACCTGAAGCGGTGCGCTCCCTCCTCTCGCGCCGCGGCCCGCGAGCACCGGTCTCCCGGCACCGGCTCTGGCGCCGGGCCCTGCTGCTGCGCCTGGTCAGCGCGGCGCTGGCCGGGCTCGCCGTCTGGTTCGTGGTCGCGCCACTCCTCCCACAGGCCACCGAGGTGGGGGTCGAGATCGTGGTCACCACCCGCGACCTGCCCATCGGTGCAACCCTGGCACCAGGTGACGTGACGGTGGCGCTGCGACCGCCCGGCCAGGTGCCCACGGGTGCCGTCCACAGTTCTTCGGACGCCGTCGGCCGAGTGACGTCCGGTCCGGTGCTCGGCGGCGAGCTTGTGACGACAGCGCGGTTTCGCGGGCCGGCCCAGCTGGCGGCCCTGCCCGCCGGACACCTGATATGTAGGGGCGTTCTGTCAAGTGGGCAGGGTGAGGCGCCGACCGGATTGTGGTCTGGTCGGCGCCTCTGTGCTCGGCTCCGGGGGCTTGTGCTGGCGTGCGTGTCAGGGCGACGCGCGGTCTGACTGATATGCGCGGGTTGGGTACCGCAAGACGGTGCTGTTCGGCTGGAGCGGGTCCGCTTGTCTAGAGTCGGGCATCGCGTCAAGACGTGAGTCCTGTTGCTGCCCATAGGTGTTCCGCGGATCACTCCACGCGCTGCCGCCAGCGGGCCCGGGGAGTCGAGCAGTCCTTGGTGGGTCAGTCCATGACGGCCAGGGACCAGCACCAGCCGGCCAGCTCGCGGGCGACAGCGACGTTAGCGATGACGTGGCGTTTGCCTCGGTCGTTGAACCGGACCCACTGCTGGTGCAGGCGCCTGTTGCCGGCGTCGCCGCGGGCCCTCGCAGCCGCGGGTGCCAGGTCCCACCGGTCGCGCATCGTCTTCCCGACGGTGTACCGGGGCTGGTGGTGCCAGGCGGCCTCGACCAACAGTCGGCGGGCGTGGCCGTTTCCGGTCTTGGTGATCCCGCCCTGGACCCGGGAGGCGCCCGAGGAGTACTCGGACGGCACCAGGCCGACGTAGGACCCGATCGTGGCCCCAGTGAACCGGGTCCAGTCGCCGATCTCCACCGCGAGGGCGAAGCCGGTCAGGGTGGAGACGCCCCGCAGGCAGCCCAGCCGTCGGGTGACCTCGGTGAACTCACTGTCGGCGGCCATCGTCGTGATCGCGGCGTCGAGACGGTCACGTCGGGCCGCGACGGTCAGAACGGCGTCGTAGTCGGAGTCGAACGCCAGCCGCGCCGCTGCGGCCGGTAGCTGTTGCTGACGCAGCCACGCGTCGTGTCGTCCGGTCCACGCCTGCCCACCGGAGTAGACGATCCCGTGGCGTAGCAACAGCTTCGACAACCGGTGCCGGGCCCGCATCAGGTCCCCCCGCGCATCCTCCCGGGCCCGCACCAGATCCCTTGCGGCCTCCTGGTCCACGCTCGGCACTGTCACCGATGTCACCTCATCCAGGCGCAGTAGCCGCGCCAGGTGTAGCGCGTCCCGCTGATCGGTCTTGACCCGGTCACCGGCGGGCCGCTGCAGCTTGCTCGGCGCCGCGACCTCACACCGAACACCAGCAGCCGTCAGCGCCCGGGAAAGGCCGAACCCCGTCGGGCCAGCCTCATATGTGGCCGCAGCCGGCCCAGGAAGCTCCTGGACCCACCGCAGGACATCCCGATAGTCAGGAGTCAACCTCGCCTTAAAGACCTCGCCAGTCACACCATCGATCGCCGCCGCGACGACCGACCGTGCGTGCACATCCAGTCCCACACTCGTACGCTCAGAGACCACCGGGGCCTCCCACACATGTCGGATAGGCCGAGCAGGCAGCCCCTACTCGGTAACCCACGAATCTGTGTGAGTGAGGCCCCGGCCCGCAACCCCTCGGACGCCCCGAGCAGTCACGTCATACCGTCTAGCCGTGAGCGTGCCGGTCGTCGACGCGGGACTGATGCGCGACCTTCGGCCCTCCGACGTGGTGACGCTGATCGCCCCAGGGTCCGGAGAGACGGTGGCGGAGCGGGCCACGGTGCTGTCGGTCGCCGGGGAAGGCGCTGGCCTCGACGGCGCGGCCGGCGCCGGACTGCTGGGCACCTCGCGCACCGACGCCCCCCGTCTCGTCGTCGCGCTCACCGCGCAAGAGGCACGGGCGGTGGCCATCGCGCTCGGGGCCGCCGGAGCTGGAGCGGCGGGCGCGTCAGGGTTCGTCCTGGGGCTGCGACCCTGACCACGACTGACCAGCAAGGCTGACCATGACGCCAGACCAGAACGCCAGACCATGACGCCAGACCATGACGCCAGACCAGAACGCCTGACCCGAGCGCGTCAGCAGAGACCCACCTGCCGAACAACGGCGGCGGGGCTCGCGGATCGGCTTCGCTAGCCTGGTCCCATCAATTATCGGCCGTTGCCGCCATCGACCCGACAAGGACATCAGTGCTCAAAGGATTCAAGGACTTCATCCTGCGGGGCAACGTGATTGACCTCGCGGTCGCCGTTGTCATTGGCGCAGCCTTCACCGGCATCATCAATGCGATGGTGCAGAACATCATCTCGCCACTGATCGCGGCGCTCGCAGGATCACCTGATATCAGTGGAGTCGGCCACTTCACGATCAACAACGCCGTGTTCTCGATCGGCGCCGTCCTCCAGGCAATCCTTGACTTCGTCCTGATCGCCGCAGCCGTCTACTTCGTCATCATCATCCCGGTGAACCGTCTCCTTGCGATGCGCAAAGAGGGTGAGGAGGAAGCACCGGCGGCACCCTCCGAGGAGGTCCTTCTGCTGACCCAGATCCGCGACCTGCTGGGTGGCGCGGACACCACTGTCGTCGGACCTCCCGGGGACGGTTCGCCGTCAGGGCCACAGAGGCCTCGGTCCTGAGCCGGTGTTCGACCACCTGGGCATCCAGGCCGCCGACGTCGACGCGGCGGTGGCTTTCTACGTCAACGTGTTCGCGCCGCTGGGTTTCGTCGAGGCCCAGCGTCACCCGGTCGGCGAGTCCTCGGTCGTCGGCATAGCCGACGCCGGAGGGTTCCCGGCGTTCTGGGTGGGGCCGAGCAACGGGCCAGAGACGCGAGAGATCCACGTCGCGTTCACCGCTCCCGACCGAGGGGCGGTCGACGCCGTCCATCAGGCGGCGCTCGACCGGGGCGTCGAGGTGCTGCACGCCCCGAGGATCTTCCCTGAGTACCACCCGGGCTACTACGCGGTGTTCATTCGCGACCTGGACGGCCACAACGTCGAGGCCGTGCACCATAGCTTCGAGAGGCCAACGTCCTGATCGGCGCTCCGCAGGACTCATCGACGCGATCGGTAGACCGACCGGAAGCCGGCCGCCTCCGGCCCGGCGAGCTGTCGGCTAGTCCCAGTGAGGTGGCCGCTGCTCGTTGAGCCAGCGCTCGTGTGCGCCGTCATCGACCCGGTCACCCCACCCTGAGTCGGAGTCGGAGTCGGAGTCGGAGTCGGAGTCGGAGTCGGAGTCGGAGTCGGAGTCGGAGTCGGAGTCGGAGTCGGAGTCGGAGTCGGAGTCGGAGTCGGTGTCGGTGTCGGTGCCGTCTGAAGTCTGAGCGGCCGGCCCGGCTGATCCCGGCCCCATGACACGACGCGACGTGATCGTGGGAAATTCGTCCACGTCAGCCCCGATGTCGTTGCCAATGGCCGCTCCCTCGGCAACCGGACCGGCCGTCGCGCTCTCCGCCGGCATACCAGCGGCCACTGATCCACCCAGGGTTCGCGTAGCCGCGACCACCCGGGCGACCTCGCGAGCCGGGTCGCGGTAGAGGTCGGTGCTCCAGACGCGGACGTACCGCCAGCCCCGAAGCCGCAGCTCCTGCGCCCACAGCCGGTCACGTTCGCGCGTCCCCAGGCCGGTGACATACCCAGGGCGGTCGCCTTCGACGGCGACCAGCCAGCGACGCGGGTCGCGCGGGTCGGCGACGGCGAGATCGATGGTACGCGGGCCGATCCCCAGGCTCTCGGCAACGATCAGCCCTTCGCGGCGGAGCCGACCGGCCAGGTCGGCCAGCAACGGGTCAGCTGGGGCAAGCGTGGCGGTGCTCGGCTCGTCACCGCCAGCCGCGTCCTCACCAGCCGCGTCCTGACCGCTGGCAGTGTCCTCACCGCCAGCCGCGTCCTCACCGCTGGCCGTGTCCTTCGCGTTCTCGTCGCCTGACGCGGCGTACCGGAGGGCCTCTCGCAACACGGCGGCAGCATCGCTCAGTCGCTCGGGATCGAGGTCGTCGCCGGTGAAGGACGAGACCAGGGTCAGGTGGGCGCGAGCAGCCGCCAGAGCAGCCAGCAGACTGGCTCGCGCACCGGCGGTCGACAGCTCGGGGAACCGGTAGAGAACCCGACCGTGTCGAGTACGTCCGTAGCCCACGGACAGGATGACCCGGTCCCGCGAGCGCCCGGCCAGGTCAGCCATCGCGGAGACGAGCACCGGTCCGGGACGGGCGGGATCGAGGAATCCCCGCAGGTCGTCGTCCCCGTGCTCACGACGGGTTCGCAGTGCGGCTGCGATGCGCTCGGCGTGGCGTCGAGTGACGGCGACCACCGCGAGCGTCTGCTCCGGACGGGCGTGACCGTGCTCGACCACGAGAGCGACGACCCGTTCCACCTCGACATCCGTCGAGTCGATGCTCGTGTCCTCGCCGGGTTCGAGGTCGGCCCGTCCGTCGACCAGGTCGAAGGTGACTGGCGACGCCGTGTCCGGCGAGGGCACCCCCACGAGCGCACCGACGGGCCCACCTACGGGCCCACCTACGGGCCCACCGACATACGCGAGGTGGCTCGTCAGAGCGAGAAGTCGCTCGTCGAGAACCCCGTGCGCCCAGGTCAGGCGGCAGACGGGCAACACCGAAGCCGCGTCCGCGAAGAGCGACGACGCTGGCGCCGCCGCGTCGTCGGACCAGGTCATCGGCCCGGTGACGAAGCTGGCGGGTCCGGCTCCCGCGGCGTCCCCGACCACGACGACGTTACGTCCCCGCGACAGGGCGCTCACCGCGACAGCGGTCGACACGCGCTCGGCTCCGAGGACCACCACGACATCGAAGCGCTCACCCGGCGGCAGCACCTCGGCGACGACGAGCGGGCTCATGGTCCAGCAGGGCGCGCAGGCGACCAGGAGCTCGCCCGCCGATTCGACGATCGAGCGGACAGGCGCTGGACGGCCCCGTCGGGCGGCTTCCCCGAGTACGAGTGTGGCCTCAGCACCACGTGCGGCGACGGCCTCGTCTCGCCACGAATCGACCTCGCGCCTGACTCGAGATGCGTTGCTGCGCAGATGTTCTCGGTCTGTGTGCACGAAGTCGGCCAGGCTGCGGCGCACCGCACCACCGTCGTGCTGTCCGTAGCCGGGATCTGAGTCGGCCACCTGCCGCTCGATCGAGACCCACCAGATGTGTTCCAGCTCCGGTCCGACCTGGTCGGAGGTGATGCCGCGCGCCGCGAAGTCATCCAGAACCTCACCCATCCCCGCGGCCCGCAGCTCGTCGAGCACGGGGACGACCTGGGGAAGGACGGCCAACCGCTCGGGCCGGTCGGCCAACGACCGGAGGCGGGCTCGAAGCTCGCGCACAGGTGTGCCGTGCAGGTCACCTCCCCCGGCCGTCGGCACGAGGCGCTCGCTTAGCCAGGTCAGGTCGGCGTCGAGCGCGTCGTAGGTCGACTGGGCCTCGTCGAGCTGGGGTGAAATCTCAGGTCGACCACCAGCACCGACAAGATCCTGCCAGGCCTGGCGTTGGCGCCGCGCGCGCAACAGCTCCGCGTGCAGGTCCTCGGGGGGTCGGCCGGGTCGCAGCAGCTGGGCCGCCAGCCGGCGGACGCGGACCCGGTTCGCCATCCCGAGGTCGCTGGCATGGTTTTTGCGGTACTCCCGCGATCCGGTCGCGGCGACGTGTTCGTCGAGCGGCACGTCGAAGATCTCTGGGCGGAACACCTCGAGGGTGTCGCGGACGCCAGTCATCGTGGCCAGGGTGGAAGACCAACCGGCGACCGTCGTGGCTGGCGGGAGCGACGACTCGCGCAGGATCCCGTCCAGGGTCTCGGCAGCCGCGTCGAACCCACCGCTCCCGAGTCGGCTGACGATCTCACCGGCGCGCTCGGCCTCTGCCTCGGTGCCGATCCGGGCGCCGTACCACGGGTCGCCGCCCTCGGTGTCGGACCACGCGCCCACGGCGACCGCGTGACTCAGCTGCGACGAGAGCTGGTCGAGCCGCTCTCGCGACAGTCGTTCCAGTGCGGCACCGCGGATGCGGACGCGCGAGGAGGGTGCCGGAGACCTCGCCCCCAGCGCGGTGATCGCGTTCTGCGCCTCGTGGACAGTGACCCCCCACGGCGACCGGGTCCGGTGCAGCGCGCCCAGCCGGTCGCGCAGAACGTCACGGTGCGCCCGCAGTCGCACGGTCACCGGCGCGCCGAGGTCCACGCCCAGGCGCCGTCGATCAGTGCTGTATCCAACACCCCCGCCGCCGCCGCCGCCGTCTGCGTCTCCGCCGCCGTCTCCGTCTGCAACACCGCCGCCGCCGACGTCGCCGCCGCCGTCGTCATCTCCAGCTCCGGAGTAGTCCTCGGATCCCTGGTGAACGCCGCGTTGCCGGTCACGGTCATCCTCGGCAGCGCCGCGGTCCGCATCATCAGCCGGCGAGGGATGGACATCGGCGTCACCAGGCTCGAGCAGGCGGGCCAGCCGCTCGGCCGTCCCCCGGTGGTCGAACGCCATGTCGTCGAGGTCCAGCACCAGCCGGCCGAGACCGACGGACGACAGTGCGCGGTGGACGGCCTCGATCTCGGTCCGTTCCTGCGCCACGAGCAGGACGGACCTACGGCTGCCCGCACAGGCCGCGACGATGTTGGCGACCGTCTGACTGGCGCCCGTGCCGGGTGGCGCCTGGACGACCAAGTCGCGTCTGCGCAGCACGAGGTCCAGCACCTCGCCCTGCGCCGCGTCCGCGTCGAGGACCGACCGCTCCGAATCGGGGTCCGGGTCCGGGTCGACGTCGCTGCGATCCGAGCCGTTGCTGGCGGACCGGAGGTTCGACTGGATGTCACGCTCGAGGTCGGGCTGACGGTCACGATCCGAGGCGGCACGGACGACGTGCTCGGCCAGCGCCGCGACCACCGCGTGCCCAGCGAACCGCCCCTCTTGGCCGTCCAGGTCGGAGACCATGTGCAGCTTGGAGTACGGGAACGTGCTCACGACCAGGCGCGGTGTCACGGTGAACCCCGGCACCGCTGCGCAGAGCCGGGCCAGCGACGCATACACCGGGTATGGGTCGAATCCGTTGCTCAGCAAGGCCATCTCGGCGAGCGCTCGCGCCTCGAGATCGATCCCGTGTGCCGTTCGGAGGTACTCCTCGAGCACGGGGTTGAGCTCGACCTCATCGCCGAGGTCCACGTCGAAGTCGCTGCTCACCGCGTCGGTCGCACGCAGGTGGCATGACCTCAGCAGAACCGGTGCCTGCGGAACGGGGCCGGTCCCCCGGTGGTCCCAGGTCGCCATCCCGACCGCGAGGAACCCGACGGAGACGCCCCGCAGAGCCGACAGCTCCAGCGCGCGATCGCGGATCTCGATGGCTCGCCGGCGTGCGTCCGCGAACGCCGCGCGCTCGCGAATCAGGTCGGACAGGCGTACCGGCCGGCCGGCGAGGACCATCGAGACCCCGCCGGGGTGCGCGGTTGTCAGGTCGATCGCGCCGCTGCGCTGGTCGACATACCAGAGCAGCGTGTTGGGTCCGCCGACCGAGGAGAGCTCCCGCCGCCACCCCGCGACGGCCGACGCGACTGCCTCGGCGCGCCCGGTGGGCGGCGGGGTGTCACTCTCGAAGGGGGCGTGGCTCACCCCGGCAGGCTAACCAACCCGGGTAGGAGTCTCAGGCCCGACGGTCCGGCAGGGCGAGCCGGAAGATCTTGCCCCACGTCGAGCCGACCTGCTTCCACAGGGGTCCCGTCGTGTAGGGCAGGCCGTAACGCTGGCAGATCTCGCGGACCTGGACGGCGACTTCGGCATACCGGTTCGACGGCAGGTCGGGGAACAGGTGGTGCTCGATCTGGTGCGAAAGGTTGCCGGTCATCAGGTGCATGGCCTTGCTGCCCGAGATGTTGGCCGAGCCCATCATCTGGCGGACGTACCAGTCGCCGCGGGTCTCGCCCTCGATCATCTCCTCGGTGAACGTGTCCGTCCCGTCGGGGAAGTGACCACAGAAGATGACGGCGTGCGCCCAGACGTTGCGAATCGCGTTGGCGGTCAACGTGCCGACCAGCGCGGGGACGAACGAGCCGGTCAGTGCCGCCACGGCCGGGGTTGCCACATAGTCCTTCGCGAACTGCGTCACGACCTTGCGGCCCATGGCCTTGAGGTCCCGGCGCAGCTCGGTCTTGCTCTTGGTGCCTTCCATCACATCCTGCAGCTCGAGGTCATAGACCGCGATGCCCCATTCGAAGACGGGCGCGAGCAGCGCGTTGTACAGCGGGTTCCCGAGGTTCCAGGGCTGCCACTCCTGCTTGGGGTCCATCCGCAGGATGTTGTAACCCACGTCGCGGTCCTTGCCGATGACGTTGGTCCACGTGTGGTGCAGGTCGTTGTGGGTGTGCTGCCACGAGGCGGCCGGTGTGACGAAGTCCCACTCCCACGTCGTCGAGTGGATGTCGGGGTCGCGCATCCAGTCCCACTGTCCGTGCAGGACGTTGTGCCCGATCTCCATGTTCTCGAGGATCTTGGCGACCGACAGCATGGCGACGCCGGCAACCCACGCCGGTGGCAACGATGCGAAGACGAGGCAGGCGCGCCCGCCGAGCTCGAGGCTGCGCTGCGCGCGGATGACCCGGCGGATGTAGGCAGCGTCGCCGGCTCCGCGGTCGGCGATGACGGCGTCCCGGATCGCGTCGAGCTCGCGGCCGAGCTGAGCCACGTCGGCATCGGTCAGGTGCGCGGCGGCAGGAGGTCGCTGGGCGGTGTGTCCGTCCGCGGCGAGGATCGGGCGGCGGCGGGGGGCCGCCGTGTCGGTCGCCGTCCGGACGGGCGGGTTGGAGAGGCTGGGCGGGTTGGTCAGGTTGGTGGGAGAAGGTGCGAGCTTGGTGAGTGGCATGGTCATGGTGGTCCTCAGATCTCGAGGTGGACAGGTCCCGCCGCAGCGGAGACGCAGGTCTGGACGAGCTGGCCTTCGTCCCCGTGGACCTCGCCGGTGCGCAGGTCGCGGACCTGCCCGGCGAGCAACGGGGTGACGCAGCTGTGGCAGATACCCATGCGGCAACCGCTGGGCATGATGACTCCGGCTTCCTCGCCGGCTTCGAGCAGCGAGGTCGAACCGTCGACCTCGATCTGCTTGTCGGAGGCCTCGAACGTCACGAGGCCTCCCTCGCCGCCCGCGCCCTCGAGGAGGACGGGGGCGAAGCGTTCGACGACCAGCTGGCTGGGCACCCGCTGGTCGCGCCACAGGTTGGTGGCCGCGTCGAGCATGGCGGCCGGACCGCAGACGTAGGCCGCTCGGCCGCGCCAGTCGGGGACGGTCGCCTCGAGGTCGGCGGCCGAGGTGAGGTCGAGCCGGCCGCGTTCGCTGGTGACCCAGTGGACGACCGTCAGGCCGGGGTGTTCGGCGCTGAGCGCGCTGAGCTCCTCGCGGAAGAGGGCGTCCTCGAGCGTGCGGGACGAGTGGACGAGCACCAGGTCGGCGTCGCTGCGTCGCCGTACGAGAGTGCGGACCATCGACATCACGGGGGTGAGCCCGCTGCCAGCGGTGAGCATCAGGAGCGGCCGCGGGTGCTCGGGCAGGACGAAGTCGCCCTGCGGTGGCGCGAGGAACAGGACGTCGCCGACCCGGGTATGTCGCACCAGCGCCTCGGAGACGGCCCCGTTCGCGGTGACGGTGATCGCCGGGTCCTCACCGCCTGCCGTGGTCAACGAGTAGGAGCGCCAGTGCCGGACACCGTCGATCTCGACGCCGATCCGCGCATACTGGCCCGCCTCATGGGCCCGCCAGCCGCGGCCCGGACGGAAATGGATGGTCGCGGAGTCCGGGGTCTCCGGCACCACGGCCGTCACCACGCCGCGTAGCTGCCGCGACGAGCTGAGCGGGTTGACCAGCGAGAGGAAGTCCTCAGGCGCCAAGGGCGTGGTGAACACCGAGGCCACCCGGCTCAACGGACTGATTCTGCTCACACCCCAGTTTCGCAGCCGGGGGGTGTCAGGGCTGCTGGTGGGACATACGATGTAGATCCAAAAACTATCGCCTCGCGACAGGAAAAGAGGCTGTCAGTTGGCTGTCAATGCGCCCGACCCGCCTTGGTTGGCGGTCCCCGCACAGATCAGCGACGTCCTACGCCCCAGTCTGCCCGACATGGTCAAGGAGGTCATCGACGCAGTGGCCGTAGCGGTCCCGGCCTATGCACGGCCCTTGGAGGGTCGGTTCGGCGAGGGCGTGAGACAAGGGGTCGAGGTCGCCCTGGGTCGGTTCCTCGAGCTGCCCGGGACCACCTCACCGGCGCTCTCGCCCGAGAGCCGGCGAGTGTATGCCGCGCTCGGACGCGGGGAGGTCCGGCAGGGTCGGACCCTGGAGGGGCTGCTCGCGGCCTACCGGGCGGGCGCCCGGGTCACGCTGCGGCGGATGTCCGAAGGGGCCATCAAGGCGGGGATGGACACCGAGTCGATCGTCGCGTTGGGTGAGTCGGTGCTGGCGTACATCGAGGAGCTCTCGGCGGCGAGCGCGGACGGCTTCGCGTTCGAGCAGTCCGAACGTGCCGGTGAGATGGATCGGCGCCGGGCCGAGCTGGTCGAGCTGCTCCTGCACGGGCAGGCAGATGAGGCTGCCGTGCAGGGCGCTGCCGCGGCCGCGGGCTGGGTCTTGCCGGCTCGGCTGGTCGCGGTCAACATGCCGCTGGAGGAGGCGTCGGGGGTGCGGTTCCGGCTCGGGTCACGCGCGCTGACGATGGCCCGGCCGACCGACGCGGTGGCTCTCATCGCGGCCCCGAGGTTCCCGCGCGAACGAGTCGAGCTCGCCCGCTCGCTGCGTGGGCGCGGGGCGTTCGTGGGGCCGGCCCGGGACTGGCGACGGTTGCCGGAGTCGTTGCGGCTGGCCACTCTCGCGGCGACGGTGTTGGGGGGTACCGCGTTGGGCAGTACCGCGTTGAGCAGTACCGCGTCGAGCAGTACCGCGTCGAGCAGTACCGCGTCGAGCAGTACCGCGTCGAGCAGTACCGCGCTGGGGGGTACCGAGTTGAGGGGTACCGCGGACGTGGCGGCGGCCGCGACTGGCGGCGCTGGTGTGGATGACGTGGCCGGCGTGGATGGCGAGCCGTTCTGGGTCGACGAGCATCTCGCCGAGCTCGTCCTGGGCGCCGAGTCCTTGGCGCTCCAGGACCTGGCTGAGACCCGGCTGGCCCCCCTGGACGCGCTACGCCCCGCCGCCCGGGAGAAGCTGACGGTGACGCTGCTGTCGTGGCTGCGGCACTGGGGCCAGCGCACCCTGGTGGCGCAGGAGCTCAACATCCACCCTCAGACGGTCGGGTACCGGATCAACCAGCTACGGGACCTGTTCGGCGAGAGTCTGGACGACCCTCAGGTGCGGTTCGAGCTGGAGCTGGTGCTACGCGCCGGCCACCGATGACCAGACGAGCCGGACGAGCCGGACGAGCCGGGTGAGCCGGGTGAGCGGCGCCAGCCGAGTGAGCGGCGCTAGCCGAGTGAGCGGCGCAAGCCGAGTGAGCGCCGCTGGCCGGGTGAGGGGTCGGCTCAAGCACAGCGCCAGCCGAGTGAGTGCCGCTGACCGGGTGAGGGGTCGGCTCAAGCAGAGCGCCAGCCGAGTGAGCGCCGCTGACCGGGTGAGGGGTCGGCTCAGGCACAGGGCCACTCATGCCTTGTCACTGCGACTTATGCCGTGTTCGTTGCGACGTTTGCCGTGTCGCTGCGGCTCGTCGTCCCAGCCCCAGCCTTGGCCGCGATGTCGGGAAGAACGTCTGCCTCCGGCAGGCTCCCGGCCAGCGCACTGGCGAGTGGTTGGACAAACAGATCAGTCTCATGTGATTGAAGTGGCTGCCGAGAATGACGGGAACCGTGAGGTGACGGCTGAGCTGTGTTGCGTGGCAACGATATTGTCCCCCTCCTCGGATTGACGGATGGCAGCAACCTTTGGTAGAATCGAACATCAGTCCTGCATGTCTGCTTGAGTGCAGTAGTTTAGGTCAATGTCGATGGAGCGCCCGGTCGGTGGCGTGGACTACCCGTGCACGTACCAGGAGTTCCGGGTCTGGTTTCCCGATGATGTGGCCTGCCGGGAGTATCTCGGGCGGCTGCGGTGGCCGACCGGGTTCTCGTGCCCTCACTGCGGTTGCGGTACGGCCTGGCGGACCGGTCGGGGTCTGTGGATGTGTGCCGGGTGCGCGGTGAAGACGTCGGCCACGGCGGGCACGATCTTCCACCGCTCGCACACCCCGTTGTCGACCTGGTTCGCCGCGGTCTGGTTCGTGACCTCGTCGAAGAACGGCATCTCGGCGCGCGGTCTGCAGGACGTGCTGGGGTTCGGGTCGTACGAGACGGCGTGGGCGTGGCTGCACAAGCTTCGTCGGGCCATGGTCCGCCCGGACCGGGACCTGCTCGGCACCCAGGCCGGTGTCGTGGTGGAGCTGGACCAGAGCTTCCTCGGCGGCAGGAGCACCGGAAACCTTGGTGGCGCAAGCGACAAGGTGCCGATCACGATCGCGGTCGAGCGGACCGCCGGCGGCCGGCTCGGACGGGTACGCCTCGAGCTGGCCGACAAACCGGGCGGCCTTGACATCATCGAGTTCGCCACCGAGGTCGTCGCCAAGGGGGCCACGATCCACACCGATGGCGCCCGCATGTTCACCCGGCTCACCGACCTCGGCTACCTCCACCACGCCACCCCCGCGACCAAGGCCGGACACAAGGTCGACAACCCCGACGCCGTGATGGCCGGCCCTCACCTGGTCTCCTCGCTGCTCAAACGCTGGACCGCCGGCACCCTGCACTACCGGCTCAGCGAACAGCACCTGCCCTACTACCTTGACGAGTTCACCTTCCGGTTCAACCGGCGCACCTCCCAAGCACGAGGCCTGCTGTTCTACCGGCTGCTCCAACAATCCGTCGACACCGACCCGCACCCCCTCAAGGACCTCATCGGCGGCGGCAGCTGAGCACCAAATGCACTCAAGCAGATATGCAGGACATCAGTTCGATAGTGACATTCGGAAAGGGGGCCCTCGATGACGAGAGTGATGAACAGCGCAGAGGCGGTCCCGGCAGCCCGGCCGGTGCGTGAGCGCGACACCTATCTCCCTGACGAGGTGGCTGGCGCTCTGACGTTGTTGGCGGTGCCGGGTTCGGTGCTCGATCGCGACCCGGACGGTGAGGGGGTCGACGACGGCCCAATGTCGTTTCGGGTGATCCCGCGCGAGATGACCGACGCGCGGTGGGAGCACCTGCAGGCCTTGATGATCGACCGTCCCACCGATGAGCTGGCGACGGTGTGCATTGCCGAAGAAGTCGCGGTGATCGAGGCCGCGGAGCGAGTGAAGGCGTGGGCCGATTTCCAGACGTTGGCGGCGCTGCGGCGGCTGCGCGATCTCGTCGGTCACGAGTGCTGGGAGATCCAGGCGCAGCTTGGCTATTCCGAATGGGCCGTGCTGTCGCCAGAGCAGCGGCTCATCGAGGCCAACAGCGCAACCGTCGACGAGGTCGCCTTGGCCACGGGTCTGTCCGAGGGCGAGGTCCATCGGCGTCTGGTCTTGGCGATGGACGAGGACACGCGGGGTGAGCTGGTGCTGTCGGCACTGGCTTCGGGCCGGGTGAGCCTCGACCGGTCTTCGCGGATCGTCGAGGCGACCGAGGGGTTGGACCCGGAGACGGCGAACGCGATCGCCGAACGCATGCTCGCCCCCATGCCCGACGGGAGCGTCCGCTCGCACCGGTCGTTCCAGCGCGAGCTACGACGCCAGGTGAACCTGCATCGCCTCGACCCGGCGCAGGCTCGAGCCGACGCACTGTCGCGGAGGACGGCATACGGGCGTCTCGACGACGACTGCAGCGCCACCTTGACCGTCACCGGGGACAGCGGGCGTGTGATTGCCGCGCTGGACCGTGTCGAGATGATCTCGCGTCAGCTTCGGGGCCAGGGCGACCCGCGCACCCTGGAGAACCTGCGCTCGGACGTGGCCCTCGACCTGATCCTCACCGGCTGGGGCGAAGGTGACACTGGCCACGACGTGGTGGGGCTCAAGGGCGCCGTACCCGCAGCCCATGTCAACCTCGTGATGTCCCTGTCGACGATGCTGGGTCTCGACGACGCGCCGGCCGAGATCCCGGGCTGGGGTTTCGTCAGCGCCGCATACGCACGCCAGATCGCCGTCTCCCAGGGTTCGGTATGGCGCCGCCTGGTCACCGACCCGCTCACCGGGGCCGCGCTCGACCTGTCGACTCAGCGGTACCGTCCCACCGCCGCGATGTCCGACCTGGTCGCCGCGATTGACGGGATGTGCCGGGCACCGGGATGCACGGTCAGCCCGACCTGGTCCGACCTCGACCACGAGACACCATGGCCGCTCGGCCGGACGTCGGTCGACAACCTCAGCGTCAAACATCGCCGGCATCACAACCACAAGACCCGCCGCACCTGGCGCAGCTCGAGTGACTCCGAAGGCACTATCACTTGGACGACCTTGAGCGGGCGGACCTACATCACCAAGCGACGCGACTACCAGGAACCGATCGGCCGACCCGTCACAAAAGACGAGACCGCAGCCGCCCAAAAGTTCGAACCGCCGCCGTTCTGAGCCGACGGCCGCTCGAGTCGTGTCCTCGTGTCAGGCTCGTGTCAGGCTCGTGTGCAGACGGGATTTCTCGTGAGAGTTGGGCTACTGACACAATGTTTGGGCGCCGCGCCCGGTCATGCTTTCGGCCGCCAAGCTCAGCCGGACGCGCCCGCCCTCGTAGCTCAGGGGATAGAGCACCGCTCTCCTAAAGCGGGTGCGTAGGTTCAAGTCCTACCGGGGGCACAAAAGGCCTCTGACCTGCGGAAACGCGGATCAGAGGCCTTTTGCGTGCACGCCAAGAATCGCTACGCACTTGCTTTGTAGCCCAAATCACGCTTGGCAATGTGTGTGTAGCCCGTTGACGAGCACCGAGATGCAAGGAGCACCCTGCCGCCATGACCACTGCCGCCGCACGACCACTGCGCGACGCGCGCGCCTCCGCCACCAGCCGTTCTCTGCTGCCGCTGCGGATCCCGGCCCGGCTGACCAAGCCGCAAGGCGTCCGCGCCGCGACCGCCCAGCTGTACGCCGGGCACCTGACCACCACCACCTCCCGGACCGGCGACCGGTACGGACCGCGCACCATCGAGGGCTACCTGGAGACCCTGCAGCTGTTCGACGCCTACCTCGTGCGGACCGGGTACGCCGGCGACCACGCCGACCTGACCCACGTCGAGGTCAACGGGTTCCTCTCCGACTACCGCGCGTCCCACACCCAGGGCGGCACCTGGACCAAGCGGCTACGGCTGCGCCCGTTCTTCAACTGGCTCGAGGCGACCTTCGAGACCCCGAACCCGTATGCGGCCGGGAAGGTCGACCGCTATGCGCCATCCGAGCCGCCACCGTCCGCGCTCGCCGACGGGGTGATCGAGGCGATGCTGGCCACCTGCGCTGGCAAGGACTTCGAGGCGGTGCGCGACCGCGCGATCCTTGAGGTGTTCGCCACCGGGGTGCGCCGGGTCGAGCTCGCCGGGCTGCACGTCGAGGACCTCGACCTGGTCGAGCGGGTCGTCAACGTGCAGGCGGTCAAGGACGCCCGGAACCGGGCCGCAGTGCTGCGGGTCGTCGACGGGCAGGAGCAGCGGGTTGGCCGGACCGTCCCGCTGTCGCAGACCGCGGCCGTCGCGTTGCACCAGTACCTGCGGATGCGGGGCCGGCACAAGCTGGTCAGGCACGCCGACTCGGGTCCCCTCTGGTACGCCACCAGGGGGCGCGCGATGCTCACCGGGAACGGCATCTACCAGATGGTCAAGCGCCGCGCTCGTGCCGCAGGGTTCGACCCGAAGACTGTCAGCCCACACGCGTTCCGGCACACCCGCACCCACCAGCTGCTCGCAGGAGGCCTCGCCGACGGCGACGTCATGGCGCTCCAGGGATGGCGGGACCGGGCGATGCTCGACCGGTACGCGCGCAACCTCGCCTCGACCCGGGCGATCGCCGCCGCACGGAACGCCGGCCTCGCGTGAGCGTGGACAAGGAGCGCCAGGCCCGTTCCCGGATCGCCGCGAACACCCGGTGGGCGAAGCCCGGCGCTCGAGAGCACCAGAGTCAGAAGATGTCCGCCGCCATCCGCCGGCGGCTCATCAACCAGATCGACCCGGACCGTGTCATGCCACCGGGCGAGCTCGAGAAGGCGCTCGCGGCCGCCAGCCGTGCCTGGGCGGCTCGGATGGAGATGGCACGGCTCGCCAAGACCCCGCCGAAGCCGGTCCGCCCGGCGCTTCTGAAGGATGCACGCAGGTTCCCGCCCCGAGGATGAGATCGCCGCGCCACCGTCCCTAGCCTGACTCGCCGAGGCCCTGGGCAGCCATCGAGGCCTCAAGCAAGATCTGGTACTGGCTGAGAAGGTGCTGCTTGAGGTCGGCGCGCAGGCGCGTGTCGTTCGCGATCGCCGTCGCCACGTCGACCGGCAGACTTTGCGCCTCGGCAGCCGCCTCGCCCGCGAGCGCGACCAGCCTCAGGTAGTGCTCGAGAGTGGGGTTGGCGCCGTGCACCCAGCGGCTGACGGTGCCCTTGTCGACGCCCATCCTCTCCGCCAGCGCAACCTGAGTCTTGTAGGTGGCTAGCAGAGGGTCGAGGGCGTTGTCCCCGGAGCGGTACCGGCGGGTCCAGATGATCCCGCCCCACACTGGGGTCTCGTTGCGGATCACCCACAGCGCGGACCGGCGTGGTTCGGTGGCGGCGACCGGGTCGGTCAGTGCCCGTACCGACGGGGAGGCCAGGTCGAGGACCGCCTGGCAGGTGGTGGCGTTGTTCAGCCGGCGCGCGTAGGAGGAGACCCGCAGGCTGACCGCGTCCGAGAGGACCTGCCCGGTCAGCACGTCGGACAGGATGAAGCGGTACCGGCCGGCCATGTCACCACCACCCGTCGGCCCAGTCGACGCTCAGCGACCCGCCGTTGTCGTCGGAGCGGTACTGGAGCGGGTTGTCGCCGGGGAGCAGGTCGAACCACGCCGACGCCGCGGACAGCACGTTCATCCGGTTGCCGATGCCGTTGATGACAACCGAGTGCAGGTCGGTGTTGACCGACAGCTCGTCCCCGGGGGTGAGGGTGATCTGGAACTCCAGCCGACGCCCCAGGTTCGGCGCGATGATCCGGGGGTTGCGTACCGGTCCCCGGATGGCGAACGTGGGCCGGACGGGGGCGTTGCCGGCGTTGACGGCCTGCAGGTTCCCGGAGGAGCCGGACGCGCCGTAGCCGCGGAACCCGTGCCGGTCCGGCCGGGGGTAGGTGCGCCCGGTCCCGGCCTCGACTCCGCCTACGGTCCCGGTGCGCCCGGTCCCGGCTTTGATCGGCCAAGGCGCGGCGAGGGCGAAGACCACCCGGGCGGCGATCTCGTTGAGGTAGTGGACCTCGAAGCGGTCCCGTTCGGTGCGCACGCTCAGCCGCTTGGGGCCGTCCACCTCGTCCACGGTCAGCACCGAGGCGGTGGTCAGGGCGGCGGCGTGCTCGGCGCGAAGCCGGTGCAGCGCCTGCTGCAGCCGGAGCCGGTCGGCGGCGACGAGCACCCCGGTCAGCTCCAGCAGCCGCGGCCCGTACCACCCTTCGGAGGCCCACCCGCCGTGGTCGAACGCTCGAGCCAGCGCGGTGGAGTCGTTCTGCGGCAGGTCGGCCCAGCCGTCGAGGTTCACACACACCCAGGCGGTGCCGTCGGTGTCGACGGCCTGCCAGGTGGTCTGCCCGAACCCGATCACGGGGGTGGCCAGGCTCATCCGGTCACCCCGTAGAGGGTGGCGCCGGCGACGGCGGTGGCGACCTCGCGGCCGTCGATCTGCACATGGGTGCCGTCCCGCAGCAGCCGGACCATCTGGCGCAGCAGGTCGGTGTCGGCGTCGCCTCGGCTCATCAGCCCGGTGGCGGTCAACGCCTGATTTAAGTCAGGGACCGGCATGTCCACCGAGCTGGGGATGTGCACCAGCCGTTCGGTGGCGACCTCCACCCGACCCGCCATGGCCTCCAGCCCGATGGCCAGGCCGAGGCCGGTGTCGTTGCCGATGGACATGAACACCCGCGACGGGGAGCCGATGGACAGGGCGGACTTGGCTGCGTTGATCGCCGAGGTGACCATCTCCCGGGCGGCGGTGGCGACGTTGGACGCGGCCTGGGTGATGCCTCGGGCCATCCCGGCGACCAGGTCCTGGCCGGCGCCCACGAGCAGGGTCCCGACGTTCCCGAGGGCGGACAGGGCCCGCTGGGGAAGCTGGGCGGCGGCCGAGGCGACCGCGGACGCCCCGTTGCTGATCGCGTTCGCCATCGAGGAGACCGCCTGCGAGCCGGCGTTCATCAACAGCCCCGGCAGTGCGGCCACGGCGGAGGCGGCCCGGCCGGGCAGGGCGGCCAGGAAGCCGACCGCGGTGGACACCCCGGAGGAGATCGCGGACCCCATCGCCGACAGCGCCGAGGCCCCCAGCCCGACCAGCAGCCCGACCAGGGAGGAGACGGCCGACAGGGCGCGCCCCGGCAGGGTCGCGAGGAACCCGACCGACGAGCTGACCCCGGAGTTGATCGCGTTCCCGAAGGACGACATCAGCGAGAGCGCCCAGGACAGCAGCGACCCCAGCAGGCCGCCGACGGCCGACATCACCTGTGCGGGGAACAGGACGAAATACTGGTAGGCGCCGGCCAGGGCCTGGCCCACCCCGGCCCCGATCTTGTTCAGGTCGCCGGTGAAGATGCCGACCACGACGTCGATCACGCCTTGGACGATGTTCTGGATGCCCAGCATCGGGACCCGGACCAGCTCCAGCAGGGAACCGAACACCGAGCCGATGGCTGAGCCGATCCCGGACAGGGTGGAGACCACCGAGCCGAACCCGGAGGCGACCGCCGAGCCGACCTGCCCGACCACGGCCATGAAGGTCTGGAACCACGCCACCACGTTGGTGACGGCGGTGCCGATGCCGGCCAGGCCTGCCTTGACCAGGTTGACCGCCCCGGACGCGAAACCGACCAGGGCGGAGGCAACCCCGTCGACCAGGTTCCGGAACGGCTCCCACTTCTGGTACAGCAGCACCACGCCGGCGATGAGGCCGACGACGGCGAGGGCGACCAGGACGAACACGTTGGCGGCCATGACGGCGTTGACCACAGCCATCACCACCGAGAACACCTTGAAGGCGGCGCCCAGCCCGACCACGGCGCCCACGAGTGGTCCGGCTAGCAGGGACACCAGCGGGGTGACGACCTGCACCATCGCGGCGAGGATGGTCGCGACCGGGCCGATGGCCGGGACGAGAGCCAGGATGACCGGCAGCAGCGACACGAACGCCCCGAGGAGGGCGTCGGCGATGATCGGGATCAGGGGGGCGAGCGCGGCGGCGAGCTGGCCGATGGCTGGGCCGAGGGCTGAGAACACCTGCGAGATGACGCCGCCGACCTGGGCGAGGACGGGCATCAGGGACGCGAACGCCCCGCCGAGTGCGGACCGGATCTCGGGGCTGGTCGCGATCAGGGCCAGGACGGCGGCGACGATGGGGTTGATGGTGGGGATGAACTTGGCGAGCGGGCCGAGCGCCCCGGACAGTGCGCCGGCGATGTTGGAGGACCCGAGGGCGGCGAACGCAGCCAGCAGGGGTGCCAGCGCGGGGGCCATCCCGGCGAGGGCGCCGGACCCGGACGACAGGCCGGACATCAGCTTCTCGATGACCGGCAGGGCCTTGCCGAGGGCGCTGGACAGTGCCTCGCCCATCCGCTTGGCGACCGGCTCCAGGGAGTCGAGGGCCGCGTTGACCTTGCCGAAGAACGGGACCATCTGGGCGAACGACCCGGACAGGACGCTGGCCCCGAGCCGGGACAGTGCGGCACCGATGTTCGCCAGCGCCCCTTGGAAGGTCTTCCCGCTGGCCAGCGCCGCCCCACCGAGGCCCTTCTCCAGGGCGGCCTGGAACTCGGGAAAGCCGACCTTGCCGGCGGTGACCAGCGCCTGAGCCTCGGTGGTGGTGACGCCCATCGAGTCGGCCAGCAGCTGCAAGGCGGGCACCCCGCGCTGGGTGAGCCGGTTCAGGGTCTCGGTGGTCACCTTCCCGCCGGCGGCGACCTTGCCGAAGATGTCGCCCATGTCGCCGAGGTCGGTCCCGGCGATGGTCGCCGTGTCGGCCAGCAGCTTCAGGGTCCGGGTCAGGTCCTCACCCGGCTTGATCCCCGCCGCCACCAGGGAGGCGGCCTGGCTGGCCGCGTCGCCGAGCCCGAACGCGGTGCCCTTCACCGACGCCAGGGCGCTGTCCATGATGGTCTGGACCGACTCGGCGGAGTGGCCCAGCCCGGTCAGCTTGGCGGTCGCGTTGTCGATGGCGACCAGCCGGCCCAAGCCTTTGGTCAGAGCGACACCCATCACGGTGGCGATGGCACCCCCGGCGACAGCGGAGGCGGTCTGCACCGTCTTGAAGGCCATCCCGAAACCCTTGGACAGGATGCCCTCGGCGCCCTGGCCTGCCTTGGTGGCGGCCCCGGCGATGTCGGCCGCGAGCCGGCCGGTGTCCGCGCTGACTGCGACGGACAGGCCGCCGTAGCTAGCCACGGCGCACGCTCACGCCGCGTTGACCGGCCAGCGAGGCGGCCAGCTCACTCCAGGACGTCCTGGGTCCCGTCGGGGCAAGCGGTGCAGCCTTGGGCCGGGGGACCGGCTTAACGGTGGGCGGACGACCGCCAGCGGCGCGGATGGTGATCGCGGTCAGGACCGCGAGGGAGTCGATGACGCTGGCCAGCAGGTGCGACTCCAGCGACCACGACATCGGGGACCGCTCGTTGGGCCAGGACCCGGGCGGCAGGCGCCTCAGCAGCACCCAGACCCGGCGCACGCTGACGCCGGGGCTGAGTGTGTCAACCCCGTAGTGACCGAGCATGGCGGCCTCTACGTCAGGGTCGAAACGAGCTGCTGCGGCGCTGCAGAGTTTCCCAGGCCCCCCACCCCGGCCCATTCGCCGACCGCCTCGAACAGGACGCGTAGGTCGCCGAGGGTCGGCCTGGTCGCGAGCAGGACGTCCCACCGGCCGGGCTCGGTCAGCAGCATCCTCATCGCCGTGCCTAGCTCTCCGGTGGCGAGGGCGGCCTGAGCCTGGAGCGGCCAGTCGTCGAGGCGCTGGACGGCGAACGACTCACCTCGGAACGTGAACTCGAACACCTCCCCGGTGGCCTCCGCCTTGGCCGCTTTGGTGGCAGCGTCAAGGTCGAAGGGCCGACGGTGGTCCTGCGGGTAGCCGTTGACGCTCACGGGGCCGGCTCCTCGAAGGTGAACGCGTTCGGGCGGGTGACGTTGCCGGCCGGGTGCGCCAGGACCAGGTTGGTCTGCCCGGCCGCCCGGGCCGCGGTGGTGACCACGGCGGTGGTGGCGTTGGTGACCGAGAAGCCGGTCCCCGCGGTGCCACCGAAGGTGACCCCGGTCGCGCCGGTCAGGTTCGTCCCCGTCAACGTCACCTGCGTGCCGCCCTCTGCAGGGCCGGCGGCCGGGGTGGACCCGGTAATTGTCGGCGGCGGTGGGGGTGGTGCAGGGGCTCGCCCGTTCGCCCACGCCGACCCGGTCCAGTGCCGTTCGTCGCTGTTGCCGGCGGCGACCCGCTGACCTTCAGTCCACGCCGACGTCGGCGAGGCGGTCAGTGCCTCCACGGCGGCCCCTGTCGCTGGCGTAGCGGCCCCGGGCGGGGTGAACGTCCCTGGCGTCCCCGCGGTGGCCCCAGTGGCCGCAGGCGGTGGCGCGGCCTGCACGGTGACCGTGTACGCGGCGGTCGCCAGCTCGGCACCCGACCCGCTCTCAACCCACTGCCGACCTTGGGCCGCGCCGACGGTCAGCGGTGACCCGGCCGGGATGGACTGGCGCAGGTTGGTCGTCTCGTCGTAGCCGGGGTCGATGGTGAAGCCGCTGCCGTAGTCGAACCGGATCCGACCCGCACCGTCCTGGCTGGCCGACAGTGCCCGCCAGGTACCGCCGTCGTCCCACTCGGTGACGATGGCGGCAGGAGTGATCCCAGCAGCAGCGAGGGTGCCATGGGCGACACAGCCATGGCTGGTCCCAGACTCGTTCTGCACGCGGCTGGTGTAGGGGACCGCGCCGCCGCCGACCTGCACGGTGCGGTTGCCGACGGTGATCGTCGGCGACGCCGGGTCCGGCTCGGGCTCCGGCGCGTTCGGGTCGTTCGCGACGACGTTAAACGTGCCAGGTCCACGGACCCGGGTCGAACCGCGCCGGCCGCCCTCGACGGCGGTCACGCTGAAGCCGCCAGCGGGGAAGTCGTGGCTGACCGGCGTGCCCAGCTCGACGTTTCGCGACGGGGAACCGTCGCCGAAGGTGATCGTTGCCTCGGGCATGGCTCACGCAGCCTGGGTGTCGGAGGGTGCGTCAGCAGCCACGTCAGCAGCAGCACCGTCGGCAGGTGTTGCGGTCACCGTCAGCTGCTGGGCTGCGCCGCCGCCGGCGACGACGTCGATGTGGACCATTACGCCGCTGTCGTCGAGCGCGGACAGGGTGACCTCAAGCGGCACCATCGCGCCCTTGGTCAGGGCCATGTCGCCGGTCGAGTCCAGGGTGGCCCGGGGGTAGACGAACCGGATCGAGTTGTCGCCGTCGCGGGAGTCCACCCCGACGGCGTAGATGCGGCCTCCGCCGTCGGTGCGCACGTCGAAGCTGTACGAACCGTCGGTGCTCTCCGGGACCTCGGTGTCGAAGTACAGCGCGAGGGTGTCCTGGTTGAGCTGCCACAGCGTGAACCCGACGGTGCGAGTCTTCTCGGTGATGATCGTGCGGATCGGGGACCGCGACTGCCACGGCGTGATCGACTCCGACGTCGTGTCGCCGCCTTGGGTCACGCCGTCGTCAGAGGCGTAGCCCAACGGCCGCCACGGCGCAGCGAACGGGTCACCCAGCTCAGGTGCGGCCGTGCCGGGCGGGGCGATCCACAGGCCGACCCCGTTGGCGGAGCCGACCATCGTCTGGGTCGGGTCGAGCGCGGGCCGTGGCCCTGGCTGAGCGGTCATGCGACTACCTCTCCTTCACTAGCCGGCCGCGGGTGTGACCACACCGCGTACCGGGCGACATACCGCGGGGCACCGTTCTCGTCGGGCAGCCAGAAGGGGCCCTCGATGGTGTCCACGCGGACGATCACGCCGTCGGGCCAGGACGCCCACGGCAGCGCGCACACAGCACGCCGCACGACGTCGGCGCGCTGCGACGCGGCGCTCTTGCGGTGTGCGCGCACGTCGACCTGGACCAGGGTGCGCACCGTCCAGCCGGGCAGGTCACGCTCCCCGGCCGAGTCGGCCCAGGTGACGATGCCGCCGAGCGGGCGGACGGTCTCGTAGACCAGCTGCTCGACGTCCGGGCGGGCGTACTGCAGGACCGGGTCGGCGCCGTCCGGGAGGGCCAGCTCGAGCATGGAGTCAGCGGGCACCGTACCGGCCCTCGATCTGCGCGCGGGCGCGGCCCATCATCGCGACCGGCGCGGTCCGGCGGGTGCCGTACTCGACGAACGGGGCGTACCGGACCTGGTTGACGACGTCCCGGCGGCCGGACCCGCCGCGGCGGACGGTCCAGCCTGCCGCGAGGGTTCCGGTGCGGCGGGGGGTCAACGTGCGGGCCGTCGAGGCGAGCTCGTCGGCGATCCGAGCGACTGGCTCGTCGACCGCCTCGAGCAGGGCTTCCGGGTTGGTGACCGTGAACGTGCTCATGCGATCGCCGTGACCCGGAACGGTGCCTCGTACCGTTCGACCTCGGCGTCGAGGCGAGGCAGGACCGACATCACCCCGTACTCGTACCCGGTGCCAGTCGACGACGGCGGCAGCGACCCGAGCGGCAGCCCGCGGGCGGCGATCGCCCGGGCGCAGCGGCGCAGCAGCGCCTGCGCGAGCGCGTCCGGCAGAGTCGTGCCGTCGTCGTCGAACGTGACGATCCAGTCGCAGTACGCCTCCTGGATCTGACGCTCGGCAGCGATGATCAGCTCGATCTGGTCGTCGCTGACCAGCGAGGCGGGCACGTCCGCCCACGCTCGCACCTCGGGGATGCCAGGGATCGCTGTCATCGTCGTCGTTGAGCAGCCGTCAGCTCGACGCGCTGCTCTTGCCGTTGCCGCGCCGCGTGCCGCCGTTGCCGTTGCCGGCAGTGTCAGCCGCCGCGTCTGCGGTCGCTGCGGTCGCCTGCGCGGAGGCGTTGACAGCGAGGCTGCCGGTGCCCGCTGCGGTGATCTTCACGGCAGCAGCAGCGTTGGTGACCTCAACCTTGCCGCGCGCCTCAGCGAGCAGCACCAGCTTGTTACGCAGGAAGTTGTCGGCGTGGCTGTCGGTCATCAGCACGTTGACGGCGTTGCGGTCGAAGAAGGTGACTGCCTCGCGGAAGTCGCCGACGTACGCCGTCCCTCTTGGCACACCCGACGACGGCACCGGGCGGGCGCCCCAGAAGTTCGCACCGACGACCGGGCCGTTCAGGGTCGAGCCGAGCAGGGCGATGTCGAGCGCGGCGAAGTCCTGCGGGTTCAGCAGGACAGCATTCGGGACGTAGCCGTACTCCTGCACGGTCGCCATGCCCTCACGGATCCCGGGTAGCAGCTCGGACGTGATCTCCGGGATGTTCGTGTCCGCGGTCAGGACGGTGCCGACCTCGCGTTCGATCTTGCGGATCACCCCGCGGCGCAGGTAGCCGTCGACGATGCCTCGGATCATCGGGATGTCGTCGAGCGCCTGCCGGGTGATGCCCTTCCACCAGGCGTACGTCGCCATCGGCACCGCACGCAGCTCGCCCTCGATGTCCGCCTCGGGCTTCAGCGCACCCTCGGCGACCTCACCGGCGACCGCCGTCGACGGGAACCAGTAGTAGAACTCGATACTGCCCAGCGAGGTCGGCACCCGACCGATCAGGTCAAACAGCGGCGTCACGAACGCCGGCTCGTTCGGGCCGCGCCAGATCTGCGCGAGCCCCGGCAGGTCGCCGAAGCTGCCGGTGGTGAGGTCGGCGCGTTCCTCCACGTACAGGCTCGCACCGTCGAGCGTGAACGGCACGGACGTGCCGTGACCGCCGAAGCCCTTGAACGCTTCCGAGCCGGTGAACTGCGCACCCCAGCTCTGGCGCTGCTCAACCTGCTGCTGTTGCTGCTGCTCGCGGCGTGCGTCGGAGCGCCGGTCGGCGCGCTCTTCGGCCTGCTTGTGCTGGCCGTAGATGTCGACGAACTTCGTCGCACCCTGCTCGGCCTTGACGATGCGGTCGATCTCGCCGTCAAGGAACGTCAGCCGGCCGGTGATCGAGTCGAACGTCTTGCGTTCGTCGTCGGTCAGGTCCCGCTTGGCTTCGGCTGCAGTCGTCTGCAGGTTCTCCAGCACCGCCGCCTGGCTGGTGCGTTCGTCGATCTTGGCCTTGAGGTACACGTTCGTGGACACAGCACAGCTCCCTTGCGACAGGACGGTTAGGTCTGTCGCCGGTTCTGTGCAGGGCTCGGCGGCGTCACGCGCGGCGGATCTGTGCAGGGCTCACTCGCGCGCCCACTCCAGCGGCCCGGTTCTGTGCAGGGCTCGAGCCGCTTCCGTGCTTCGGTTGTCCTGGTTCTGTGCAGGGCTCAGGTCAACGCGACGCCACCAGTGTGGCCAGCTCGGCGGCGGATACGCAACCCTCCGCCAGCTCCGGGTCGTAGGTGACGGCGAGGAGCTGGCTGATGTCCGGCAGTGCGAGCCGGACCTGCAGCAGCCGCGGCCCGTCGTAGGCGGGGGTCGCCTCGTCCCGGTCGATGAGCGCGAAGTGGTGCATCTGCGCCTCGACCACCTCGCGGGCGCTGTCCGCGCCGACCCGCTCAGCAACCGCCACGAACCCGACGGAGCCGCCGCCGATCTGCCCGTCCCGGGCCTTGGTGAACGCGAGCCACCCGTCGGGGGTGTCGTAGAACTTGACGGTCGCGCGCAGCTCGGCCGGGTCGGACGTGTCCCAGCTGAGGGGGCGGGCGATCGCCGGCCGGCGGAACTCGCCCGTCCCGTCGGTGTGCGCGTCGGTGAACGGGATCCGGTCGCCGCGGACCTGGACACTCTTGGTGAACGCGCCGGCGACGAACCGTTCCGGGCGCGGGGTCCGCCGGGACGTCTCCCCGTACCGGCACACCAGCACCTGCGCGATCCGCTGCGCCTCGTCGAGGGTGCGGACCTCGACCGGCACCTGCAGGGTCTCCGTCATGGGTGTTGCCTCCTATCCGATCCGCGGCAGATCTTCCATCTGCCGCACCTCGTCGATGGTCAGGAACCCGGACTCGATGCCGATCTTGTGGGCGCCGTACCGGGTCGCGGTGTCCGCTCGGCGCAGCGCGTCGAGGTTGACCTTCAGGTTGGTGCCGCGAGGGAACTCCGCGTCGAGCGCGGACTCGATCCGCCGCGCCCACGGGAACAGGGTGAACTGCCCGAACTCGATCATCCGGGACTCGACGTTCGCGTACGTCGAGGAGTCGCCCGGCAGCCCGAGGAGGTACGGCGGGACCCCGAACAGCAGCGCCACCTCGAGCATGGAGTAGCGGCGCATCTCCACCAGCTGCATGGCCTGTGGGTCCAACGACAGCGGATGGAACTCGGTGGTGGCGTTCAGGACCGCGATCTTCTTCAGCGGACCGCCGTGCTGGCGCATCCAGTCGGCCTGCAGCACCCGCGCCTGCGGCCGGGTCAGGTTCGGTGAGTTGACCCGCAGGTACCCGTTGGGGATGCCGCGTTGCAGCATGTTCGCGGCGAAGTCGCGCACCGAGCTGGCCAGGCCAAGGTCGGCGGCGTGGGCCTGCAGGACACCCATCCCGCGCGCCTTCCCCGGCCGGGTCAGCCCGCGGATCACGATCAGCTCGTCCGGCTCGAACTCGTACCCCGGCTCGTCGTCGTCGCCGACGATCGCGTACCGGCCGGAGTCCGCGATCTCCACGTCTGAGGGGTTGACCTGCCACAGCGGCGGCACCGGCGCGCCGGACGCGTCACGGACCGGCACGTACAGCAGCCCCTCACCCCACCAGAGGATCGAGGTGATCAGCGAGGACCAGAACTCGACCCCCGACTGGCGCCAGTCGGGGACCGGCCCGGACACGATGCGCTGGTCCAGGCGCCGGGCCTGCGGGTCGGTGATCCAGTCGGGTGCGGCTAGCCGCTCCCGGTCCCGGTGCACCCGCCACGGCAGCCCGGACAGGGTGTCCGCGATCAGGGCGGTGCACCGGGTCACCGACGGCAGCGACCAGGCCCGACGTGAGGCGCCCCACTCTGCGCCCGGCGGCGGGTTCCCCAGCGGCCCGCCAGTGCCGTCCCCGTCCGCCGGGCCGTCCCACCACAGCCACGGCTGGTCGACCTCCCACCCGTCCGGGTCGTTCCGCAGCATGTCCCGCCCGTCGGTCGCCGACCGGACCGCCACACCCGCACCGGCCCGCGCCGACGTACGCACCGCCCGCCGGCCGGCGAGCACGACACCCTGGCTCGGCTGGGTCATGAGAACACCATCGGAGCCTCGGTGACCACCACGTGTTCACTCGCCCACACCGCCGCCGACGCCGCCGTCAACACCATCCCGGCAGCATCCCGGGACCACCCCCACGTCTGGCCGTACCCGTGCCGGCCAGCACCAGCCACCGCCGCCGCCAACGTCGGCTCGGACCGCATCCGCACCCCCGGCGGAGAACACGTCAACCGGTCAAACATCTGACCCGACGCCGCCGCCAGCTGCGGCCCCGACAACACCACCAGCCGCTCCCCGAGCTGACGCTGCAGCTCCTCCACCACCGACCTCGCCGGGCCCGACCCCGCCACCCCGACCGCGACCGCGGCGTGGACTTCCGCCAGCTCCAACACCCGCGGCACCAGCCAGCCCGCCGAATCCTGGTACGCCACCAGCTCGACCACCCCACCACCCACCGCGACGATGCACGCCGCCGACCGGTCCGCGGCCACCTCCACCCCGAACGACACCGGATCACCCGGGCCCGCCGCCGTCACCACCCGCGACCAGGTGTCCTCCCCCAGCAGCGGCCGCGACACCGACGGGACCCACTGGTTCAGCCACTGCTGCCGGAACGCCCGCTCACTTGAGCGGGCCCTCGCCTGCGTCATCCGTGCCTCCCGACGCTCATCCCAGTGCGGGGTCGCCGACCGCCACACCACCGGGTCGTCAATGTCCAGATCCGGGTCCGGCGGCGCCGACCACTCGACCAGCAGCGTCGCACCCGGGTCATCCAGCTGCGCGATCGCCGCCGCCCGGTTCGACAGCATCAGATCCGACTCAGCCGTACCCGCCGTCGACACCAGCCACAACTGCGGCGACACCGACTCCGCCAACGTCGGCTCCAACGCCTCATCCACCACCTGCCGCGGCACCCGCCACGCCTCGTCGACCAGCACCATTGACAACCCGAACGCGACCCCGGCCCCGTCGTTCGCGGCCTGGATCATCCACCGCGACCCGTCCTCCAGCTCAATCTGCTGCTCACCGTTCGCCCACCGCACCCGAGCCCCCGCACCGGCCGCCCACCGCGCCGCCGGCCGCCACACCTCCTGCGCCGCCACCAGCTTGTGCGCCACATGCAGCAGCGCCTGCTCCTCCCCGAACCGCTCCCCCTGGTGAATGCGCCACCCGCAGACCATCCGCTCAGCCCACGACTTGCCCACCTGCCGCGGCCCCGACACGATCACCGTCGACCACACCAGATGCCCGTCCACGTCATGCTCAAGCGCCCGCGACGTCACCAGCCGCTGCCACCAGCGCGTCTCCGCCGACCTGCGCGGCTGCAGCCGCCGCGACTGCGCCCACGACACCATCTCCGGCCCATACGTGCCCACCGCCGCCGGATGCCGACCCGTCATCAACCGTGGCCAACACGCCGACTCCGGCGGCTCCCCAACATCCACCACCAGATCAGCGCGCATCCGCCGTCACCACACCCGACTCGGCGGACCCGCGGGGAAACCACCGTCATCCGGCGAAGGGGAGAGATAGACGGAGCGAGGTCGCTCCGCTAGTTGGCGCGCGTCAGAAAAAACGGCTCTTCGTTGGGCAACGAGGATGGCGATGCCGTGCCCTTGCGCCCGGTTGCAGGCCCGGTGTGCGGGTCGGACGGTGTTGTCGGTGCCTCCGAGGGCTTGCGGCACGGCGTGGTCGAGGTCCCAAGGCTGCCAAGGGTGGACGGGTGTGTGGCAGAACGGGCAGGGCTGCGGCAGGGTCGCGGCGTACGCGGTGCGGAGCTTGAGCTGGCGGCGCGTGGACCCGTGTGGCATGGCCTGGGTGTCAGCGTGCGGTGGTAGGCGCCGGCGTCATGCGGCAAGAGTAGACCTGAGGTCGAGGATGAGAGTCGTTGCCCGGTCTAGTGTCAAGTTCTGGTGCGGAAGTCTGGTACTATAGTCATGTGACGACGTACCAGGTGACCATCGAGCGGACCGCGCTCCGCGCTCTCGAGCGCATCGAGCGGCGGGACCGTGACCGGATCACCGACGCGATCCGCGGGCTGGCAACCGACCCGCGGCCCGCCGGGTGCGTCGCCTTGCAGGGCCGGGCCGGGTACCGCATCCGGGTCGGGAGCTACCGGGTGGTCTACGAGGTCGACGACGGCGTGCGCATCGTCACCGTCGCCAAGGTCGGCCACCGCCGCGACGTCTACGAGAGGTGAGTGCGATGCCCACGATGGTCCCGATCACTGAGGCGAAGGCTCGGCTGTCCGAGCTGGTCACGCTGGTGCGTGCGGAGCACGCCGGCGACACGGTGCTGCTGATGAAGCACGGCCGGCCGGCTGCGGTCATGGTCGACGCGGCCTACTACGCGCAGCTCCTGGACGCGTTGGAGGACGCGGAGGACCGTCTGTCGCTGCTGGAGCGTCCCGATGACGTGGTGGACTTCGACGCTGCGCTGGCGGTGCTGCGGTGACCTGGGGCTCCGACGTCTCCGCGATGACGGACGACGAGCTCGACGCTTACGCGGACGTCATCGCGTCCGATGACTACGACCCGGGTGTGGTCGAGGTCGACGACCTGCGGGACCTGCGGGCGGTGGCGGGATGCCGCGGCCGCGGTCCGCAGCGAGGACGCCCGGCTGGTGCAGGTGGTCGCGTTGGCTCGAGCGCACGGACGTGAGCGGCACATCTCCGAGACGGTGAGCGCAGCCCGGGACAGCGGCGCCAGCTGGGCGGTGATCGGCGGGCTGCTCGGCACGTCCGGTGAGGCGGCCCGGCAGCGGTACGGCCAGCCGGTGACTCACTGAAGTCAGGACGACGATGACTGCTCACCGCGCTCGGAGCCACGGGTAAACCCAGCTGGCAGCGCAAGCTGCTCGACGAGCTCGCCCACGGTGACCGGGTCCTCCAGCTGCGGCCGCGACGCCGGCACACGAGGGACCCGCACCGTCATCTCCTCTCGCGGCGGCATCGTCGCACCGCACGTCGAGCAGTAGGGGAACGCGCCGGGCTGGGTCCGCCTGCAGCGGACGCACTCGCTGGTGACCCGGGCCCCGGTCACGTCCTCCACCGACAGCTCGATGACGTCGACGGGCGCCCCACACCCGGCGCAGTACGCCGCCGTTGTGCTGCCACGCCGGACCGGGGTTTGACAGCTGCGGCACTCCGGCAGTGGCCGATGCCGGGCCGGTCCGGTCGAAACTGGCGCGTCCGGTTCGCGTTCGTCGGTGAAAACGACGCCGATCTGACGCAGAATCTGCACGAGACTGTCGACGTTCACGGTCGCCAGCCGCCAGGCTTTGCGGCTGGCGTCCCAGAACAGGTCGGGTCGTCCGGGTCGTTCGAGGATGGCTTTGGCGGTGCCGGATGGCATCTGGACCAGGACGACGTCGTCGCTTCTTGGGTGGGCTTTGATGATGGCGAAGGTCATGATGGTCTGGCTTTCTTGTCTTTCTGATCGGGGAATGAGTCTGTCTTTCTCTCTTTCACGTCGCGGTTTTGCGCGTTAACTAAGTGACGATGAAAGAGAAAGAGAAAGAAAGGTTTTCGGTGACAACTACGAAAGGCGAGATGAGGCTGGAAGGTGAGCGGAGCGAACGGGTGAGGGGTGAGGGGTGAGGGGTAGTACGGGATCTGTTTCGGTATCCCTTCGGTGAACCCCTGGCGGAACCCTTGCGTGAACCCTTGCCTCATGGGTTCCCCAAAGCCTTGGTCGTGATCTCCGTGAACAGGGCCGGGTAGGAGCTCTTGATCGCATGCCAGCCCCGGGCATCTGGGTCGTCGATGAGCTCGCGTGCCAGCTCGGTCAGGACCGAGTCTCGGATGACGTCAGAGCGGACCTGTGAGACCGCGCGGCACATGGCCTTTGCGACGTTGGGCTGGGCGAGCACCCCGTCGTGGCGTACGAAGGTGCGCACGGCGACCTCGGCGGTCGAGTAGTCGGTGACCAGGAACCGGCGCTGGGTCAGGACCTGTAGCGCGGTCCTGACCTTGCGTTCGGTCAGGCCGCGGCTGAGCGGCACGAGGCGTTGCGGCAGGAGCGGGTTCACCCCGCACCAGGACAGGTCGGCGGAGGACAGCAGGGCCACGTAGGTGACCTGCTGTGTCGGGTCGAGGGCGGTCCAGTCCGGGTCGTCCCAGATGGTGACCAGCACCCTGGCGTGCCTACGGGCCATCGGGCTCCTCGAGCGGGTCGAGGTGGTGGCCGGTCAGGGTCAGCTGGAGGTGCCCGGACAGGACGATCCCGTCGACGAGCAGCGGCCGTACCCAGCGTGCGGCGGCGTCGGGTCGCATCCCGAAGTCGACGAGCAGGGCCATCACCTGGACGACGCGGGCCTCGTGCTCGTCGAGGTCTCGGGTGTTCCCGGACCCGGAGCCGCCGACGGTGGCGTGGATGTACCCGCGGCGGATCCAGTGGTCGAGGCGCCGGAAGGTGATCGACGACTGCTCGACGACGTCGGTGGTGCGCATCAGGTGACGACCTTCCAGCCGAGGAAGAGTGCGACCGTTAGGAGTGCGGCGGCGCCGAGGAGGATAGCGAGGCAGCCGAAGAGCAGCCCGCGGACCTCGGACAGTCCGTGCGGGCTCGACTCGTCGTCGGGGGTGCGCCACTCGTCGCCGACCCATGGCGTCATCACGTGACCTCGCGGACGATGATCAGGGCACCGGGCTGCGGCAGAGCCAGTGGACCGCTGTGGGGGTACACCTTGTCGGTGGCCACCGAGACGACGCGGGAGTCGTCGCGGAACGCCGCGGCGTCGGTGAGCCCGTCGAGGACTGCCCGTAGCAGCTTGTCGACGTCCGGTGCGGTCGCCGGGTACCTGGGCGCGCCGGGGCGGAGGCGGTGGGTGTTCGCGCCGGTCCCGTAGTGGCCTTGCGGCCGGGGCAGCGTGAACACGGCGACGACGGAGACGGGCCCGGTGTGCGTGACGTGCTCGCCGAGGCGTCGGGCCTCAATCGCGGCGATCGTGACAGCGTCGCGGAACCCACGTGTCTTGGGGTTGTCGTCGACGATGATGGCGCGGCCGCCGCGGACGAATGCCCGCTTGGAGCCTTGGGGTTGGGGCAGGTGGTGGACCTCGAACCGCAGCTCGGGGACCACCTCGAAGCTGGCCTGGATGGTGCTGCTCATGAGGGTGCGGCCCGGGTGACGATGGCGATGATGAGCTTGAGCGCCTGGTCCTCGGTGAACCCGGCGTCCACGTATGAGCGGAACAGCTCGTGCAGCTGGGCGGCCGCCTCACCCAGCACTGTGATCGGGTCCTGCGTCATCGCGACTCCTTCCGGCAGGTGGGGTGCCAGCGCCAGCCGGCGGCGACGGCATACACGTGCAGTGGTGTCCCACAGCCGGGGCAGATCTGTGTGGAGATCCGGCTGGGTCGGGCGTACGCGCCGGGTGGGATGTCCTTCCCCCGAAGCCCCGGCATCAGAGGTGCTCACCGAGATCGAAGACGTGCCACACCAGGCGGGTGGGGATGAGGTCATTCGCGGGGTTGATCACGGTGCCGACGTGCGCGTGTCGAGAGGGGCTGAAGGTCGAGTCGTGTCCGGTTCCGACGATGCCGATCCGCCGGCGAGCGGGGGCGGCATCAGGGTCGACGGCGGCCCACATCTCGATCTGGCGGTTCCCCAGCGCCTCGGCGTGCAGAAGTGTCGCGCCGGTGGGCATCAGCACGTCCTGGGTGTCGGTGACGTCGAGCTTGTACCGGTAGACCTTCATCAGCTCATCACCTCCGGTTTGAAGCCGGACCACTGCGTCGAATGGTTGTCAGCCCAGCACGGACAGACCACACCCTGGTCGGCGTCCCAGTCCCAGCTGGTGCCGTCGCAGTTGTCGTGTTTCCCGGCACGGCACTCCGGGCAGCTCAGGTCAGGTGCCACGTGACCTCCAACCGGCGGCGTCCGGGCAGGTTGAAAAGTGCGAGCGGTAACGGGGACGGTCGGGCTCCTCCTGGTCTCCGGCGACGGCCACCCGCCGGTCGCTGGTCAGGACGAGGGTCCCGTCCGGGACCGGGTCAGCGTCCACCGGCATCAGCTTGTTGTAGGCGACGGTCCACATCCAGAACACCGTGGCGCCGCAGGACCTGCAGCTCACGAACATCGGAGCGGGGGCTGCGGTCATTCGTCCTCGTCGAGCTCGAGCTGGTCGAACGGGAGCGCCTTGCGGCCGGTGCGCTCCTCGAACGCCTTCTCCGCCATCGCGGTCAACGACGACGCGATGTCGGCGACCCCGCCGAGCGGCTCGACCCGGCGCACGCGGACGGTGGGGACGTCGGTGTGGGAATCGACGTCGCGGGTCACCTTCGAGACGTCGAACCACACCAGAGCCACGACGACGTCGTTGGGCTGGGCGCACAGCTGGTCGGCGATGGCGTCAAGCCCCATCATCTCGTCGGCGCCGAGGCGGGAGCTCAGCCGGACCTGGGCGCTCATGCGGCGGCCGCTGTCGGCAGGACCGCCGGGGCCAGCCCGTGGTCGCGCATGGTGTCGGCGAGGGCGAGCGCGGACCGGCGGGGCATGGCGTGGGTCTGCCACACGACGCCGGCGAAGTAGTAGCGGATGGTCCAGGTACGTTGCAAGACAGGCTCCTTCGAGGTGGGTTGGGGGGTTCGTGTGGGCGTCGGCGGGTGGAGATCGGTTGGCCGGGAGGGGCTCGGGGGATACCCCGAGGGCCGCTCCACCCGCCGACGCGATCAGGGGGCCGCGGCGTCGCGGCGTTCGTCGCGGTACGCGTCGGCTTCCCCGGACGCTTCGGCGCGGTACTGCTCGAACCCGGCCGCGTCCTGCTCGGTCCGGGAGCCGGTGTCCTCCCGCAAGGGCGGCCGGTGGGGGGGGCCGGCCAGACACGGTCGTGTAGTCCAGTCCGCCCCCGCCCTGGTAGTAGTCCAGCTCGACCCGTGTGCGTAGCTCGTCAAGCAGCGCGCGGGTGGTGGCAAGTCCAAGGTTCGGAAGCTGCTGCTCGCTCACGAGGGCTCCTCGGGTGGGTCCTCGACGGGGATGTCGTCTGCGATCGCCTGACGGTTCTCCGCGTCGGGTGGCGGAGCCATCAGGTCGTCGGTCGTCACGCGGTGCGCAGGCGGGAACTCGTCACCGATCGTGGTCTCCCCGACCCGCAAAGACCGGGCGACCACCTCAAGGTGTGCGACGTCGAACGGGCGCCACTCGGCCCGCGGCCGACCGAGCCGGTCCTCCAGCTGGGTGAGCCGGACCCCGGCGTCGTCGAACCAGCGGACCGCGTCAGCGATCCTGGTCACTAGCGGCTTCCCGCCGCCGTCCTCCATGGTGCGCATGCACAGGGCTTTGGCGTCCTCGGTGAACCAGTCCGGCAGGACCGCGAAGATCGCCTCCCGGACCCGTCGGGCGCCCTGGTTGGCGTTGTTCTCGTAGACGTCGCGCAGCTCGGTCAGGTCCTTGCGGCCCTTCTTGGTGTCGATGGCGTGCGGGACGATGAACGTCGAGGAGGAGCGGGTGTTGATCTGCATGTCCCACGCGAACGCGACCATCTCCGACTGCCCTTCGCCGGGGTCGCGGTGTAGCTCGGAGATCCCGTACTGCACGTTCCCCCACACCCGTGCGAGCTCACGGGCGAGGTGGATCGACGGACCGGAGATGGCCTGCCCGCCGCGGGAGTACCGGAAGAACGCACGGTTGGCGAGCGCCGGCTGGGCGCACGCCTCCCGCATCGCCTCGACCGCGGTGGCCACGTCGCGGGGGAACTGCCGGGCCACGTAGACGGCAGCCTGGACCTCGGCGACCGCACGGGACTGTTCGACGGCGGTGACCTGCGACACCCGCTCCGGAGACGGTGCGGCAGGCCGCGGTGACATGGTGGTCAGGACTTCATCGGTCACGGCGGGGCCTCTCCTTGAGGTGGCCCATGAACTCCTGGACAGCGGCCCGGTCGGCCTCAGTCGGTGGCCTCGGCCCGCAGGCGATGACCCGGTCGCCAGTCCAGTCGTGACAGGCCCCGCAGTAGCCCTCTCGAACGTCGGTGGGGTGGTGGCTCGTGCGTCCGCAACGGGGACAGGTGAATGGCTCCGGCATCACAGCTCCTCGAGGGGTCGGCCCAGCGCCCACGGCGGCAGGGACAGGGTCTGCAGGTCGGCGGGGTATCCCGGCCACCGGTCGTTCGACTCGCACTCCGCGTACAGCGCGAGTGCGCGCCGCATCTCGTGCTCACCCGCGGCGGCCGCGTCAGCGTCGAGCTGGTAGATCGCGACCTGCCACGGTCCGGCCTTCTCGACGACGACGAACACGAACGGCAGCTCCTCGTCGGTGACCTGGCGTATGGCGGTGCGGTACCAGACGTCCTGTAGGTGGTACCCGAACTTCGCTGCGGCACGGGAGAACCCGGACCGGGACGCGTCGATCGCTGTCTTGACGTCGAAGACAGCCCGTCCGGCGGCGTAATAGTCGAGCCGTGCCCGGCAGGTGACGCCGGTGTCCTGGTCGACCCAGTACGCGGTGTGCTCGGCGACCCCGCCGGTGAGCATCCTGGCTGCGGTCGGGTGGGTGCGGACGGCGTCGGCGAGCAGGACGGCGACCTCGTACTGGTCGGCCGGCAGCAGCAACGTCCCGACCTCGTCGGCGGCCAGCAGCGCCGCCGCACGAGCCTCCTTCACCGCTTTGGTGCGCCCGTCCCCAGCAGGGAACGCAGCCACCGGGGCGGTCTCGAACAGCAGCGCATGCACCGCGGTCCCGAGCTCCATCGCCGGCGTCGACGGGGTCGGGTTGTCCCGCTCCCAGGCGAACTTCGCCGGGGACCGCAGCAGCGTCTTCCCCCCCGACTGCGACAAGGACCGGCCATACTCCGCCGGCAGCAGCGCATCCGACTGGTAGTCGCCGAAGTCGACGTCGGCATACAGGCCAGGACCGGTGACCGGGCCCGTCGCGAGCGCGGTCACGGGGCCTCCCGCCTCGACAGCTCAGCGAGTGCCTCATCCCGTTGCTGGCGGGCGTCATCCCGCTCACGACGCAACGCATCCAGCTCGCGACGTGCTACATCCCGCCGCCCGCTGCCGGCGGCGGGAGAGCCAGGATCCGGCTCCCCCGCCGTCGCTACCCTCTCGTCACCACAACCAGAGGGAGTCCCATGTTCCTGCTCATCGACAACCACATCCAAATCCCCATGAGCGACGGCCTGCTCGACCGCGTCGCAGACCTGCTGGAAAACCCGAGACCCGAGGCGGCGGCTTCTGGATCGCGGGACACCTCGACGTCGAGCGTGACGGTGAACCCGGCTACCCGAACCCGGACCGGGGGCATCAACGGATGTGGGTAGCGCCGGGACAGCTCGTGACGCTCGTCTACGACCGTGCGCTGTCCGAAGACCCCGACCGGCTCCCGGACGCGCGGCACATCATCGTGCTCTGACCTGGCAGCCGGCGTCACCGGTTCAGCTCCCGCGCCTCGTCCATCGCCGACAACAGCGCACGGACATCAGACTCGTCGACCGAAACCCCGTCGACCTTCTGCTTCGCGTAGATCTCAAGCCGCCGCAGCACCGTCCACAGCTGAAGGCGAGTAGCCGTCGTCGCCCGCACCCCGTCCGAGAACCGAACACTCTGACGATCGTCAAGCTCACGACGTCGGCTCGTGGGAGTCCTACTTCGCCCGCCGGCGGATCCGCCGCAGCTACACCTTCGCCGGCTGGGACCAGCACGACATCCTGCACAACCTGGTCGCCACCGCCCAGGCCGAGCACCGCAACGGCAGCATCGGCGTCGACACGCCCACCCCGCCCCGCTCGGGGATCGTGCGGGACCGCAGCTACTTCTGGCACGAGCGGGCCACGTTCCTGGAACGGATGCAGCAGCTCGGCGAGGTCATCAACGGCCCGGACTTCACCATCGAATGCCAGTGGGACCCGCAGGGTCGCCCAAGCGCGGTCCTGCGGATCGGCTCCCCGCTGGGCACCGGCCTGGGCGGGCTGGTCCTGCAGTTCCCCGGCGACGTGCGCAACTACTCCTGGCCCGACGACGGCGGGGACTCCGCCAACTACTGGACCGCCATCGGCGACCGGCCCGAGGGCGCCGACCAGGACGCGCCGCCGCCGATGCGGGACGCGCAGATGTCCGCCGAATGGGACGCCGGCATCCCGCTGCTGGAAGACATCTCCACCCACCAGGGGGTCACCGACGAGGCCACCCTGTCCGGGTACGCCCAGGCCAACGTGTTCGCCGCCGCCGGTAACCGGGTCGTGCCCGAGGCCACCCTGCGACTGCCCCCCACAGCGGCACTGCCGGGCCTGGGGGACACCCTCACCGTCCGGGTCACCGACCCTTACCGGTTCCCTCCCGACCCCGCCACCGGCGCCCCTGGACGGGTCGCGCAGGTCCGGATCTCCGGCTGGACCGTCTACCTGTCCGCCGACGAGGGCGAAACCCTCTCAGCCACCCTCAGCGAGGTCCGATGAGATACGACCAGGCCAAGGACTCCACCGACGGCCTCGCCCTGGCCCGTGCGCTGGCCGACCTGGGCCGGCGGATCGACGGCGAGGGGCGCGTCAGCGCTGGCCTGGTCCCCGACCCCACCCCCGCCGCCACCGACGTCAGCCCTGGCTCGGTCACCCGCCTGACCCTGGAGGACCACCGATGACCGTTCGTCAGCTCTGGGTGCAGAGCACCGCATACAACGCGCAGGACGACCGGCTGCTGCTGGCCGCGATGCTGCCGCCCGGGCCGGCCGCCCCCCTCGGCTCCCGCACCGGCGTCCGGGGACCGGCCGACCTGGCACTGACCCTGACCGATGCCCGCAACGGGCGGGTCGGTCGAGGAGCCGCCTACATCCCGTTCGGCGCCTCCATCTACCTGGCGACCAACGACGAGGACGCCCCGGTCACGTTCGAGGCCGCCGACGTCACCAACGCCCGGATCGACCGGGTCGGCGTGCGGGTATTCGACGCCGAAGCCGGCGGCGGCGACGCCGCCCCAGCCGTCGTCGTCCTGACCGGCGCACCCTCCCAGACCCCGGTCCCGCCAACCGCACCGGACGGGTTCCTGCCGCTGTACGAGCTGCGGTTCAACGCCGGCTCGACCGCACCCATCATCACCGACCAGCGCAAGGTCATCGTCGCCGACGAGCCGCACCTGCCCTACGCCGAGGCGACACCGGTCTCCTCCAGCACCGCGCAAGGCTGGACCGGCTGGGGGATCACCACCGTCGTCGCCGACCCGACCGGGACCATCGTCGCCACCGGCGCCGGGTACCGGGTGACCCGTACCGGGCTGTACCTCGCCACGTTCTACATGGTCTCCAACAACTCCGGGGTCATCACGGTCTCCATCCGCGCCGACGACGTCATCCCGCTCGGGTCGCAGCCGGCCAGCCCCGGCGACGGGCAGGCCTCCGTCACCGTCGTCCGCTCCCTGACCGCCGGGCAGGTCATCGCCCCCTTCATCTTCTTCCCCACCGGCGGCGGCACCGCCGGCGGCGGCGGCTCCCGGTTCACCACCACCTACCTCGGAGCGCGGAGGCTCACATGACCCAGCAGCCCGCACCCACCGGCGGCTACGACTTCGGCCCGTTCCCCACCACCCCCATCCCGCCGCCCGCGCCGGAGCCCGAAGACCAACCCGAGGACGAGCAGCTCACCGTCACCGCGACGGAGATCGTCACATGAACCGCGCCGGGCCCGTCGCGCTGCTGCTAGCCGGGCTGGTCACCGGCGGCGAGCTGCTGACCATCTGGACCGGACACGAAACCAACGAACGGAACGCCGTCGAGACAGCGCTCATCCTCGCGCTCGACGCGATCCTCGCGCTGATCGTCGTCCGGTTCACAAAGCCGGACGACTCCCCACCGTCCGGGACGCGACCCACGCGCCCCGACGACCCAACCAACCCAACCCCCGGAAGGACCCAGCTATGACCAACCCCGAGAACACCCAGAAGGTCGAGCGCACCGAGACCGTCGAGGCCCCGATGCCGCCGGAGCACCCGGACGGCGACCACGGCGACCAGTCAGGCGAGGACGGCGAGGACGGCGACGACGACCACCCCGACCACGACCACGACAACCCGGCCGACGCCAGCGACGACCTCGAGCATGACCTCGACCCGGCACACCCGCTGCCCGAAGCGACACCCCCGCGGGACGAACCGCAAGGCTTCGACATCCCCGACGCGCAAGCGGCGCACTGATGGTCCACATCGTCACCCGCGCCGGCTGGGGGGCCGCGTTCTCGATCAACACCGCCGGGCGGACCGTGCCACCCTCGGCCCGCCGGTTCACCGTCGTGCACTGGCCCGGCGGCAACGTCTCCGGCGACGAAGCAGGCATCGTGCGAGCCATCGAACGCCAGCACCGCAACCAAGGCTGGACAGCCGCGCCCGGCTACAACTACCTCGTCGGGCAGTCCGGGCGCATCTTCGAAGGCTGCGGCCGGGACGTGCGCGGAGCACACTCCCCACCGCGCAACGTCGACGGCTGGGGCATCTGCGTCATGGCCCCGATGAACGCACCCGCGACACAGGCCGCCCTCAACTCCACCCGCGCCCTACGGGACTGGCTGTGCGGCGTCGCCGGACGCCAGCTCGCCATGTCCTTCCACGCCGAGCACCACCCCACCGGCTGCCCCGGCAACCAGCTCACCTCATGGGTGCGGGCCGGGATGCCCGCCACCGGCGGGACCACCACACCACCACAACCAGAGGACGACGACATGACCCCCGACCAGGACCGGATCCTGCGCGACACCTTCAACCGCACCGACTGGAACAACACGATGCTGAACGACATCCAGGCCCGCCTGGCCGTGCTGGAAGGGATCAACGAGAACACCGGCGAGACCCGCCGCCAAGGCGCCGTCCTGCTCGGCGCACTGCCACCCAGCGGACCCGAGCGCAGCATCGCCGACCAGCTCGCCGACCAGGCCTAGAGCGGCAGCCGAAACCGCAGGTGACCGTCGACGCGTTCCGCCGCGAACCCGAGCGGGTCCTGCCGCTGCTGGTACGCGTCGCACGCCTCGAAGCCCGCGTCACCGACCTCGAACGGGGTGGGCTACAGGACGCAGCCCACCCCGTCCCCGTGCCCGACGTAGCCGAGCTGTTCCGCCTCGCCTGGGACGGCAACACCACCACGCTCGCCGCCGCCGTCGCCGCCCTCAACGCGTCCGACCGGCACCAGCTGATGGACGCCGCCGAACGCCTCTACCGAGTCGCCCACTAGACCTATGCCATGTGGTGGCTGATCGAGAGCTCCTGCGCCGCCGTCGTTTTCACCGGCTGGTTCCTGACGACGCTCGACGACGACCCACTCGACGACGAGGCGATGAGCTAGCGCTAGGGCAACCTCTTGTGCTTCTTCTCGGCCCGCTTCGAGCGGGCCTTCCTGGAGATCGCGATCATGTGCGCGCGCATCGCCCGCTCGGCCCGCTTCTCCCGCTCCTCCGGACGTAGCAGACCGTCCGGGTCGACCTCGCGCCGGAACCGGTCCATGAACCCGTTCCTGGCTGGCGCGGTCGCTGCCGAAGGGTCGTCGACGAACGCCCACCGGCGCAGAGCCTGCTCGCGCCCCCTCGAGGAGTCGAACCCGCTCATGTGCTGGCTGTCTGTGCGTTCACGAGTCGCACCCTACACACACGCTTAGAGCCAGACCCACGGAACCGTCCGAGGCGCTGACCTGCGACGTTGCGTCCGTAGGATCACGTGTTATCCGGTAGGCTCTCCTAAAGCGGGTGTCGGCAGTTCGAATCTGCCCGGGGGCACCACGGAGATCCCGGAGACCAGCCAACCGACCCAAGGAGCGTCGGCGGCCAGAAGGATGCCGCCATCCGGGACGTCACCCTGGTCGCGTTGAGACGGGACGGCAGCCTTCTGGCTAAAGCTGCCGCCCCTCGCGGACCTGAGCATCACCGGGATCCCCAGGTCCACTACGGGAGCAGTACCCACTTATCCGGTGGCTACTCCTGGGGGGGGCGGGCATGAGTCTGTGCGGGTAGGTGACGTCTTCGGCGAGGTTGGCCAGCCGCCGGCTTCATCGCAGACTCGCCTGACGCAGAGCCGCGAACGCGAGGTCTTGCGACGTACCGGACTGCGCCAATGACCAGCCCGAGCGTGACACCGATGCAACGGTTGCTCACCATTGCGACCCGCGGCTGGTCCCCGTGGTCCTCATCGAACCGCCGGGCCACCTCGGCCAGCCTCGGGTTGACAATGCCGCGAGCAATCACCTTGAGTGCGACGATGCTCTCGCGATGACAGCGCTACGACGGCGGCGCCAGCCGATGTTACGGCTCGCCCGCGAGTCGAACACCTGTTCGATATGGTCGTGGGATGACGGACGTGCCGCGGCGATCGGCGCGACGGCCCCGGTCCCTGACCACCGAGCAGCTGGGCAGGGAGAACACGGTGCTGGCGGCCGAGCCGGCGCGTGTCAACGCCTGGGTGCTGTGGGAGGACGGGGTCGAGGAGCTCGTCCCCGCCCAGGCCGTTGCCTGGACCCCGCGGGCGGTCAAGGTGCGCTGGGGTGTGCCCCCGCACCAGCAGGAGTCCTGGGTGTGGGCCGGCGCGGTGACCCGGTCCTCGACCCCGCCGGGGTAGCCGGCCTCGCACCGGGCGCCTACTGTCGTGACACACCCAATCGAGTGAACGGACGGTTCATGCCGTGATCGGCCCGCGCGTCGCTCAGCGCACGGAACGTCCGTCCCGGTGAGCGAGAGCTCCCCACCGTCGATGCTCGTGGCGATCCCCGCGCTGGGGTCGCCCGAGCTGACCGATACGGTGCTCTCCGACCTGCGTCGCGACGGAAGCGACCTGCGGCCTGAGATCCGAATCGTGGTGGTGGACAACGGTGGTGACTACGTCCTGCCCGTCGACGACAGCCGCGTCACGCTGCATCGACCCGGGACGAACCTGCGCTGGATCGGCGCGGCGAACTGGGCACTGCAGGCGTCGGTCGACACCGCATACGACCTCTGCGTGGTCCTCAACAACGACACCCGACTCTCGCCCGGTTTCCTCGACCGGCTCGTCGCGCCGTTTACCGACCTCGACGACGTGGCCATCGTGGCCGCGTGCTACGACGACTTCTGGCTGCACCAGCGAGCGCGGGTGATCCCACCCACGGCCGCCGGGTATGTCTCGAGCCCGGCCTACCGCGACGTCCCGTTCTGCGACGGAACGGCGATCGCGTTCGCCGCCGCCGCGGTGGTCGACCTCGGCGGCCTGGACACGGTCGCCTTCCCCCGCAACGGGTACGGCTCGGACATCGATCTCGCGATCCGGGTTCGCCGCGCCGGGCTACGCTGCATCGTCACCGAGGGTGCCTACGTCTCGCATCTGCGTCGCGCGACCATGAACAGGATGGGAGAGACCTCCGAGGCCAACCGCGCTGAGATCCTCCACGGCCTGGATACGAAGTGGGGCGAGCAGTGGCGTCGAGAGGCGGGGCTCGGTCCCGACTCCTTCCCGGCGCGCAACACCGGCAGCGCAGCCTCCTGGTACCTGAGCCCCGAACGGTGGTGACCCCCACGCGGCGCATCGTCTACGCCGGGTTCGCGACCCGTCGGCACAGCGGCGGCGTACAAGTGTTGACCGAGCACGTGCGACTGCTGCGGGCCGCCGGTGAACACGCCTGGCTCTGGCTCCCCGACCCGGACGACCGGACCGACTGGATCGATGCCGACCTCCCGGTCCTGCCTGGGGCGACGACACCGATCGGCGCCGGCGACCTGCTCGTCCTCCCGGAGACGCCGACCATTCACGGCCGCGATCCCGCCCCCGGTGCCCGCAAGGTGATCTTCAACCAGAACCACTTCTACACCTACGCCGCCGGTATGCCTGGCCAGAACTTCCCTGGTTGGTCCCCGCCTCCGGCCGTGTGGGTCGTGAGCGCCGAGAGCCGGGACGTCCTCGGGGCGGTCCTGCCCGACCTGCCCGTCACCGTGGTGCCGAACCCCATCGACGGGAATCTCTTCGCGCCACGTCCGACGGACCGGGCGCGGGTGTGCTGGTTCCCCCGCAAACGTCCGCACGAAGCGGCACTGCTTCGACAGATCCTGGGCCAGGACCCACGCCTGTCCGGTGTCGAGATCGTCGAGCTACGAGACTCGCCCAGGTCCGACGTAGCGGACGCCCTCGGCACCTCGACCGTCTTCGTGTCGCTGGGCCATAGCGAGAGCTTCGGCCTGCCCGTCGCTGAGGCCCTGGCTTCCGGGTGTCTGGTGACCGGGTACGACGGTGGCGGCGGCCACGAGCTGTTCGAGGCGCCCGGGGCGTGGCAGGTCCCCGAGCAACGCCCCCTGCTGCTGCGCGACCGGGTGGTCGACCTGCTGCACCGGGCCGGCGAGCTGGCCCCGCTGCGTACCAGCAACCGCACCTGGGTGCTGGAGCGATACAGCCGTGCCAGGACGGCCGACGCCCTTGACGAGGCGGTGGCCGCCGCATTCGAGCGACCGGGTGCCGACGCGGTCGCCACCCATCCGGCCGCTTGGCTCGACGCCCTCGGTCCGAACTTCACCGCGTTCGCCTGAGCCCAGCACAGCGGGACCACCGCACTGAGGGAAAACCGCACTGCGGATACACCGCTGCGGTGACTCAGTAGGCGCCGTCGACGACGTTCTGCAGCGGTTCGCCGGCGGCAAGACGGTGGAGCTGGTCGCTCACCAGGGCGTACGCTCGCGGTCCCGCCTGTTTCACGTGACCGGCAGCGTGCGGGGTGATGATGAGGTTCGGGGCGTCCCAGAGCGGGTGGCCGCTCGGCAACGGCTCCGGGTCCACCACGTCGAGCCCGGCCCGGAGCCGGCCCGACGTCAGCTCGGCCAGCAACGCCGAGGTGTCGACGACCTTGCCGCGAGCGACGTTGACCAGCAGTGCGCCGTCGGCCATCCGGCCCAGGAACGTCGCGTCGACCAGCCCCGTCGTCTGGGGAGTGAGCGGCACCGTCAGGACGACCACGTCGGCGTCCGGCAGCAGCTCCGGGAGCTCGTCGGTAGCGTGCACCCCGTCCCGGGCCGAGTGAGCAACCATGACGGGTGCGGCGCCGAAGGCACGCAACCGCTTGGCGGTCTGCTCGCCGAGGTCCCCCGCACCGACGACCAGGACCCGCTTGTCCAGCAGGTCGTCTGCCTCCACGAGGTCCCACCGAGACTCGCGTTGCGCCTCGATGAAGTGCGGCAGCCGCCGTTGTGACGCCAAGATGAGGGTGAGCACCAGCTCGGCGACCGCGCTGCCGTGTACGCCTCGGGCGTCGCACAGGGTGACGCCGTCCGGCACATGACCGAGCACGTCCTCCACCCCTGCGCTGGTCAGCTGCATGACCTGCAGGCGCGGCATCGCCGCGAACTTGGCGTCGAGGTCGCGCGAGTCCTCCACCTGCGGCACCCAGAAGGTCGTCTCCGCCAGCCGGTCGGGCTTTGCGCCGTCACCGTCCCACACGATCACATCGACGCCGGCGGGGAGGCTGCCGAGCATCTTGACGGCACTCTGGTCGGGTACGCAGGCGACGGTCACATCCGTCACCGTAGGTCACCGCACCCGCAGTTGTGCCGCGCCGACACGCCGCGCCGGGCCGGACCGACTGACGCTCGGACCACGGCGCCTTGCATCGGGTTGATCGATGCGTCATCGGTGGTCAGGCGACGCGTCGCGGCGTCCCGCACCGTCCCGTGCCGGCGGAGACCGGGGTCGGCGCCACGAGATCGTCTGCAACCGGGCGCCTCCATCGGATACGACGCCTCCCTCGACCAGGACCCCGCACCCGTGCTCAGCGGGCATCACTCGTGACGGTGGCGGTAGCGGCCACACCCGGCAGCGTCTGGACGCGGCGCCAGATCAGCTCGGCCTGCACGGCAACCATGACGGCGATCATCACGAGGATCTCGCCGAAGCCACCGTCGTCGCTGACGTGGGCGAAGTAGGCCCAGGTGCCCATCCCGAACTTGGCCACGACCAGGGCGATGAACAGCCCGATGGTGAGTGCGGTGCCCTGCGAGTAGACCTTGCCATCCGCGACCCACAGCCTGGTGAGCCGGCCTCGCGCCAGACCGACGACGAGGCTGAGCACGAGGCTCAAGACGAGCAGCCCGACCTCGGCGGCGCTGCTCGGGCGGCTGAACCCACCGATGACGATGCCGGCGACGGCGTAGATGATGGCGAGCTTGAACCGATTGTGACCGGTCACCTCATGCCGGATGCTCTGGCGGTAGATGGCGTAGCCGCACAAGGCGATGAGGGCGGCGATAGACAGTGGGGACATGGCGGGCTCCTTGGCGGGGTGAGGTATGGCTACCTCTCCATGCTGGCCGCCGCCGGCGCCGGACACCCTGGGGAAAACGCCTAGTTCCCGGGGCGACGGTGAGGTTCAGCCGGCTGCCGCGAACCGCTGGCGCAGCTGCTTGCGGCTGGAGATGCCGAGCTTGGCGTAGATGTTGCCCAGGTGGTACTCCACCGTCTTGGCCGTGAGGTAGAGCTCGGCGCCTACCTCCCCGTTTGTCATCCCTCGTGACACCAGCGCGGCGACGTCCTGTTCCCTGGGCGTCAGAGAAAGCGGGCTGCGGGTCACCGAGTGGAGACCGCACGCCGCCAGCTCCGCGTCACACTCGGCAAGCACCGGCGCGGCACGCAGCTCGACCAGGGTCGAGCGAGCCTCCCGGAGGAGCTCAGCAGCAGGCCGTCGGTTGCCGAGGGCTCGTTCCAAGGCCCCGGCCGTGACCAGAACACGTGCCCGCGCATACGGGTAGATCCGCCAGGCGGGGTTGTCGAGATCCTCGGCATACATCTCCCGGGCCCTCTCGGGCTCCCCGCGGGCCTCGGCAAGCATGCCGTGCAGCCACCCCCGCCATCGGGGCCCGGCACCACCGGGGTGCGACGCCTCGAGCTGCGCGAACTCGGCGAGCACCCGTTCCGCCTCGTCGAGCTCGCCACACCTGACCAGTGCCTCCGCCCACGCGCTCAGCCGCCAGCCGTAGGAACGCACAGCGGCAAGCCGTCTCAGGGTCTCGTCCGAACCGACCCGGTGGACGATGCCGACCACCTCGTCCCACCGCTGTCGGGTGATCGCGGACAGCAGCTCCGCCATCGACAGCAGCCCGCTCGCCTGCACGGACGGCACCCGTTTGTATGCCTCGCGGCCACTGCGCAGGTGCTGCCTGGCGACCTCTTCCTGGCCGCGTGCCGTGGGGACGAGCGACGCGACGGCGTGGGCGAGCGGCAGCAACCAGGGCCGGTCCCCCGCCTCGGCGAGCGCCAGGGCGTTCGCCGCATCCACGCTGGCGTCGTCCCAGCTCCCCAGGTGGAAGTTGGCCAGGCAACGCTGCACGAACGCCCGGTCGAGCATGATCGACGGCCGGCCGGTCTGGCCGAGGCCGATCGCGGCGCCGAGATCCTGCCTCGCGAGTTCGAGCTCGCCCGCGTAGTACCGGATCATGCCGGAGGTCGACAGCATGTCAGCGTCGAGGTCGCGCTGAGGTTCGGCGGCGAGCGCCTCGAGCTGGGACAGCGCCTCCGGCATCCGGCCGGTCTGCCAGAGTCCTGTGCTGCGGGCCACCAACGCGTCGGTGATGACCTGCGGGTCGGGGTGCTGCAGCAACGGCGTGACCGCGGCGATGGCATCGGCGCCCTGGTTCATCCCCAGGTGCAGGCCGGCCAGCTCGAGACCGGCGCGTGCAGCCAGGTCCGCTCGGTCCTCCAGCTGCGCTTGGCGAACGGCGCGGGTGAGATGGGTCAACGATCCCCTCGGGTCACCGTGCGCCCGAGCAAGAACGCCGAGTACCAGACTCCGCGCCGACCCGTCGGCCGCCGCCTCAACGTCTCCGACCAGGGCGTCGGCACCCGCATGGTCAAGCCCGGTCAACCGGTCGAGGGCGGCCTGCAGGAGCAGGCGGTCACGCGTTGGTCCGTCCGCGGTGATCCGCCGGGCACGCAGCAGATGGCCGGCGGCGACGGTGTAGCGGTGCCGTTCCCGCTCGCGGTCCGCCGCCTCCTCCAGCACGGCGACCAGTGCGGCGTCGGGACGGTCGGTCGCCTCGACGAGGTGCGCCAGGCGACGGTCACCGGTCGTCAGGTCGGCAGCGCGTCGGTGCAGCTCGCGCCGCTGGGGTGCCGGGACGGCGGCGTATGCCGCATCCGCGAACAGGCTGTGCGTGAAAGAGAGCGTTCCCTCGTCGCCGACGCTCACGAGGTTCGAACCGGCTGCGGCGGCCACCGCCTCGACAACATCGTCGACGTGTACGACGGTGGCGAGAGCGACGATGTCGCAGGGACCACCGAGGACTGCGAGCGCGTCGACCACGAGCCGGGCATCGGAGTCGAGGGTGCCGAGCAGGCGCCGAGTCGCCGCCGTCGCCGACCCACTCGGCGCCACCGACCCACTCGACCCACTCGACCCCCTCGACACCGAGGACACCGAGGACACCGAGGACACCGAGGACACCGACGACACCGACGACACCGAGGACACCGACGACACGGCCGACACCGACGACACCGACGACACCGCCGAAGACGTCACGATCGCCGGCACGGGGCGCTCCGACGTCATGGGACGGTGCTCGGCGACGACGGCAGCCACGAGCAGGGGAAGCCCTCGGGTCTCGACGAGGATCTCCTCGGCCCGCTCGGGGGTCACCTCGGTCCGGGCGGACCTGGCCAGCTCGACGACCTCGCCCGCCGACAGGGGTCGCAGGGGGAGCGAACGGGTGAGGTCCGGGGCGTCGAAGAGCCCGGACCACGGGTCACCCCGGGTGGGAGGGCGGCGGGCGAGGACGACCAGGACGCGGTCCACACCGGCTCGGCGCAGCGCGAAGCGGAGCGCGTCCACCGAGGGCCTGTCCATCCACTGGACGTCGTCGACCAGCACAACCACGCCGGCCGTGTTCTCCTGCCGCCGGTCCAGCCAGTCGAGGACCAGCTGCCCGACGGTCACCGACGAGCAGTCGGCACCGGGCATCGATCCCAGCAGGATGCCCACAGCGCCATAGGGCACGTCCTGCTCGAAACGGTCACAAAGTACCCAGCTGGTCAGGTATGCCGGTGGCACGCTCGCGCCGAAGGCGCGGACGAGGGACGTCTTGCCCATCCCCGCCTCGGCTTCGACGACCACGACCTGCGGGTCCCCGTGCCCGGCCAAGGTCAGGGCCCGGTCGAGCTCGCGCATCTCGTGGTCCCGCCCGGCCAGAGCGGGCGGGGCGTCTGGAGGCATCGGCTCTTCCTCCCTGCTGGGCAGCTCGTCCGGCCGTCGACGTCGACGTCACCCGAGGATACGGGCGGGATGACGCGCCCACCACAGTGACGTGGCGCGCCTGGCCACCGGTGCCGCCACCCGTGAGTCAGGCGAGGATCTTGGCCTTCTGCGCCGCGAACTCCTCGTCGGTGAGGACCCCCGACTTCCGCAGCTCAGCCAGCTTGGTCAGCTCCTCAGCCGTGCTGCCTTGGCCGGTCCCGGACGTTCCCGGCGACGAGGCGATCCACTGGGCCATCGCCTCACGGGTGGCCTCCTGCTGCTTGCGGTCGCGCTCGTGCATGCCTCCGCCGCGGGCCACGAGGTAAATGAGCACCCCCAGCCACGGCAGGATCAGGATGAGCAACGTCCAACCGGCCTTTGCCCCCCCGGACAGGTCCTGGCTGCGGAAGATGTCGCCCACGATGCGAAAGAGCAGGAAGATCCAGGCGATCCACAGGAACAGATAGAGCATCGTCCAGAAGAGGTTGAGCAGAGGGTAGTTGTCCACGAGGGCTAGCCCACACTAAATCGCCGCCGCACGCCTCATCCCCAGCGGGTGATCGGTCAGAACCTCCATACGAGCGGGATGACGACCAGCGCTACCACCAGCCACCAGAGCATCACGGGGAGTCCGAGCTTCCAGTAGTCGCCGAACCGGTAGCCCGCGGGGTTCATCACCATCATGTTGGCCGGCGTGGCGATCGGGGTGAGCAGCGCGGATGCGCCCGCGACGGCGATGAGCATGAGGATCGGCTGGACCGAGGTGTGCGTGGCCAGCGCTGCCGAGACGGCGATCGGGGTGACGATCAGGACCGTCGCCGTGTTGCTGACGATCTGCCCCAGGGTGGCGGTGAGGACGAACAACGCCAGCATGAGCAGGTATGGCCGTCCCGAGCCGACGGCCGAGATGATGACCGACGAGATGCGGTCGGCAGCACCGCTCGTCTGGATCGCGGTCGACAGCGGGATCAGGCCCCCGATGAGGACCACGGTCTGCCACGACACGGACCGGTATGCCTGCTGTACGCCGACCACGCGAGTGAGGATCATCGCGGTCGCGGCGAGCAGACCGGCGATGGCCGGCGGGACGAGCCCAGTCGCGAGCAGGACAACCATGCCGAGCAGGACCGCGACGGCGGTGGACGCCTTGGGTCCCCAGGGAAGCGCCTGCCGGCGGATGACGTCCGGCGAGTCGACGACCAGGACGTCGCGGTCGTCCGTCAGCTCGGCCAGCGATGCCCAGCTCCCGTGCAGCAGGAGGGCATCCCCCTCGGCAACCACCGTCGAGCGCTGTCCGCGGTCCTCACCCATCCGCTGGACCGCGAGAATCACCAGGTCGTGGGCCCGTCTCATTCCCGGGAAAACCCGCTCGCCGACCAGGGAGGAGCGAGGCGGGACAACCACCTCGACGGCGCCGGCCTCCCGGGTGAGCAGCCCGTCCTGGTCCGACGACCCGTCCATGGTCACGGCCAGGAGCTGCTCGATGGCGAGTCTGCTCACCAGCTCGGGAGGGCCGCCCACGACGAGGATGTCGTCGACGTCGAGCGGGGTGCTGGTCGACGACTTGCGTCCCGGGTCCTGGGCGCCCACGACGACGACCCCCTCGTATGACGTGAGGTCCAGGTCCCCGGCCGCCTGCCCGACGAACGGAGACCGCTCCCGCACCCGTAGCCGGAACAGACCGTCCGTCAGCGCATAGTGCTGCTCCAGCGTCGACGCGTGACGGGCCAGGTCCGGCGGTAGGCTCGCGGGTCGCGTCCTGGGCAGGAGACGGGGACCGAGGGTCACGCAGATGAGGATGGTCCCGACCAGCATGGGGACCCCGACGAGGGCGAACGAGAAGAACGGGAAGGGTCCGGCGCCGGCGTCCTGCGCCGCCTCCGAGACGATGACGTTCACCGGGCTGCCCGTCAGGGTGAGCAACGACCCGGCGCTTCCGGCGAAAGCCAGCGGCATCAGCATCTGCGACGGTGGCTCCCCGATCCGAGTCGCCAGCACGATCACGAGCGGCAGCAGTGCCGCAACGGATCCGTTGAGGGTGATCAGCGCGGTCAGCACCGCGCAGAGCACGCAGACGGCCACGAGCAGACGCGAGCGCTGGGTTCCCGCGCGGGCCACGATCGCCTGGCCGACCCAGGTCGTGACACCCGTCGCGTCGATGCCCTCACTGACGACGAAGAGCGTCGCGATGAAGATGACGACGGGGTCGCCGAATCCCGCGAGGACCTGGTTCGAGGAGAGCAGCCCGGTCGCCCAGAGCGAGAGCGCCGTGATGATCGCCACGACACCGACGGGCAGTCGGTTCCAGACGAACAGGACGATGACACAAGCAAGGATGAGCAGGCTGACGGTGGCGTCATCCATGTGCGGCCACTATAACGAGCACACGGAGTGCGACGAGCACGTCAAAGGTGTACGGGCGCGTCCGGCCCCCACGGGATACCGACGACGTACCAGAGGATGTAGAGGATGATCCAGCCGATCAGGACGACGAAGGTGTAAGGCATCATCATCGATACGACCGTGCCCATGCCCGCCGTCTTCCGGTAGCGCTGGCAGACCAGGATGATGAACGGCAGGTAGACCATCAGGGGCGTGATGACGTTGGCGGGTCCGTCGCCCACCCGGTATGCGGCAATGACGGTCTGCGGCGCGATCCCGAGGTTGTAGAACAGCGGGATGAAGATCGGCGCGATGATCGCCCATTTCGGGATGACCCCCGGCATGATGATGTTGATGACGAACACCAACAGGATGAAGCCGATGAGCAGGGGCAGTGCGCCGATGTTCGCGTGCCCCAGCGCATCTGCCAGTCCGGTGGCCGCCAGCCTCGACATGTTCGAGTAGTTGAGGTAGGTGATGAACTGGGCGATGAGCAGCATGAGGAAGATCAGCCCGCCCAGCCCGTTGAACGTCTTGACGATGGCGTTGATGATGTTCGTGCTTCCGGTCAAGGTGTCGGCCCCACGGCCGTAGCCGATACCCGTGACCAGGAACAGCAGCGAGACGATGAACAGCAGGCTCGACATGAATGGGCTGTTGCCGAAGATCTCACCCGTCTCCTGGTTGCGCAGCGGTGCGCTGGGCAGGAACGTCAGCAGCGACAGGATGACGACGGCGACGAGCAGGTAGATGCCGGCAGTGCGCAAGCCCTTGGTCTCGTTCTTGAGCTCCTCGGCGTCCGGGACATGGTCGACGGGGGCATCGGCAGGCCGTTCCGAGGGGTCCCACCTGGCCATCCGCGGTTCGAGGAACCGGTCGTTCAGGACGGTCATGACCACCGCCATGACGAGCGTGGAGACGGCGCCGAAGAAGAAGTTGTGCGTGACGTTGAGCTTCGGAGCGTTAGGGGCGACTCCGGCCATGATCTCGTTGGTGACCTCGGTGATGATCCCGTCGGCGGGGGTGATGAGGATGTTGGCGAAGAACGACGCACTGACGCCGGCGAATGCCGCCGCGATGCCGGCCAGCGGATTTCGTCCCAAGGAGACGAAGACTGCGGCGCCCAGCGGGATGAGCACGAGATAACCGGCGTCGGAGGCAACGCTGGAGATCCCTCCGATGAGCACGATGATGAAGGTGATCGACCAGGCGGGTGCCGCCGACACCATCTTGCGGATCAAGGCGGCGATGAGTCCCGCTTCCTCGGCGACACCGATGCCGATCATCGCGACGAGGATGACCCCGACCACCCCGAAGTCGTTGAAGTTCTGCACCACCGTGGAGAAGATCAGACGGATCCCGTCACCGCTGATGAGGCTGTTGACGGTGATCGTCTCGGTTTTGATCGTGTAGTCCGGGATCGTCGGCTCGGTGGCGTAGTCGAGCGACGGGTGCGAGGGGTACATCGACCCGGCGTCGTTGTAGTCCGGGACGACCTCTGTGCCCTGCGGCGCTGCCACCTGGACCTGGGCCTGCAGCCCCGTGGCCGACAGGATGGCCGAGAGGACGATGACGGCGGCGATCAGGCCGAGGAAGATGATCGCCGGGTGCGGGACCTTGTTGCCGATCCGCTCGATCCTCCCGAGGAACCCCGACTGTTCCTGCGGCGCAACGGCTTCGGTGCTCACACCTGAGCGCCGTCCGCTGCACCGGCGCTCGCGCCGGAGTCTCCGCTGTCGTCAGCACCGCGCGGGGGGACGAAGCTCAGGGCCAGCTCGATGAGCATCATGCCTCCGGCCCCGGTTGCGCCACGGTTGCGCCAGCCACGCGCAGCGGGCAGCTGAGCAGTGCCCGCGATGTCGACGTGCGCCCAGGGGTGACCGTCGACGAACTCCTGCAGGAACAGCGCGGCCGTGATCGAACCGGCGTTGGCGCCACCCATGTTGGTCATATCGGCAATGGGCGAGTCGAGCTGCGCCCGGTACGGCTGATAGAGAGGCAGCTCCCACACGGGCTCGTCGGCGACCGCCCCGGCGGCCTTGACTTGGGCCATGAGATCGGTGTCGTTGCCCATCATCCCGGCGATCTCGACGCCGAAGGTGCGCAGGCACGCACCCGTGAGGGTCGCTAGGTCGACGATGGCGTCGACCGGCTCCTCGGTCGCGAGCGAGAGACCGTCGGCCATCACCAGTCGGCCCTCCGCGTCGGTGTTGAGGACCTCTACCGTCGTCCCGTTGCGCATCGTCAGGACGTCGCCGAGCTTCATCGCCGAACCAGAGGGCATGTTGTCCGTGCAGCACAGATAGGCGGTGACCGCCGTCGTGCAACCGAGCGCCTTGAGCGCGGTCATCGCGCCGAGGATCGCCCCGGCCCCGGTCATGTCGTTCTTCATCTGCGCGTGCGACTCGTCGCTGGGCTTGAGGCTGATGCCCCCCGAGTCGTACATGATGCCCTTGCCGATCAAGGCCAGCCGACCGGTCGGCTCGCTGGGCGCATAGCGCATCCGGATCAGCCTGGGCTCGTCGACGCTGCCCATGTTGACCCCGAGGATCCCCCCACAGCCCATCTCGAGCAGTTGGTCCTTGTCGAAGATCGTGACCTCGAGACCGGCATCTGAGGCGAGCTCGTTGGCCACGTCTCCCATTCGGGCGGCCGTCAGGGTCGTGGCCGGGCAGTTCGCGAGGTCTCGGCCGAGGTTGTACGCCTCGGCGATCGCCTTCCCACGACGGGCGCCCTCCTGGGCCTGCGCCGTCTGGTCCGCCGATCCCACGAACACCAACGAATCGAGGGTCGAGGGGGCGTCGTCGGCCACGGAGTAGCGCCAACGCGCGAGCAGGATGCCCTCGGTCACCGCCTGCGTGTACTCGGCGACGGAGACGGCCAGGTTTGTGGTTGGCAGGTCGACGGCCAGAGCCAGGTGCTGCGGGACGGCGCGCGCAAACGCGGCAGCGAGCTCGCGCACCAGCGTCATGTCGACCGATGAGGCGGGTCCGACGCCCACCGCCACGCACAGCGGACCGTCCGCGACCGGGATGACCAGGGTCTGGCCCCGCTTGCCGGTGAAACCCGCCGAGCGGAGGGCGTCGGCGCTGAGACCGAGGCCGTCCGGGGGCGTCGAGTCCTGGACCACCGGGACTGCCACAGCTCCCACTGCACCCCCCGTCGGCAGCGTCGCTTGCATGGTGACCTGCGCCCGATGCCGCAGGGAGGGGGTGGGGTCGTACCTATTGACCGTGGGGTTGCTCATCTCGTCTTCTGCCGTCCTCTGTCGCCGAACATGGCCCGCCTCAACATGCCTACTCTGGTTCGTCGTCGCGCCCCAGGCCTCATCCCCGGCGGATGGACGACGTCAGCGCCGACCTGCCCCGCGTTCGTCGGGCACGGGTGGGAACCCCGGGCATCATCCCGGATGGACTCCGCTGGCGGCTCATCCGGAAAGGACGAGGTCCTAGGACGAAATCAGTGCTAGACGTCGGGCAGGTGATGGATCTCGATGAGCTCCAGACCGAAGACCCGGATCCTCTCGAGCGTGTCGTGCAAGCCGTCCGCGTCCATGGCGCCGGAGATGAGCGTTGTGGACGTGTCCACGCCGACCGTCAGGTGGGACAGAGCGTCTCGGGCCGCAGGTCCGATGACGCCGGTGATCTTGATCTGGTAACCGGCGCTCATGGGCGTACCGGTCCGATGCGGCGTACATCGTCGATGTCGAGGTGGAGGACGCGCAGGCGTTCGAGCATGCCGTGCAGCTGCGACTGGTCGAACTCGCCAGTGACCAGCGTGAGACGCAGCTCTGCGAACGCGTCTGGTTCGAGATCGCGCAGCGCCGCACGACTCGTCTCGTCCACGGCGCCCAGCACCCGGATCTCATAACGAACTGACACGGCTGTCCTCTCGACCGCTCAACGATGCGCGTCCGCGCCCTCGTCCGCCTCATCCCTATGTCGTGATCTCGCCCGGATGCGGCGGTCCACACCGACCGGACGAGTCAGAGCAGCTCGAGCTCGCGGGCTCGCAGCACCGCTTCCCGGCGTCGCGACACCCCCATTTTCCGGTAGATGGCGGCCACGTGGGTCTTCACGGTGTTGACCGACAGGTACAGCTCGCCCGCCATCTCCGCCGCCGACATCGTCGTCGTGAGCAGGCGCAGGACCGCGCGCTCGCGTTCGGTGAGCTCGACCCCGACGCTCAGGTGCGGCGCGGCCGCCCGTCGACGGTCCGCCATCGGGAACGGTCTCGGGTCGGGCCAGCTCCGGGCGATCTCCGGGTGGCGGGCAAGCAGCTCGGTGAAGACGTGTGTCACCCTGACGAACGGCATCACCAGATCACCGGACGCGAGGTCGCGGGCGCGCTCGAGATGCGTCATCGCCGCTGGTTCGTCGCCTTCCACCAACGCGATCTGCGCCTCACACAACATCGTTCCCACCACGATCGAGCGGTTGACCTGGGGGTTGAGCTCGGTCCGCAGGCGTCGTACCACCGCCTTGGCCGCGGCCAGGTCGCCGAGCTCCACCAGCGCCCGCACGACACCCACCCCGGCGGCCGGAGCAAGGGGAGTGCCGCGGTGCGGCTCGAGCAGGTGAAGAGCGCGGTGCGGTCGTCCGAGCGCCAGCTCGATGGCGGCGAGCTCCATGTCGCGCTGGACGGCGAGCAGACCCGTCGCCGCCTCGGTCAGGACACGACTGTCGAGCCAGGCGCGCGCATCCGCATACCGCCCGCAGGCAGCGAGGAACATCCCCTGAAAATAGGCGACCAGCGCGGCCAGCTCGTGATGGGCGTACACGGGCCCCGCGTCGACGGCCCGGGACATCGCCTCTGCCATGGTCGACAGATCGGCCTGCGAGTACGCCCGAGCAGCGACGGCCAGGTCGAGGGCGACCGGCCGGGTGAGCTCATGATGGTCCCGCAGGATCTGGTCGGCGACCGCGACCACCTCCTGCGTCTGTCGCATCCGGCCGGCGTGGGCGCTGGTCAGTGCCTGGAAGGACAGGACCGCGACCTGGAGATCGAGATCCGGCTCGCTCTCGGCGTGGTCCAGCGCACGGGCAAGCAGCTCCGGGACCTCGCTGGCTCGGCCCGCAGCAAGGCGGTATCTGGCTCGGTCGAGCAGCAGCTTGCCTCGCAGCCCCGCCACGAGGTCGACGCGTGCCGGAGCGGCGGCGTCGACCAGCGGCTGCGCCCGACGGTCCCATTCATCGAGGTCTCCCGCCCGCAGGGCCAGGATCAGCAGGGCGAGCTCACGGTTGAGGGAGACCATCGCGGGAGCGGCGGCCCCTGCATCCGGCCGCGGTGGCTCGTCTCGTATCCGGGCGAGGGCGGCGATCGCCTGCTCCCGGTCGGCCCGCAGGGCCGTCACGACCAGGTGCGCGGTGTCGGACTCGGCGCGCTCCGGCGCGGAGGCCGACGGGCCGGGAAGGGGCAGGACGGTCCGGCCCACGGCCCCGTTGAGGTCGTGCTCGTGGACGAAGGCGAAGGCCAGTCCGTGAGCCAGCAGTGACCTCACCACGGCGCCGTCTCGGCCGGCGACGGCCCACCGGATCGCGCTGGAGATGTCGCGCTCGCTGCGGAACCATCTCGCGGCCCGCGCGCTGGTCTCCTGTCGGGACCAGGCCGGCTCGCGGCGGGCGAGATACTGGAGCACCTCGCGCAACAGCGGGTGGTAACGGAAGGTCGTACGCCTGGAGTCGAGCGGTACGACGAAGGAGTTCGTCCGGGCGAGCTCCGCAAGGAGCTCCTCGCACCCGTCGATTCCGGTGATCGCCTCGGCCGCCCCCCCGGTGACCTCGTCCAGGAGGCTGGTCTGGACCAGCAGGCGACGCACCTGCTCCGGCAGCACGGACAGCACCTCCGCAACGAGGTACTCGCCGATGCTCCCGCCGTCCATCGCCATCTCCGCGACGAAGTCCCCGGGCCGCCGCTCGTCCTGCATGCGCAGTGCGGCCAACCGCAGCCCGGCGGCCCAACCCTCGGTCCGCGTCGTCAGGACCGCCCGGTCCGCACTCGACAGGTGGACACCATGGCCGCGGAGCAGCTGCGTCGTCTCGGCGTCGGTCATGGCGAGCTGAGCGGCACGCACCTCGTGGAGCTGTCCGGCGAGCCGGTACCGGTGGACCGGCAGCAGGGGGATGCTGCGGGCGGCGACGACCAACCGGGCCCGGTGGGCCCATCGCCGGGCCATCCGATCGAGGCCCTGGAGGATCTCGGGGTGAGTCAGCACCTGGGCATCGTCGAGGACGAGCACCAACGGCTCAGCAGGCTCGACAGCCTCCCCGAAGAGAGCGTCGACCAGTCCCGGCACCCCCGGGTCGGCTCTGGCGGCCGGGGCGAGAGGGTCACTCGTCGATTGCCCGGCGCGCACCGCGCGCGTCAGCAAGGAGGAGAACGCGCCGGGGTCGTTGTCCTCACGTCCGAGAGTCAGCCAGGAGGTGACGCCGTCGCGGCCGGCCGCCCACTCGCTGAGGAGGACGGTCTTGCCCGAGCCGGGGCCGGCGGTGACGAGCGTGACCCCCGGGCCACCGACCGCGACATCGAGGGCACGCAGGAGTCGCGGTCGGTGGACCAGGCCGGGCGGCAAGGGAGGAACGGAGAATCGAGGGTCGATCCGCTGGCCCGACAAGGCTCGGGTCGCCAGCGTAGGTGCCGACGGCAACGCCTCGGTCGCGTCGAGCACACGGACCTCCCCGCGGGGCAACGTCGAAGCGCCGCGGCCCCAGGGTCCGGGGCCACTCTGATCCCGCTGACGCTAGCACCGCCATCGGGTCGGCTGCCCCGTTGTCCGTCGGCCGGCCTGCCAGGCTGTCAGCACTCGCGCGGCGCTGATTCGGGGGCGGACGACAGCACGTCCAGCCCCAGCCGCCTCGCGAGATATCGGGCGACGAGCTGGCCACGGACGCTGTTCCCAGCCGAGTCCAGCGGAGGCGCGTACGTCGCCAGGGCCCCCTTGCCCGGCGACACACAGAGGATGCCGCCGCCGATCCCACTCTTGCCGGGCATACCCACGTCCAGCAGCCAGTCGCCTGACGTCTCGTACATTCCTGCCACGGTCATCACGCCGAGCGTGTCGTGCGCTGTCTGAGGGCCGACGACCCGATCGCCCGTCACCGGGTTGACACCGCCGTTTGCAAGTGTCGCGCCCATCACCGCGAGGTCCGCGGCGGTGACAGCAACGCAGCTCTGTCTCGTGTAGAGGTCGACCGCTTCGGCGGGCTCACCGGCTAGCGCACCCAGGCTCGTGAGCATGTTGGCCAGCGCCCTGTTGCGGTGGTTCGTGCTCAGGGCCGACGTCAGCGTGGTGCTGTCGAGTGAGAGCTCCCGGCCGGCGAATCGGGACAGTCCGTCGATCACGAGTCCCCAACGCGCATCCTGGTCGTCGCCCGGCACGAGGCTCGTCGTCGCGATGGCGCCGGGGTTGACCATCGGGTTCGTGCGGCCCGCCCGTGCCTGCTCCACGGCAGCCACCGAGTTGAACGGCAGGCCCGTCGCGTTGACGCCGACGAGGGCACGAACGGCGCTCAGACCGACCGACTCGCAGACGAGCGCGAGGACGAACGGCTTGGCGACACTCATGATGGTGAACGGGGTCGCGGCATCGCCGACGTGGTGGACGGCACCCCCGTCGGTCGTCGCGATCGCCAGACCGAAAGCGTCGGGGTCGGCACTCTCCAGCGCCGGATACACGTTCGACACGGAGCCGTCGGTCACCTCGGCAAAGCGTTCGTATGCCTCGACGAGCGCCTGCTGCACACGCGCCGGGGCCGGCAACACCCCGGACGAGACGAACCGGTCGGTCGCACTGAGGTCCACGAGGCCAGCATGACGGACCCGTGCTGCCCGGCGCCAGAGTACGGTTCGGCTGCGCCAGCCGATGATCGGCGCCAAGACCGGCAGGAGAGGATGAGCACCATGACGGGTGGGAAAGTCGGCCCGTTGCCACAGCTCGAGCCCGAGAGCCGGCAACGCCTCAGAAGGTTCCTCAAGCCAGGGCTGATCATCGTCCTGTCGCTTGTCGTCGGTTACATCATCGTGGGCTTCGTCGGGTCGATCGACTGGGCCCAGGTGGCCGGCGCGTTCCGTCAGCTGTCCGCGTGGCAGCTCGCGCCCCTGGCGGCAGCGCTGCTGGTGCGTCAGCTGCTCAACGCCGTCCCGTTGGCGCAGTTCGTCTCGGGTCTGGGCGTCGGCCGGTCGATGCAGAACGACCTCGCCGCCAACCTCGCCGGTACGGTCGCTCCGCCACCGGGCGATGTCGTCGTGCGGATCGCCATGTTCAACTCCTGGGGCATCAACCCCCTGGACGGCATGGCCGGCGTGACCCTCAACATGATCACCTTCTACAGCGTGCGCCTGTTCGCTCCGGCGGTCGGACTGGTCCTGCTCGCGATCACCGGGTACGAGGGCGGCAACATCGCGCTCTCTGTCCTGCTGGCCCTGCTCGCTGTCGGGATCATCGCGGCGCTGCTGATGCTGCTCCGGGCCGAGACCTGGGCCCGGCTGCTCGGCAGGACCGCCGCCCGAACCGCCCGACGTTTCAAGGCCGACGTCGACCCGGAGGTCTGGGCCACTGCTGTGGTCGACTTCCGAGGTCGGATGACCGCCGACCTGCCGCCCCGGTTGGCCCGCTCGATGGTGGCACTGCTCGGCGTCATCGCGGCGGACGCCTCGATCATCGTGCTCGCCTTGCGCTTCACCGGGGTCGGCTCCGACGGTCTCTCGGTGATCCTGGTGCTGGGCACGTTCCTGGTGGCCTACCCGCTGACCATCATGCCGCTGTTCGGTCTGGGCGTCCTCGATGCTGCCCTCTTGGCGGCGTTCACGGAGGCAGCCGGTCTGGCGGCCGAGCCCAGCATCCTTGCGGCACTGACGATCTGGCGGGCCACCACATTGCTGGGGACACTTGCGCTCGGCGCCCTCGTCACGCTGTTGTGGAAGGGCCGTCGTCAGCCGACCAGCTGATGCCAGATGAGGGACCCGTTCAGCCCGAGCACCACGGCGCTGATCGCCGCCACGGCTCCGATCGCTACCACGGGGCTGATCGCCACCACGGGGCTGATCGCCGCCACGGCTCCGATCGCGACAGGCGACCGTGACCCAGCGCGGTGAGACGAGCGAACCCAAACGTCACACGTTCGCCCAGCCGCACGACCTACCATTCCACGGTGACCGTCGACGACCACCTCGCGCCGCCCCTCGCCATCGCGAGACCCTGGGGGGGCGAGGGCCGCGTGGTGGACCTGGGCCTGCCCGTGCACATCGTGGACTTCGGCGGCCCGACGGGGCCTCAGACGAAGGGCAGTCAGGCCCCGATGGTTCTGGTCCACGGACTGGGAGGTTCGCACCTCAACTGGCTCGGAGTCGCACCTCGGCTGCGCACGCATCGCCGGGTCTACGCGCTCGACCTCGCGGGGTTCGGACTCACACCGGGCACCGAGGAGCAGGCGACGGTCAAGGAGAACGTGCTGCTCGTCGCCCGTTTCGTGCGTGAGGTGGTCGGCGAACCGGTGGTGCTGGTCGGCAACTCGATGGGCGGGATGATCTCGGTCATCCTCGCGGCCACTCACCCGGAGCTTGTCGACCGGCTCATCCTCGTCGACCCGTCGATCCCCACGCGGCGCCGCCACCTCGACCGGCGGGTCGCCGCGACGTTCCTCGTCTACGGGACGCCGCGGGTCGGCGAAGCCTTCCTCACGCGGTTGACCGCCGGTGCGAGTGACGAGCGCCGCGTACAGGAGACGACGAACCTCTGCTATGCGCATCCGGACCGGGCCGACCCCGCCGTGGTCGCCGCGGCAGTGGATCTGGTGGCGCACCGCCGTCCCGACGCGCAGGCAGCCAACGCGGCATACCTGTCGGCAGCGCGGTCCATCCTGCGTGTCCTCGGCACCAAGGAGCGCTACCGCGACCTGATCCGCTCGATCGCGGCGCCCGTCCTGCTGATCCACGGCGACCGCGACCGGCTGGTCCCCGTCACCGCCGCGCGACAGGTCGCCGCGGACAACCCGAGCTGGACGACGGTCATCCTGCCCGACGTCGGCCACGTCCCCATGCTCGAGACACCCGAACCCGTCGCTGCCCTCATCGACGAATGGCTGACCAACGAACCCGAGGAGTGAGATGAGCACGTTGAAGGACAGCAGGGCATTCAGCGGTTTCGCCGTCCCCGACATCGCTGCAGCACAGGCTTTCTACGCGGATACGTTGGGGATCGACGTCACGCAGCACAACGGCATCCTCACGCTGCATCTGGCCGGCGAGCGTGACACGATCGTCTACCCCAAGGCCGACCACCAGCCCGCGACCTACACGATCCTCAACTTCCCCGTCGACGACGTCGCGGGCACCGTCGACGCGTTGACGGAGCAAGGCGTGACGTTCGAGCGATACGAGGGGACGCCAGCCGAGACCGACGCCAAGGGCGTCTTCCGCAAGGGCGGACCGCTGATCGCGTGGTTCACGGACCCCGCGGGCAACATCCTCAGCGTGATCCAGCGTGATCCAGCGTGATCCAGCGTGATCCAGCGTGATCCAGCGTGATCCAGCGTGATCCGGCGTGCGGCGCCCGTCAGGACAATCGGGCGGCCTGACTCAACAGCTCGAGGTAGACCTCGACCGACTGGGCGCCCCCGACCGAGAGGCGGTTGTTCGCGACCGCGAACGGGACACCGGTAACGCCGATCTCTCGCGCCGAGCTCTCGTCGGCGCGCACCTGCTCGGCATACGTGTCGTCCGCGAGCACCGCAGCCACCCGGCGTTCGTCGAGCCCAGCCTCCGCCGCACATCGAAGCAGCACGTCGTGGTCGTCGATCGCCAGCCCCTCGGCGAAGTGGGCCGAGAACATCCGTTCGAGGGCGGCGTCCTCGAGGGCAGGCCCACCCATCTCGCGGGCGAGCGCGACCAACCGGTGCGCGTCGAAGCTGTTGGCGTGCACGGCCAGGTCCATCGTCATTCGCAGGCCGTCCTGCTCAGCGATCTCGGCGACCCGCGAGGACATCGCCCTGCCGGCTTCCTCCCCTCCGCCGTACTTCGAACCGAGGTATGCCGCCACGGTCAGGCCATGACCCTTGCGGCTGACCGGGGTCGACGGGTCAAGCTCGAAGGCTCGGTGCCGCAGCACCACCTCATGCGGCCGGTCCCAGGCGTCGACCGCGAGGCGGAGACGACGTTTGCTCAGGTAGCACCACGGGCAGACCACATCCGCCCAGATGTCGACGACCACGGCGGGTGGGGGGGAGCTCCCGACGGGGTATGAGCGCGGCTCGGACGGGTCGGAGTATGCGGGGCGCTGGGCCGGGCCGGCAGGCTCGGCAGCGCGGGGCGTAGACATCACGGACATCCTGCCACGATGCGAACAGCCCGCCGCCGGTGCGGGCTGTTCGGGGCTGTTCGGGGCTGTTCGGGGCGGTTCGGGCCGGTTCGGGCTGCTCGGGGCGGGGCGTCCGCTGTCAGGTCAGAGGGCTGCGGCAAAAACATGGTGGGCGACGTCGTCCGGGAGCGAGACACCGGCCGCCTCGGGCGCTCCGTCGCGGACGGCGATGATCCGGTTGCCGCTGCGTCGGACCTGGACCTGCTCGCCGGGAAGCAACCCGGCGACCGTCAGCAACGCGAGCGCCTCGTGGTCGACCTGGACGGGCTCGCCGATGCGCCGCACGCGTACCAGCCGTGGCTCCTCGCCGGCGAGCTCGGTCAAGGTCGAGACTCCGGCCCGGAAGTCCTCGCCCTTCTCCTCGCCCAGCTCGTCGAGCCCGGGGATGGGGTTGCCATAGGGAGAGTCGTGGTGTTCCGTGAGCATGGCGAGGATCTTGCGCTCCACCCGTTCGCTCATGACGTGCTCCCAGCGGCACGCCTCGTCGTGGACGAACTCCCACTCGAGCCCGATCACGTCGACGAGCAGCCGCTCGGCCAGCCGGTGCTTGCGCATCACCCGGGTGGCCAGGGTCCGGCCCAGCTCGGTGAACTGCAGCTGCCGGTCGTCGGCGAGGTGGATCAACCCGTCCCGTTCCATCCGAGCGACCGTCTGGGAGACGGTTGGGCCCGAATGGCCGAGACGTTCGGCGATCCGGGCGCGCAGGGGCGTGATCCCCTCCTCGTCGAGCTCGAAGATGGTCTTGAGGTACATCTCCGTGGTGTCGATGAGGTCGGTCACGACGTCATCCTCCCACCCTCGGCGGGTGGTGGCTCATACCGCCGTTGTCGGCCCGAAGGGCATCACGAGCGCGGTCGGCCCCGGTCCAAGGTCGCGCGCGAGACAGGGTCGAACCGGGGCACCCAGAGGCGCAGCCAACCCGCTCCGACCAGCGCCGCCCCGCCCATGGCCAGGGCCGCGACGGCGAGGGGCGCGACGAGGGTCAGCGCGCTGATCAGTGCCGGGCCGGAGGCGTTGCCGAGGTCGGCCATCACCCGCCAACCGCCGAGGAACTGGACCCTGGCGTCCACCGGGGAGGCGTCGGCGCCGAGAGTCATCACCAGGCCCGCACCGACACCGTTCCCGATGCCGAGGACCACCGCGACGGCGGTGAGCGTGCCGAAGTCGTGGGCCAACGGCAGCAACGCCATCCCGACGGCCAGGACGACCATGCTCGGAACGGCCACCCACATGCGACCGTAGCGGTCCATCACCCCGCCCGCGGGATAGAACAGCAGCATGTCGACGGCACCGGCGATCCCGACGACCAGGCTGGTCCGCGCCGCGTCGAGCCCGATCGACTCGGCGAAGAGCGGGATGAGCGCGATCCGGCAGGAGCGCGCCGAGGCGATGAACAGGACGCCCACCCCGAGGGTGAGCAGGGTCCGGCGATGCTCCGACAGGACAGAGACGAGGGACCGTGGCGCGACCCCGCGTTCCCTTCTGTGCCCCGCGGTGATGTCGGGGACAACCAGGACGAGCACCAGCGCCGAGAGCGAGGAGACGAAGCCCACGAGGTATGCCGCGCCGATGCCCGAGCGGGACACCACCAGGGCACCGACGAACGGTCCGACGAAGATGCCGATCCGGTTGACGCCCCCGAGCGTCGACAGGGCCCGGGCGCGCAGAGCGACGGGCACGGCCTCGGTGAGGTAGGCCTGCCGGGCGAGGCCGAACAACGACGACGCGAATCCGAGGAGCGCGAGCGAACCGGCGAGCACCCACAGCGACGGCGCCAACGCGCACCCGAGCATCCCCACGGCCTCGATCGCGCAGGCGACGACCAGACCGGACCGCTCGCCGATCCGGGACGTCAGCGCGCCAGCCGGCAGGTCCCCGATGAGCTGGGCGACCCAGATGAGCGAAAGCATGAGCGCAGCGGTGCTGACCTCGGCGCCGAGCCCCCGCGCCGACAGCACCACGACGGGCAGCACGGCGCCGGTTCCGATCGACCCGAGGGCTGACGGACCGTATGCCGACAGCGCGATCGACCGCAGCTGCAGGACCGGCTCCACCTCGTCACTGTAGGAGCGGGCATACCGGACGGTGAGAGCGGGCATACCGGCTCGGGTGACCGGTGCGGCGACATCCACACGGCCCGGGCAAAACGCTTGCGTGACAGAAGATTCCGGCTTACGGTCATCGGACACGAGAAGGGAGGTGGTCCACTAGTGCATTCATATCGGACGCGTGAGGTGACTGCGCGATAGCGCAGCCGTTCCGCTGACCATCCTGTTCCGGTCAGCTGCAGGACGCGCGATCGCACTTCACAGCAGTCGCTGCAGCCCGTGGGTACGCACGCCCCGTCCAGCGTGCCGTCGTCTCCCCTGTGAGCCGGCAGCCCACGGGCTGTCCTGCGCCCGGGGCCAGCGCATCAGCAGCAGCAGCAGCAGGCCGCCCGCGTGCTCGAGCCGGACGAAGGGTGGCTAGGGCTGGCGTCGCACCAAGGCCCAGGCGGCCGCATCGTCCAGGCCAGGATGCGGGTCGACGTCCTGGGCCGCCGCTCCCCCGCCCGCCGTGCCCGCCGTGACCGCCGTGACCGCTGTGACCGCTGTGACCGCTGTGAACACGAGCCGGTCGTGCAGACGGTTGCGACGGCCGCCCCAGAACTCGACCTCGGAGCAGCGGATCCGATAGCCGCCCCAGAACTGCGGAACCGGTACGTCGTCGTCCTGCCCGTGGTCGGGGAACCGCGCAGCGTACCGGTCGAAGTCCGCCTCCAGCTGTGCTCGTCCCGTCGCAGGCTCCGACTGCCTGGACGCCCATGCGCTGATCCTCGAACCCCACGGCCTGGAGGCCCAGTAGGTCGCGACCTCGCCGCGCCCCACCTCCTCGACGGTGCCACGGAACCGGATCGACCGGAACATCGCCGGCCAGGTCAGGGCCGCGGCGAGGCGCGGGTTGGCCGCGAGCTCCACGCCCTTGGCGGAGTCGCGACTGGTGACGAAACCCGGCCCCCGGTCGTCGAGGAAGCGCATCAGGACGGTCCGGACGTTGGGCGCCCCCGAGGCGTCGACCGTGGCGACGGACAGCGCTCGCGGCTCAGGGACATCATCCCCATCGCGGCCCCGCGCGTCGGCCTCGTCGACCCAGCGACGGATCTGCTGCCATGGAGTGGGGGCGAGCTCGTCCTCGCTGAGGCCCTCTCCGGTGTAGTCGACCCGTTGGACACTCGTGCTCGTCATGGCGCTCCCTGCGGCTCAATGCCGTTTAGACGGTCCGGCCAGACTACGGTTGGGGTGAGGAGAGAGGCACACCGATGGGCATGATCAAGGTGTTCTACACCGGGGCGCGGGCCGGGGTGAAGTACGCGCCGGCAATCGTCGCGGTGGCGAAGGAGGCGCGCGGGCCCGCCACCGAGTACGCCAAGGCCCGGGTCGAGTCATCGCGCCAGAAGCGCCTCGCTGTCGCCAAGGCAGCGGCGGTCGTGGACGGCACGCTGCTGAAGGTCCCTCATGGTGAGGTGGTCGTCTGGGTGGTGTTCAGCGGCGACAAGCCGGTTGCCGAGTACCCCGACGTCGACGTGCCACCGGCCGAGCTCGTCGCCGACGCGGATCTGGCCAAGCGCAAGCCACCCGAGGACTACCCCACCACCATGGAGAAGGTTGCCGCGGCCAGCCACACCGCCGCTACCAAGGTGCGTCACCCCCGGACCAAGCAGGTCACGAAGGAGAACGTGAGCGACTAGCGCTTCGTATGCCTGCACGCGCCTGGGGCCAGACATCTTTGTGGCATCTCGGCCACGTCATCGACCAGATCGGTCGTCTGCCAGACCTCTTTGTGGCATCTCGGCCACGTCACGTCAGGCAGTGGCCACGTCAGGCAGTGGCCACGTCAGGCAGTGGCCACGTCAGGCAGTGGCCACGTCAGGCAGTGGCCACGTCAGGCAGTGGCCACGTCAGGCAGTGTCTGACTCAGTGCCGTGATCTCAGTCTCGGATGGCAATGCCCAGTTGATCGGCGAACGCGTCGGCCTGCTCGATCAGCTGGACACGGCTGATCGTGGCGCCGCGCAGGCTGGTCAACCCCTGCGGAGCCACCAGTCGCGCGTGCGACAAGTCGACCTCGGCCAGGGTCGCGTTACTCCATTCGGGTCGCTCGAGCACGCATCCTGAGAACGTGACGCCCGTCATCCTCGCGCTGCCGAAATCGGGCTCCACCAGGACGCAGTCGACAAACCTCACCTCCGCGAGGGTCGCCGACCGCAGGTTGAGGAAGTCGAGCTTGCCGCCGCGCACCGTGACGCGCCGCCAGACCGACCCGTATGCCGCGCACGCGCCGAGCCGAGCACCCGTCACCTCGACGTCCTGGAGGGACGCCTCGCTGAGGTCAGTCCCGACCCCCCGGGGCAGGTCGAGACGGGTGTCGACCCAGCGTGTCCGGCCGAGCTTTGCCTCGGTGAGGTCGCACGCCTCGAGGATGCAGTCGAGGAACCGGCTGCCCTCGGCCGCCGCCCTCAGCAGGTCGTCGCCGCGGAACCTCACCTCGTCGTAGGCGCCGTCCGGTTCCAGGACGCCGTCGAAGTCGGCAACGATGTCGTCCGGGGTCGGCATCCACGCAGTCTCCTGCATCCCCGGCCCCACGGCCTCCGAGAGCGAGGTCTGGAGCACCTGGCCGCCAAAGGGCTTCATCGTTGCGGCGCGACCTCTGACCCGACCCGGCAACTGCGCAGGGTGAAAGGTCCGACCCCTTCGGGGGGGTCGGGCCTTTCACCGTGCAGTGGCGGGGACGTCAGACGTGGTATGCCGGGCCGCCCCGATCAGGGGCGGCCCGGCATACCGGGGTGGGAGGTGAACCGCAGGGTCAGACCTGCGGACCCTCCGAGCGGAGCTTGTCGACCTCGGCCATGGCGTCGCGCAGCTCGCTGAGCCACTCGTCCGCATGCTGGCCGACCAGGGTCACCGCCCAGGCGAGGGCCTCGGAGCGCGACCGTGCGACGCCGGCGTCGACGAGAGTGTCGAGCACCTGGCGCTGCGGCTGCCGCAACCGGGTCATCACCGGGACCGACTGGTGCGTGAACAGGTCGGAGTGCTCTCCAATGCTCGCGCCCCAGGCGACCTTGCGGCCGTAGCGGGACTCCGCCTCCTGCGCGATCGCCACCCGCTCGTCGCGGGTGTCCTCACGCCATCGGCTGATCCGGCCCTCGGCCGCAGCCGCGGAGGTCTGGCCCCCTGAGCTGTCCCCAGAGCTGTCCCCAGAGCTGTCCCCAGAGCTGTCCCCCGAGCCGTCTACCGGCGGGAGCTCACCGGCGACGATGATCTCCTCCCGGTCGACGTTCACGCTGGGAGCGCCGACGAACCAGCCGGACGGCAACCGGCCCGCAAACCACTGCGCGGCGTCGTCCGCCGAGGGGAGGTCGGCCTGCTGCCAGCCACCGGGGCGACCGAACGGGCCGCCTCGACGGCCTCGGCCACCGCGACCGAAGCCCGGACCGAAGCCCGGACCGAACGGTCCTTTGGCGCCGAACGGGCCACCCGGGCCGAAAGGCCCGCCGGCTCCGAACGGTCCACCGGGACCTCCGGGTCCACCGGGTCCACGGCGCCCGCCGCGCCGTTCACCGCGACCCTCGCCACGGCTCTCCCGGCTCTCCCGGCTCTCGCGGCTCTCGCGGCCTTCATGTCCGTGCTTGTGCCCGTGCTCGTGCTCGGAGGCACCAGGCGCATCTTGTGGGTAACCAGTCATAACTGGTCTCCTTTCCTTGTCTGAATCACTGAATTACAGTGTTACACGCTTACAACTCCCGTCCTGGCCGTCTTGTTCCCCATCCAACCGGCGGACCCGGGAACAGCCCATGGAAGCGGTTTTGGTTTCATGGACGACGTGACCGAGCTCGTGACCGCACCCCTGACCATCCCTGCCGACCTGCTCCCCGAGGACGGCCGGTTCGGGTCCGGGCCGAGCAAGGTGCGTCCCGAGCAGCTCGAGTACCTCTCCTCGCTCGGCCGCACGGTCCTCGGGACGTCGCACCGCCAGGCGCCCGTGCGCGGGCTGGTGGGCGAGGTCCGCGAGGGTCTTGCGCACCTGTTCTCGCTGCCGGACGGCTACGAGATCGTGCTCGGCAACGGCGGGTCGACGGCGTTCTGGGACATCGCGGCGTTCGGGCTGGTCCGCGAGCACGCCCAGCACCTCAGCTTCGGCGAGTTCTCCGCCAAGTTCGGTTCGGTCACCCAGAACGCCCCGTTCCTCGGCGACTCGACCATCATCAAGGCGGAGCCGGGCACGCTGGCCAGCCCGCGCGCCGAGGCAGGCGTCGACGCATACGCGTGGCCGCACAACGAGACGTCGACCGGGGTGATGGCGCCGGTTCAGCGCGTCGGGGGCGCCGACGACGACGCTCTGCTTCTCGTCGATGCGACCTCCGGCGCCGGCGGGCTGCCTGTCGACCTGTCCGAGGTCGATGTCTACTACTTCGGTCCGCAGAAGTGTTTCGCCTCCGACGGTGGGCTGTGGCTCGCCGCGTTCTCTCCCGCGGCCCTGGCTCGGGTGGCGGAGATCGAGGCGACCGGCCGCTGGGTGCCGGACTCCTTCAGCCTCCCGACGGCGATCGCCAACAGCCGCCTCAACCAGACCTACAACACTCCCGCCGTGGCCACCCTGGCGCTGTTGAACGCGCAGACCCGCTGGCTCAACGACCGGGGCGGTCTCGACTGGGCGGTGTCGCGCACGAGCGACAGCAGCAGCCGGCTATACGCCTGGGCCGAGCGGACCGCATACACGACGCCCTTCGTCGCGGACCCGGCCGCTCGAAGCCTGGTCGTCGGGACGATCGACTTCGACGAGTCGGTGGACGCATCGGCCGTCGCAAAGACGCTGCGCGCCAACGGTGTCGTCGACGTGGAGCCCTATCGCAAGCTCGGCCGCAACCAGCTGCGGGTGGCGATGTTCCCTGCTGTCGACCCTGAGGACGTGAGCGCTCTCATCGGCTGCATCGAGTATGTCGTCGACGCCGTCTCCTGACCCTCTCTTCACCCTGCTAGCCCCGGTCCGCGCACGCACCCGGTCAGCGGACGATCGACGCCACCACGGCCACCAGGATCAGCAAGACCAGGGCGATGAGGGTGACCCGCTGGCGGAACCGGACGTTCACCGGACCGCTTGCGCAGTGGCCTCGGTGGGTGCATCGACCCGCACGCTGAAGCGCGGTCGGCGGTGGGACTCGTAGGTCACCTGGACATTCTCGCGCTTGGCCAGAAGGACGGAGACCGCCATGAGGGACAGCCCCACGGCGATGGTGCCGATGCCGATCGTCCAACGGGGTCCGAAGACCTCACCGATCCACCCGATCATCGGCGCCCCGAGGGGGGTGCCGCCCATGAAGATGGCCATATAGAGGGCCATCACCCGACCACGCATCTGCGCGTCGACGGAGGTCTGAACCATCGCGTTGGCGGTCGTCAGTGCGGTCAGCGAGGCCAACCCGGTGGGGATGAGCGCAAGCGCGAACAGCTCGTAGCTCGGGGCGACCGAAGCCAGGCCACTGGCGACGGTGAAGCCGACCAGCGCGACCAGCAGCACGCGCAGTCGGGGCAGCTTGCGCCGGGCGGCCAGCAACGCCCCGGCCAGCGAGCCGATCGCCATGATGGAACCGAGCAGCCCGTACTCGGTCGGACCCTTGTGGAACTGCTGCGTGGCCATCAACGCGGTGGTGATCTGGAAGTTCATCCCGAACGTCCCGAGCACGAACACCAGGCCCATGATCAGCATGATGTCCGGGCGGCTGCGGACGTAGGCCACGCCCTGCCGGATCTGGCCCTTGCCGCGCGCTCGCGGCGCGGGAGCCAGCTCGCGAACGTTCAGGCGCAGCAACGACAACAGCACGAACCCGAACGAAAGCCCGTTGACCGCCAGCGCCCAGCCGGTGCTGGTCGCCGCGATGAGGAGACCGGCGACGCCAGGTCCGATCAGCCGGCCCGCGTTGAACGATGCGCTGTTGAGCGCCACGGCGTTGGTGAGCCGGTCCCTGGGGACCATCTCCGAGACGAACGTCTGCCGGGCCGGGTTGTCCACGGCCGTCGCCACGCCCTGCAGGAACGCGATGAGGAAGACGTGCCACAGCTGGACGTGGCCGGTCAGTGTCAGGACCGCGAGACTCAGGGCAGACAGGCCGAGGAAGGACTGCGTCATCAGCATGATCCGACGCTTGGGAAACCGGTCGGCGATCATGCCGGTGAACGGTGCCAGGATCAGGAACGGGAGGAACTGTAGCCCGGTGACCAGTCCCAGGGCACTCGAGCTGTGGTCGGTCAGCTGGGTCAGGACCAGCCAGTCCTGCCCAACCCGGCCCATCCAGGTGCCGACATTGGAGACGATCGAACCGCTGGCGTAGATGCGGTAGTTGCGAACCTTGAGCGAGGCGAACGTGGGGCTCATTCGCCGGCCACCCGCGTGAGGATCTCGGTGGCGCGGGCGAGTACGTCCTGTTCTTCCTGCGAGAGGCGGGACACCCGGCTGGACATCCATGCGTCCCGCTTGCGTCGGATCGTCTTGAGGGACCGCCGCCCCTCGGCGGTGAGCGACAGAATGACCTGACGCCCGTCGGTGGGGTCGCTCTGGCGGTCGACCAGCCCGCGCTCGACGAGGGCGGCCACCGTCCGAGTCATGCTGGGCTTGGCGACCCGCTCGATCTCGGCGAGCTCCCCCGGTGTCTTGGGCGCATCTTCCAGGCGGGCGAGCGCCGAGAACTGGTGCGGCGCCACGTCGTGGCTGGCCTCGAAGCGAACGCGGCGGCTGATCCGCATACAGGCAAGACGCAGGTCCGTGGCCACACGGGTGAGCTGCGTTGCAGACAGGGGAGAGCGGGTTTCCATCACTAGTTAGCATAAGTCATTACCTGTGCTAACTATTTCGGGGTGGTCGGATTGTGAGACCCTTGAGTCGGTCGTCAGCTGATGCGTAAGAGGGTCTTGAGCGGGTCGATCGCGAAGTAGACAACGAAGAGCGCCGCCACCAACCACATCAGCGGGTGGATCACGGACGCCTTGCGGCGCACCAGCTTGATGACAACGTAGACGACGAAACCGGCACCGATCCCCGCGGTGATCGAGTAGGTGAACGGCATCAGCACGATGGTGAGGAACGCCGGGATGGCAATCTCGAGGTCCTGCCAGTCGATGCCGGACACCTGTTGCATCATCAGGAAACCAACGATCACGAGCGCCGGGGTAGCCGCCTCGTAAGGCACGACCGCGACCAGAGGAGCGAGGAAGGTCGCGATGAGGAACAGCACCCCGGTCGTCACGGCCGCAAGACCAGTGCGCGCACCTTCGCCGACTCCTGACGCCGACTCGATGTATGCGGTGTTGCTGCTGACGCTGCCCGCGCCGCCGGCAATCGCAGCCACCGAGTCGACGAGCAGGATCCTCTGCGAGTTCGGCGGGTTGCCCTCCTCATCCAGGAGCCCGGCCTCCGCGCCGATCGCGACCATCGTGCCGATGGTGTCGAAGAAGTCGGCGAGCATCAGGGTGAACACCAGCAGCAGAGCCGAGACGACGCCGATGGTGCTGAACGAGCCAAGCAGGTTGAAGTGTCCCAACAGGCCGAAGTCGGGTACGTCCACGATCTTCGAGGGGATGGCGGGGACGTTCAAACCCCAGCCCGTGGGGTTGACGACCTTGCCCGCCGCGTCGGTTTGGGAGCCGATGTGGAACACCGCCTCGAGCACGATGGCGAGGATCGTCGCGCCGACGATGCCGTAGAGGATCGCGCCTCGAACCTTGAGCACCGTCATCGCGATGATGGCCAACAGTCCGACGACGAACACGAGCGTCGGCCAGCCGTTGAGGAACCCGCCGATGCCCAGCTCGACCAGGGTCGGACCGGCCGGCTTGCGCACCACCCCCGCGTCCACCAGCCCGATGAACGTGATGAACAGGCCGATGCCGACCGAGATCGCCGTCTTGAGCTGCGCTGGGACGGCGTTCAGGACGGCCCGGCGGAAGCCGGTCATCACCAGCACCGTGATGATGATGCCCTCCATGACGACCAGACCCATCGCGTCGGCCCAGGTCATCTGCGGCAGCTTCGCGATCCCATAGGCCACGAACGCATTGAGCCCGAGGCCGGTCGCCAGGGCGAGCGGGAAGTTCGCAACGATGCCCATGAGGATGGTCATCACGCCGGCGACGAGCGCCGTCCCTGCTGCGACAAGCAGCTTCGCGCGGCCGATGTCACCGCCGCCGAGGAAGCCTCCCGTACTGTCGGCCTGGGTGCCGATGATCAGGGGGTTGAGCACGACGATGTAGGCCATCGTGAAGAAGGTCACCAGGCCGCCGCGCAGCTCACGCCCGACGGTCGAGCCACGCTCGGTGATGGTGAAGAAGCGGTCCAGCGCGCTGCTGGACGGAGTACCGCCCGGACGGGTGGGGAGGGTCGAGGTTCGCGCCATGCGCAGACGGTAGCGGCGCCATGTTTCGGATGGGTGACGGCTCGCCCGTCGCCTGATCGGCCCACGCCGACCTGCGCCGAACAACGCCGGCCTACCCTGGCACCGCCGACCAACGCTGGCCTACGCTGGCGCAGTGGAACAACCCCGGCCCATGCAGGTGCCTATGCCGCGGATCATCGAGGTCGGACTCGCGTTGTGGGCGCTCGCCCTGGTGGCGACCCTCGCGGTTCCGACCCTGCGCGACGGCTCCCGTTCCTGGTGGCCGTGGTGCTGCTTGGCCGGGCTCGTCCTCGGGCTGACCGGGTATGCCTACGTGTGGCGCGGTCGGGGCAACGCCGCCGCAGGCGTCCTCGACGACTGACGGCCCGATCCAGGAAGGAGAACCGCATGCGCGTCCTGCGCGTTATGGCCAACCTCCGGGTGGCCGACGTCGACAAAGCGAAGGGCTTCTACACCGACTACCTCGGTCTGACTACCGAGGAGTTCAACCTGGGATGGGTGGCGCGGTACACCTCTGCGGACACCGGGGCCAACGTCCAGATCGTCACCCACGACGCCAGCGCCCACGAGGACGCGGTCGTCTCGGTCCACACGGACGACGTCGAGGGGGCATACGAGGAGGCCGTACGACGCGGTTACGAGATCGTCTACCCGCTCACGAGAGAACCGTGGGGTGTCTACCGGTTCTTCGTTCGCGCTCCGGACGGCAACATCGTCAACTTGGTGAACCACCGGGCCTGACGCCTCGACTGCGACTGCGACTGAGATGGGGCTGTGACTCGTCTGGCGAGCGTGCGGAGGAAGGTAAACGATGGACGACGAGACCCAGCGGCGCCGGCTCGAGAGCGCCGCTCGGGCCGACTACCACATCGAGGCGCAACGTCGGCGTGACGAGCAGGAGTCGGTGCAGGCCCAGGTGCTGGTCGACCGCTTCGTCGCGCAGGCGACGCAGGCGGGCCTGCCGACCGAGGAGCTCACGTCACGCCCGTGGTCCGGCGGTGGTCGCTACCGGACGGGCGTCCAGGGGTGGTACCTGCGCCGCGACCGTTCCGTCGGCGTGGCCCAGGACGGCGGGTTCTACGTTCTCGTCGTGGCCCCAGAGCGGTTCGGTCGCTGGCGTACGGTCACGCTCGACCCGAGCCCGCCGCCGCTGCAGGTCGGCAAGGGTGGCCGCGACGGTGAGTCCGTCGCGCTGGACACCCTGTTGGAGCTGCGGCTGCAGTGGTGACCGGTTCGCAGCGCTAGCTGCCCGACGCTTTGGCACCGACCCGAGGACCAGCAGGTCGGTGTGGCGCTCAGCCGTGAGCAGTGGGCGTTCGTCCTGTGGGGTGCCCGGGTGGGCGCTGACCTCAATGACGGCTTAGCCAGATTCGCTGCGGGACACTCGACAAGGGAGATGGTGACCTCGGCCGATCAGCGGGTCAGGAATGCGAGGACGGCCAGCACCCGGCGGTGGTTGTCACCGGTGTCCACCAGCCGTAGCTTCTGGAAGATCGAGCGCATGTGGGTCTCGACCGTGCGGTCGGCCATCACCAGGTGCGTTGAGATGGCTGCGTTCGACTGGCCCTCCGCAACCAGGGCCAGCACCTCGCGCTCACGTCCGCTCAGCGTCAGCAGAGGATCGTCGTGCCGGGCCGGGGCCACCAGCGCGCCGACGATCGCTGGGTCGAGGGCGGAACCGCCATCGGCGACCCGACGGACCGCGTCGAGGAAGTCATCCACCCGCAGCACCCGGTCCTTCAGGAGGTAGCCGAACGACCCACTGGCAACCAGGTGCACCGCGTGCCGGGTCTCGATGTGCTGCGACAGCAACAGGATCGGGAGCCCCGGATATTCGGCACGCAGCTCCTGCGCCGCCCGGGCGCCGTCGTCGGTGAGCGTGGGCGGCATCCGCACGTCCACAATCGCCAGGTCTGGCCGGACAGAGCGGACGGCCGCGACCAACGCGAGCGCATCCCCCACGGCGGCGACGACCTCGTGCCCGGCCTCGGTCAGCAACCGCGCCAGCCCTTCGCGAAACAGCACCGAGTCCTCGGCCAGCACAATCCGCACGTCAGATCTCCGCCCGGATCACGGTGCCGGCCCCGGCCCGGCTGACCACGTCGACGGTCCCACCAAGCGCGGTGACCCGGTCCCGCAACGCGGTCAGGGCGAATCCGGTGCTCGCTCCGCCGCGACCGTCGTCGCTCACCTCGACGGCCAGCCCTTTACGGCAGCCGGTCACAGTAACCCTGGCGGTGCTGGCCCGGGCGTGCTTGAGGGTGTTCGCCAGTCCCTCGGCGATCACGAAATAGGCTGCGGTGGCGACCGCTTCGCTCACCTCGACGTCGCTGACGACGACCTCGACCGGGATCGGGCAATCACTGATCAGTGACCGGATTGCCGTTTCAAGGCCATCGTCCAGACCGCTGGGGCGGATGCCGTGTGCCAGTCGTCGCAGTTCGGCCACGGTGGCTTCCAAGGCCGTGACCGCGCCGTCCAGCTCCCGGTAGGTGGGCTCGTCCGGGGCGTGGCGGGCCTGGACCGAGCGCAACCGCATCCCGACCGCGAGGATCCGCTGCTGGGCGCCGTCATGCAGGTCGCGTTCGAGTCGCTGGCGTTCCACCGCGGCCGCCTCGACCAGGCGGGACCTGCTCAAGCGGGCATCGTCCAGGGCGGTGTGCAACTGCAACCGCAACCGGCTCACCTCTATCGGCAGGCGGGCCTCGACGGCGATCTCCCGGGCAAGCCGGATCCGACGCGCCGACGAGCGGCCCAGGATGAGCACGGCCACCTCGGAGCCGGTGGCGTTCAGCGGGATCATCCGTTCCTGCGGACCGGGCCGGTACTCGGCACCGGCCAGGTTCACGTAGCCCGCCGAGCCTGGGACAGTGAGCAGGACCCGCAGGTCGGGATCGTCGAGGCAACCCCGCAGCACCCCTTCGATAGCCTCCGGCTCGACTTGCCCGTCGCGAACCAGATGCACGAACTGCCGCATGGCCTTCATCGAGACGGCGTGATCACGGTCGAAAAGCCGCTCCAGCCACTGGTGTATGCGCCGCTGCAACGGCAGCAGGCATAGAGCGGTGAGGAACGCCGCCGCGGCAATCCCGAGCCGGGAACCGCCCCGCTGCCGAGTCAGTTCGGTCGTCCCCAGCAGCGCCAAAGCGAAGATCCCCGCCGACACCACGCTGGTCAGGACCCAGGCCGCCGAGCTGCTCAGCAGCCTGTCCAGGTCGAGCAGGTCGTGGCGCAGGATCGCGATCGCTACCGTGGCCGGCAGCACTACCAACAGTGCGAGCATGAACCCGGTGAAGGCCACTTCGACCGAGGCGCCGCCGGCCTGCGCCAGCCACCCGGCGGCCAGCAGCACTGGGACCGACCCGGCCCCCAGGCTCACCCAGCGCAGCTGCAGCCGGGTCAGTTCGTCACCGCGGCGGTAGCGCAGCACCAGCGAACTGACCGCCCCGGCCAGAACGGCCAGGAAACTGCCCAGCGCCAGCACGACCACAGCCGCAAAGACCGCACCCGTCACCCCGCCCTGAGCAAAGCGATGGGAATCGGCCAGCACCACGACGACGTCGACCAGCGCGGCCACGGCCAGGAACGACCAGGGCATGACCGCCCAGCGGCGCCCCGGCAACCGACCATCCGGGAAGGTCAAACAGAGCAGGACGAAGCCGGCGAAGTTGAAGACCCAGATCCCGGGGGCGACCACGGCCACGACGTCCGCCCCCCACCATGGCGCTGCGGTGGTCGCTGAGGCCCCCCAGTCCTCCACGACCATGACGAGCACGGGCGCCGCGGTTAGCACGATCAACGCCGGCCCGACCGGGCTCGCGGGCCGGGCCACAACAATCAGCAGGCCCAACAGCACGGCCGGCACGGTGACCAGCACGGTCGTCGCGACATCCAGCAGCGAATGCGGTGGATCGGGCCCCCGCGTGCCGTAAACGACAAACACGACGCCGGTCAGGTATCCCAGTAACGGGAACCCGGCCGTCCATCGCCGGCGCTCGACGGAACTCACCCCATCATGCTCACGCATCGCGTGCTCCGGCGCATCAGGGTCAGCACGTGCGTATCCGCACCGGCTCAACTGCGGCGCTGGCACGGATGTGGCCTACCGGCCGCCGGCGGCATCGTTGCGACCACTCGCATCCCCTACCGAACAGGAGCATCCCGTGGAACTCATCGTCATGATCCTGACCGCCTTCCCGATCGGCTATCTGATCAGGAAGCGGCTGGCCGCGTTCGTCGTCTACATCGGCGTCCATTCGTTCGTCTTCACCTTCCAGACCGCAACCCTGATCATCGAGTGGGCCGGTGGCGACGACACCGCATTCGGGGCCTTCCCGACCGCTTCCAAGGCAAACGTCTGGGGTTATGCGTTGGTGAACCTGGCGATCTACCTGGTCGGGCTGATCCTGGTGTTTCTCGGTCACCGGGTGGCCACCCGCCGGGCGAACCGCTCGGACGCGGTGAACCTCGACCGGGTGTCCTGACCCGGCCGGTTCGCGAGGCAGGCGCCAGGGCGTACTCGGGGCCGGGCAGACCTCAGACCAGGACGTCGATGGCGAGCTCGTCGACGATCGGAGACCCGTGGCGTTCGTGGCGCACCGGTTGCCCGTCGCCGGCGTCGGTCTCGCTGTGCGCGCCGCAACCGTGGTCCAGGCTGACGACGATCCCGTCCGACGGGGACCACGCGTTGGCGCACACCCCGAACACCGCGCGAAGCGCGCCCGGCATCGGCAGGAAGAAGCCGCACGTCGTGCACTGCTCAACGGCCTGCTGGGCCACCTCCGCCGTCGGTCCGTGCGAGCCGTCGTACCACCGCTCGGCCGCCTCGAGACGGCCCTCGCGGGACAGCACCCGGGGTCGGCCCAGGCCGAGCTCCCACAACGCCAGCCGGTCGACATCCTCATCACCGGTCGCCTCGAAACCCTGCTCCAGCAACGGGTCGTCGGCCCGGTAGGGCAGCACGTCGCCAGGTCCGAGGTCCCCTGGAGCGAGCCGATCGGCATACGGGAGCCAGGTCGGTGAGAGCACCGAGCCGGCACCGGGCACCAGGTCGGTCTCGCACACCGTGGCGACCTTCTGACGGGGCGCCCGGGCGACCGAGACCGCCCAGCGCCAACCGAGGTAACCCTTCCCGACGAAGGCGAAGAAGTGGGTGGCGAGGCGTTCGCCATCCATCACCATCTCGAGGTGCTCACCGACGGTGGCGGGCTCGGCGATGCCGGCGAGTGCGGCGCGGGCCAGGTCGACGGCGGCCCGCAGGGTGGGGTCGGTCTTGGGTTCGGCGGCCATCTCAGCCCTCCAGGTCGTCGGCGACCCGGCGCAGCGCGCGGGCGATGTTGGTCGCCTGGGCCTTGTCGGGGTAGTGCCCGCGACGCAGGGTCACGGAGATGCCGTCGAGGACCTTGATGACGTCCTCGACGACGGGAACCATCTGGTCGACCGGCGGGCGGCGGGCAGCCCGCTGGGACGCCACCACCGAGGGGGCGGGGTCGAGGACGCGCAGCTGCAGCGCCTGGTTGCCCCGTCGCCCCTCGACGATGCCGAACTCGACACGCGTCCCACCCTTGAGGGTGGTCACGCCTTCGGGGAGTGCGTTCGCGTGCAGGAACACGTCGCTGCCGTCGTCGTCCGCGAGAAAGCCGAATCCCTTTTCCGCGTCGTACCACTTGACCTTGCCGGTGGGCACGGGTCCTCCCTCATCCTGGTCGTCAAACGAGTGCGTGCGCCTCTTCTGCGCATCGGACAGCCTAACGGTGGCCGCCACCCGGTTCCGCCGACGTTCAGGACGGGCGGATCCCCCACGAGCCCGTGTGCACCTGGTCCGGGCGCAGCACGACCAGGTCCTGTTCGGAGTTGTAGGCGTCCGGCGGACAGGTCATCGGCTCGACGGCGATGCCGGTGGTGCCCTCGGTGTGGGGATACGCGCGCCCGGTGAACACCTGCACCCACGGGTATGCCGCGTCGGCCCACAACGTGACGGCGCCGGCGGCGAGTCCCAGGAGCCCGTCGAGACGGACCTCCCAGCGACCGTCCGGGCCGCGGTCGAGGTCGGTGAAGGCAGTGTCCAGGGCCAGGTCGCCGATCGGGCGTCCAGCGCGGAAGTCGTACGGCGACCCCGCGACGTCGCGGGTGCCGACGGGCAGCAGCCGTTCCGGGTCGACCTCCAACCAGCGAGCACCAGGCACGGTGAGCGTCACCTCCTCGACCGGGGTCCCCTCGATCGAGAGGTAGGGGTGCATCCCATATCCGTAGGGGGCCTCGCCCTCCCCCACGTTCTGGGCGGTGGTGGTGACGGTCAGGCCGTCGTCGGCCAGCGCATACACCGTGGTCAGCTCGAGCACCCACGCCCACCCGGGCTGGGGGTGGAGGCGGTGGCCGACGGTGATGCTGGAGGTGGTCTGGTCGAGCAGGTCCCACTCGACCCAGCGGACCAGACCATGGCTGGCGTTGCCCTTGGCTGGCTCGGAAAGATAGAGCTGCCGTGGGACACCGCCGAAGGTGTAGCGGCCGTCGCGCAGCCGGTTGGGCCACGGGATGAGCTGCTGGCCGCGGCCCGCCACCGACGTCGAGGCGACGCGATAGCCCGCGATCACGTCGGTGCCACCTCGCGTCCAGGTGCGGATGCCCCCACCCACCTCGACGACGACGAGCTCGTCGCCACCGCGGCGTACGGTCCACTGCTCGCCGGTCGGACTCGAACGTTCGGTCTGGTCAACCGTCACGGGACAAACCTAGGGCCCGAACGACCACGTCGGCCCCCGGGCGCCCAGGCGGGTTAGCGTGACATCCATGTCCACCATGCCCGCGGGCGCCGTTCGAGGCAGCGCGGCCCGCAGCCTGGCCGACGACATCCGCGGACGCACGGACGCGGAGCTGACCGAGCTGCTGCTGCGGCGACCCGACCTGGCCCGCCCGGCACCCTCCGACCTGACCTCGCTCGCGGCTCGCGCGGGGACGCGAGCGAGCGTGCAGCGCTGTATCGAGTCGCTCGACCGGGCTCACCTCCAGGTGCTCGAAGCCGTCCTCGTCGCGGGCGAGGGTTCGACCACCGACGAGGTGGCCGCCCTGCTCGACGGCGCAGACGTGAGCGCACCGGTCGACCGGCTGTGGACGCTCGCGCTGGTCTGGCGGGCGTCCGACGGCTGGTACGCCGTCCGTACCGTCTCCGAGGTTCTCGGACCCCACCCGGCCGGGCTCGGTCCAGGCGCGGCGGAGGTCGGCGGGCCGGTGCGGACTCGCGAGGAGATCTCGGGGCTGCTCGCCAGCGCTCCGGACTCCGCCACCGCCGTGCTGGACCGCCTCCTGTGGGGACCGCCGGTGGGTGTCGTCAGTCGCGAGCTCGCGGGGTCCGACGGGCTGCGCTGGCTGTTGGCCCGCGAGCTGCTGCTGCCGGTGCGATCCGACCCCAACCGGCGCGGGCCCGAGTCGGAGTCGCGCGTCCTGCTCCCGCGTGAGGTGGCCCTGTGTCTGCGCGGGGGGCGGACCCACCGGGCCGTCGAGCTGCAGCGTCCCGAGCTCCTCGACCTCGGGGTCGGCACCACCGCGGTGGACGGCGCGGCCGGAGTCGAGGTCAGCGACCTGCTCGCGCTCGTCGAGGAGGTCACCGAGCTGTGGGGTCCGGCGCCACCGCGGGTCATGCGTGCCGGCGGCCTCGCCGTCCGCGACCTGCGACGACTCGCCGACTCGTTGGACGTGCCCGGACCGCGAGCCGCCTGGCTGGCCGAGGTGATGCTCGGAGCGGGCCTCGTGGCGGACGACGGCGACGTCGTGCCGGTGTGGGCACCCACGCCGGCGGCCGACGACTGGTTGGCGGACGAGCCCGGACGGCGCTGGGCGCGGCTCGCGACGGCGTGGCTCATCTCGACTCGCGCGACCCACCTCGTGGGGTCGCGGATGGGCTCGAGCCCCGTGAGCGCCCTCGGTCCGGACGTCCACTGGCCCCCGATCCGCACGATGCGTGCCGACGTGCTCGCGATCCTGGCCGAGCTGCCCGACGGCCATGCGACCTCCGAGGAGTCGTTGCTGACCAGGCTGCGGTGGCGTCGGCCGCTGCGCAACCCGGCCCGGCTCGCCGAGTCCGTGGCCGCCGTCCTGCGAGAGGCGGGCTGGCTGGGGGTGACCGGTCGGGGCGGACTCTCGGGGCCGGGTCGCGACCTCGTCGGCGGCGGCGGCGTCGACCAGCTGGCCGCGCGGATGGCCGAGCTACTGCCGGCGCCGGTCGACCACGTTCTCGTCCAGGCCGACCTGACAGCGGTGGCGCCCGGCCCGCTCGCGGGCGAGCTGGCCCAGCTGATGCGCCTCACCGCGGACATCGAGTCCCGCGGGGGCGCAACCGTGCACCGGTTCACCCCGGCCTCGGTTCGTCGGGCACTGGACGCCGGATGGACCGCAGACGAGCTTCTCGACGCGCTGCGCCGCTGGAGCCGGACCTCTGTGCCCCAGCCGCTGGAGTACCTCGTTCGTGACGTCGCCCGACGTCACGGGCAGGTTCGCGTCGGGGGTGCGACGGCATACCTGCGCAGTGACGACGAGGCGGTGCTCGAGACCATGCTCGCCGAACGCGGGCTGGCCTCCCTCGGGCTGCGCCGGATCGCGCCGACCGTGCTCGTCTCGGCAGCCGACCCGGAGTCGTTGCTGGAGTCGCTGCGCGCTGCCGGGTTGTCGCCGGTCCAAGAGCGCGCCGACGGATCGGTCGTCGTGACGGTGGCCGCGCGGCGGCGGGCGACGTCCAGGCGCACGGCGTCCGGCCCGCTCCCCTCGACGATCGACACCACGTATGCCGGGTCGCTGGTCCGCGGGCTGCGCTCCGCCGAGGAGTCGGCCCGGGCCAGGCTCGGCGTAGGCCAGCCCGTTCTCGAGCCGACCGAACCCGTGGTCACCTTGGCGACGTTGCGGGATGCCGCGGCCGAGCGGGTCGGGGTCTGGATCGGGTATGCGGACATGGCCGGCCGAACGGACCGGTATCTGTTCTATCCCGTCCGCGTCGAAGGTGGTCGTGCGTGGGGCCGGGTCGCCGACTCGGGTGTGGAACGCGGGTTCTCCGTCCACCGGATCACGGGTGTCGCTCCGGCTTAGACGGCCGGGCCGGCTTAGCCAGCCGCGCCGGCCTAGAGAGCCGTTCCGCGCGAGCGAGGCCGGGCGAGCGAGAGCCTTTCCGCGCGAGCGAGAGCCGTTCCGCGCGAGCGAGGCCGGGCGAGCCGGGACGACAGGGCGGCGGGGGGGTCCAGACTCAGGAGTCTGCGGCTTCCTGGCGACCACCGACCCCCCAGAACCCCCGAACATCTGAGCCCAGTGACCAGACCCACCAACCAGACTCAGCCCCACCAACCAGACTCACAGGTCTGCGGATTCCACGCGCCCACCGACCCCCAGAACCCCCGAACACCTGAGCCCAGTGACCAGCCCCCACCAACCAGACTCACAAGTCTGCGGCTTCCACGCGCCCACCGACCCCCAGAACCCCCAAACATCTGAGTCCAGTGACCAGCCCCCACCAACCAGACTCACAAATCTGCGGGTTCCCGGCGACCACCAGGGCACCAAACTCGGCAACATCGGAGCCCGGTGGCGCCTCAGAAGGAGAGAGCAGTGACGACTCGCGACGGGCTCGGGCGACCGAGGATGCCGGCCATCCAGACGCTCGTTGCCACGAGGGCGTCCAGGTCGACGCCGGTCTGCACCCCAGCGCCGTGCAGCGCCCACACCAGGTCCTCGGTGGCCAGGTTGCCGGTGGCGCTCTTGGCGTAGGGACACCCACCCAGCCCACCCGCGGACGCGTCGACGACGGTCACCCCGTCAGCCAGGGCCGCCAGCGTGTTGGCGAGCGCCTGGCCGTAGGTGTCGTGGAAGTGGACCCCGAGTCGTTCAGGTCCGATCCCTCTGTCTGCCAACGCCTGCACGAGTCGGTGGACATGCCCGGTCGTACCCGTACCGATCGTGTCGCCCAAGGCGAGCTGGTCGCAGCCCAGGTCCATCAGCCGGCTCGCGACGTCGACCACCTGGTCGACGGGCACCCCTCCTTCCCACGGGTCGCCAAAACACATCGACACGTAGGCGCGGACCCATAGCCCCGCGGCCCGGGCCCGCTGCACCACGGGCGCGAACATCGTGACCGACTCGTCGACGCTGCGGTTGAGGTTGCGCTGCGCGAACGTCTCGGTGGCACTGCCGAAGATCGCGATCGCCCCTACGCCGGCCTCGAGAGCCCGGTCGAGACCGCGTTCGTTGGGGACGAGCACCGGTCGCCTGCGCCCACGCCCGGCCTGGCCCAGCGCCTGGAGAACCTCGGCGGCGTCGCCGAGCTGGGGAACCCAGGCACGCGGCACGAACGAGGTCGTCTCGACCGTCGTCAGCCCGGCGGCCAGCAGTCGACGGACGAACTCGACCTTGACCGCTGCCGGGACGTGGCCCTTCTCGTTCTGCAGTCCGTCACGTGGTCCGACCTCGTAGATCGTGACCCGGGCGGGCAACCCGTCGGCTGGTTCGACCTGAGGTGTCCTCATCTCGCCCCTTCATTCCCCGTCGGCGGAGACGACCATCTTGTCAGGCGACAACGCGAGGAGGACCCGGTGGTGGACCGGGCTGGCAGGCCGACTCCCCTGAGGCGAACCGCGCTCGGGACCGCAGAGAGGCCGGGACCGGGCGACGTTGTCGGCACCGATAGGTAGCATGCTGCGATGAGCGAATCGCCGGGGGCACGCCCTTCTGAGGGTGCGTTCGGCGCGCCGCCGGGGGCCGACCAGTGGTCCCCACCGCAGCAGCCGGCGCACCCACCGCAGGTCCACCAGCAGCAGCTCTACCCGCCGCCACCCCCGTCACACCAGCAGCCGACCCCCCCGGCATACCCACCGGCATACGCACCGGCACACCAACTGGGCTACCCGCAGCCGCGACCGCAGGCATACCAAGAGGGGTATGCCGGTTACGCCGCTCCGACCACACCCTTCCCGACCAGCGCCGTGGTGCTGCTGCTCGTGTCGGTCCTCGCGATCCTCGCCACCGGCATCATCGGCATCCCGAGCGCCGTGATCGCCGTCCTCGCGTGGCGGCTGAACGCCCGGGAGCTCGCGGCCTCCCGCAAGCGGACCACGACCGGCTGGATCGTGCTGGCCGTCAACTTCGCCATCGCCATCCCGTTGCTCATCTGGTTCTACACCTGGGCCCTCGCCAACCAATGAGGTCGCTGACGTGAACGACGGACCGCTCATCGTCCAGAGCGACAAGACCCTCCTGCTCGAGGTCGACCACCCCGGGGCACAGGAGGCGCGGCGTGCGATCGCGCCGTTCGCCGAGCTGGAGCGCGCTCCCGAGCACGTGCACACCTACCGCATCACCCCGCTCGGCCTGTGGAACGCTCGAGCCGCCGGCCACGACGCCGAGCAGGTGGTCAACGCACTGCTGACGCACAGCCGGTATGCGGTGCCGCAGGCGCTGCTCATCGACATCGCCGACACGATGGCCCGTTACGGGCGCCTGACCCTCGAGAAGGACCCGTCCAACGGGCTGACCCTGCACACCACGGACCGACCCGTCCTCGAGGAGATCCTGCGGCACAAGAAGATCCAGCCGCTGCTCGGCGCGCGCATCGACGACCTCACCGTCGCCGTGCACCCCTCCGAGCGGGGCCACCTCAAGCAGGAGCTGCTCAAGGTCGGGTGGCCGGCGGAGGACCTCGCCGGATACGTCGACGGGGAGGCACACCCGATCACGCTGGACACGACGAGCTGGTCACTGCGCCCCTACCAGCAGCAGGCGGTCGACGGGTTCTGGCATGGCGGGTCCGGGGTCGTGGTCCTGCCGTGCGGCGCCGGCAAGACCCTGGTCGGCGCCGGGGCGATGGCCGCTGCCGGCGCAACGACGCTGATCCTCGTGACCAACACCGTGTCGGCGCGGCAGTGGAAGGACGAGCTCCTGCGCCGCACGTCCCTCACCGAGGACGAGATCGGCGAGTACTCAGGCGCGCGCAAGGAGATCCGGCCGGTCACCATCGCGACCTACCAGGTGCTGACCACCCGGCGGAAGGGCGTCTACACCCACCTCGACCTGTTGGACGCCCGCGACTGGGGGCTCATCCTCTACGACGAGGTGCACCTGCTGCCGGCTCCGATCTTCCGGATGACCGCGGACCTGCAGGCCCGGCGGCGACTGGGCCTGACCGCGACCCTGGTCCGGGAGGACGGCCGCGAGGGAGACGTGTTCTCGTTGATCGGCCCGAAGCGCTATGACGCGCCGTGGAAGGACATCGAGGCGCAGGGCTACATCGCACCGGCGGACTGCGTCGAGGTACGCGTGTCGCTGCCGGACGGACAGCGGATGGCCTACGCGATGTCGGAGCCCGACGAGCGATACCGGCTGGCCTCCTGCAGCAGCGCCAAGGACTCCGTGGTCGAGCAGCTCGTCGAGCGGCACCGGGGTGAGCCGACCCTGGTCATCGGCCAGTACCTCGACCAGCTCGACACCCTTGCCGTCCGCCTTGACGCCCCGATCATCACCGGCGCGACAACGGTCGCGGTCCGACAGCGGCTCTACCAGGAGTTCCGCGACGGGACCGTGCAGCTGTTGGTCGTCAGCAAGGTCGCCAACTTCTCGATCGACCTGCCCGAGGCCAGCGTCGCGATCCAGGTGTCCGGCACCTTCGGCTCACGCCAGGAGGAGGCCCAGCGGCTGGGCCGGGTGCTGCGTCCCAAGGGCGACGGGCGCACCGCTCACTTCTACACCGTGGTCGCACGCGACACGGTCGACGCGGACTTCGCGGCGCATCGGCAGCGCTTCCTGGCCGAGCAGGGGTATGCCTACCGGATCGTCGACGCCGACGACCTCACGCCGCACGAGGAGCTGCCCTGACGTGAGCGTCACCGACGACATCCCGTCGCAGCCGGGCACTCACGAGCTCGCGTTCTCACCCGAGCCGGCGTCGACCTCGCCGGACAACCTGACCGGCAGCGGATCGAGGCCGCCGCCGACGGGCAAACCCGAGGAAGACGGGCCGAGACGCTCCGGGGGCGCCCGGCTCGCGGGCCGCCTGCGGGTGTCCCGCATGCGGGCGTCCCGCCTGCCGCGCCCAGCAGCCGTCGCCGCCTCGGTGGTCCTGCTGCTCGGGGTGGGGTCCCTGGTCGGTTACCTCTGGGTCGTCGCCGACCACGCGAACGCCCGATCTGCCTGGTACCAGCAGTCGTTCGCCTCCTCCACCGCGAGCCTGTCGACTGCCGACGCCTCACTCGCCCAGACCAGGACCCAGCTCGCCGACGCGCAGGCCAAGCTCGACACCGCCCAGTCGCAGGTGCGTGACCTGGCCAACCAGAAGGCCCAGGCCGACGACCAGATCGCTGACACGACGAAGGCGTCCGGTCTGTTCACCGCGGCCAACGCGGCGACGACGAAGTGCGCTGACAAGCTGGTCCAGATCGACCAGCTTCCCGCGTCGGCGAGCCGGTCCTCGTTCGACGGACTGGTCAAAGAGCTTGACACCGCCTGTTCTGCAGCCAACGACGCCAACAACGCGCTGCGCACCTTCCTGAACCAGAACACCCCCGGTGGCTGAGCGCCGCCGCGCCGCGCGGACGGTCATGTCCGGAGCCATCTTGGTCGGCATCCTGACGACCTCGGCCTGCGGCGTTCTGCCGCCGCTCGGCCCCGCGGTACCGCCCGAGGCGGCCGGGGGCACGCTCGGTGGCCCCGGCTCCGCGGCTTTCGCCACCGACGCCCCCAGCCCGACGAGCGCGACGACCTCCCCCTTCGGCGACACCTATGCGGGCTTAGACGCCGACTCGACCACCATCGAGCGGTGGGAGGCCAGTGTGCTGCGCATCCGCAGCGTGACGTGCACGGGGGTCTACACCGGCAGCGGGTTCGTCGTCGACCCGCACACCGTCGTGACGAACCAGCACGTGGTCAACGGAGCGAGCCTGGTCCAGGTCGACACGGTCGACGGGCGGGACATCGCGGTCAAGGACGTCAGGCAGGCCCCGGACATCGACCTGGCCGTCATCCACACCGACGCGACGCTTCCCGCCCCGCTGCCGCTGGCCCATGACAATGCCGCGACCGGACAGCACGTCGCCGCCATCGGGTACCCCCTTGGTGGGCCGGTCTACACGACCACCGGCACGGTCGACGGCTGGTTCGTCGACACCCAGCTGAAGGGCGGGCTCGCGATGAGGTCGAACACCACCGTCGACCACGGCAACTCGGGCGGGCCGATCCTCGACCGCCACGGCGCCGTCGTCGCGGTGGTCTACGCCAAGTCCGGCGACGGCACGGCCGGGTCGATCGGCGTGTCCGTCCTGAGCGCCCACCTCGCCAGCGCCGACGGCTTCGCCACCCCAGTCAGCTGCTCAACGTCCTGATGTGGGGCTGCCGCACGCCGGTCAGCGCGTTCGGCTGACTCCCAGTAAACTCGCAGGTATGCGCTCCAGACTCACCCCTGTGACGACCGAGACCACCTCCCGTGAGACGCCCGAAGCCAACCTGCTCGTCGTCGAGGACGAGCCCAACATCCGTGAGCTGCTGGCGACCTCGCTGCGGTTCGCGGGGTTCGAGGTCTCCGTTGCGAGCGACGGACGGTCCGCGATCACCAGCGCCTCCGAGCGCAGCCCCGACCTCGTCGTCCTCGACGTGATGCTGCCCGACATGGACGGCTTCGAGGTCACCCGCCGACTGCGCGAGTCCGGTCGGCAGCTCCCGATCGTGTTCGTCACCGCGCGGGACTCGGTCGACGACAAGATCAAGGGACTGACCGTCGGCGGTGACGACTACGTCACCAAGCCGTTCAGCCTCGAGGAGGTCGTCGCTCGGATCCGCGCAGTACTACGCCGCACCCGGGGTGAGGACACCAACACGGCGACGCTCACCTTCCACGACCTCGAGCTCGACGACGACTCGCACGAGGTCCGGCGAGGTGGCAGGGTCATCGAGGTGTCGCCGACGGAGTTCAAGCTGCTGCGCTACCTCATGCTCAACCCCAACCGGGTGCTGTCCAAGGCCCAGATCCTCGACCACGTCTGGGACTACGACTTCCGTGGCGAGTCCGGCATCGTCGAGTCCTACATCTCCTACCTGCGGCGCAAGGTCGACACGATCGAGCCGGCCCTGATCCACACCAAGCGCGGCATCGGCTACGTCCTGCGCCTGCCCCCTGGCAGCGCCACCGCGTGAGCCTGCTCGGGCAGCGCCGCGACTCGCTGCGCATGGCCATCGGAGGCATACCGCTGCGGTTCCGGCTGCTCACCGTGGTGGCCGTGCTGCTCGCTCCGGCTCTGCTGGTGTCCAGCCTGATCGTCAACGTGCTGCTGCGCACCTACCTCCTGGACCGCACGGACGAGGAGCTGCGCACCTACGGGGAGATCGCCGCGGCCGTGGCCTACGGCAGCGGGGGGTCGCAGACGATCCAGCCGAACTTCACCGTGCGACTGTTCCGCCCCGACGGGTCGGGTGGCGTTCGCGTCGCCGAGGCTGCGACCGAGCCCGGCACCCAGCCGGCGATCCCCCCCTTGGCCGCGACCGACCCACGGGTGACCGGGATGACCCCGTTCACCGTCGGCTCGGTGGACGCCGCCGACGACGACCTCATGTGGCGGGCCATCGCGGGCCAGAACCAGAACCGCGACGCGGTCTATGTCGTCGCAGTCCCGCTGCGCCAGATGGAGGACACCCTGCGCAGCGTACGTGCCTACGCCGCGCTCATCGGGCTCGTCGTGCTGGCCGCAGTGCTGCTGATCGGGTGGTTCTTGATGCGGCGCGCCTTCCGGCCTCTCACCCAGATCGAGGACACCGCCGCGGCTATCGCGGCGGGTGACCTGAGCCAGCGCGTCCCCGAGCCCCAGAGCCGGGACGAGGTGGCCTCGCTGTCACGGTCGCTCAACGCGATGCTGAGCCAGATCGAGCACTCGTTCGCCGTGCGGGAGGCCTCCGAGGAGCGGATGCGCCAGTTCGTCGCCGACGCGTCGCACGAGCTGCGTACGCCGCTGGCGACCGTGCGTGGGTACGCCGAGCTCTACCGGCAGGGCGCGGTGAGCAAACCTGAGGACGTCGCCGTCGCCTTCGGACGCGTCGAGGGCGAGGCTGCCCGGATGTCGGGGCTGGTCGACGACCTGCTCGTGCTCGCGCGGCTGGACGGCGAACGCCGGATGGACATCGACGACGTCGACCTGGCGGTCCTTGCCGGGGACGCGACCCAGGATGCCCGGGTGCTGGCGCCCGACCGACACGTGCGGCTCGTGGGGATCGGCGGTCCGATCGGCCCCGTGCATGTCGCCGGCGACGAGCAACGGCTGCGCCAGGTCGTGACGAACCTGGTCTCCAACGCGCTCAACCACACCCCGGCAGGCACTCCGGTCGAGATCGCGGTCGGGGTCCGGCCCGGTGGGATCGCGGCGCTGGAGGTACGCGACCACGGTGACGGGATCGACCCCGCCCGGGCGCGCAGGGTCTTCGAGCGCTTCTACCGCGCCGACCCCGCGCGCAGCCGCAGCGGCCGGGGCGGTGGCAACGGCCTCGGGCTGGCGATCGTGGCCGCCATCGTGGCCTCACACAGCGGCAAGGTCGGCGTCGCACAGACCCCCGGGGGGGGTGCGACTTTCGTTCTCGAACTCCCACAGCACCCTCACAGGGACGGCAAAGCGCACGTTGACGACGAGGAGGTCTAGTGGTCATCAGAGAGCCAGGAGGTCCCACCGGACCCGACGAGCCAGAGAGGGAACTACCGATGACCCAGCAGACGCACCCGGGGAGCCCGGGGAGCCAGACCCCCGACGAGAACCCCGACGAGAACCCCGCCGAAGGCGCAGAGAATGCCGCGGTTGTCACCTCGGCTGGCGGCACCGAGCGGACGCAGCAGCTCGAGCAGACCAACCCGCCGTTGTGGGCCTCGAACCCCAACCAGGGCTATGGCTTCGGCACGCCGCAGGAGGCACCGCCTACCGAGTGGTTCGGTGCGGGAGTGGGTGCCAGCAACGGCCCAGGTGGCCCAGGTGGCACATATGGCGGCCATCCGGTCTATCCGACGCCCACGCCCACCCCGTCCCCGCGGAACAAGGGCAGCAAGGGCGTCGGCCAGCTCACCGCCGTCGCGCTTCTGGCGGCGGTCCTGGCCAGTGGCGGGACCTTCGTCGCGACCCGGTATGCGGCACCCGCCCCGGCGTCCACCATCACCGCCGCGACCACGACCCAGTCCAACGGGAGCTCGTCGCCGCAGGTCATCCAGGGCAGCGCCACTGCGCCGGACTGGACGGCGACGGCCAAGGCGGTGGCCCCGAGCGTCGTGTCGATCACCGTCGCCAGCGCGCAGGCCGAGGGCCAGGGGTCGGGCGTCGTCCTCGACGGCCAGGGCCACATCCTCACCAACAACCACGTCGCCACCGGCGCCGGTACCGGAGCGACGATCAGCGTCACGCTCAACGACGGCCGCACCTATGACGCCAAGATCGTCGGCACCGACCCGACCACCGACCTTGCGGTGCTGCTGATCTCCAACCCGCCCAGTGACCTGGTCCCGGTGAGCATCGGTGACTCCACGTCACTCGTCGTGGGCCAGCCGGTCATGGCGATCGGCAACCCGCTCGGCCTCTCCGGCACCGTCACGACTGGCATCGTGAGCGCTCTCAACCGCCCCGTCACCACCCAGGCGAGCGAGTCCAACACCCAGGACCAGCAAGGTCAAGGTCCACAGGGTCAGGGTCAACAGGGTCAGGGTCAACAGGGTCAGGGTCAACAGGGTCAGGGTCAACAGGGTCAGGGTCAGCAAGGGCAGGGCCAGCAAGGGCAGGGCCAACAGGGAACGGCGAACGCCGACACCGTCGTGACCAACGCGATCCAGACCTCGGCCGCCATCAACCCCGGCAACTCCGGTGGCGCCCTGGTGACGGCCGACGGCAAGCTGATCGGGATCAACAGCTCGATCGCATCGCTGGGCTCGTCCTCCACCAGCCAGAGCGGCAGCATCGGTATCGGCTTCGCGATCCCGTCCAACGAGGCCAAGTCCATCGCCGACCAGCTGATCTCGAGCGGCAAGGCCGAACACGCCTACATCGGAGTCTCGGCCAGCGACACCACCGTCACCGACGGCAGCTCGAAGCGCCAGGCGGCCCTCGTCCAGGCCGTCACGGCCGGCACCCCGGCGGCGGCGGCGGGCCTGCAGGCGAAGGACGCGGTCATCGCGATTGACGGCGAGTCGATCCAGTCCTCGGAGTCTCTGGTCGCAGCCATCCACGAGCACAAGGTCGGTGACACGGTGACGATCACCGTCGTGCGTGGCTCCCAACAGCAGGATCTCAAGGTCACCCTGGCCGCCCGTCCCGGCTAGGGGAGGTCAGCCGCCCGCCTTTCCCTGGTTCGCGGGCCGGCTACCTCAGAGGGGCCCCCCACAGGTAGATTGCTGCGCTTGCCTTTTCGCAACCGCACCCCCTGTGGAGGGCCCCTTCGTCATGCCCATCGACCTGCCACCCAGCCACCCCCCCAGCCGTCCCGACGCCCCCCCGAGCCATTCCCCCAGCCGTCCAGTCGTCCGCCCGAGCCACCCGCCCAGCCCTCCCTCCAGTCGCCCGCCGGCCCCCCCGAGCCACCCTCCCGACGGCCTGTCCGAGGAGCAGGCATACCTCGCCCGGGCCCGTGTCCAGCTCGCCCGGATGCGTGAGCACACCCTGTCCATGCGTGCCGCCGGTGGCGACCGCGTCTCCGACGAGTTCCTTGCCATGACGCTGCACCGCCGGGCTGCCCAGCTCGTCGACGACCCCCGCAGCACCTTGTTCTTCGGACGGCTCGACCTCGAGCGTCCAGCCCACCCTGAGAGTGACCCGGAGCGCTGGTATGTCGGGCGTAGGCACGTCAACGACGAGGCCGGGGACCCGCTGGTCATCGACTGGCGCGCGGACCTGTCCGGGGCGTTCTACCGCGCGAGCCGCACCGAACCGATGGGGGTGCGGCTGCGTCGGCGGTTCGGGGTGGACCGAGGCCAGCTGACCGCCTACGAGGACGAGCACCTCACCGCCCCTGAGCCGGCGGACGTCGCGCGTAGCCGGATCCTCGCCGACGAGATCGAGCGTCCGCGGGTGGGCCCGATGCGCGACATCGTCGCGACCATCCAGCCGGAGCAGGACGCGATCGTGCGCGCCGACGCCGGCACGACCATCTGCGTGCAGGGGGCGCCGGGCACCGGCAAGACGGCGGTGGGCCTGCACCGGGCGGCCTGGCTGCTCTATGCGTTCCGGGACCGGTTGGTGCGTTCGGGAGTGCTGGTCGTGGGCCCGAACCGCGCCTTCCTCGACCACATCGGCGCCGTGCTGCCCGCTCTCGGTGAGGTCGATGTCCAGCACACCACCATCGAGGACCTGACCGCGACCGTCCCCGTGCGCGCGCTCGACTCGACCGCCGCTGCCGTGCTCAAGGGCGACACCCGGATGAGTGAGCTGCTCGAGCGGGCGGTCTGGTCGCACGTCGCCGACCCGACGGAGCCCTTGGTCGTGCCGCGCGGGGCACGCAAGTGGCGGGTGCCGGCATACGAGGTTGGTGAGATCCTCCGCGAGCTGCGGGAGCGTCAGATCCGCTATGGAGCCGCCAGAGGCGTTCTGCCGCAACGGCTTGCGCACCGCGTACTTCTGGCAATGGAGATGAGTGGTGACTCACCCGACGACCGGGTGCAGGACGCCGTTGCTCGCAGCGCAGCGGTCAAGGCCTACACCTCGAAGGTGTGGCCGGCGCTCGACCCCAAGCAGGTCCTGTTCCGGCTGTTGAGCAGCCCGACTGTGCTGTCCGCCTACGCGGGCGGGCTGCTCTCCGAGGCAGAACAGGGCCTGCTGACCTGGCCCGAACCACCGCGCACGAAGGGCTCGGCTAGGTGGACCGCGGCGGACGCGGTGCTGCTGGACGAGCTGACCGACCTCATCGACCGCACTCCGAGCCTCGGCCATGTCGTGCTCGACGAGGCTCAGGACCTTTCGCCCATGCAGCTGAGGGCGGTGGGACGACGGTGCTCGACCGGCTCGGCCACGGTGCTCGGAGACATCGCACAAGGCACCACGGCCTGGGCGACCGAGTCGTGGGCGGAGTCGTTGGAGCACTTGGGCAAACCAGGTGCACACGTCGAGATCCTCGACCGCGGATTCCGGGTGCCGGCGTCCGTGATCGACTATGCGGCCCGGCTGTTGCCGTCGATGGCACCCGGCCTGGGAGCGCCGGTCTCGGTCCGTGACAACCCGGGACGACTCGACGTGGTCCGAGTGGCGGGCCCGGAGGTCGTCGCGCGGGTCGTGCAGATCGTGTCGTCGATGATGGCCGAACCAGGCTCCGTGGGGGTCATCGCACCTCCTGGTATGGTCGCGGACCTCTCGACGGCGTTGCGCAAGAGTGGGATCGAGCACGGCGTGCTGGGCGCGGACCATGGCGATGTCGACCACCAGGTCGATCTCGTCCCTGCCGCGGTGGCCAAGGGTTTGGAGTTCGACAGCGTGGTCGTCGTCGAGCCGGCCGCGATCGCAGCGGACGAGCCGGACGCTCGCACCGGTCTGCGCCGGCTCTACGTCGTCCTCACCCGAGCAGTCTCGGCCCTGACCGTCGTCCACTGCGAACCTCTCCCGACACCGCTGCGGTGAGGCCTGGAGTGACGCGAATGCCTGCCCGACATCAGGTCGACTCGGCCAAGATCGACTCGGCCCAGGTCAACTCCAGACAGGTCAACTCCAGACAGGTCAACTCCAGACAGGTCAACTCCAGACAGGATCAACCCGGTCACGAACGCTTTGACCAGGGGGAACGCGCCCGCCGCAGTGGTCATCGGCCGCCCAGGAACGAGTCGAACCCCGCCCGTCGACCGTCCTGGTCAGCGGCTCGGGAAGGACTGACGTTGCGTCAGCTCACTCGACCCACCATGGATGGGGCCTCGAGCTGCCACGGGTTCCCGTCGCGAGGGCGTCAGGTCGCCAAGGGTTACATCACGGAGGGGGTCACCTCGTGAGAGGGCCACCTCGCGCAGAGGGTCAGCCCTGATCTCGGGGGGGCGTGCCAGCCGTGGCGAAGGCGCGGGCCAGCGGCAGGATGAGGATGACCGCCACCAGTGGCACCACGAAACCGCCTCGCAGACCGCTTCCCGTGCTGATCAGACCGGTGACCACCCCGCCCAGGACGAACCCGAGGTAGTTGAACTGGTTGAGCCGCGCCACCAGCGCATCGATCCGCTGACGACGACCCGGGTCAGGGCCGGCGAGGCGGCCGGCGGCGGCGAACGTCAAGGGCGCCACCACGGCGAGACCGGCGCCCAGGATGGCGAACCCGGCGATGGCGAGGGCCGGGCTCGGTGCGCCGATGACGAGGATCAGCCCGACGATCCCGACGACGGCGGCACTGCGGACCACCGTCACCGGGCCCCGCCGACGCACGACTAGGTCACCGAGGAGTCGTGAGACCAGGCTGGTGGCCTGGTAGGCGCCGTAGGCCAGCGGCGCCACGGTCGCCGACGCCAGCAGCACGTCGCTGAGGTAGATGGACGACCACGAGGCGGCCGCGGAGTCAGCGACGTAGAACAACACCAGAGCGGCGCCGAGCAGAGCCAGCGACCGCCAGGGGATCGCGTGACCACCCTCGTCGCGGCCGGGCGCTGCATCACCCGAGAGGTCCGAGGGCAGGAAGGGGCCACCAGCCACGACAACCATGACCGCGGCCACGGGGAGCAGCGTCGGGGCCAGCCCCCAGCCGAGCGCGGATGCCCCTGCCGTGGCGAGGGCCCCGAGAATGCCGCCGACGCTCCACGCGGCGTGGAACGAGGTCAGGATGGAGCGGCCGTACTCGGCCTCCAGCGCGACCGCCTGCATGTTCGTGGTGGCGTCGATGAGGCCGAGGGCCAGGCCATAGCCACCGATGCCGACGCAGAACACCACGAACGAGGGGGCGAGTCCGGTGACGGTGAGGCCGACCGCGGCGGTCACCAGCGCGATGCGCAGCGTGGTCCCGCTGCCCACCCGGCCGGCCAGGACAGCAGCCAGGACCGAGCCCGCTCCGGCGAGCAGCGCCACGCAGAACATGATGACGGTGACCCCGAGGTCGTCGAGCCCCCATCGGTCCTTCAGGGCTGGGAGATGGGTGAGCACCGTCGCGAACCCGAGGCCCTGGGCCGCGAACGCAACCGACACCGCGACCCGCGCGCGGGCGCGCACCGGCTGGCCGGTTGCCGGAACAGTGCTCATCCCGGCGACTATCGAGGTCCTGCCCGCCCGCCGTCAAGTGATCTGGTCAACCAACTTGGTCATATGACCAGAAACTTTTCCGGAGGACTTGACCTGGCGACCAGGAGGCCCGCACGATATCCGTCATGCCGCGTATCGCCGCCGCCGAACGGCGCGCTCTGTTGCTCGACGCGGCCTGGCGGGTGCTGTTGGACCACGGTGTGGGCGGCGCGACGACGCGCGCCATCTGTGCCGAGGCCGGGATGCCCCAGGGCGCGTTCCACTACTGCTTCGACAGCCGCAACGAGCTGCTGACCGAGCTCGCCGCGGACCTGCTTCCCCGCGAGCTCTCTGCCGCGGCGGCGGCCGTCGGACGGGGCGGGTCCCTCGTCGACACCGTGCACCGGGCCCTGCTGGCGTACTGGGAGCTGGTCGAGCGCGAGCCGCAGGTGCACCAGGTCATCTACGAGATCACCGCGATGTCGCTGCGGGAACCGGCCCTGGCCGACCCTGCCAGGGTGCGTTACGCGGCATACCCCCGGGCCGTCACGGGTGTCCTCGAGGAGATCGCCACCGTGCGTGGCATCGCCTGGGACCGACCTGTCGACGTCCTCGCGCGCCAGGTGGTCGCCCTCCTGGACGGACTGACCCTGCAGTTCCTGATCGACGGTGACGCCGCGGGCGCCCGCGCGGCCCTGCGCGCCTGCGCCGAGGACGTCTCGCGACACCGGCGTCGGGTCCGGTATGCCGCCGATCGCGGCGTCGTCGGCGAGATGTCAGTGGGGGTTACGTGACGATCTGGGCCACGCCGTCGAGCACCCTGCGCGCCGCGGTCGCGGAGCTGGACCCACCGTTCGGGGTTCTCGACGACGCCGCGCTGCGGTCCAACGCCGCCGACCTGGTCCGTCGGGCGAGCGGGAGGACCATCCGGCTCGCCACAAAGTCGGTGCGAATCCGGTCGTTGATCCGGCGAACCGTGGACCTACCCGGCTTCTCCGGCTTGCTCGCGTATGCGCTTCCCGAGGCGTTGTGGCTGCAGCGCAACGGGTTCGCCGATATCGTCGTCGGCTACCCGACCGTCAACCGCGCCGCGCTGACCGCGCTCACCAGCGACGCAACGGCTGCGGCGACGGTCACCTTGATGGTGGACGACCTCGCGCAGCTGGACATTGTGGACCGAGTGCGGCCGGCTGGCTCACGCCCGCCGGTGCGAGTGTGTCTCGAGCTGGACGCGGCCTACCGCCCGGCGCCGGGGGTTCACCTCGGAGCGTTGCGGTCTCCGGTGCGGTCGCCGGGCGCAGCCGCGCGACTCGCCCGGCAGATCGTCGCCCGCCCGGGGTTCGAGCTGGTCGGGATGATGGCCTACGAGGGGCAGGTCGCCGGCGTGACCAACCGCGGTGGTGGGGTTCGACCCCGTGCCGTCAGGGTGATGCAGCGGCGATCGGTCTCCGAGCTGGTCGAGCGTCGGGCGGCGACCGTCGCCGCCGTGCGCGACATCGCGGATCTCGAGTTCGTCAACGGGGGCGGCACGGGTTCGCTGGAGACGACCGCCGCCGAGGAGTCGGTCACCGAGGTTGCGGCTGGGTCCGGCCTGATGGGTCCTGGGCTGTTCGACCGTTACCGCGACTTCCACCCCGCCGCCGCGTCGTTCTTCGTGCTGCCGGTCGTGAGGCGGCCGGGACGTCAGGTTGCGACGCTGGCCGGTGGTGGCTGGGTCGCCTCGGGGCCGCCCGGTGCTGACCGGCTGCCGGTGATCGCGGACCCGCCTGGGCTGCGCTACGCGCGACAGGAAGGTCCGGGAGAGGTCCAGACCCCGGTCCGCGGCTCTTCGGCGGTCCGATTGCAGATCGGCGACCAGGTGTGGCTGCGGCATGCAAAAGCCGGAGAGTCGGCCGAGCATTTGCGTGAGGTGCACCTGGTGGTCGACGGCGCGGTCAACGAGGTGTGGCCCACCTACCGGGGTGAGGACCAGGTGTTCTGAGTGCCCAGCAGGATCACCGGACCGGTCGCGGTGTCGAGGCCGGCGCGCGGGACCCGATGGCAGAACTGGGGCCGCTCGGCTGCCGCCACCTTCGCCGCGGTGCTGACCCCGACCGACGAGGACGAGGCAGCGGCCATCGTCGCCTCGGCAAACGCGACCGGTCGTCAGATCCGCCCACTCGGCGCGGGACACTCCTTCACGCCCATCGGCGTGACGGACGGCATCTCCCTGCGGCTGGACCGGCTGTCAGGCGTCCGGGCCGTGGACACCGGATCGGGACTCGTCACTGTGGGCGCCGGCATCCGACTGCGGGAGCTGTCGGTCCTGCTGCGCGCCCACGGGCTCGCCTTGGAGAACATGGGCGACATCGACGCGCAGACGCTCGCGGGCGCCATCTCCACCGGAACCCACGGCACCGGGGCCCGGTTCACCGGTCTGGCCGGGCAGGTGCGTGGGCTGAGGGTCATCCTGGCGGACGGTTCGGTGGTGACCTGCTCGGCGGTCGAGCGGCCCGAGCTGTTCGAGACGGCTCGCGTCGGTCTCGGTGCCTTCGGGGTGCTGACCGAGGTGACGCTGCAGTGCGTCCCCGCGTTCCTCCTCTCGGCTGACGAGCATCCGGAGCCGCTGGAGGCGGTCCTCGACGGTTTCGCCGAGCGGATGGTCGCAAGCGACCACGTCGAGTTCTACTGGTTCCCACACACCGACACGGCACTGGTGAAGTCGAACAACCGCCTGCCGACCGGCCTGGACTACACCCCGATCCCTCACTGGCGCAGCGTGGTCGACGACGAGCTGTTGTCCAACGGCGTCTTCGCGATGACATGTGCGCTCGGGAGCAGGGTGCCCGCGTTCATCCCGACGGCCAACCGGGCGGCCGCCCGCCTGGTCTCGGATCGCGCCTACACCGACCAGTCCGACCGGGTCTTCACGTCCACGCGCCGGGTGCGCTTCCGAGAGATGGAGTACGGGGTCCCGCGGGCCGAGCTCCCTGACGTGCTGCGGGCAGTCCGCGCGATAGTCGCCGACCGGGGTTGGCGGATCTCGTTCCCGATGGAGATCCGGGTCGCCGCAGCCGACGACGTGTGGCTCTCGACGGCATACGGGCGGGACACCGCCTACCTGGCGGTGCATCGGTATTACCGCGAACCGTTCGCCGAGTTCTTCAGCGCGGTCGAGCAGGTGCTCATCAGCGTCGGCGGGCGGCCGCATTGGGGCAAGCTGCACACCCTCGACGCGGACGCCCTGGCACCGCTCTACCCGCGCTTCGCCGACGCCGTACGCGTGCGGGACGAGGTCGACCCCCACCGGGTCTTCGGCAACGACTACCTGGACCGGGTGCTGTGCCGTCGCTGATCACCTGGTGGACGCAGGACCTGTTCTCCCTCAGTCCCGCTGCCGCTTCTGACCAGGTCGCCGCCGCCGGTGCCGAGCTGCTGCGACGCTGGACCGAGCCGCACCGCCGATATCACTCGACCCGCCACCTCGTCGAGATGTTCTGGGCACTGGAGGACCTCACCGGTGCCGGTGAGCTCACCGAGGACGAGGCGAGGCTGGGCCGTATTGCGGCGTGGCTGCACGACGCGGAGTACGACCCCGCTGCCCCGCCCGGTGACAACGAGGCCGAGTCGGCGCGGCTCGCCGCCAGCATGCTCCCCCGGGCCGGTCTCGCCACAGCGGACACGGTCGTCGTTGTCGAGCTGGTCGAGATGACCGCGGCCCACGAGGTCACGCACGACTCGACCCTCCAACGATCCTTCCACGACGCCGACCTCTGGATCCTCGCGGCTGGGCAGGAGCGGTTCGACGGCTATTGCGCGCAGGTGCGCGAGGAGTACGCAGCGGTGCCGGAGGTGGCCTACCGGGTGGGGCGCAGCGCCATCCTGCAGCAGCTCGTCGGTCCCGAGCCCGTGTACCTCACCCACTTCGGCCGCGACCACTGGGAAGGTCCCGCGCGCGACAACGTGGCGCGCGAGCTGGCCCGGCTCAGCTGACGATTCGAGGCCGCCTCAGGTGAAGAGCCTGAGCACCAAGGGCCACCAGAACTCGCGACCACACAGCGCCTCGAACTCGGCGAGGTCCACCCAGCGCCAGCCGTCGACGTCGTCCTCGCTGGCCCGCATCGTCGGTTCGGACCGATCGAGGTCCGCGAGGTACACCTGCACGTAGGAGCGTCCCGTCACCCAGTGCCCCCGGAGCTCGCCCACCGCCTCGAACCGCTCGTAGGCGACCGCCCGAACATCCTCGACCTCAAGCGCCAGCCCTGTCTCCTCCAAGACCTCGCGGATCGCCGCCTCACCGGCCGACTCACCGGGTTCGACACCACCGCCGGGCGATCCCCAGGCATCGCGTCTCACCGCGTGCACCACCGCGAACCGGCCCTCCCTGTCCCGCAGGAACACCAGGGCGGCGGCAATGCCGGGCACGGTCAGCGGCTGCCCGGACACCACGAGGTCGACGTCCGCAACCGTGCCGTCAGGGAAGGCCACCCCCCGGACCCTCGCAACAGGTTCATCGCCCTTGCGCTTGCGCAGCCGCAGCCCGCTGGCCTGAAGCTTCCGGACGACGTCACCCCCGGTCGTGGAGGTCGCCCCGGCGGCCAGCACCGCTGCATACCGCTCGCGCGGCACGTCATAGTGGTCGCCCTCGAACGAGCGTGGGGCCAACCTCGCCCGGATCGCGAACTCGTGCAGCTCGACGAGCGAGGTGTCGCTCACGAGGTGCGCGAACACGGTGCCGTGTCGCGGCCAGATCGGCTGGTCGATCCAGATGCTCATCGGGAGCCACCGTAACCGCAGGCCCTGTGGACAACGCAGGAGCCGGTAGGCGCCCGTTGCCTACCGTCGACAGGACAGCACCCGTCAACCCAAGGAGTTCTCGTGTTCACCGTCGACACCGACCGCATCCAGGCGGCCTCGTCAGACATGTCCAGCATCGCCGGCGACATCGAGTCGTCCGTGGGCGCCATGCACGCCCGGCTCAGCTCGCTCGAAGGCTCGTGGTCGGGGGCGGCCGCCGCCGAGTTCCAGGGCCTGGTCACCGAGTGGGCGGCGCTGCAGGACCGGGTCCGCTCCGATCTTGCCCAGATCGCCGCGCTCACCGCCCGGGCGAGCGGGACCTACCGTGAGACCGAGGAGGGCGTGCGCGGGATGTTCGCTCACTGACCAGTGCACCGGCATACCGTCGAGCTGTCCTGGGTAGGCGCGAAGGCGGCCCCCCTGTTGGGGAGCCGCCTCGCGTGGGAGCTGGGTGCCGCAGGACTCAGAAGTCCATGCCGCCCATGCCGCCGTCGCCACCCGGCATCGCCGGCTGAGCCTTCTCGGGCTTGTCGGCGATGACTGCCTCGGTGGTGAGGAACAACGCAGCGATGCTCGCGGCGTTCTGCAGCGCGGACCGGGTCACCTTGACCGGGTCGTTGATGCCGGCCTTGAGCATGTCGACGTACTCGCCGGTTGCGGCGTTCAGACCGTGGCCCTTCTTGAGGCCGCGGACCTTCTCTGCCACGACGCCGCCTTCGAGGCCGGCGTTGATGGCGATCTGCTTGAGCGGAGCCTCGGCCGCGACGCGCACGATGTTGGCGCCGGTGGCCTCGTCACCCTCGAGGTCGAGCTTGTCGAAGACCTTCTTGACGGCCTGGATGAGGGCGACGCCACCACCGGCGACGATGCCCTCTTCGACGGCCGCCTTGGCGTTGCGAACGGCGTCCTCGATGCGGTGCTTGCGCTCCTTCAGCTCGACCTCGGTGGCCGCGCCCGCCTTGATGACGGCGACGCCGCCGGCGAGCTTGGCGAGGCGCTCCTGGAGCTTCTCGCGGTCGTAGTCCGAGTCCGACTTCTCGATCTCGGCCTTGATCTGGTTGATCCGGCCCTCGATCGCGGACCGGTCCTCCTGGTCCTCGACGATGGTCGTGTCGTCCTTGGTGACGACCACCTTGCGAGCCCGACCGAGCAGGTCCAGGTCGGCGTTCTCGAGCTTGAGACCGACCTCCTCGGACACGACCTGGCCACCGGTGAGGATGGCGATGTCGCCGAGCATGGCCTTGCGGCGGTCGCCGAAACCGGGCGCCTTGACCGCGACGGACTTGAAGGTCCCCCGGATCTTGTTCACGACCAGGGTCGCGAGCGCCTCACCGTCGATGTCCTCGGCAATGATGAGCAGCGGCTTGCCCGACTGCATGACCTTCTCGAGCACCGGCAGCAGGTCCTTGACGCTGCTGATCTTGCTGTTGACCACGAGCACGTAGGCGTCGTCGAGGACGGTCTCCATGCGCTCGGTGTCGGTCACGAAGTAGTGCGAGATGTAGCCCTTGTCGAAACGCATCCCCTCGGTGAGCTCGAGCTCGAGACCCATCGTGTTGGAGTCCTCGACGGTGATGACGCCTTCCTTGCCGACCTTGTCCATCGCCTCGGCGATGAGCTCGCCGATCTGCTCGTCGGCGGCGGAGATGGAGGCGGTGGCAGCGATCTGCTCACGCGTCTCGATCTCGGTCGCGCTCTTGAGCAGCTCGTCGGAGACAGCGTCGACGGCCTTCTCGATGCCGCGCTTCAACGCCATCGGGTTGGCCCCGGCGGCGACGTTGCGCAGACCCTCACGGACCATCGCCTGGGCGATGACCGTGGCGGTCGTGGTGCCGTCACCGGCCACGTCGTCGGTCTTCTTGGCAACTTCCTTGACCAGCTCGGCGCCGATCTTCTCGTACGGGTCCTCGAGCTCGATCTCCTTGGCGATGGACACGCCATCGTTGGTGATCGTGGGGGCGCCCCACTTCTTCTCGAGGACGACGTTGCGGCCCTTGGGGCCGAGCGTTACCTTGACGGCGTCGGCGAGGATGTTCATTCCTCGTTCGAGACCGCGTCGCGCCTCTTCATCGAAAGCGATGATCTTGGCCATTCGGGTGGTTCCTCCCACGCGAATCGATGTGATGACCACACGGGCGCCCGCGACGGACGGTCAGAACCGCGCACGCCCATGTTCGCGTGTCGTCCCTGACCTCACCCAGATGGTCGAGTTGTCACTCTCAGGTCGAGAGTGCCAGCCCCATTATTGGCACTCACAGGGTGAGAGTGCAAACGAGTGGGACAGTGTTCTCGTGTCCACCCAGACCGGCTTCGTCGAGATCGCCGACCGGGTGTTCCTGGCCCGTTACCCGCAGTGGGACGTCGGCGTCGGGCTGGTCGTCGGTGCCGACCGCGCGCTCGTGGTCGACACCCGGGCGAGTTCCGGGCAGGGAGCCGAGATCCTGCGAGACGTCGCGTCCCTCGGCCTCAGCGTCGAGGTCAGCCATGTCGTCAACACCCATGTCCACTTCGACCACCTCTTCGGCAACATCGCGTTCGCAGGCGCCACGGTGCACGCGCACGACGCCGTGGCCCGGAGCCTGACGGCGTCGACCCGACGCATCAAGGCGCTGTTCCGAGACGATCCGGGTGACGGCCCCGAATACGGTTACACCGCGGCCGACGCGGCAGACGTGCTGGCGACCGAGGTCCGCGGGCCGGACCGGACGTTCGAGACGACGAGCAGCATCGACCTGGGCGACCGGGGCGTGCTGCTGGCGCACGCCGGCCGCGGTCACACCGACGGCGACATCAGGATCGTCGTCCCCGACGCGCGGGTGGCCTTCCTCGGTGACCTCGTCGAGCAGTCTGCGCCCCCGTCGTTGGGGCCTGACTCCTGGCCGCTGGACTGGGCGGCAACCCTGGACGCCCACCTGCCGCACATCGTGGACACCGTCGTGGTGCCGGGTCACGGCCGCCCTGTCGACGCCCCCTTCGTCGCCACCCAGCGCAACGAGCTCGCTGCGCTGGCAGCGGTGGTCCTCGAATGGCACACGTCGGGTATGGCACTGGAGGAGGCGATCCGCACCCCCGACTCTCGGTTGCCCTATCCGGTCGAGAGCCTCACTGCGGCGTTCGAGCGGGGCTACGCCCAGCTCGACGCGGCGGGGTGAGAGCCGACGCCAGCCTGGCGGCGAAGCCCTCGGCCTCATCGTTCGAGGCGTATCTCGTGCGCGGCCAGAAGAACCCCCGCAGCCCGTCTCCCTTGGAGCGTGGGACGACGTGGATGTGCAGGTGCGGCACGGACTGGCTGACGACGTTGTTCATCGCCACGAACGACCCCTGGGCGCCCAGTGCCTCGACGACCGCGGCGGCAACCCGCTGGGCCGCCGACATCAGGGGGTCCCGCAACGGGCCCGGCAGGTCGAGCAGGGTGTCCACGTGCTCCCGGGTGACGAGCAGGACGTGCCCCTTGAACACCGGCCTGCTGTCGAGGAACCCCACCACGTGAGGTTCGTCGAGCACCCGGTATGCCGCCTGCTCACCTGCGACGATGGCGCAGAAGAGGCAGCCGGGCCGGGCCGTCACGCGGGCAGCTGAGTGCGCAACGATGCGTCCGCCTCGGAGGTCACCGGGTCCTCGAGGTCGGCGATGAAGACCGCGATGATGCTGCGGTAAGGGTTGGACTCGACCTCGGTGAGCATCCCCCGCCAGGCCTGCAGGTTGACGTGCGCGTACGCGTCGCACGCCTCGGCGGGCGCGAGCCCGGTGACGGCGTGGGTCAGCTCCGCCACCGACAGGACGTGCGTCGAGGTGCCGTGGGCGTAGCCGATCGTCTTTGCCAGCACGAGGGCCGGCAGCCGGTGGAAGTCGTCGCCCACGTTGATGACCGGGAACTCGACCTCCGCCGACGACGTCGCCGAGGTCAGACCGACGGCGTAGACGACCGGCTCCTGCCATCCCTCGATCGAGGCAGCGATGGCGTCGCGAGCGGCCGCGATCAACTCGGGCGTACTCCAGTCCGTCATCGCGCCAGCCTTCCACACCGGCGGTGCCTGCCGTCCCTCGCGGCACCTGACACTGGGTCGAGTGCCCAAGGGACGACGTCGACGTCCCCCCGCGGACGGTCAGCAGCGGGCCAGGATCTCGCCATGGGGCACCGCGAACCAGCCGTCGGGGTGTGCGGCCCAGGCTCGCCAGCCGTCGGCAATCCGCTCCAGCTCGGCGCTCGACGCGAGCCCGCGCGAACGCGCCTGGTCGGCTAGCCCCGACGTGGTCACCCGGTCCGCCCAGAGCCCGCCCCACCAGGAGCGTTCGTCGGCCGACGCGTAGCACCAGCTGCTGGCCGAGCAGGTGAGGTCCTGCAACCCTGCCGCGTGAGCCCACGACAGCAGCCTCCGGCCCGCATCCGGTTCGGCGTCGTTGCTGCGCGCCACGGCCTCGTAGAGGGCGAGCCAGTCGTCCATACGCGGATCGGTCGGATACCAGACCATTGCCGCATAGTCGGCGTCACGGGCCGCGACGAGCCCGCCGGGGCGGCAGACCCGCCGCATCTCGCGCAGCGCGGCCACGGGGTCCGTGAGGTGCTGCAGCACCTGGTGCGCGTGCACCACGTCGAACGCACCGTCGTCCGCCTCGAGGTCGTAGATGTCTGCGACCCGGAACTCCGTGCCCTCGTCACCACGCCGCTGCGCGTTCTCGCGTGCGGCGTCGAGTGGCTCCGGCACGGCGTCGACGCCGACCACCGTTCCCGGCGCGACCAGCTCGGCCAGGTCGAGGGTGATGGTCCCCGGCCCGCACCCCACGTCGAGCACGCGCATACCGGGTAAGAGGTGCGGGAGCAGGTATGCCGCCGAGTTCACCGCCGTCCGCCACTGGTGCGAGCGCAGCACGGACTCGTGGTGGCCATGGGTGTAGGTGTCGCGAGGAGTCACGAGGTCATCATGTGCACAGCCAAGGAGGCGCGTGCCCGTGCGACCAGCTCCTCAACCAGGTCCTGCGGCTGCAGCAGACGGGCTTGACCGCCGAACCCCAGCACCAGTGCCACGGCCGCCTGCCGGGCCCTCAGGCTGACGCGGACGACCGGCCACGCGTCAGCCGGCGCCGGGGCGCTCGCGTCGGGCGGCCCAGTCACGGGAGCATGTCCCGTGACGGCCTGACCCGTGGCGATCAGCCGGAACATCTGCAGCGCTGCGGGATCGACGGCAGCCACCAGGTCGATCCCCGAACGGCGCGCCTCACCCTCGAACTCCCCACGTACTCGGTCCCATTCGGCCTGCAGGTTCAGGCCTTCGGGGATCCGGGCCACCGATGCCAGGGGTACCGCCCCGGCGATCCGGGAGACCCGGTAGCTGCGCGTTCGGCCCCGGTGAGCCGCCAGGAGATACCACCGTCCGGCGTTCTCGACGAGCCCGAACGGGTCGACCGTGCGCGTCGTGGGACGGCCCTGGGAGGCGGACCGGTAGGATAGGCGTACCCGTCTCCTGTCCACCGCAGCCGACCGCAGCGATGGCAGCAACGGGACCTCCTCCGCGGCCGCGAACCACCGTCGACGGTCGACCACGACGACGGCCGCGAGCGCATCGGCCTTGTCCAGCGCGGGTTGTGGGACGGAGGCGGCCAGCTTGGTGAGCGCTGTCCCCAGCTGGGGTCCGAGGCCGAGCTCACTCACCGCGGAACGCGACGTCCAGGCGAACAACGCCTCCGCCTCACCCGTGGTGAGCCCGCTCGCATCCGTCGAGTATCCCTCCAGCAGAACACAACCGCCCCTCCTGCCGCGCTCGCTGTAGACCGGTACACCGGCGGCGGACAGCGCCTCCATGTCCCGAAGAATGGTGCGTTGCGAGACCTCGAGCAGCTCGGCGAGCCGGCGCGCGGGCAGCCGACCGTGCCGCCGGAGAAGGAAGAGGATCTGCAGGAGCCGGTCCGCGCGCATCTGTCGAGGCTCCCACGAAAACCTGACAGCACATGTCTGGTATCGGTCGGCAGAGTAGATGACATGACCCAGACACCCGACCCACGCCCGCTCTTCACCACCGCCCTCGACCAGGCGGGGCGTCTCGTCGCCACCGTCACCCCGGGCGACCTCGACCGGCCAACCCCCTGCGACGACTACGACGTGCGCACCCTGCTCGGACACCTCGTCGCCGTCGAGCGCCGGGTCGTCCACATCGCTCACGGCGGCGCGCCCTTCGAGGTCACCTCGCTCGTCACGGACGTGCCCGCCGACGGCTGGCTGTCGGCGTGGACCGACTCGCGCGCCGCCCTCGACGACGTGATGGCCGAGGACGGCGTGCTCGACCGCAGCTTCGCTCACCCGGCGGGGCTGCTCCCCGGCTGGCAGGCCGTCTTCGCCTACGTCTCGGAGATCGCGACCCACGGATGGGACCTCGCCATGGCCATCGGCGAGCGTGACGAGCTCGACGACGAGCTCGCCGCGGCGGCCCTCGGGCCGGTCAGGCAGTTCCTGCCGGCCGAGCCACGCGGCGGGCCGGTGCCGTTCGCCCCGATCGTCGAGGTCGGACCGGACGCGCCGGCATACGACCATCTGGTGGCCTGGATGGGGCGCGACCCACGGTGGTCACCGGCCCGCGTGTCAGTGGACTGAAGGAGCCGCTGAGGGGAACGCGTCGCGCCACGAGCGCAACGCCACACCACCTGATTCGGTGCAGTCCACCGACTCCGCCGCGAGCAGCCCATGCCCGATCGCCCTCGTCACGCAGTCCCCCGCCGCCTGCATGAGCAGGAACAGCTCCATGAGGTCGGGTGCCGCGCGGTCCCCCGTCGCCAGGGCGAACAACGTGTCGCCGTCGAGGAGCGTGTGCACCGGGTTGATCGCCCGGGCCATGCCGTCGTGCCCCATCCCGGCGACCGTCTGGCACTGCGCCTTGGTCAAGGTCGCGTCGGTGGCGATCACCCCGATGGTCGTCGCCAACCCCGGGCCGCCTGGTCGCTGGGCGGCGGCCCGAGCCCGGGCAGCCTCGAGGTCCTCCAGGCTCGGCTCCCCGACCGCGTCGAACTCGTCCCCGATGCCGTGGCGGACGGCATACAACGCCCCGGTGCGCGGGTCCACCGCTGAGCCGGCGGAGTTGACGGCCACGATCGCCGCCACGGTGGTTCCGTTGGGCAGGACCACGCTCGCCGACCCGATCCCACCCTTGAGGCCTCCCGAGCTGGCGCCGGTCGCCGCTCCGACGCTTCCCTGCTCGACCGCGCCGCCGTGTGCCGCCCGGTGGGCTGCGGCGCCCTCGGCGACGCCAGGGGTGTTGGCGAACTCTCCCCCGCGGCCGAGGTCGAACAGAATGGCGCCCGGCACGATGGGCACCACCTGGCCCGGACCGCCGATGGGCCAGCCGAGGCCGGCGGCGTACAGGCTCTGCATGACCCCGTCGGCTGCCGCGAGCCCGAACGCGCTCCCCCCTGCGAGCAGCACCGCGTTGACGCGGTCCACCCGGTTGCGGGGGTCGAGCAGGTCGGTCTCCCGGGTGCCGGGGCCGCCACCGCGGACGTCGACGCCGCCGACGGCACCCGCGTCCGGCGCGAGGACGACCGTGCTACCGGTCAGCCAACCCGGCTCGCGGCGGGTCGCGTGGCCGACGCGGATGCCGGGAACGTCGGTGAGGCTGTTGGTCGGTCCGGGTCGCATGGACCCGAGAATGTCAGACGTTGATGCCGAGGCGACGGGCGCTGCGGGCCCGCTGGCGCGACGCGCGCAGCCGGCGCAGGCGCTTGACCAGCATCGGGTCGGTCTCGAGCGCCTCCGGAGTGTCGATCAGCGCGTTGAGCACCTGGTAGTAGCGGGTGGCGCTCATGTCGAACAGCTCCTTGATCGCCTGCTCCTTGGCGCCGGCGTACTTCCACCACTGCCGTTCGAAGGCGAGGATCTCGCGGTCGCGGTCGGCGAGATCGCCTGCCGTCGACCGCCGCGGGCCGTCCTGCCGTTGCGCGTCCATGTTGCGCACACTATAAGGGCAAATCACAGTCATGTCATTCGAGCGCCGGTGTCAGGACATCGTGTCGAGGATCGCCGCGATGTCCGCCTCGGTCGTCGTCGGGTTGACGATCGCGAACCGGGTCACCGTCTCGCCGTCGTGCGTGGTCGGCACGACGAACGCGAACTCCTCGGCCAGCAACCGGTCCGACCACGCCTCGTAGTCGGCCCTGCCCCATCCGACCCTGCGGAACACCATCACCGACAGGTCGCGCTCGCGCAGCAGCTCGAGCTGAGGTCGCCGGCAGATCTCTCCCTCGGCGTAGGCAGCGACCTCCAAGGTCCGCTCCACCGCGGCTGTGTATGCCTTCGTGCCGTGCACGGCCAACGAGAACCAGAGCGGTAGACCACGCGCGCGGCGGCTGAGGCCGATCGCATAGTCGGCCGGGTTCCAGTCGGGCTTGTTGGTGAGGACGTCGAGATAGCCGGCGTGCTGGGTATGCGCCGCTCGAGCCAGCGATGGGTCACGGTAGATCAGAGCGCAGCAGTCGAAGGGCGCGAACAGCCACTTGTGCGGGTCCACGATGAGCGAGTCGGCGCGTTCGACGCCGTCGAACCGATGTCGGACCGACGGCGCGGCGAGCGCGGCTCCCCCATAGGCCCCGTCGACGTGGAACCACAGACCGAGCTCGTGGCAGACCTGCGCGACCGAGGCGAGGTCGTCGATGACCCCGAAGTTCGTCGTCCCGGCGGTGGCCACGACGGCAAAGAAGGTGCCCGGGTCGTTCGCCTCCAGGGTCGCCCGCAACCGGTCCCCGGTCAGGCGCCAGTGCTCGTCCGCCGGGACCTGCACCAGCTCGGCGTCCATCACGTCGCAGGCCGACTGGATCGACGAGTGCGCACCATAGGTGGTGGCGACCCGCCACGGCCGGGCGGGCGAACCCGCCTCGGCTGCCCGAGCCCGTGCCGTATGCCTCGCGGCCACGAGCGCGGACAGGTTGCCGACCGTGCCCCCGCTGACGAAGACCCCGCCCGCATCGGGCGGCAGCCCGGCCAGGTCGGCGATCCAGCGCAGGGTCTCGTTCTCGGCGTAGACAGCGCCAGAGCCTTCCAGCCACGACCCGCCGTAGATCGACGACGCCCCCACGACCACGTCGAAGGCGGCTGCCTCCTGGGTCGGGGCGCACGGGATGAACGACAGGTAGCGCGGATGGTCGGTCGACAGGCAGGCTGGTGCCAAGACGTCCGAGAAGACGTCCAGGGCGGCGGCGGGACCGAGACCTGCGGCGGTGATGGTGACGCCGGCCTCCTCACGCAGCTCAGCTCTGCTGAGCGGCCCGTCGAGCGGGGCCGGGTCCAGACTGAGCCGCTCGGCTGCATAGGCGAGCACGGCGTCGATGTCCGGTCGGGACAGGGGTTGCGCGAAGCGGTGCATCCGCGGAGTGTACGGACCGGCCCGCTGCGTCAGCCGAGCAGCGCGGCGCGCAGGTCCACGACGGTGCGGGCCAACACGTCGGGCTCGGCCGCGGCCACGTCCTCGGGCCGGCCCGCGCCCCAGGTGACCCCGACGGCGGACATGCCGGCGTTGCGGGCAGCCCGGACGTCTACCACGGCGTCGCCCACGTATGCGGACGCGCCGGGGTCTGCACCCAGCCGGTTCAGGGCGAGCAGCAACGGCGCCGGGTCGGGTTTGTGCTCCTCGGTGTCCTCCATCGTGACCAGGGTGTCGAGGTAGGCATCGAGCCCGGTGAGCCGCACGGCCATCTCGGCGGGTGCACGCAGCTTGGAGGTCGCCGCCGCGATCCGCACCCCCGACCCCACCAGGTCGGCGAGGAGGCTGTCGATGCCCTCGTACCGCCGGATCAGTCGTTCGGTGTTCGCGCGGTTCCAGGCCAGATAGGTCTCATAGAGCGTGTCGGCGTGCTCCGGCGAGGCCGACCGGAAGCCGCGGATCAACGGCTGGCCGATCCACGAACGGATCAGGATCTCGTCCTCCTCGCGGCCGAGGACGGTGGTGAACGCGTGCTGGTAGGACGCCACGATCAGCCCGATGGTGTCGACCAAGGTGCCGTCCAGGTCGAACACGACCACGGGCCAACGCGGTGGTTCAGTGCGCAACGCAGCTCACGATCGACGCTGCGACAGCGAGAGCAGCGCCGGTGACGACGAGTGCCACACCCGCGAGGCTGCTGAACGCAAGCCCACTGAAGAACGACCCGGCGAAGACGACGTCGGTGACGTGACCGCCTCGCGGAGCGACGACGGCAACGACAGCGTGTCCTCCCTGCGTCATCACTCCCCCTGGCGTCTGCTGCGACCTGGCCGGACACGAGCGTCAGGCCTGGCCGAGGTTAGTCGACGCGTCCGCCCGGTTTACGGTGGTCCCGTGACTGCGCGGCCACTCGAGGAGCTCGTGCACCCGACCTGGGTGCCGGCACTGACCCCGGTCGCCGACACGATCGCGAGGATGGGCGACTTCCTTCGCGGGGAGGTCGCGGCGGGGCGCGGCTACCTCCCCGCTGGGCCCCACATCCTCCGCGCGTTCACTCGGCCGTTCGACGAGGTCCGCGTGCTGATCGTCGGACAAGACCCCTACCCGACACCCGGCCACCCGATCGGTCTCAGCTTCGCCGTCGACCAGCACGTCCGGCCGGTCCCGCGGAGCCTGGCCAACATCTACACCGAGATGCGCTCCGACCTCGCGCTTGCGACGCCGAGCACCGGCGACCTCTCGCCGTGGGCCGACCGCGGGGTGCTGCTGCTCAACCGCGTCCTCACCGTGCGACCGGGCGCCTCGGGCAGCCACCAGGGCAAAGGGTGGGAGGCCGTGACTGCTCGCGCGATCGAGGCCCTTGTCGCGCGGGGCGGGCCCCTCGTGGCGATCCTGTGGGGGCGCCAGGCCCGCACCCTGCTCCCCGTCCTCGGGGCCACCCCTCACCTCGAGTCGGCCCACCCGTCACCGTTGTCGGCCCACGCCGGCTTCTTCGGGTCACGGCCCTTCAGCCGGACCAACGAGCTGCTTGTGGCGGCCGGGGCGCCCGCCCTCGACTGGAAGCTGCCATGACGGCCGGCCGACTCACCCCGCGCACCTGGTCGCGCTACGTCGCGCTCGGCGACTCGTTCAGCGAAGGCATGTCCGACGCGGACCCGGAGCGACCCGGCCAGTACGTCGGCTGGGCCGACCGGCTGGCTGTCCTCCTCGGTGAGTATGCGGCGGGGCAGGGCCAGGTTTTCGGCTACGCCAACCTCGCGGTACGCGGCCGGTTGCTGGCCGACGTGGTCGGTCCGCAGCTCGACGCCGCCCTCGAGCTCGAGCCCGACCTGGTGAGCATCGTCGGCGGCGGCAACGACATCCTGCGACCGTCCGCCGACATCGACGAGCTGGCCGCCCAGCTGGAAGCCGCGGTCGTCAGGATCCGAGCCACCGGCTCGGACGTGCTCATGGCGACGCCGGTCGACCCGGCGGACGCGCCACTGGTCAAAGCCACCCGAGGGCGCGTCGCGGCTTACAGCGCCTTCATCTGGGGGATCGCCCAGCGGCACGACGCCGCCGTGCTCGACCAGTGGAGCCTGACGGCGCTGCGGGACTGGCGGCTCTGGGCGGACGACCGCATCCACATGACGACCGAAGGCCACCGCCGCGTCGCGTTCGCCGCCCTGTGGACGCTCGGGCACGAGACTGACGAGAGGGACTGGCGCACCCCACTTCCGTCGGGGCTCGCGGTCCCTCGGCGCAAGACCGTCGTCGCCAACGCCCGGTGGGCTCGTGAGTACCTCGGACCGTGGGTCCAGCGCCGACTGCGCCACCAGTCGTCGGGAGACCTGCTGTCCGCCAAGCGGCCGCTGGTCGCACCCCTGGAACCCAAGGAGTGACGTCCGCCATGGACACCACCGAGCTCTATGCCATCGACTCACTCCTCGACGACGAAGAGAAGGCGATCCGCGACACCGTTCGCGACTTCGGCGACAAAGAGCTCCGACCCCACATCGCGACGTGGTTCGACGAGGGCCGACTGCCGGCACGCGAGCTGGCGCGCGAGCTGGGCAAGCTCGGCATCCTCGGTATGCACCTCGACGGGTATGGCTGCGCCGGAACCGGATCCGTCGCCTATGGGCTTGCCTGCCAGGAGATGGAGGCGGTCGACTCCGGGTTGCGCTCGCTCGTCTCGGTGCAGGGCTCGCTCGCGATGTTCGCGATCCACCACTACGGGAGCGAGGAGCAGAAGCGGGAGTGGCTGCCGCGCATGGCCGCGGGTGAGGCGATCGGCTGTTTCGGACTCACGGAGTCCGATGCCGGCTCCAACCCGGCGTCCATGCGGACCAACGCCAAACGCGACGGTGAGGACTGGGTCCTCAACGGCTCCAAGCTCTGGATCACCAACGGGTCCATCGCCGACGTCGCCGTCGTCTGGGCGCGGACCGACGACCGGATCCGTGGCTTCGTCGTTCCTACCGACTCGACAGGGTTCTCCGCCAACGAGATCCACCAGAAGCTCTCGCTGCGAGCCAGCGTCACCAGCGAGCTCGTCTTCGAGGACCTGCGCCTGCCGGGATCGGCTCAGCTGCCCGAGGCGTCCGGTCTGGGCGGACCGCTCGGATGCCTCAACGAGGCTCGCTTCGGGATCATCTTCGGAGCGCTGGGAGCGGCCCGCGACAGCCTCGAGGTCGCGGTGGACTACGCACGGACCCGTGAGGTGTTCGACAGGCCGCTCGCGGCATACCAGCTCACGCAGAAGAAGATCGTCGACATGGCCGTCGAGCTCGGCAACGGCATGCTGCTCGCTCTGCACCTCGGTCGCCTCAAGGAGGCCGGGACGATCACCCCCGAACAGGTCAGCGTCGGCAAGCTGAACAACGTGCGCAAGTCGATCGAGATCGCCCGTGAGGCTCGGACCATCCTCGGCGCCAACGGAATCTCGTTGGAGTACAGCCCGATCCGGCACGCGGCCAACCTCGAGTCGGTACTCACCTACGAAGGCACCACCGAGGTTCACACCCTGGTTGTCGGTCGAGCGCTGACCGGTGAGAACGCGTTCTCCTAGAGCGCCGCGACCGGCGAGAAGCGGTTGCTCGCAAAACTCCCCCGACATCTCGCTCCGGTAGGAGGACGATGTCCGGATGGCTGTCCAGATGAGATCCGTCCTGTCCTCCGTGCTGCCGCAGACCCGAGTGCAACCTGTCGACCTCCGGCTGCGCGCCGATGCCGGAGGCGTCACGGTCGTGGACACCACCGCCGCCTGGCTTGTGTGGGAACCGCGCCGGGTCGTCTGCTCGTATGCCGTCCCTGTCACCGACATCGTCGGACGGCTGGTGCCGTCTTCGAGAGTCGACGAGGAGTCCGATCGACGTGGGCTGCCGCCGGTGCTCACCCCGAGGGACCCGTTCGCCGTCCACTCGACACCGGGCACGGTCCACGACATCGAAACCGCCGAAGGCACTTTGGCAGCAGCGGCGTTCGTGCCCGAGGACCCGGACCTCGACGGTTACGCGATCCTCGACTGGGAGGCGTTCACTCGGTGGCGTGAGGAGGACGAGACCCTGGTCGGCCACCCGCGGCAACCGTCCCACCGGATCCAGTGCCTGGCGTCCAGCCGACACATCGTCGTCGAGATCGGCGGTGATGTCGTCGCGGACACTCGAGCGCCCGTGCTGCTGCTGGAGACGGACCTGCCGGCCCGCTGGTACCTCCCGCGGGCCGACGTCCGAATGGACCTGCTCACCCGTTCGCCGTCGCATACGACGTGCGCCTACAAGGGCAGGGCGAGTTACTACTCGACAACGGCGGGCGGGCAGTCGCTCGATGACATCGCCTGGACCTACGAGGACCCGGAACACGACGCCGTGCCTGTCCGCGACCTCCTCTGCTTCTATGTCGAGCACACCGATACGCTCGTCGACGGCGAGCGGGTCGGCCGGCCCGTGACCGACTGGAGCCGTCAGCGCACCTGAGTCGTGTGCGGCTCTCGGCGTCGGTCCGGATGAGGGATCGACCTGACGTCTAGAGCGTCGATCCCGACGAAGTCGTCAGGGTTGCACGTGAAGAGCGGCAGACCTTCACTCATGGCCGCGGCGGCGATCAGCGCGTCGTAGGCTCGGGCAGCCGGCTTGAGACCGGCCGACCTCAATGAGGCTGCGACGACCCCGAACGCTCTGGCGGCCTCCGAGCCGAAGGGGATGGCGTCGAAGTCCGTCTCCGCCTGCTGCAGGTGGGCCTGGCGAGCGGCCCGCTCCTTCGCCGAGGTGGCGACGTGAGGCCCCACCGACAGCTCGGCGAGGGTGATGGTGGTGATCACGGACTCGTCCGGCAGGTCTGCGGGGTCTTCCAGCCGACCCAGGAGGATCACGGTGGAGGTGTCGAGCATCCCGCGTGCTGCTGCGGCCGTCACAGCTGCGCGTCCAGCAGCGCATCGAGGTCTCGACGCAACCTGTCCGGATCGACCTGAGGCAGTGATCGTCGCCGAGCGATGAGGTCGTCGGCCGACGGCCCGCGGCGAGGGCGTGGTCGCAGCTCGGCGACCACGGCACCGTCCCGGGTGACCGCGAGGACCTCCCCCCTGAGGACCCGATCCAGCACATCTCCGCCGTGGTTGCGCAGCTCGCGCACCGTGACGGTTTCCATTCGCCTAATGTATCACCGGTGAGACTTCGAGGCCGACGCGGCCACCTGTTCGAGCAGATGCGGCTACGGGGTCGACAGGGGCGCCGTGATGGGCCGCAGCAGGTCGGCGGTCGCGGGTTGGCGTGCATACTCGGCCCAGGCCAAGGGTGTCGTGCCATGGGTCGCGTCGACCAGGTCCGGGTCGGCCCCCGAGTCCAACAATGCCTGGACCATCTCCACGTCTCCGATCCAGGCGAACTGGTGCAGGGCGGTCCGGCCGTGCACGACCTCGTCGACGTCGGCACCGCGACCCACCCGCTCAGCGACTTCCGCCGCCGAGCCGGCTCGGTGGACACTGGGAGCCCGACAAACCTGCTTGCCGGCTCGCCCCGCCACGAACCCGTGCGCCGCCAGCAGAGCGAGTCGGTCGGTGAGGCCGTGCGACCGGGCCCAACGGGTCTGCCGGGACATCATCTCGTCGACGGGCTCGGAGGCGTCCGCGAGCCGGCGCCGCCAGACCCCACCGTCGCCAGTCCCCAGCCCGAACTCGAAGAGCAGCAGCAGGTGGCTGTCATCCCGGTTGAACATCCGGTTGTAGAGCGTCTGCCCGTCGTTCGGCTCAGCGCCCCTCTCCAGCAGCAGACGCGCCAACCGTAGACCGGCCGGATGCCGGGGGGACCGCCCTGGGCCCTGCTCACCCTCCCCGAAGCAGCCGGTCAAGGCGGTGAACGGCGTCGGCAGTCCCTGCCAGAGATAACCCGTGTCCGGGTCGGCGCCGTGGTCGAGCAGCAGCCGAGCCGTGCCCACGGCGTCGTCCTGCGGCACCCGGGAGTAGACGAGGTAAGCCAGCGGGGCCCACCGGAAAGGGCCACCTTCTCGGTAGGCCAGCGACGGGTCAGCGGCAAGATGCGCGGCGACAGCCTCACGGTCACCCGCCGTCGCCGCCGCGTACACACTCCGCGCCACCAGCTCGGGGTCGTCCGCCAGCAACGCTCGCGCCTGGAACCACCGATCGGGGTCGTCGGCCGGGGAGAACTGCAGGCAGGCCAGGTCGCAGTATGCGTCGACCGGGTCCTGGCTCGTCGCAGTCGCGGTCGGGTCTCGACGCAGCGGCTCGGCGATATCGAGGTAGTGCCGCAGCCGGGGCCAGCTCGAGAAACCGCAGCCCCGCGCGATGACGAGCTGAGCGTCACTCAGGGTGAACCCGCCGAGAGCGGCCGGAACCCCCTCGGGGTGGTGCTTCAGAACCAGCTCGAGTGCGTGCTCGTCGCCGGACCGGACACCGCTGTGCAGCCGGCGCGCGTCGCGACGGAACCGCTCGAGGTCAGGGTTGTTGGGCAGGGACAGGGCCATGACGGCCTCCTTTCGTCAGCCCGGTGTCCGCTGGGTCGGGCCGAAAGGAGGGTCGGTCCTGCACGGTCGCCCTACCTGACCGGGAGGGCTGAGCCCCTTCCCGCGGACCGGAGGCGACCTGGACGCCTGTGGTCAGCCTACGACTTACTCTGCGAGCATCCAACGGTGTCCGAAGGGGTCCCGGAACACTGCGGTCCGCCCGTGGGCGCTGTCCTGCGGACCCCTGTCGAGGGTCGCGCCGCGCTCCTCCGAAGCTCGGTCGGGAACCGGTCGTCGCAGACGAGGCGTTGAACGGCAAGAATCATGTGATCACGAAGGACGGAGAGGCGGATGGGAACCATGGACAGCTTCATGGACGGCTTCATGGACAAGGCCAAGGCCAAGGCGAAGGAGTGGGACCTCGAGGGCAAGGCCGAGAAGGTCGCCCAGGAGGTCGGCAAGGCGGCGGGCGAGGCCAAGGACAAGGCCGCCGTGTATGCGGACGAGAACCGGGGCAAGGTCTCGGGGATGCTCGACAAGGCCGGCGCGAGGATCGACGAACGCACGGAGGGCAAGTACTCCGACAAGATCGCCAAGGCCAAGGACCAGGTGTCCAAGGGCGTCGACAAGCTCGCGGACCAGCGCCCCGACGGGAGCGTGGCGGCGGGGGCCGGTGCGGCAGCGGGCGCCGGTTCTCCGCAGGACGCCCCGTTCCCGACGGATCCCGCCGCACCCACAGCGGGCAGCCCCACCACGGCCACACCCAGCGCGGCCACACCCCACACGGCCACACCCAGCTCAGACGAGGCCGCAGACACATGGTCCCCCAAGGACTCGTGGAAGCCTGACGACCAGCCGTGGTCGCCAGACACGAACGCTCCGCGCTGAGCGGGGCATGCCTCTAACGGCCGAGCGCCGTCCAGCATGTGGACGGCGCTCGGTAGTCTGAGCCCATGCCCGCGGTCCGGATCCTCCCCGACGAGGACGCCCAGGACCTCATCGCCCTAACCCGGGAGATCTGCGCCAAGGACCTGGCACCGCGCGTCGACGAGAGCGAACGCGCGGCTCGGTTCCCGGAGGAGACCTTCCGGCTGCTGGGCCGCAGCGGGCTGCTGTCACTGCCCTACCCGCAGCAGTACGGCGGGGGCGGGCAGCCCTACGAGGTCTACCTCCAGGTCGTCGAGGAGATCGCGTCGGTCTGGATGAGCGTGGCGGTCGGGGTCAGCGTGCATGTCCTGACCTGCTACCCGGTGGTGGCCTGGGGCACCGAAGCTCAGCGCGCGGCCCTGCTCCCGGCGATGCTCGGTGGCGAGCAGCTCGGTGCCTACTGCCTGTCCGAGCCCGACTCGGGGTCCGACGTGGCGTCGATGCGAACCCGGGCGACCTTGGGAGCGGACGGGTCGGCATACGCGCTGCGCGGGACCAAGGCCTGGATATCGCATGCCGGTCACGCGGACTACTACACCTCGTTCGTCAGGACGTCCGACGACGGTGCTCGCGGTCTTTCCTGTTTCGTGGTGCCGGCGGACGCCGCTGGGATCGAGTTCGCGCCACCCGAACGCAAGATGGGCCTCGACGGCGACCCCGTGCGGCAGGTGACGTTCGCCGGGACCCCGGTCGACGTGGATCGCCGGATGGGCAACGAGGGACACGGCATGGCGATCGCTATGGGCGCCCTCGACTCGGGCCGGCTTGGGATTGCCGCAGCCGCAACGGGACTCGCGCAGGCAGCACTCGACGCAGCGGTGCGGTACGCCGCGGAGCGGAAGCAGTTCGGTCGGCCGATCGGCGAGTTCCAAGGACTCGGTTTCATGCTCGCCGACATGGAGGCCGCGGTGACGAGCGCGCGGGCCACCTATCTCCACGCGGCCCGCCTGAGTGATGCCGGTCGGCCGTTCTCGCGCGAGGCCGCGGTGGCCAAGCTGGTCTGCACCGACAACGCGATGCGGGTCACGACCGATGCGGTGCAGGTCCTCGGCGGGGCCGGCTACACCCAGGACTTCCCTCTGGAGCGCTACCTGCGCGAAGCCAAGGTCACCCAGATCTTCGAGGGCACCAACCAGATCCAGCGCCTCGTCATCTCCCGCCATCTGCTCAAGAACATCTGACTCACGTCAACGAAGGAGCCCCCGTGCAGATCACCGACAGCACCGTCGCCCTGGTCACTGGAGGTGCGTCCGGTCTGGGCGGCGCCACCGCCCGTCGGCTGGTGGCAGACGGCGCGTGTGTGGTGGTGGTGGATCTCCCGACATCCCCTGGTGCGGACCTCGCCACCGAGCTCGGCGACGCTGCCCGATTCGTCGCGGCCGACGTCCGGGACGGTGAGCAGCTGCAGGCGGCCGTCGACGCAGCCGGCGAGATGGGCGAGCTGCGGATCGCGGTGACCTGCGCGGGAGTCGGCACCCCTGGACGGGTCGTGGGCCGCAAGGGACCCCTCGACCTGGAGACCTTCCGCACCGTCGTCGACATCAACCTCGTCGGCAGTTTCAACGCGCTACGCCTCGCTGCCGCAGCGATGCTCGCGAACGACCCCGTCGACGGTGATCGCGGCGTCGTGGTCATGACCGCGAGCATTGCCGCCTATGACGGGCAGATCGGCCAGGCCGCCTATGCCGCGAGCAAGGGGGGCATCGTCGGGCTCACCCTCTCGGCAGCCCGCGACCTCGCCGACAAGCAGATCCGGGTGATGACCGTGGCACCGGGCACGTTCGCGACGCCGATGCTTGCGGGTCTGCCGGACGAGGCGACGGCGGCGCTCGAGGCCGGGATCCCACACCCGTCCCGGCTCGGCCAACCCGACGAGTACGCCTCGCTCGTGCGACATATCGTCGACAACCCGATGCTCAACGGCGAGGTGATCCGTCTTGACGGGGCACTGCGCATGCCGCCCCGTTAGCCAGGGTGCTCGGCCCCGGGCAGCATGGACCGCAGCGTCTGAATCGTGTCCCCGTCGATGGGGAGCTTGTCCTCGCGGTATCCCTTGACCCGCGCAAAGCGCAGCGCGATCCCTCCCGGATAGCGAGTCGACCGCTGCACCCCGTCGATGGCGATCTCGACCACCGTCGTAGGCTCGACGAAGACAGTCGCCCGGGTTCGACGCACTTCGATCTGTTGGAAATGTTCTGTCTGCCAACGCAACAGCTCGTCGGTGAGACCCTTGAAGGTCTTGCCCACCATGACGAAACTGCCCGGCTCCCCAAATTCGCCGTCGCCGTCGAAGGCCCCGAGATGCAGGTTGGACAACCACCCGGTTCGCCGGCCCGATCCCCATTCGACCGCTAGCACGACCAGGTCGTAGGTGTGCACCGGCTTGACCTTGACCCAGCTCTTCCCGCGTCGCCCCGCAGCGTAGATCGAATCGATCGCCTTGACGACGATCCCCTCGTGACCGGCTGCCAGTGCCTCCCGCGAAACGCGCTCGGCTACAGCGGGATCGGCCGTCACCTCGCCCGAGATCCGGTATGCGCCCACGACCCGGGCGAGGGCCTCTTGACGGACCGACAACGGTTCGTCGATGAGGTCGACGCCGTCGACGTGCAGCACGTCGAAGAACCACGGCTTGAGCAGTGCTGTCCGGGGAGCGTCCGCCCCGAAGCGCGACATCGTCTCCTGGAAGGGTCGGGGCGCCCCGGCCTCGTCGAGCGAGAGTGTCTCCCCGTCGAGGATCACGTCCTCGACGGAGAAGCCGCGCACCACCTCGACGACCTCAGGAACCCGCCGAGTGATGTCGGCCAGGTTGCGGGTGAACACCCGGATGTCCTCCCCGCGGCGGTGCACCTGGATTCGCGCGCCGTCCAGCTTCACCTCCACCGAGGCCGCGCCCGTCATCGCGAGCGCGGCAGCGGGATCGGCAGCCGTCGACGCGAGCATGGGCAGCACCGGCGTTCCGACGGCGAGCCCGATCTCGGCCAGGCCGGTCTCGCCTGTGGTGAGGGCGGTCTGCGCGGTCCCGCCGAGGTCACCGGAGAGCATCACGGCTCGACGGACCGAGGCGGTCGGAACCGCCGCCGCAGAGGCGATCCCGTCGACGAGGATGCCTTCGAGGGCCCCAGTCCGCATCTCTCCGAGGAGGACCCGCGTGATGAAGGCCTGCTCCTCCGCGGTAGCCCGCCGCGCGATGGCGCGCAGGGCGTCCGTGCGTGCAGTCGACGAGCCGACACCCTCCGTGGCCAGCAGGAGATCGAGCAGACGGTCGAGGTCCGCCACCGTGATGGAGGCCTGGTCGGCGGGGTCGCCCATCAGGGCGGATACGGTCCGGTAGCCGACACCGACCCGGCCCTGCCGAACCCGTCCGACGAGAAAGCCCACCGTGGGGGCGATGTCGTCGGTGGGCACCCGCCTCAGCAGCGCAGACAGCTCCGCGACCTTCGCCAGTCTCGACGACGTGGCTGCCACCGCCGCGGCGGTCTGGACGACGTCGTTGAGGAGCATGAGCGCATCCTCGCACCGGCTGCGCACAGGAGCCGCCCCAGCGCGAACCCTCCGTCGAGGCAGTCGGGCCGGTCGTGGCACGATCGATCGCGTGCTCGTGACCGCACTCCACCTGTTCCCCGTCAAGTCTCTCGGCGGGAGACCGGTGGAGTCGGCCGCCGTGGAGCCGTGGGGCCTGGCCGGTGACCGGCGGTGGGCGCTGGTCGACGCCGGCGGGGAGCTCGTGACCGCCCGGCAGGTGCACCGGCTGTTGCGCCTGACGGCCGAGGTGGTCGACGACGACACCATCCGCATCACCGACCGGGGGGACGGTGCGAGCATCCTCGTCGACACGCCCCTCGGCCTCGGCCCGGTGCCGATCGGGATCTCCCGGCTGCCGTTCGCGTCACCTGCCGACGCCGACGTCAACGTATGGCTGAGCGAGCGGCTGGGGACCTCGCTGCGGCTCGTCTGGCAGGAGGACCCGACGCTGCGCTCGATCTCCGGAGCCCGAGGCGGTCTTGCGGGTGAGACCCTCTCGCTCGCCGACGCGGGACCGCTTCTGCTGGTCTCGCAGGCGTCGACCGCCCAGCTCGACTCCTGGATCGCGGCGGATGCCGACCAACCGGACATCCCGGACCTCGACCCCGTCGACGTGAGTGACGCGGAGGCTGAGGCGCCGGTCGCCGCCCTCGACATCCTGCGGTTCCGGCCCAACGTCGTCATCGACGGGAACCAGCCGTTCGAGGAGGACACCTGGACCAGGGTGCGGATCGGCGAGGTCACCTTCCGCACGACGATGGTGTGCGACCGGTGCGTGATGACGACGATCGACCCGGTCACGATCGCGGGCGGCAAGGAACCGATCCGGACGCTGGCGCGGCACCGGCGATGGGACCGGTCGACGTGGTTCGGCACGCGCCTCGTGGCCGACGGGCCGCTCGGGGCTCTCCACGTCGGGGACGAGGTCCTGCCGCTGGACGGCCGTCGGGCGGGGTCTGGTCCTCCACTGGTCCTCTGATCAGGCCCGTGGTCTCAGCAGCTCCCGTTCGCGGCTGTCTGCTGTCGTGGCGTGTCACGCCGACACGCCGGGCGCTGCGGAACTGGTTGCGAGTAGTGGGGTTCCGCCCCTTGCCAACCCGACCGTACTGGCGTACAACTTCTCTACGCCCTTCCGCAAGGAGGGGCCACCAGAAGGCAAACGAGGCTCACACGGTGGAGCAATCCACTGAACCGCGGGACCGTGCGGAGGAGTCAGGCGCGCCGCCTGGTGTTCGGGAAGCGGACCAGCCTGGACACAACGAGACCCGGCCAACTCATACTTGGCCGGGTCTCACCTGTGTGTCGAGGACGTACTCGGTGCTGCACCACAGTTTTACCTCCCCTGGTGCGGCCGCGCGCGGTACGACACGCAACGGGTGCGTGAACTCCGTATCCCCTGCCTGTCTCCTGCGGGTGTCCGGCGTCCGCCGGCCAGCTCAGCGCTCCTGCGCCGCCCTCGTGAGCCGCCTTCGGGCAGGCACTCGCGCAGGTCGACTCGCCACCGATACGGTCGTGCGGTGGCCCCCCCAACCCGTCATCTCATCGGACTCCTCCTCGGCGCGGAGAAGGACTGGCCGCAAGCCTTCGAGGCCATCCTGCAGCGCGTCGGACCGATCACCGACGCCTCAGGGGTGGTGCACGAGCTCCAGTCCGAACGGCTCACCATCGAGCCGTTCGAGCTCACCGACCCCGTGCGTCCTGGGCTCGTCATCGACCGCCTCGCGTACTGGTACTACCACCCGCGTGAGTGGCTCAAGAAGGCCGCCCTGTTGAACGGGACCTACCTGCTCAACAGTCCCTTCACCTTCCAGTCGATGGAGAAGCACTCCGCCTACTGCGCCATGGTGCGGCTGGGCCTGAAGATCCCGCGCACCGTTCTCGTCCCCTACAAGAACCCGGTCGACAACGTCAGGTGGGCGTATACCTCGGCCACCTACAACGAGGCATTCAACCTCGACGCGATCGCCGCGGACCTCGGCTATCCGCTCTACATGAAACCGTTCGACGGTGGTGGCTGGCGCGGCGTCTCCCGGATCAACAACCAGGATGACCTGCATGCGGCGTATGACGCGTCCGGCGAGATGCTGATGCACCTGCAGGCGACCGTCGACTACGAGAAGTTCGCCCGCGCCCTGTCCATCGGTCCCGAGACGATGGTGATGGACTTCCGTCCCGACGAGCCGATGCACAACCGGTACGCCGTCTCGCACAACTTCCTCTCAGATCAAGCCGGCTCGGAATGCGCGGCGATCAGCAAGATCATCAACGCGTTCTTCGGTTGGGAGTTCAACTCCGCCGAGATGCTCGTCACCGGCAACGAGGTATATCCGATCGACTATGCGAACGCCTGCCCCGATGTCGCCGTCACGTCGCTGCACTACTACTTCCCCTGGGCGATCACCGCACTGGTGCGCTGGTCCACGTATGCGCTGGTGACCGAGCGCTCCACCAGCGTCGACCTGCACACCGACAGGTACTTCGCCATCGCCGACGACGAGTCGCTGAGCTATGAGGCCAAGATCACCGCCTATCTTGCGCTGGCCAACGAGCACTACACGACCGACCGCTACTGGCAGTGGTGCGAGGAGAACCTGCCGCACCTGCCGGAACAGGTCCACGGCTGGGTGTCGAGTCCGGATTTCAGGAGGCTGCTCCAGCAGACCGTCGAGGCCACCTACCCCGCACACGAACGGGACCGGTTCATGGCGCATTTCGGGGGGCTGACAGAGATGTGGCTCAAGGACAACCAACCGGCCTGAGCTTCGGTGAGGAATGCTGGGCCGACGACCCACCGGGCCCGTCTCAGCCGTCGACGTTCTCGAGGACGACGGCCAGACCTTGGCCGACGCCGATGCAGATCGCCGCGACTCCCCAACGTGAGCCGGTCTCGCGAAGGCGGGCGGTGAGGGTGCCGAGGATCCGGCCGCCCGACGCGCCGAGGGGGTGACCGATGGCGATGGCGCCACCCTTGGCGTTGACGATCTCCGGGTCGATCCCCCACGCGTCGACGCACGCGAGCGACTGCACCGCGAAGGCCTCGTTGAGCTCGACGGCGCCGACATCGGACCACCCGATCCCGGCGCGCCGCAACGCCTTCTCCGCGGCTTCGACGGGCGCGTAGCCGAACAGCTGAGGCTCCAGCGCCACGGCGGCCCGCCCCGCAACCCTCGCCAGGGGCGGCAGACCCATCTGCTCCCCTGCGGCGGTGCTGCCGAGCAGAACCGCTGACGCGCCGTCGCTGAGCGGTGACGCGTTGCCGGCCGTGATGCTCCCGTCGACCCGGAACGCTGGTGTCAGGCTCGCGAGCTTCGCCAGCGTGCTCCCTGCCCGGATCGACTCGTCACGGGCCAGCTCGACGCCAGGGACGGGCACGACGAGATCGTCGTAGAAGCCCGAGCGCCAGGCCACGTCGGCGAGCTCGTGCGATCGGACGGCGAACTCGTCCTGGCGGCTGCGTGAGATGGAGAACCTCTCCTGCAGCTGCTCGTTGCACTCGCCCAGCGAAACCGTCCACTCGGCGGGCATCGCCGGGTTCACCAGACGCCAGCCCAGGGTCGTGGAGACGGCGGTCACGTCGCCCGCCGGGAACGCGCGGTTCGACTTCGGCAGCACCCACGGAGCTCGCGTCATCGACTCCACGCCGCCGGTCACGACCACCTCGGCGTCCCCGCTCTCGATGGTCCGGGAGCCCATCATGGCCGCGTCCAGGCTCGACCCGCACAGCCGGTTGACGGTGGTGGCGGGCACGGTCACCGGGAGCCCGGCGAGCAGGACGGCCATCCGGCCGACGTTGCGGTTGTCCTCGCCGGCGCCGTTGGCGTTGCCCCACACCACGTCGTCGATGTCCGCCGGGTCCAGTCCCGGTGCCTTGGCCAGGACGCCGCTCAGCGCGACGGCAGCCAGGTCGTCCGGCCGGACCCCGGCGAGCGCACCGTCGAACCGCCCGAACGGAGTGCGAGTGACGGCATACACGTATGCGTCGCGCCCTGTCTGTGACCCGGTGCCTGACCCGGTGCGTGACCGCCTGCGTGACCCGGCGTGCGACCCGGTGTGCGACCCGGTGTGCGACCCGGTGTGCGACATGGAGTCTCCTTGATCAGCGGTCGACGGATCATCGGCAGACTCGTCGGGACCCTTGGTGACCAGGCGGGTCGGCGACGCTCCTGGTGATCTCCGCGGCCACTGAGCTGGTGGAACCGGCGAGTGAGATCGATGCTCACGAGGCAACGCTAGCCCGAGACCGTGCACGCCGGACTCACCTGTTGATCGCGTCGGGATAACTCGGTGCGACGAGCATCGGACGGCATCAGGCACTGTCCAGCCGGCTGGTCGTCACTGAGCGTTCAGCGGACCGCCGTGCGCCGTCAACACACCTTTCAGGCTATTCGCAGGTTTCGCGAGAACGGTGGGCGACAGCGCAACGCGGCAGGCGCGGACGCGCTCGACGGACGGAGTCACAGATGAGCACGACGGTGCTACGCCGCCGGAGGCGGCTGCTGCTGGTGGGCGGAGTGGGTGCTCTGGTGCTCACGGCCGGCTCGGTGATGGGAGCGGTGACGACCTCGGCCGCCCCCGTGGCGGCCAAGGCGCTCCCCAAGATCGGCCACGTGTGGACGATCATCCTCGAGAACAAGTCCTACGAGGCGACGTTCACCGGTCTCAACCAGAACGACTACCTCTGGAAGACGCTGCCGAGCTATGGCGAGCTGCTGACCCAGTACTACGGCACGGGCCACTACTCCCTGGACAACTACATCAGCCTCGTGTCGGGCCAGTCGCCGGCGCCCGACAACCAGGCCGACTGCAAGCAGTACGTCAACGTCTATCCAGGCACGCACGCGCCGGACGACCAGACCTACGCTGCGGCCGGCTGCGTCTACCCGGCCCGGGTCCGGACGATCTTCGACCAGCTCGACACCAACAAGGTGCCCTGGAAGGTCTACGCCCAGGACATGGGCAACGACCCGACCCGCGAGAACCCCTATCAGTGCGGCATACCCGGTTCGCCGAACGGCGCCGGAGTCGTCGACCCCGGTGGTGCGACGCCGGTGGACCAGTACGTCCCCAAGCACAACCCTGCCGCCTGGTTCCACAGCGTCATCGACCAGCCCCGGGACTGCAAGAGGGTCGTCCCGCTCGACGGGTATGCCGCGACGCCCGGTCACGCGGCGATCCCCAGCCTGAGTGACGACCTGAAGAGCGTCGACTCCACGCCGGCCTTCTCCTGGATCTCGCCCAACAACTGCTCCGATGCGCACGACGCCACCTGCGTCGGCGACAACCTGTCAGGCGACCCCAACAACCACCAGGGCGGCCTCTACGCGGCGGACCTGTTCCTGCGCAAGTGGATCCCGCAGATCATGGCCTCCCCAGCGTTCCAGAAGGACGGCGAGATCCAGGTCCTCTTCGACGAGGCATTCCCGCCCTACACGATGTACGGCAACTCGATCGCCGACTACAAGGCCAACCCCAACCCGGCGCTCGACGTCCCGACCGACACGGCGCAGTCGGTCGTGGCGTGCTGCAACGAGCTGCCCGGCCCCAACACCACACAACCGGGTGACCAGGCCTTCGGGCAGGACACCACCCCCGGCGGCGGGATCACGGGAGCGGTGTTCATCAGCCGGTTCATCCGTCCGGGGTCGGTGAGCGCGCAGCCCTACAACCACTACAGCTGGTTGCGCAGCATGGAGGACACCTTCGGCGTCACGCAGGGCGGCCTGGACGGCCTGGGACACCTCGGTTTTGCGGGGGCCGACGGGCTGCGACCGTTCGGCAAGGACGTCTACAACAACGCGAGCGGGCAGGCGCTCAAGGCTTCGCCGTCGGGCAGCTCGCTCTGGCCGGCTACGGCGAACGAGAGCGAGGAACCAGCGCCGACCATCGTCAAGGCGTCTGTCCCGGTGGGCCGGTGACGATCCGGTCCTTCGGTCAGCTCCCCGCGGCGCTCGGGGTCGCGGGGTTGGCGGTATGCCTCGGGGTGGGTTTGGCCGGTTGCGCCCAACCCGCCCCGCAGAGTGAGCTCTCTGCGTCGGACGTCGTCGCGTCGTTGGGTGCAGTGCCGATCCCACCGGACCCCAGTGACGCCGCCACTCCACGTGCCAGCATCGGCCACCCGCAGCTGCTGGCCATGGGAGCGCCCGTGCTGGTGACGTTGCCGGACGGGACCGACGCAACGGTGACCGCACGAGGACCCATCGAGCTGACGCCCTACACCGGTGGCCCGAAGGACCCGACGAGCACACCGGGCATCGTCACCCTCGAGGTCACCGTGCGGTCCGGTTCGCTCGGCGTGGCGGCCGGCGACCTCACCTCGCGGGACCAGACCGGCAAGGAGGTCACGCTGGTCCCCCAGGGCGCGCCGTCGGTCGCGGCCACGTCCGGCCAGTCGACCCAGCTGCACGTGGAAGGCACCTATGGCAGCGGCTCGGCCCAGGTGACCTGGCGGCACAACGGTTCGGTCCTCGTCGTCTGGGACTTCACCATCGAGCTCGACTGACAGGGCGAGCCACGGCGCGAACTGCCCGACACCGGCCCGGCAGGCACCTGTTGTCCACCCGGTCGCGCAAGGATGCCGTCATGCGCTGGGTAGACGATCGCGTCGAGGTCCGATGACGTTGCTGGCCGGTTCGCGGGCCACACCACCGCGCACGCTCGTGGACATCTTCCGGGACACCGTGGAGCGACACCCCACCGCCAGCGCAGTGGACAACGGCGCCGAGATCCTCACCTACGCCGAGTTCGACGACGCCGCCGGTGAGGTCGCGCGGGCACTCGCCGAGCTGGGCGTTCGGCAGAAGGACCGCGTCGGGGTACGTCTGCCGTCAGGCACAACCGACCTGTATGTCGCGATCATGGGCGTGCTGCTGGCCGGCGCGGCATACGTGCCCGTAGACGCGGAGGACCCGGACGAGCGGGCGCGGGTCGTCTTCGAGGCGTCGCAGGTCGTCGCCATCGTCACCGCCGACCTCGTCATCGTCGCGACTGCCAGGATTGACGAGGCTTACGGTGCTGCGGATGCGTCCCGGTCCGTGTCATCCACACCCGCACCCGCCGACGACGCCTGGGTGATCTTCACCTCCGGCTCGACCGGCCCGCCCAAGGGCGTCGCCGTCTCGCATCGCTCGGCGGCTGCGTTCGTCGATGCCGAAGCCCGGTTGTTCCTGCGCGACAGGGCGATCGCCCCCGGTGACCGTGTCATGGCCGGGCTGTCCGTCGCGTTCGACGCGTCCTGTGAGGAGATGTGGCTGGCCTGGCGTCACGGCGCCTGCCTCGTCCCCGTCCCTCGCTCCCTCGTGCGCAGCGGGCTCGACCTCGGACCCTGGCTGGTGGCGAACACGATCACCGTCGTCTCGACCGTCCCGACCCTGGTCGCACTGTGGCCGGCAGCGGCGCTGGACCGGGTACGTCTGCTCATCCTCGGCGGCGAAGCCTGCCCGCCCGAGATCGGCGCCCGCCTCGCCATCTCGAGCCGCGAGGTGTGGAACACCTACGGTCCCACCGAGGCGACGGTCGTGGCGTGCGCCGCCCGGCTCACCGGCGAGGAGCCCGTACGCATCGGGCTCCCTCTGGACGGATGGGACCTCGCCGTCGTCGACGACGACGGGACACCTGTGGCTGAAGGGGACACGGGTGAGCTGATCATCGGTGGCGTCGGGCTGGCCCGTTACCTCGACCCCGCCAAGGACGCCGAGAAGTACGCCCCGATGCCCACCCTCGGTTGGGAACGCGCTTACCGCAGTGGTGATCGGGTGCGTCACGACACGCAAGGCCTGGTCTTCCTCGGGCGAGCGGACGACCAGGTCAAGCTCGGCGGCCGACGGATCGAGCTCGGGGAGGTCGACTCCGCGCTGCTCGCCCTCCCCCTCGTTACGGGTGCGGCGGCGGCCGTCCGCCGGACCGGGTCCGGCAACCAGCTGCTCGTGGGCTACGTCGCAGTCGCAGACGGCTTCGACACCGCCACCGCCCTGGACCGGCTGCGGACCCGCCTGCCCGCAGCCCTGGTCCCCAAGCTGGCCGTCGTCGACAGCCTTCCCACCAAGACGTCGGGCAAGATCGACCGGGACGCCCTGCCCTGGCCGCTCGACCAGCCGCGCGCCCAGAGCGGACCGGTATTGTCCGGAACGGCCGCCTGGGTGCAAACGTGGTGGACCCAGATCCTGGGCGCGCCGGCAACCGGTCCGGACGAGGACTTCTTCGACGCCGGTGGCGGGAGCCTGATGGCGGCCCAGCTGGTGTCCCGGTTGCGCGAACGGTTCCCCGAGGCGACCGTTGCCGACGTCTACAGACATCCGACGCTGGCAGGCATGTCCGCCTTCCTCGACGCGCTGGAGACTCCAGCGATCCGCACGAACCGCAGCGTCCGACCGGTGCCGCTGCTCACGCAGGTCACTCAGGTGGCGTCCACCGTGCCACTCCGGTTGATCAGTGGGCTGCGGTGGTTCACGTGGGTCGCAGCCGCGTCCAACGTCTTCGGTGACGTCTGGGACGTGGCGTGGCTGCCGCACACGCCCTGGTGGTGGGTCGTCGCCGGTTGGCTGTTGCTCGTGAGCGCACCGGGCCGAATGGCATTGGCAGCAGTGGGTGCTCGGGCCATCATGCACGGGGTCGGACCCGGCTCCTACCCACGAGGCGGCTCGGTCCACCTCCGTCTGTGGCTGGCCGAGCGGCTGGTCGACGAGCTGGGAGCCGCCAACCTCTCCGGGGCGCCCTGGGTCAAGCTGTATGCGCGTGCCCTGGGCGCTCACGTCGCAGCCCACGTGGACCTGCACGCAGTGCCGCCGGTGACCGGGCTGATGCGGCTGGACGAGGGTTGCTCGGTCGAACCCGAGGTCGACCTCACCGGGAGCTGGGTCGATGGCGACGTCCTGCACATCGGTGCCGTCGCGGTCGGGGCCTGGGCGCGAGTGGGCGCACGCAGCGCCCTCCTTCCGGGAGCCGCAGTCGGCCGGAACGCCGATATCGCCCCCGGCTCCGCGGTGAGCGGCGTCGTCCCTGAGGGTGAGTTCTGGTCGGGTTCGCCGGCGCGGTTGGTGGGGTTGGCTCGGGGACCTGCGCAGCGCGACGACCCGCCGAACCACCCCGCCTGGCTGGCCGCATACGGGCTGTCCGCCATCACCATCTCGCTCCTGCCGCTGGTCGCCACCGTCCTCGGCGGAGCGGTCGCCGCACCTGCTGTGTCGGCAGCGGCCACCTTGGGCGACGCCACGTGGGCCGCCGCTCGCTTCACCCCCCTGGCCACCGTCGTGGGGTTCGTGGTCCTGACCCTGTTGATCTGGGCGGGAGCCCGCGTCTTCGCCATCGGGCTGAAGCCGGGGTACCACCCGATCTTCGGGCTGCAAGCCTGGCGGGCCTGGTCGACGCTGCGGCTGCTCGACGAGGCGCGCAGCTGGCTGTTCCCGCTCTACGCGAGCTCGGCTACCCCCGCGTGGCTTCGGTCGCTCGGCGCGCGGGTCGGACCAGACGTCGAGGCGTCCACCGTCCTGCTGCTTCCCTCGTTGACCACCGTCGGCGAAGGAGCCTTCCTCGCCGACGACACCCTGCTCGGTGGGTACGAGCTGGGTGGTGGCTGGCTGCGCGTCGACGAGGTCAAGGTGGGCCGGTATGCCTTCCTGGGCAACTCCGGCATGACGGCTCCCGGTCGTCGCGTCCCCAAACGCGGGCTCGTCGCCGTCCTGTCGGCCGCCCCGCAACGCACCAGTGCGAAACGGGGCACCTCGTGGTTGGGCAGCCCACCGCAGGCCCTGCGCAGGGACGAGGCCGCCGTCGACCAGAGACGGACCTTCGCCCCGCCCACCCGACTACGCGTTGCGAGGGCATTGGTGGAGGTATGTCGACTGGTGCCGGTCATGGTCCATGTCGCCCTCGTCCTCGGTGTCGCGGTTGCCACCGTCCGCGTCGCCCAGGACTCGCTCGTCCTCGCCGCGATTGCGGTCGGGCCGCTGCTCATGATCGGTGGAGCCCTCGGGGCAGCCGTCACCGCGACCGCGAAATGGGCGCTGGTGGGGCGGCTGCGGCCCGGCGACCATCCGCTGTGGAGCTCCTTCATCTGGCGCAACGAGCTCGCCGACACGTTCGTCGAAGTCGTTGCTGCTCCGTGGTTCGCTCGCGCCGCCACCGGCACGCCCGTCCTCAACCTGTGGCTGCGGTGCCAGGGCGCCCACATCGGCCGTGGAGTCTGGTGCGAGACCTACTGGCTGCCCGAGAGCGACCTCGTCCGGCTCGAGGACGGTGCCACGGTCAACCAAGGCTGCGTCGTGCAGACTCACCTGTTCCATGATCGGCTTCTCAGCATGGACACCGTGACCCTCAAAGCAGGAGCCACCCTCGGCCCCAACAGCGTCATCCTCCCCGCGGCCGTCCTGGGGCGACACGCTACCGTCGGACCGATGTCCCTGGTGATGAGAGGCGAGTCCGTGCCGGACCGCACCCGCTGGCGGGGCAACCCCGTGAGCCCATGGGTCGCCGACGACCCCGACGCCCCCGACGCCGACTGATGAGCACCGCCGCCTCGCCCCGGGTCACTGCCCCCGGAGCCGATCCGTATGTCCCCGGCCACGGCGACCTGCGCTACCGGGTGCACCACTACGACCTCGACATCGCCTACAAGCACGCCACCAACCACGTGACCGGCCGCGCCGTGCTCGACCTCGTGATCGAACGGCCCACGACGGCGATCGATCTCGACCTGTATGCCCTCACCGTCTCGCGTCTCTCCGTGACCGGTGTTGCGGTGCGACGATGGACCCACCGACGCGGCCGCGTCACGGTAGAGCTCAGCCGCGAGGTCGCCCCCGGCGAGCGCCTGACCGTCACGGTGGCATACCAGGGAGTGCCTCGCCCCGTCCCCGGGCCGGGCGGTGGAGCCGGTTGGGAGGAGCTCGCCGACGGTGTCATCGTCGCCTCCCAACCACACGGATCGCCGTCCTGGTTTCCCTGCAACGACCGGTCGTCCGACAAAGCGTCTTACCGCATCGCGGTGACGGCGGGCAACGCCTACACGGTGGTCGCCAACGGCGCGCTCGCCGAGCGACGGCAGAGGTCGAGTCGCACGACGTGGGTCTACGAGCAGAGCGAACCGATGGCCACCTACCTCGCCACCGTGCAGATCGGGCGATACGCCTGGTCCGAGGTCGCCTCTTCCTCCGTGCCGGTCGCCATCGCACATCCACCCGCGCTCGCCGCCACGGTGCGTGCCGCCTTCGCCCGCCAGGCGGAGATGCTCGAGGTGTTCACGCGCGCGTTCGGTCCGTACCCGTTCGACCGGTATGCGGTCGTGGTGACCGCGGACGACCTCGAGATCCCCTTGGAGTCCCAGAGCCTGTCGACGTTCGGCGCCAACTATGCCCGGACGGACTGGAACGCCCAACGCCTCATCGCGCACGAGCTGTCGCATCAGTGGTTCGGCAACAGCCTGACCGCCGCCCGCTGGCACGACATCTGGCTGCACGAGGGTTTCGCCTGCTACGCCGAGTGGATCTGGTCGCAGGAGTCCGGTGGGATGTCGACTGACCGTCAGGCAGCGACGCATTGGGCTCGGCTGGCCGCGAGCGCCCAGGACCTGGTGCTCGGCGACCCCGGTCCGACCGACATGTTCGACGACCGGGTCTACAAGCGGGGAGCGCTCCTGCTCCACGCGGTGCGTCGAACCATCGGCGACCAGGCGTTCTTCGCGTTGCTGCACCGGTGGGTCGATGCCTACCGGTACGCGAGCGTCACCACGGGGGACTTCGTCACGATGGCCGAGCTCGTCTCCGGCCGCAGCCTCCGCGGCCTGTTCACGGCTTGGGTCGACAAACCGGCGTTGCCCGCGATGCCCCAGGTTTCCTGACGTCGGGTCCGGCAACGGTGCTGTCTTCCGGCGCAACGGTTTTCTCGCGGTGGTGACTTCGGGGCAGGGCAGTCCTGGTCCGGTCACGCCGAGGGTCGACTCTCCTGCAGCTGATGGGCTCTGGTCCCCTGGCTGGTGCGACGCATGGCGCGGCCGGGTTGTGCGGAGGTGCGGTGCGAACGCTCGATCACGGGAACGCCGTTCACCCATACCCAGTCGATGCCGTGTGCCGCCCGGCGAGGGTGCATGTAGGTGGCCTTGTCCTTGACCGTGTGCGGGTCGAACAGGACCAGGTCAGCGGCATATCCCTCGCGGACGAGCCCGCGTTGGTGGAGTTTGAGCCGCGCGGCGGGGCGGCCGGTGAGGTGATGGATGCAGTCGACCAGGTCCAGCACGCCGAGTTCGCGCACGTAGCGGGACAGGTAGCGGGGGAAGGTGCCCCACGCGCGCGGATGAGGACGTTCGCCCACCAGGATCGAGTCGGATCCACCGCAGTGTGTGTGGTGCTGCATGATCGTCCGGACGTTCTCCTCGTGCCCGACGTGCTGCAGGATCGTGGTGCCGAGCCGGTCCTCGACGAGCAGCTCGAAGAACACGTCCCGAGGCTCGCGGTTGCTCGCCTCGGCGAGTTCGGCGACCGTCGCGCCGACCCGACCGGACAAGGCGGAGTTGCGCACGCCGCTGATCTGTATGGTGCTCCAGTCCGCGGTGCAGCCGTGGCAGCCGTCGGTGCCGACCTGCTCGAGCTCGTCACCGATCACGCGTCGCTGCACCGGGTCGCGCAGTCGTTGCAGCAGCGCTTCCGGCCCGCCTTCTGAGGCCCAGCTGGGCAGCAGGGCGCTCAGTGTGGTCGACCCCGGCAGGTAGGGGTAGGTGTCCACGGTGATGTCTGCTCCGGCGGCGGTGGCGCGGTCGATGAGCTCGAGCAGCTCGCCGGCGCGCCCGCGGTTTGGTTCGAAGTTCATCACGGCGTGCGTCAGGTGCAGCGGGCAGCGGGCCGACCGGCACAGGTTGATCATCTTGGCGTAGGCCTCCAGGGCACCGACCCCGTAGGACCGGTGGTGTGGGCTGTAGTAGCCGCCGTGCTCGCCGACGACCCGGCACAAGGCCGTCAGCTCCTCGTCGTCGGAGAACATGCCAGGCGGGTAGGTCAGCCCACTGCTCATCCCGACAGCACCCTCACGCAGTCCTTGCTGGAGCAGCTGGACCATTGCCTCGACCTGCGCCGGCGACGCCGGTTGGTCGTCGGGGCCGACGACCATGAATCGCAACGTCCCCTGGGGGACGAGGTACGCGGCGTTGCAGGCGATTCCGCGGTCCAACCGGTCCAGGTATGCCGCGACCGTGTCCCAGTCGTAGGCGAAGTCCTCGGGTGTGCCGTTCCAGCCGGCGATCTGGATGAGCAGGGCGGCTCGGGTGGGTTCGTCGATGGGCGCAAAGGAGAGACCGTCCTGGCCCAGCACCTCGAGGGTGACTCCTTGGCTCACCTTCGCGGTGTGGTCGGGGTTGGCCAGGATCTGGATGTCGGAGTGCGCGTGCATGTCGATGAACCCTGGGGACAGGACCCGTCCCCCGGCGTCGATGGTCCGACGGGCTGCGGGTGCGTCACCGGGGTGCGTGAGTATCTGGGTGATACTGCCCCCTTCCACGACGACGTCGGCCTCGAAAGCCTGCGATCCGGTCCCGTCGATGACCTGGGCGTTGCGGATCAGCCAGTCTGCGCTCATGTCGCCCTCTCAGGACTGCATCTCAGGACTGCATCTCAGGACTGCATCTCAGAAGAAGGTGTGAACGAGGTCGACGACCACCGGGTCATCGACATCGGGATCATCGATGACGGGCACGAGAGTCCACTTGTCGAAGGCCGTGCAGGGATGAGACAGACCCAGTCGCAGCTGGTCACCGATCCTGACCGGTGGGGCGCCGTTCGGGTCGAAGGACAAGAAGCCGTGCTGGTCGTTGACCGCCGTCACGGTGACCCCCTCGACGGGTACGGGGTCGGCACCGGTGGTTCTCGGTCGTCGCAGCTGCACCTCGGGTAGCCCTTCGTCAAAGGGGACGTCACGCTTGCCCGCATCGAACAGGGCCAGTCCTGGCTCGGGCTGTGAGACCACCCGCACCCAGGCATGCATGGCTGCGCGCAATACCGGGCCGCCGGTGCGCGGCCGTGATCCCAACGGTGAGACGTCACGGTAGAACCCGTCGTCGTGGGTGAGGTAGGCGCCGCTTCGCAGCACCACCCGGGTGCCGGTGTCGACCAGGGGACCGAGGACCTCACCGACCACGTCGAAGAACGCACTGCCTCCGGCCGTGACCAACGCAGGCACAGCGTCGTCATAGAGCCGCTCGGCCTCGAGCCGCTCATGGACCTCGACCAGGTCACGGAGATAGGCCCGCACCACCTGCAGGCTCTCCTCATCACTGTCATGAGCCAGTGCGCCCTCGTAGCCGGCTACGCCTCCGAGCACGAGGTGCGGGGATGCGGCGACGGCCCGCGCCACCCGAACGCTGGTGTCGAGATCCCGCGCGCCGGTACGCCCACCCGCACCACCGCGTTCGACCAGGACATGAACGGCGGGGGCGGGCCCCGAAACCAGCGATCGCGAGTCGAGCGCCTCGTCCATGAGCTCGACGGTGCGCACTGCGTCAGCCCACACCCAGATCTCGACTTCTGGGTGTGCCTGCTGCTCGTCGGCGATCCAGTGAAGCGCCAACGGGGAGATGACACTGTTGGCCACCATCGTCCGGGTGACACCGTAGGCGCGCGCTACGCCCAGCTGGGCGAGGTTGGCCACCGTGATCGCCCACGCCCCCGACTCGAGCTGCTCGGCCCACAGCTGAGGAGCCATCGTTGTCTTTCCGTGCGGCGCAAGCTCGAACCGGCGCTGCTCGCACCACCGGGCGACGGTGTCCCGGTTGTGATCGAGTGCCGGTCTCGACAGGGTCATCAGCGGGGTCGACAGCTGCGACAGCCGTGGTCGGCGTTCGCGAAACTCCGCCACCGTCATACCCCAGAATGCCGGCGCCACAGCCTTGTGCCGCCAGTCGACTCGCTCGTCGTCCAGTGCAGCGACGAGCGCCAGGTTGAGTGTTGCCGGCATCTCGGTCATCTTCCTTCCCGGCCGCGGCCCGTGCCGCTACTGGCATCTGCGTGCTCGGCATACTCTGCGTGCTCGACCTTCGACAGCGCAGCAGCCAGCGGCCTCTCGGGTCCGAGACCGCACGGGCAGCCGATGTCAGCGCTGCACGTCGTCGTCATGGCTTTGCAAGCTGCTGAGCTCCGCCCGACTGGGTAGCCCCTGCCAGTCGCCGTGAGTGGTGACCGACCACGCTCCCATCAGAGCGGCCCAGTCCAACGCGGTCGGTGTGTCGAGGCGGTAAACCATCGCGGCGAGGTACCCGGCGGCGAACGCGTCGCCGGCGCCCACGGAGTCGACCGCCAAGACGGGTATCGGTGGGACGGTGCAGATCTGCCCGTCGATCGATGCCACCGCACCGCGGTCACCGAGCTTGACGACCGCTCGCCCCCCGCCAAGACCGGCAAGCTCCTCGGCCAGCTCGTGAACGCCAGCCGGACCGCAGGCGATCCGGGCCTCCGCCTCGGTCGCGAACACCATGTCGGCCTGGGAGGCAAGGTGCCGGAACTGCTTGCGGGCAGCGGGTTCACTCCAGAGTGCTCGACGGAAGTTCAGGTCGACCGACACGGACGTGCCTGCCGCCCGACAGACCTCGATGCTGCGCTCGACAGCAGCCGCCGCACTGGGGCTGACTGCCACGGTGATGGCACTCGTGTGGAAGAAGTCGGCTCTCTGGAGAACGTTCGTGTCGACGTCTGAGGTGTCGAGAGCGGATCCGGCACTGCCGGTGCGGTAGTAGGTGACCTGGGCGGTCTGACTGGTCCGTCGGGCCTTGACCATCACCCCGGTAGGACGCCCCACATCCCGTCGCGACAGGGTGCGGACCCCCTCTGCACGCAGCTCCCTGAGGACCATCTCCCCGAGCTCGTCGGAGCCGACGCGTCCGATCCACGCGACCCTGACCCCCAACCGGGCGGCCCCGATGGCCACGTTCGACTCGGAGCCGCCCACACTCAGGGCCAACGTCTGGGCGTGACGCAGCGGGGTGATAGCCGAATGGGTCAGTGCCGCCAGCGTCTCGCCCATCGTGACGAGCTGCGCATCCGGAGCAGATTCCCCGGTGACAGCCAGGTCAGGCGTCATTGCGGATGCCCGTGACGAAGTGACGCACGCGATCACGGAAGGTGGCGTCGGGGCCGTTGACGAGGGAGTCGCCGATGAGCGGCCCTCCCACGCCTACGGCGACAGCTCCGGCGTCGAGGTAGTCCGCCACCTCGTCCGGTCCTACCCCTCCGGTCGGAATGAGCTTGATGTCCGGAAGGGGCCCAAGCAGCGCCCTGATGTAGCTGGGGCCCCCGAGCTGCGCGGCGGGGAACACCTTGACGGCGGGCGCGCCGGCCCTCCAGGCAGCCAGCGCCTCGGTGGGTGTGGCAACACCGGGCACATGCGCAATGCCGCGCTGGTTGGCTCGGGACACCACGTCCAGGTCGAGGCTGGGAGCCAGCGTGTAGGTCGCACCGGCTGCGTGGGCGGCCTCGAGGTCCTCGACGGTCAGGACGCTCCCGGCCCCGACCGCGCAGCTTTCGCCGTCGAGGCGGGATCGCAGGGTGCGGATGGACTCGATGGCACCAGCGGTTGTCAACGTGACCTCGATGCACCTGATGGCGCCCTCGGCCAGAGTGAGGGCGACGTCGACCAGGTGAGTGCTGTCCGGAGCCCTCAGGACCGCGATGATGCGATCTCTCGCAACGAGGGCCGGCAGCGGAAGGCGGTGGTCGGGAGCGTTCATGAGGGTGGGTTCTTCCTGGCGCTGGAAGGCGGAGGTGGGGCGTGTTGCGTTCCGTCCGGTGACGGCTGGCTCCGGGCTGGTCGAGGGCTAGCTGCGTGGGGGCACAGCGGCGATCACGTCGATCTCGACCAGGATGCCAGCCAGCTGTGAGCCCACGGTCGTGCGTACGGGGTATGGCTCGGAGAAGAACTGTTCGTAGGACGCGTTGAACTCGTCGAAGTCGGCGAGGTCAGCAAGATGAACAGTGGTCTTGATGCAGTCGTCCATGCTGAGCCCTCGTTCTGACAGGACCGCCTCGATGTTGCGTAGCACCTGACTGGTCTGCTCACCGGCCGTAGCGGCAATGGCCCCCGTAGCCGGGTCTTGTGGCCCGAAGCCGGCTGTGTAGAACAGACCATTCACCTCGATCCCCTGGCTGTACGGGCCAGCGGGCTGCGGTGCGTCCGTGGTGTGAACGGCAGACTTCGTCATGACACATCCTGTCTTCGTCAAGGTCATCGGTTGGCTGGTCCGTTCTACAGCTCAGACCAGCTGCCCGTGCAGCCGGGGCGCGTTCTCGACATCAGGACGGATCGAGGCATAAGACGTGGCAATGATGCCGATAACGGAGATCAGGGCCGCATAGATGATGACTGGCCACACGCTGTCGAATGCGACGGTGAGGGCGGTGGCGATGAGGGGCGCGAGGCCACCGCCAATGGTGTTGGAGAACTGATAACCGATGTTGACACCGGTGGTGCGCGCTTCCACGTCGAACATCTCACAGAGCATGGTCTGCAAGGTGGCCTGCATCGCCACCCCTGGGATGACGAAGCCGATGATCATGCCGAGCCAAATGAGTACTGCGGTCTCTGTCCGGAAGAGCGCGAACGTGGGGTAGATCATCAGGGCGAAGCCGATGCACCCGCCGATGTAGACCCGGCGGCGTCCGAGCTTGTCCGACACGCTGCCCCAGAACGGCGCTATGAAGATCTGCAGGATCCCGACGAGCAGCGTGCCGATGAAGCCGACTTCTGCGTTGACGCCCTTGGAGACGGTGTATGCGAGCCCGAACGTGAGAACGATGTATCCGGCGATGCTTTGGGGCAGACCGATGAGGATGCCGAGAATCGTGTTCTTGGGGTGACGCAAGGCCTCCCTCAGAGGGGACTTGCGCTTCACCTTCTCTGACTCGACGGCTCCGCTGAACTCTTTGAACTCCTCGGACTCCTCCAGCTTGGACCGCAGCACGACAGCGATGACGGCGAGCACCAAGGCGAACAGGAACGGTATGCGCCATCCCCACGCCAGGAAAAACTCGTGGGAGGTGCCGAGCGCTGCCATCGAGCCAGCCGAGAGCACGTTCGCAATGCCGGCCCCGCTGATCAGCATGGCGCCGAACAAACCACGCCGACCCGGGGGCGCGTGCTCGATGACGAGAGAGGCGGCGTTCCCCATCTCGCCGCCGACGAACAGACCCTGCAGCATCCGGAAGACGAGAAGCAGGATCGGTGCGGCCGCGAACGTGTTCGCACCGGGGATCAGGCCGATAGCGGCCGTCGAGATGCCCATCCCGACGACCGTGATCATCAGTGCTGTCTTGCGGCCCATCCGATCCCCCACGTGCCCCCACACCACGCCGCCGATCGGGCGCAGGAGGAAGCCGACCGCGAATGTGGCGAAAGACAGCAGGGTGCCCGAGGCGAGGTTCTGGGCCGGGAAGAACACCGTCGGGAACACGGTTGCGGAGGCCAGACCGTAGAGGTAGTAGTCGAAGTACTCCATCAGCGTGCCGATGGCTCCACCCGCCACCATGCGACGCTGCTTTGCGGGAAACGCCGACCTCCACGAATGTGGACGTTCCTGAGTTGCCTGAGCCATAAGAGCCACCTTGCCCTTGTCCAGATGCCGCCTGGTTTCGTGCCCTGCGGTGACTACCGCAAGCTGTCGGCAAGTGTGGCACTCTCTAGACAGTCTGTCTAGAACCTTAACTATTTGTCTTTACCATCCTCAGTGAGGAGTGTGTTCGACCGATGGGGAGGCATGATGAAGTACATGACACCGTCGCCAGCGGACCAGCTGGCCCACATTGGGATCTACGAGTCAGTGGCCGACATCCTCACGGTGTTCCGACCGGTGATGCGCGCCATGGCTGCAGCTGCCGGCCCGGGATGCGAGGTGGTGCTTCACGACCTCTCGGACCCAGACCCCGACCTCGGACACACGATTGTGGCGATCGAGAACGGACACGTCACCGGTCGCGATGTCGGTGGCCCTTCGAGCAGTTTGGGGGCCAACGTCATCCACAATCAGTCGGCCGAACACAATGCCTTCGGCTACCAGGGTTTGACCAGTGACGGGCGCCAGCTGCGCTGCTCGTCGGTGTATTTCCGCAACACCGCCGGGAGAATTGTCGCAGCCCTGTGCGTGAACTACGACACCAGCAGACTTGAGCAGGCCAAGACGTTGCTCGACGGATTGCTGACACAGGACCACGCAGAGCCCGCCGGTCACCCGAGCGAGTTCTTCGGTCGCGACCTGGTGACCGTGATGGACGGCATGGTTGCCGAGGCGCTTCGCGAGGTAGGTAAGCCGGTAGAGCACATGAGCCGCGACGACCGGATCGCCGTCCTCACCAAGTTGGACACCCGGGGGGCACTTCAGATGAGAAAGGGCGTCGAGAGTGTCGCCGCGCGCCTTGGCATCTCCCGGGTCACCGCGTACGCCTACCTCGACGAAGCGCGCAAGAACGCACCCAACGAGCGAGCATCATAAAGAGGACATCGCGGGTCCGCCTACTGGCCGTTAGCCGGCACACCAACCCCCGGAGGATGCCGCGTCCTCGACGGTGACCACGGGTGCCTCGTCGCTCAGGACGCACAGGCCCAGCGCATACCCCGAGGGCCCCTCGAGGTCGCAGAGCTCCACGTCCGGACGGCGCCGACCGTCCGTCCATACCTCGGCTCCACCGACGATGCGCAGGCGGCGAGGATCGCAGGTGAGACCGGTTCCCAGAGCCTTGAGAACGGCCTCCTTGCGCACCCACAGTCGGGCACGTTCGGTTGTCGAGACCGGTCTCACCTCGTTGGGCGCGAGGGCGACCGAGTCGACGTCGTCGAGTCGTGGGTCGTCGGTTCGCTCCAGGTCGACTCCCACCGGCGCGGTGCAGCACGCGACCGCGACACCTGCCCCGGAGCGAGCCACGCTGACCCAGACACTCGGCTCTCCAGGCGGGGTCACGACCCGTGGTCGCCCGTGGTCGGTGCTCCCGCACCCGGAGCATCGCGAGACGACGTGTATGCGTGTCAGGTCGCCTCCAGTCAACGCTGCGACTGCCCGCGCCAGCAACCAGCGGGCCGGGTCGGGCCGGCCACTCGACCTCGGGGCCGTCAGTCCGTCGGACCAGACGACCGCCACGCTCGGCGGTCCGCTGACAGGCACGTCGTGACCTTAGTCGCCGACCGTCTCGATCCCACGTCTGACGATCAGCGGGTCCGGCACCCCGACGACGGCCTCGTCCTTGCCCGCATAGTCGAACTCTGACAGGAAGTGCCGCATCGCCCCCAACCGGGCCCGCTTCTTGTCATTGCTCTTCACCGTCGTCCACGGAGCGGTGTCGGTGTCGGTGCGCCGGAACATCTCCTCCTTGGCGTCGGTGTAGTCGTCCCACTTGTCCAGGGACTGCAGATCCATCGGTGACAGCTTCCACTGCCGCACCGGGTCGACCTGCCGGATGATGAACCTGGTGCGCTGCTCGGACCGCGTGACGGAGAACCAGAACTTGGTCACCGTGATGCCGCTGTCCACGAGCATTCGCTCGAAGAGCGGCGCCTGCCCCATGAAATGGCGGTAGTCGTCGGGGCTGGCGAACCCCATCACGCGCTCGACGCCGGCCCGGTTGTACCAGGACCGGTCGAAGAAGACGATCTCCCCCGACGTGGGGAGATGGCTGACGTAACGCTGGAAATACCACTGGTTCAGTTCACGGTCGCTCGGTTTGGTCAGCGCCACGGTACGCGCGTACCGAGGGTTGAGGTGCTCGGTGAACCGTTTGATCGTGCCGCCCTTGCCGGCTGCGTCTCGTCCTTCGAACAGCACCACGTGCTTGGCACCGCTGTCGATCGTCCAGTTCTGCAGCTTGAGCAGCTCGACCTGCAGAAGGTACTTTTCCTCGTCGTAGACCTCGCGGTCGAGGCGCTCGTCGTAAGGGTAGTTCTCCCGCCAGGTGTCGACCGCGTCACCATGCGGGTCGATGAGGATCGGGTCGTCGTCGTAGTCCTCGCCGACCGTGAACCCCTCGGTCTGCAGCCGGTCGATGTACTCGCGAACGTGTTCGCGCACCTGCAGGGCTGGACGGGGAACCGCTGGAACGGAGTGGGGAGTCAGGACGCCCCCTGTGGCCAGGCGTGGTACTCGTTCAGGTGCTCCTCGACGCGCGCGACGTCCTCGGGCGACGGCAAGGCGTCGGTGATCTTGGTGATGCTCACCCCGATGTCGCCCACTGTGGCTCCAACGGCTCCGGCTCCAACGGCTCCGGCTCCAACGGCTCCGGCTCCGGCTGCAACGGCGCCATCGGCCCGGACGCTCCGGGCGGCGAGCTCGTCGGCGATGTCGCGGACCTCATCCTCAGTGAGCCGCCTGCGCAACAGCGCCAGCAGCGGGATGTAGTCCTTCGGCGGCACGCCCGTCGGATAGCCCTTGAGGAGCCAGTCCATGACGCCCTGCAGCGGTGTCTTGAGTGCCATGTCAGCTCCCTACTTGGAGACAATCGAGGGGTAGATGTGCTCGAACGAGACGGCTTTGCCAAAGCCTGAGGCTACGACAATGGTGATGCCGAGGGCCACCCCGGCGAGCACCACGAGGAAGCACAGCGCCGCGAGATACCTGCCGACGGGATGCGGCTGAGCATGGTCCACCTCGGCGTCACCACCGACACCCATGGCCGTCGACCGTACGCCGACCGCGAAGAGCGCCGGCAGCCCAGCGCCCAGCAGCAGGCTGACGACCAGGACCTTCCACGCGCCGTCGAGCGCGAGCGTGAGGTTGTTCATGACACCTTCTCGAGGTCGGCGGTCGTCCTGGCGGGCGCGAGACCGCCCTCCCACTCGTCGTTGACATTGTTGGCGTTGATGGGCTGGAGCCGAGAGCGCAGATACATGAAGGTGGCCAGTCCAGCAAGGATCAGGAACACAACGATGGGGCCGGTGACGCCGCCGACCAGGTGGCCGACGTACCACATCACCGCGCCGACGACGGCGGCTGCCGGCAGGGTGATGAGCCAGGCGGCGACCATGCGACCAGCCACGCCCCAGTTCACCTGCGCCCCCTTCTTGCCCACCCCGGTGCCCAGGATCGAACCGGTCGCGACGTGCGTGGTGGACAGGGCGAAACCGAGGTGACTCGACGCGAGGATGACGGCCGCGGAGGCGCTCTCCGCGGCCATACCCTGCGGCGGCGAGATCTCGACCAGGCCCTTGCCGAGGGTGCGGATCACCCGCCAACCACCGATGTAGGTGCCGAGCGCGATAGCCGTGGCGCACGCGAACTTGACCCAGAGCGGCACTGACGTCGTGTCGGTCCACTCCCCTCCCGCGATCAGCGCGAGCGTGATGACCCCCATGGTTTTCTGCGCGTCGTTCGTGCCGTGGGCCAGCGAGACGAGGGAGGCGCTCCCAATCTGACCCCACCGGAAGCCCTGGTCGGTGAACCGGGTCGCCACGCCGGCGATGATCCGGAAGATCAGCCAGGTTCCGAGGGCCGCCACGACGCCCGCGATGACCGGCGACATCACGGCCGGCAGGATCACCTTGCCGATGACCCCGTCGAGCTTGGTGCCGTCACCAGTCCACTTCACCCCACTCAGCCCGAGTCCGGCGATCGCGGCGCCGATCAGTCCCCCGAACAATGCGTGGGACGACGACGAGGGCAGACCGAGCAGCCAGGTCAACAGGTTCCACACGATGCCGCCGCACAGACCGGCAAGGATGATCAGCAGGAGTGCATAACCGCCGTCCGCGGTGAGCTCCGGCTTTGGTGCACCGTCTTTGCTCTGGATGTTGATGACGGCGTTGGTCACCGTGAGGGCGACCTCGACCGAGAGGAAAGCGCCGACGAGGTTGAGGACGGCGGAGAGGCCGACGGCCACCTTCGGCTTGAGGGCGCCGGTGGCGATCGAGGTGGCCATGGCATTCCCGGTGTCATGAAAGCCGTTGGTGAAGTCGAACGCCAGCGCCGTCACGACAACGAGCGCCAGGATGATGGTTGCGGTGGTCACGAGCCCAATTGTCGGGGCGCAGGGGTGGCGCGAACAGGCCATGGCCGGCTTGTTCGCCCACTGTTCACCCACTCGCCCTGAGGCGGGAGCCGTCGCGGTCCCAGCCTCAGCATGGTGCCGCGATGAACCCGACGGCCCCGTCGCGCGGTGCACCTCTGAGCGTGCGAAGGCCGCCCCGTCATGATCGACGTCCCCACCGAGGTCATCTCGTCTCGCAGCTGCGGCAAGCGACCGCTGTCCTCCCGAACGGCTGTCTATGCAGCGTCGCCGGCAGGCCGGGCATTCCTGTCGGGCAACGGAGCGGCGGCGATGTCGGACGGCGCACTCGGCTGGGCCCTGAGCTGTGCCGGGTGTTTGCGGGAGCTCCAGCCGTGTCGGGAGCGAACTCGTCCGGCAAGTCGGCACAGCAGGTAGATCACGAACGAGAGCGTGGTCACATAGGGGCTGATCGGGATGCGGCTTCCCAGGGCGAGCAGGATCCCACCGAGCGTCGCCGTCAGAGCGAACACGGTCGAGAGGACGGGAACCCAGAACGGCGACGCGGTGATCCGGATCGCCGCGGCGGCCGGGGTACACAGCAGGGCCAGGACCAGCAGCGCTCCGACGACCTGGATGGAGATCGCGACCGCGATACCGAGCGCGATCATGAACACCGGTGCGAGGAGACGCACTGGCACGCCTCTTGCCTCAGCGACTTCCGGATCGACGCTGGCGAACGTCAGTGGTCGCCACATCACGACGAGGGCGAGCAGCGCCACGCCGCCGGCGACCGCGAGGTCGGACAGCTGGGTCTGGTCGACGGCGACGATCTGGCCGGTGAGCAGGCCGAACTTGTTTGCGGCCCGGCCTTGGTAGAGGGAAAGGAACAGGACGCCGAGGCCGAGGCCGAACGGCATCAGTACCCCGATGATCGAGTTGCGGTCTCGAGCCCGCGTTCCGAGAGCTCCGAGAATCGCAGCCGCGACGACTGAGCCGATGATCGACCCGGTGATCACGCTCGATCCGAGGAGCAACGCGGCGGCGGCCCCAGCGAACGACAGCTCGCTGATGCCGTGGACCGCGAACGGCAGGTCACGCATGATGACGAAGGTCCCGAACAGTCCCCCGACCACACCGAGGATTGCCGCGGCCCACAACGAGTTTCGCACCAGTGGTAGCAGCTCGGTGTAGTTGTCGAAGTTGAAGACCACCCGCCAGACCGAGCTGTCGGATCCGGCGACAAGGACCGCAGGGGCGAAGGTCGTCATCACGGCCGCGCCCCCCCTTCGTGCTCGGGGGGCGACGTCGGCTGCCGGGTCGCCTGAGTCGATGGGTGGCCGGGTCGGCGGCCGAGCTGATGATGGTCGTGCACGTCGTCGACGTGTTCGTCCCTGCCACTGCCGGGGTGGTCGCCGGACCCGTCATGAGCGTGCGTTCCGTGTGGGTCGTGGCCGAGGTGGTGGTCGTGTGCGGCGTGGACGTCGCCAGCGCCGAGGACGACGAGCCGGTCGCCGGACCGGACGACCTCGACCGGGGTGGAGTACAGCCGGGTCAGGTTTGCGCTGGTGAGGACCTCGTCGATGCTGCCCAGCAGGAACTGACCGTCGACGAGATACAGCACCCGGTCCGCAACGCTGAGGACCGGGTTGATCTCGTGGGTGACGAACAGCACGGCCGCCCCGTCACGGCGACGCCGGTCGATCAGGTCGACCACGGCCTTCTGGTGGTTCAGGTCCAAGGTGAGCAGGGGCTCGTCACACAGCAGCAGGAGCGGGTCGTTGGCGACGGCTTGCGCTACTCGCAGCCGTTGCAGCTCCCCGCCGGAAAGCAGACTGGTCGGGGCGTCGGCGTATGCCCCGGCACCCACTTCGGTGAGCAGGGCATCAACCCGGCGTCGGGTGGAACGGCTCGGCAGCGGCAGTCCCCACCGGTGCCCGTCGATCCCCAAACGGACCAGGTCGCGGGCCCGCACGGTCGCGGCGCCAGCGCCTCGGTGCTGCGGGATGTAGCCGACCCGGGAGTTCCCGGTGCGCACCTGACGTCCTCCGACGCGTACCGAGCCGTGAGTCAGGTCTGTCAGTCCCAGGATGACCTTGAACAGACTGGTTTTCCCCGTCCCGTTGGGTCCGAGGACGGCGACGAACTCCCCAGGCTCGACGCGCAGGTCGAGGCCCTGCCACAACGTCCGGACACCGTAGGCCAGGGCTGCATCGTCCAGTTCGAGCACCGCGGCAGGCCTCCCAACGCTCACCGCAGGACCGCGCGGCACGCCGGCCACGCGGAGAACCCCGTCACGGCACGATCGGCTGCCCCACGCCAGTATCGGGACCGATAAGCGTTCTCACTCATGGCGGCAGCATAGGCCACCTTCGCGTTGACCGATAACGGTTATCGATTACAGTGGGACGCATGGCGGCCAGCACCTCATCTCGCAGCACCACTCAGGGCGAGGCTGTGATGCAGCAGCTGCGTGAGGCCGGGGGCTTCTGCAGCGCCCAGGACGTATGGGCCAGCCTGCGCGCGGCCGGTCACCGGGTGGGCCTGTCGACCGTGTACCGCAGGCTGCAGGCCATGGCCGACGACGGCCTGCTCGATGTGGTGCGCACCACCGACGGCGAGGCGACCTACCGCTACTGCGGCCCGTCCACCGACGGGCGGCACCATCACCATCTGGTCTGCCAGGTCTGCGGGCGGGCCGAGGAGGTCGACTCGAAGGCCGTCGAGCGGTGGGCCGCAACGGTTGCGACGGAGCGCGGTTACGTCGGGGTCACCCATACGATCGAGCTTGCCGGGATCTGCGCTACCTGCCACGCCGCCACCTAGGTCACACACCCCCCCGCCCGCGCCGACGTCGAACGCGCACGGCCACGATGACTGCCAGCGCCACCGCGACAACGCAGGCGATGAGGAGCGCCGGCCACGTCGCCGACCCGGACCCGGTGCTCGTCGCGCTAACGGCTCCGGCGGACTCGCCCTGACCTGTGACGGCACTCGTGACGGTATTCGGGACGGGGCTTGCGGTCGCAGGTTGGTCGCCTCCTCCTGGCCCGTCGGCGGTGAAGGTGAACTGGCCACTGACGGGGTGCCCGTCGGCGGAGGTGACACGCCACAGCACCCGGTACTCCCCCGCAGGTGCACCGGCGGTGATGTCCTCGGCGACGGTCCGGTCGACCAGGCGTGGGCCGCCCGCCTGGACCTGACCTTTCGGTCCGGTGATGACCACCTCGCTGCCGATTCCGATCGCGGGCTGGTCGAACGTCAACGTCACCGTGGCGGGAACCCGCGCCAGCACCGCACCACCCACGGGATCGGTGGACTCGAGCACGTTGTGCGCGGATGCGGTGGGCGCGGTCAGCGCCGACGCGACGAACACGCCGACGCTGACCAGTAGCACCGCAACCCACCGACCCCACCGGGTCAGCGAAAGCCGGAAGGTCATCCGTCGCCTCAGGCTTTCCCGGGTCCCTTACCGTGTCCGGGACCCGTCGGGGCCCCGGAACCGTGCCGCACCAGTAGCAATGCCAACGCCGCAACCGCGACGACCAGCGCCGCGCCGGCCAGCCAGCGGGCCACCGCATCCGAGGACGACACGGCTGGCTCGACTACTGGCACGGCGACGACCGGCGCCGAGGCTGCCGACCCGGTCGATGTGCTGGAGTCCGCGCCGGCAGCGACCACGGTCACGGTTGGGGCTGGGTGCTCCGGTTCGGTCTGACCCGCGACGGTCGGCTCGGACCACGAGACGACGGTGCCGTCGGAGTAGGTCTGGTCAGCAGGGAACATCAACACTCCCGGCGCCGGCAATGGACCACCCGAGATTGAGAACGTCTCGTACTGGCCCGGCGCGATCGCCGCGTCCCCGGTGGCGGTCCAGGTGACCTGGTGCGGTGCGGAGGTGAGCGTTGTTCCCTCCACCACCACTGGGGTTGCGAGCTTGGCGTCGGTGACCGTGACGGTCCACCCCGGGGTGGGCCGCACCGATACGTCGACCAACGGAGTCTTGTCCGGCAACGTGACCACGATCTTCGTGGTGGTCGCGGCGTCCTTCTCGTTGGGGACATGGAACGTCAGCTCGGCGTATTTCCCGGTGACGTTGGTGTCGCCGTGAACCGTGACATGAGCCTCGGCGGCGGACAGCGGCACCAACACCAGGCCGGCAGTGACGAGGCCGGCAGCCAACAGCCGCCGGGTAGTGAACTTCGACATAAGAGGGGTCCTTTGTATGAGGTAGAGCACGTGAGCGGGTACGGCCCTCCACCCGGGGTGGCGCAGGGTGAGTGACAACCTCGGCTATGTCCCTCCACGGACACCCGGTAACCGCGCTAGGCGGTGTTGCTCGACGGGTGTCAGGCGTGCGGCACGGCGATTGCGCCGGGATGTCGTCAGCGGCAGGTGACGTTTAGGACGCCCACCGTGGAGGTCCGCGCAACGGCGTTGCCGGCGACCAGACTCGAGCAACCGTCACCCGAACACCGTTGACGCCGGCCACCATCGCACGCACCGGCGTGGGCGACGCGGACCGAGGCAGCGCCGGAGCCAACCATGACCACAGGGCCCATAGCGCCTGTTCGCCGCCCGCGAGCAGCACCGTGCACGCCAGCGCAGCCAGGACGTGACACACGCTCATCCAGGCCGGCATCGGACCCATCGACATGGGCGCCACGGAAGGAGAGGGCGAGGAAATCACTATTCCCATCGCGTGGTGACCGCGTTCGACGACCGTCGCTAGACCGTCCATCGGGGTGGAGAACGCCTCGAACGCGGCATGGAGGCCGAACTGGGTCCCCGCCATCACCGCGACCAAGGTCGGCATCCCACACCGGCGACCCGTCAGTAGCACCGCCAGAAAACCGACGAGCAGCCCCAACCCGGCCATCACGCCCGGCGTTGGCAGGCGACCCCCCGCCAGCAGGTGGGCAGTTCCCGCCAGCCCGAGTACCACACACGCCAGGCACACAGCCCGCGAGATCCGCAGCACCCCCCACGTCGGCCCACCCACCCTCGGAACACTACGGCAGCAGCGTGATGCCGTCTCGTTCGCCAGGGCCACGACCGTCGCACCTCGGCGGACCACGAGAAGCCTCGGTTGTCGCGACAGCAGGGTCCACGTGTCTACACTCTGCTAAGAACGATTGTCACAATCGATATCAACAACGGAGCCCCATGCATCTACTTCGCAGATACGTCCCGCCCTGCGCCGTCCTCTTCGCCATGACCGTGACCGGATGCTCCAGCTCGACAGACCCGACCACCTCGGTTCAGCAGGGCTCAGGCAGCTCAACGTCGGGTGGCGGTACCGGGGTGATCAGGGTGGTCGCCTCGACCAATGTCTGGGGTGCGATCGCTGCCCAGGTCGGTGGCGACCACGTCGTCGTGACGTCGTTCATCTCCGACCCCTCCCAGGACCCGCACTCCTATGAGGCCAACACCCAGAACCAGCTCGCCATCAAGAACGCCGGCCTGGTGATCGAGAACGGCGGCGGTTATGACGACTTCATGGACACCATGGTCAAGGCCGCCGGGAACTCCGACGCCCCCATGATCAACGCCGTCACCATCTCCGGGAAGACCGCTCCAGCAGGGGGGGACCTCAACGAGCACGTCTGGTACGACCTGCCAACGGTCGACAAGGTCGCCCACCAGATCGCCACCACCTTGTCAGCCCTGGACAAAAGCAACGCCAGCACGTTCACCGCGAACGCATCCACCTTCACCGCCTCGCTGACACCCCTCCAGGACCAGATCGCATCGATCCGGCAGAAGCACGCTGGAGCCCCCGTCGCGATCACGGAACCGGTCCCCGGGTACCTGCTTGACGCCGCCGGCCTGACCAACAAGACCCCGGAAGAGTTCTCCAAGGCCATCGAGGAAGGCACCGACCTTGCGCCCGCGGTACTCCAGGAGACCCTGAACCTGTTCAGCAGCAGGCAGGTCAAGGCTTTGGTCTACAACGAGCAGACCACCGGAGTGGCCACCGAGGCCGTCAAGAAGGCCGCCGCCGACGCGCAGATCCCCGTCGTCCCGGTTACCGAGACCATGCCCGACGGTAAGACCTACACCACCTGGATGCAGGACCAGGTGAGCGCTCTCGGCACCGCGCTGGACAAGTCCCGGCAGTAGGTCCGTCGCTGGATCAGCAGGATCGACAGCCGCACCGGCGCTCGGGCTCGCCCACCCCGCAACCGACGCCTGTCGGCGTCTCGCCGACAACCTCGATTCAGCCACTCCCCGAGTGCCGGGGTCAGCCCTGGCGCCAGATCAGGCTGGATGAGTCGGCAGCGTGTCCACACGTCGGTGACCCAGTCGGTGAACTGCTGGGCCGCCCCCTCCTGTGGCGCGCAGATCGCGGGCGAAGCGGAGCAGGTGCGCGGCACGACGCTCGGCAATCTCACGCCACAGAGCGGCGCAGTCAGGGTCGGTCACGGCGGCGTCCCTCAGGGCCACGAGGACCGGGGCCAACCGCTGCTCAATGACCGTGATGGCGCGCGCGTAGGCCGCGAGCTTGCCTCGGGCCGTGGGAATCCGGGCCATCTGGCAAACGAAGTCGCGCTGCCCTGCCGGGACGGCGTGACTACCCCGAGGACCACCACCTCGCCTCACCCTCATGGGTGTACTGAAGCCGCCCTAGGGGTGGTTCAGTGTGAGCGTCAACCGCGTGTGCAGATGCACGCGAGCCAACGCTGAAGGAGCGGTCATGATCGTTGCGGGCATCATCTTGTTACTCATCGGGTTCGTCGCCAAAATCGCTGTTGTCTGGACCATCGGGATCGTCGTTCTGGTCATCGGGGTGATCCTGCTCGTGCTCGGGATGGCGGGACGAGCAGTCGGCGGCCGCCGGCACTACTACTGAGCACCCCTCGCGCGATGACGGATACCGTGGCGCGCGACCGACGCATCCCCGGCCGAGCGGTGGTGCCAGGCACGCCGGCGCCATCGACCACTCATGAGGCCGTTCACGGGCGTCACGTCCCTGTTGCGGAGCCGGTGCACGCATCGGCCAGCCAGTCGCCGAGCGCCCGTGGAGACCCGGTGAACGTGGCCGTCTCGGCACGGAACGTGCGGCGCAGCGCCGGGATCGTGCTCCTTCTGCTGGTCGGGCTGTCGATCGCCTTGTGGGCGTTCAGCGAGTTGAGCTCGTTCCTGTTCATCCTGCTGCTGGCATGGCTGGTGTCCATCGCGATGGAACCCCCCGTGGCCCTGCTGGTCCGGCACGGGATCAAACGCGGTCTCGCCACCGGTGTCACGATGCTCACCGGGCTCCTCATCGCAGCCGGCCTCGGCGACGTCTTCGGCGCCCTGTTCTCCGCGCAGATCACACAGCTCGCCTCGTCCCTGCCGAGCACCGTCACCACCGTGTTGACGTGGGTCAACAGCACCTTTCACACCAACCTGGATCTCCGCTCGCTCCAAACCTCGGTAGGGGTCACCCCGGACAGGATCGGCGGCCTCATCAGCCAGTACGGCGGCGGCCTGCTGGGCATCGTCGGCTCCCTGGCCGCGTTCATCTTCGACGCGCTCACCATCCTGGTGTTCGCCTTCTACCTGTCCGCCGACGGGCCACGGCTACAACAGACCATCGGATCCTGGCTCCCCCCGAGATACCAGTCGGTCTTCGTCACGGTGTGGACCATCTCCGTCGACAAGACCGGCGGGTACGTGGTGTCCAAGCTGATCCTTGCCGGCCTGTCAGCGGGGTTCCACATCGCGTTCTTCTACCTCATCGCGGTGCCGTTCTGGTTGCCCCTGGGCCTGCTCGCGGGCATCCTCAGCCAGTTCATCCCCACCATCGGCACCTACATCGGGGTGGCTCTCCCGGCCCTGTTCACGCTGTTGACCACACCGGTCGACGTCGTGTGGATCGTCCTCTTCGCCACCATCTACCAGCAGGTCGAGAACTACGTCTTCACCCCCAGAGTCAGCCGGCGCACCATGAACGTCCACCCAGCCATCGCCTTGGCGTCCGTCATCGCCGGCGCCGCGCTCTTTGGACCAATCGGTGCACTCATCGGCATACCCCTGGCCGCCGTTGGGCTTACCGTCGCGGACACCTTCAGCAACCGGCATACCTTGCTGCCGGAGCTCGCCTCTCTCCAACCACCGGACCCAGAGACCGCTGACGACCCCGCGGTCAAACCGCACGCCTGACGCCCCGAGAGAGCGGGTGAATTCCGCTCGTCACGCGCCCGCTGTCGCCTGCTCATGGCCCGATGCAGGGGAGTCGTCCTCAGCGGTCAGGGGTTTCGCGATGCTCTCGAGCGACTTCTGTTCGGCGTGCACGCCGAGGAAGATGGCGATGATGCCTGCGGCCAGCATGAGCACCGCCCCCACGTAGTAGCCGGGTGCGAGTCCGGCGATGTCCTTCCCGGCCGTGGCCTTGTCGATGAGCCCTCCGAAGTACAGCGGCCCGGCGATGCCTCCGGTGGCGGTGCCGATCGCGTAGAAGAACGCAATGCACAGGGCTCTGGTCTCCATCGGGAAGACCTCACTCGCGGTGAGGTATGCGGCGCTGGCGCCGGCGGAGGCGAAGAAGAAGATGACCATGCCGGCCAAGGTCAGCGTGATAGCCGTGAAGGAATGCAGAAAGACACCGGCGACCGCGAGCAAGGCACCCGAGATGATGTAGGTGGCCGCGATCATCCGGACGCGACCGATCGAGTCGAACAGCGGAGACAGCGCCAAGGCACCGAGGAAGTTACTGGCGGCAAAGGCGGCGATATACCAACCCACCGACTTCACCCCGAAGAAGGTGCTGAGGGCGTCGCCGAAGGTGAAGAAGAAGGCGTTGTAGAGGAAGGCCTGCCCGACGAACAGGGCAAAGCACAAGACGGTGCGCCTGGGGTAGGAGGTGAAAACCGTCTTGGCGATGAGGGGAAGCCCGATGGTGTGCCGCTGCCGGATCGTGATCGAGTCCCCGACGGACGCCAGCTGCTGACCACTCTCCTCCTCCACCGTCTGTTCGATCTCCTGGACGATCTGCTCGCCCTCGCGCTCGCGGCCGTGGATGAACAGCCAGCGCGGGCTTTCGGGCACGTTCCGGCGCACCAGCAGCACCACCACAGCAAGAACGGCGCCCAACGCGAAGGCGCCGCGCCACCCGTAGGCGGGGTTGACGGCACCGTTCGTGAGAGGAACCGTGATCATGGCTCCAGCGGCCGCACCGACCCAAAAGGAACCGTTGATCGCAATATCGACCCGGCCGCGGTACTTCGCGGGGATCAGCTCGTCGATGGCAGAGTTGATCGCGGCATACTCACCGCCGATACCCGCTCCGGTGATGAAGCGGCAGGCGAAGTACCACAGCGGGTTCATCGAGAAGGCCGTCAGGACCGTACCCGCCAGATAGATGCCGAGCGTGATCATGAAAAGCTTCTTGCGCCCGAACCGATCCGTGAGCTGACCGAAGAACAAGGCCCCCAAGCAGGAGCCGGCCACATAGATGGCACCGGCCAGACCGATCTGGGAGCTGGACAGACCCAAACCGGTCGTGGGGTTCTTCAAGACGTCCGACAGCGACCCGACGATCGTGACCTCGAGACCGTCCAGGATCCACACCGTGCCCAGGCCGACGACGATCAGCCAGTGCCAGCGCACCCACGGTAGTCGATCCATCCGCGCGGGGATGTCGGTCGTGATTCGACCCAGCTCGGCCTGAGGCGACATCGGCTCTCCTTCGTAGGCCCGCTGCGTACACGGGCTAGTGCTGGGCTATTGCTGTGTGACGACTGTTCCCCGCCTTGCCTGCAATGCTGCTTCCCTGGATCGATCTGCGAGTGCACGAAGTGAGTGGTGGATGCGTCAGCTGCTGTTGGCGGTGACCCAGGCATCAATGGCCTCGAGGACCGTGTCAGTCACGTCGTGCTGTGGTTCGAAGCCTAGAACTCTGCGGGCCTTGTCCATCGAGAACAGGGGTGCGCGCCCGATGTGTTCGAGGCTCTGGTCAGCGTGCTCTGCGGCGACACGGGCGACGAACAGGTCCCACGGCAGGAACTCCACGTTCGGTTCATGACCGAAGTGTCGAGCCACTACTTCGGCGTAGCCGCGCAGTGTGAACGCCTGCGTGCACACGCTGTTGAAGCTCTCCCCCGCTGCCGCGTCAGGTTGGTCCAGGCAGGCCTGGTGCAGTCCCGCTACGTCTTGCGCGTGGACGTGATGGATGGTCTCACCGCCGCGGTCGGGTAACAGGCAGGAGCCGTCGGCGCGCAGCGAGTCGAGCACCCCGGGGTCGAGGTTGCCGGCGGGACCGATGGGCAACCAGCCCGGGCCGCTGATGTGGCCGGGGTGTACGACGCTGGCGCGCACCCGATCCTGGTCTCCCATCAGATATCGCTCGACGGCAAGCTTGCCCAGGCCATACGCCCCGTAGGGGTGTTTCGGCGCATCCTCGGTGGTGGGGACGAGGGCGCTCGGTCCGTACGACCAGACACTGCCCGTGTGCACCACGTGCTGACCATCCAGAGCGCTGACGAGCTGGTGCGCTTGCGCCTCGGTGAAACAGGTCAGGTCCACGACCGCCTCAGGCCGCAGCCCGGCGACCAAAGACCCGAACCGGCCATCCGGCTCGGCAGCCTCCCGATCGCAGGACACCATCTCGACGTCCTGCCACGCGGCATCGTCGCGGTAGGGCCGACGAGCTCCGCGGCTGATGACCACCGTGTCGTGTCCTGCTCGGACCAGACTCGGCACCAGGTAGGTGCCGATGTGGCCGGTACCGCCGATCACCACCACGCGCATGCCAGCAAACAGTAGCGCCGCACCCGTCTCGCGGATCAGCGAACGACCGATGACGAGCCGTGCTCAATCGCGGCCCGAGCTCGTCGGCGTCGATGACCTTGTCTGGCTAGCTCTCCGGTGCTCCGGCGGGCTCGTCCTCCTCGGCCGCCCCGACGAGCGGCGGCTTGAGGCGCACCCACACGAAGAACAGCACCGAGGCGACGATCATCGCCAGCCCGGTCCACAGGTTGATCCGGATGCCACCGGCCTTGTCGAGCTCGGTCTGGGTCGTGTCGGCAAAAGCGACGATGAGCAGGATGATGCCGAACGTCCCGAAGAGGACCGCTATCACCGTGCGCAGGTCGAACAGGGTGGAGACGGCGCTGCGGTCCACGTCGACCTTCGTGCTGTCCGCGGAGCCCGGTTGTGCCGAGTCTTCAGCCATGGATGTTTCTCCCGTCTACCAGAACACGATATAGAGCACGAGGGTGATGACGAGGACGCCAATGCCGAGGACTATCGGTGATCGGAACCAGCCGGCATCCTCGCGCGCGAGATCCGACTTCTTCTGTCGCGGTGTCAAGGCCCATACGAGGCCCTTCAGCTCGTCGTCGGGTTTGGGCGTCGTGAACATCGACACGGCGACGCCGACGATCATGCAGACGACGAAGGCGACGCTGGCCCCGATGAAGCTGCCTGCCTGGTTCGAGACGGGCACGACCCCGGTGCGGACGAGGACGTCCACCAGGACCGCGGCGACCGTGCCGCTCAGCAGCGCGGTCCAACCGGAGGTGGGGGTCATCCGTTTCCAGAACAAGCCGAGGATGAAGATCGTGAAGAGCGGGGCATTGAAGAAGCTGGCCAACGCCTGGATGTAGTCCATGAGGTTCGAGAAGTTGCTGGCCAGGTAGGCGGTGAAGATGGCGAGGATGCAGCCGACCACCGTCACGACGCGGCCGACCTTCAGGTAGTAGGCATCCTCTCGGCCCTTTCGGATCCAGTCCTGCCAGATGTCGTAGGTGAAGACCGTGTTGAGGGAGCTGACGTTGGCGGCCATGCCCGCCATGAACGCGGCGAGCAGGCCTGCCAGGGCGACGCCGAGGACGCCGTTGGGAAGGACCTCACCCATGAGCAGGGACAGCGCGTTGTTGTACGTGACACCGTCGGCGGGCTTGCCGCCCTTGAGCGCCGTCAACGCGGGCACGAGGACGGCCGCGATCATGCCGGGGATGACGATGACGAGAGGGACGAAGGCCTTGGGGTATGCCGCGATGATCGGTGTGCGTCGAGCGGCGGAGAGGTTCCGCGCGGAGAGGGCGCGCTGGACCTCGGTGAAGTTCGTCGTCCAGTAGCCGAACGACAGCACGAAGCCGAGCCCGAAGATGATGCCGACTACTGACAGGAAGCTGTTGCTGATCTCGGTGAGGCTGGTGCCGGGCCAGGAATGCAGCTGGTCGGCCCCCCCGACGCCCGCTGCGACCTTCGCCTTGAGCCCGGCATACCCGCCTACGCGGGCGAGCCCCGCGACAGTGAGCGGAATGAGGAGGGCGAGAATGACGAAGAACTGCAGGACCTCGTTGTAGATCGCCGCCGACAGCCCACCGAGGAAGGTGTAGCTGAGCACCACCAGCGCGGCGATCGGGATGGCCACCTGCAGCGGCCAGCCGAGCAACGCCTCGAGGACCAGGCCGAGTGCGAAAAGGTTGACACCGGCGATGAGCACGGACGCGAGGGCGAAGACGATGCCCATCACCCGTTGGGTCGTGTGGTTGAACCGCTTCTGGAGGAACTCCGGGACGCTGCGGGCCTTGCTGCCGTAATAGAAGGGCATCATGACGATGCCGAGGAACACCATCGCCGGGACTGCGCCCACCCAGTAGTAGTGCACGGTCGGGATGCCGTACTGAGCGCCGTTGGCCGTCATCCCGATCAGCTCGATAGCCCCGAGGTTCGCGGAGATGAAGGCGAGCCCGGTCACCCAGGCCGGCAGGGACCGCCCCGAGAGGAGGAAGTCGAGGCTCGACGCGATCGAGCGGCGGGCTGCGAACCCGATCCCGAGGACGAGCACGAAGTAGATGACGATGAACGTGTAGTCGTACCAACGCGTCGAGAGCCGTAGGTCCGTCTGCATCACCAGCTGGTGCACCATCGCATCCACCTTCTGCTCAGCGATCCGCAGTCGGCCCGGGGGGCCGAACATGCTTGACGTCGAGAACCTAGCAACTAGACACGGTTCGTGAACAGCATCCCTTCACCCAAAGATCGGCCACGCAGTGCGGCGGGTGCTCGAAGGTCGACAGCTCGACCGCGCTGGACGTATGGCAAAACTATTTGCACCGATGGTGTGACGGTTGACCGGTGGGCGGTGTCTTAGAGGGTGTCCCGGCCAGAAGGGCTGGATCTGAGAGGACTTCCCCCTATGACTTCCACGACCACCTCAACTCCCGGCCAGCTCCCGAAGACTCCTGAGGAGCAGAAGCAGGCCGACAAGGCCGCCGAGGCCAACAAGCCGGAGCCGAAGCAGCTGGACGCGTTGCACACCGAGCTCGGAGACACGACGATCGCCGACCAGGTCGTCGAAAAGATCGCCGGCCTGGCCACTCGTGAGGTCGACGGTGTGTATGCCATGGGCTCGGCCGCAGGCCGGGCGTTCAGCGGTCTTGCACAGCGCCTTCCCGGGCAGGCGGCCAAGAATGTCGCCGGCAGCGGCGTCACTATCGAGAAGGGCGAGCGTCAGACCGCGGTCGAGGTCTCCGTCGTTGTCGAGTACGGCGTGTCCATCGTCGAGGTCGCCGACAACATCCGTGAGTCGATCATCACCGCGGTCGAGCACGCCACCGGGCTGGAGGTCGTGGAGGTCAACATCACGGTCACCGACGTGCACCTTCCCGATGAGGACAAGGGCGACGACGATGCCGACAAGGGCTCCGACCGCCTCGCCTGAGCACCACACGATGTGGGTCATGTCAGTCGACGCAGAGCGCCGCTGACATCCCAAGATCGGCCCGGAGGTCTGGGCCGGGTGGGTCCCCGAGCCGTCCTGGCTCCGGCTCGGTGGCCCACCCCGGCCCCCTCCTTCGACTGCGCGCCTCGACCTCGAACCCGCCGGCGCGCGGCACCCAGGAAAGCCAGCCTCATACGAAGGACAGTTGATGACCACATCCCGCTTCGCTCTTGTCATCGGGCTCGTGCTCGGTGTTGTCGCTACGTTCGGGGGCTTCGGCTACCTGATCATCGTTGCTGTGTTTACGGCTGTCGGCTGGGGTGTGGGGCTGGTGTTGGAGGGCAAGCTGGACCTGCAGTCCATCCTCGGCCAGACCACCGACCGGCGCTGACCCGGTGACTACGACCATCGACCGGCCAACAGCAGCTGGTGGCAATCGCGCACCTGCACGCTCGCGGGGCCGTCTGGTCCTGGAGAAGAGGGTCGTCGAGCAGATCGCCGCACAGGCCGCGTCCGAAGCCGACTCCGGCCGGACCGGTGGGACATCCGGTGGCTTTCTCGGGTTTGGAACCCAGAGCGACCTGTCTGCCCGACCGGCCACGTCCGTCGAGCTCATCGGCCAGACCGCCACCGTCGCGGTCGAGGTGACGGTCGCCTACCCGACCCCGATCCGGCAGGCCACCGACGCCATCCGACGGCAGGTGAAGGACCGGGTCCACGAGCTGACCGGTGTGCAGGTCACCCGCGTCGACATCACCGTCTCCGCCCTGCGGGCCGCCGATGCTAGGCCGACGCGGGAGGTGCGGTGATGGCCCGCGACGACGCGAAGTCCTCGTCCCTGCGCCGCCGGCCGTCGCGGACCGTACCCGCCGCCATCGTCGCCGTGCTCGTCACCGCCGCCGGTGTCGCCGGGGTGTGGGCCGCCGTGCAGAAGCTCTCCACCGGCAAGTGGCCTGGCTGGGTGGGCGGCACCCACCTGTGGGGGGCCACCCAGACCTGGGGCTCCGTCATCGTCGTCGTGATCAGCATCGTGGTCGCGTTGGTGGGGCTGCTGCTCCTCATCACTGCACTGCGGCCGGGTATGCCGACCGCCTACGAGATCGACCCCGGCGGCGCGAAGGAAAGCCGAACAGAGACTGACTCGACAGAGTTCGTGATGACCCGCCGTGCCGTCGCGAAGCTGGCAACCGCGCACGCTGACCTCGTCGCCGGGGTCGACTCGGTCTCAGCAGCGGTCACCTCGCGTCGAGTCAACCTCAGCGTCACCACCTCCTCCGCGCAGACCGACGAGATCGACAAGCTGGTGACCGCCAAGGTCACCGACGCCCTCACTGCAGTCGGGCTGTCACCGCAGCCGAGGGTCACCACCACCGTGCACACCACGCAGCCATGACAGCCGCCGCCAAGACAACCGCCCTTCCTAAGAGAGTTGGCATCCGATGAGGCAGTTCTCGACCGGTCTGAACCGCACCTGGCTGGCCATCATCGGGCTGGTATTGCTGCTGGTCGGGCTCGCGTCGACGGCCGTCGGGACCGGGCTGCTGTCTCGTGCGGTCAGCGGCGGGCCGGGCACCGGTGACCACCTTCTCGGGTCGTGGGCGGGCGACTTCTTCGCCAATACCGCTGCGGTGATCGGCGCCGGCCTGGTCGCGCTGCTCGTCGCCCTGCTGGGATTGGGTTGGCTGCTGGCGCAGGTTCCGCGGACCAACGCGGCTGGCGTCTACCGGTTGCAGGACGACGCGACCACCGGCCTGACGACCGTCTCCCCGAACGTGCTGACCGACGCGGTCTCGACCGACCTGCAGACACTGCCCGGAGTGACCGCCGCGGCCGCGGTCCTGCGTGGAACCGCCAATGCGCCCGAGCTGACTGTGAAGCTCACCGCGAACGACCGCACCGACATCCCGGCCCTGCTGCAGTCCATGCAGGCCGGCCCGGTCGCCAACCTGGCTACCGCCATGGGTGCACCGCTGGCTCACCTGGCGGTGCAGGTCGACATCAGCCCCGAGCAACGGACCTCCGATAGTGTCACCCTGTGACCCGCCCACCAACAACGCCGGCACGATGGTGGACAGCATCAGGAGCGGCGCGGCCACGGTTGTCGTGAGCAGACCGGAGCACCCCGGCTCAGACCCCGCCGCAGGGTCAACCGTCGCAGGTGGAGACTCGGGTCCGCACCCGAGCATCGAGCAGGATGCAGAGCGCGGCCTGACGCACGCGCTGACTGGTGCCGATCTGACCGGGCAGGGAGCACCGAGGCCGGCAGGATCACCAGGCAGCGCAACCCATTCCACCGCGGGTAGCCAGCCGGCCAAGTCCAAGGGCGCGACCCGCGCCTTGGCTGAGGCGACGCTCGTGACCCGTGCGCAGGACGGGGACGTCGCCGCGTTCGAACAGCTGGCCCGCTCCTACCAGGCCGAGCTGGTGCGCCTCGGCTATCGGATGCTGTCCGACCTCGGTGAAGCGCAGGACGCGGTCCAGGACACGCTGCTGGTGGCGTGGAGGAAGCTCCCGAGCGTGACGGACCCGGCCGCGTTCCACGCCTGGGTGTACCAGCTGATGACCCGCCGCTGCCTCAACCTGCTCCGCCAACGCGCCCGGCGACGCTCGACAGTCGCGTCGGACGATGACCTCGAACGGGCGCAGCAGACCGGCGGGACGAAGCAGACCGACGGCGACCCCGCCGGGAACGCTCAGGCCGGAGCCATCCGCGACAGCCTCACGGCCGCGCTGACAACGCTGCCGGCGGAACAGCGCGCCTGCTGGGTGCTGCACAACCTGCATCACCTGTCTTACCCGGAGATCGCCTACGCGATCGGTGTCCCGGTCAGCACGGTTCGCGGCCGAATCGCCCGGGCCCGGGCCCAGCTCACGAAAGGGATGAGCGCATGGCAGTAACGCCCGCGAAGCAGACCCCGTCGACCCAGCCCCCGGCGACCCCGTCTCTCCCAGCGACTCGTCTCGGCTGCGGCCGTGACGTGGACGACGTGTGGGACAACATCAGCCAGCCGCCTACCGAGCACGAACAGGCCTGCCCCTACTGCACTCAGGCGCGGGCCGAGCTGGCCACGCTGGCGGCAGCGGCCCACGACCTCACCGCCGCGGACCAGCAGGACGAGAGCTTGCGGGTCCCCGACAAGAAGCTCGCCAACGTCCTAGCCATCGTGCGCACCGAGGTCCGCCGCGGGCGGACCATCGCGCTGCAACGGCAGGTCTCCGCCGTCCGCGCCAGCCCCGCCGATCAGGACACCGCTGTCGACATGCCGACCTTGACGGTCAGTGAGCTCGTCATTGCCACCGTGGTCCGGGAGACCTGCGACCGCAACCCCGACGTGGAGGTCCGCCGAGTCAGCATCGACGCCTCAGCATCGAGCGGGACCACGCCGACCGGGACCGCTCGGAACAGCGAGGTGGAACAAGAAGCAGAGTCGAAGGCAGGTGACGTCGAACCCGCGGACATCAGGATGGATCTGCAAGCCACGGTCAGCCGTACCGCCTCGATTCCCGCCCTGATCACCGGTTTGCGGACCGCGATCCAGGCAGCCGTGACCGCCCAGATCGGGGTCACCGTCTCGCGGATCGACGTCGACGTCCAGGACCTTCTCGATGCCTGACAACATCGGCCAAACTGCGCAGGCCGCCCAGGTCACCGCACCCACGACGTCGCAACCGCCCCCCGACCGAGAGCTCGTCCGACGACTGCAACTAGTCGTCACGAACACGGCCGGGGTAGCCAGCCTCGTCCCCAGCATGAAGACGGCTCTTGACCGGCTCCGGCGCAGCCGCGGCCCCTCCTCGACGCCGTCCCAGGCCGGCCCGGACAACGGCGACAATAACGACGGTGCGATCGGCCGTACCGACCAGGGAGGGTCGGACACTTCGGGGGACGGGATCACCCTGACCCTCAACCGTGACACGGTGGGCGCCGTCCTCGACATCACGGTCTCGGCCAGCGCCTCGGTGCTGGCCACGGCCCTAGCCGTTCACACTGCGGCCGCACAGGTGCTCGAGCACGGCTACCGGGGCCCGCACAGCGTCACGGTCAACGTCCTCGGCCTCGACCGCGAGACTCCGACCACCAAGGCCGACCAGACCCCAGCCGACGAGACCCCGGCCGACCAGACCCCGGCCGAAACCAAGAAGGCCGGCGACAACGTCACGGATGCTTTCGCCGAATGAGACGGCCATCCGCCGGGTATGCATGGGCAGTCAAGGCCCCAGCGTGGACCTCGCCGGCATTGACGCTCGACACGTCGTAAGCGCTCAACTGCACCAAGAAAACTCGACTCAGCCAATCCCCCGCTAAGGAGCACCCGTGATCACCCTCGGCATCATCCTGCTGATCATCGGCGTCATCGCCAAGATCGGCATTCTCACCACCATCGGCACCATCGTCCTGGTCGTCGGCCTCGTTCTACTCGTGCTCGGCATGGCCGGGCGCGCGGTCGGCGGCCGCAAACACTGGTTCTAGACCGCCCCTGCGAACTGACCTTCCCGAAGCGCGCACTGGGCGTTGAGCCCGTCACGGTGGGTGGGGAAACAGTTCCGCTGGTGTGAAGGGCCCGTTGCCTGAGGTCCCTGCGGCAACGTAATTTTCCGGGCGCGTCGTACCGGTTCATGAGCGTAGGTCATTTTGGCATGCGCAAACCTCGCACAACACATCAAGGAAGTGAGAACCACCATGATCAGCAGCGCAGAAATCCAGGACCTGTTCAACACCGGCGGCGGCACCGTCGTCGGCCAGGACGGTGACAAGATCGGCAAGGTCGGGCAGGTATACCTCGACGACCAGAGCGGGGAGCCCGAATGGGTCACCGTGAGCACCGGTCTCTTCGGCGGCAAGGAGTCGTTCGTACCGTTGGCGCAGTCGACGCTGTCCGGTGACGAGATCCGCGTCCCCTACGACAAGTCCAAGGTCAAGGACGCCCCGCAGATCGACTCCGACTCCGACGGTCACATCTCGAAGGATCAGGAAGCCGAGCTGTACAGCTACTACAGCCTCGCCGACCCCGACCCCGACCGCGGTGCTGCGGAGACGGAGACCGTCTACAACCAGGACGCGCGGACGGTGTCACGGGGACGTGACGACGCGGACGCTGCGGACGCCGTGGGACAGGACGAGGGCCGGGACACCTCCGGGGTGACCACCGACGAGGCGATGACCCGCTCTGAGGAGCAGCTGAAGGTCGGCACCGCGAAGGTCGCCACCGGCAAGGCTCGGCTGCGGAAGTTCGTCGTCACCGAGCAGCAGACCGTCACCGTCCCGGTCCGCCGTGAGGAGGTCACGTTGGAGCGAGAGCCCATCACCGACGCCAACAGGGGCGATGCGATGGACGGGCCGGAGCTGTCCGAGGAGGAGCACGAGATGACCCTGCACGAGGAGCAGGTCGTCGTCGACAAGAACGTCGTGCCGGTGGAGCGGGTCACGATGGCCAAGAACATCGTCAGCGAGGACCAGCAGGTCACCGAGGACGTCCGCAAAGAACAGATCGAGCACGTCGTCGACGACCATGAAGAGCACACCGGCGCGCCGGTCGAGCGCGCGGACGAGGTCACCCACGAGCACCACGCGGACGGCGGAGACGTCAGCCCCCGTTGACCTGATCTGACCACCCGCCAGCCCTTTCGGCATCCTCACGACCAGAACGGAAGACCGCAATGCAGATCGACAAGCAGCAGATCCTCGAGCTGATCAAGAACAAGGCCGGCGGTGGGGGCGAGCAGGCCGCACAGGCCGAGCAGGACCTCCCCGACCAGGTTGACACCGACCAGCACGCCGACCTGCTCGGCAAGCTCGGCATCAACCCGCAGGAGCTGCTGGGCAAACTCGGCGGCGGCGGCGGCGGCGGCGGTGAGTCGGGGGGCCCGGGGGGTCTGGCCGGCCTCGGCGACAAGCTCGGCATGTAGCACCAGCAACCAAAACCCACCGGCTTCAACCCCTGCCGGCGGCTGCTCTCTGCGAAGCGGCTGCCGGCATGGGCATCGACAGAACCACGACGGCCGTAGGCCCCTGGTCCAGTCCTGTCCGGACCCACACACCTGCGCCATCGAAACGTGTGGCGCGATCGGGTGGGCGGGGCCAACCGCAGCACCTTAGCCCCGCACGATGACCTGGCCGCCGCCTACACCGGCTTGTTGGTGGTCGCGCCCTCCCCGCTCCGCCGCGGCCTCAGCCTCTGCCGTGTCTCCGAACCCGACGCCGATGCGCTGGTCGTCCAGGCGTTGCTCCTCGTGCGCGACGTCGCGCCACACCTGCTCGTCAGCCTCGGTCAGCTCGCCGACGCCTCACGACCCGACGCCTGCGTGGGTAGACGTCGGCGCCGGGTCAAGACACGGGTAGAGGCGCCGGGCAAGCGGACCGGGCGTCCGCCGCGGCCTCAGCCTCTGCCGTGTTGAGCTCCGCCGCATACACGCTGATCTTGGCCAGAATCAACAAAAACGCGACGATCCCGATGACTGACCCGAAGGTGCCGTAGGTGTTGGACTCGTTCTTGAGCAGGTGCTCCATGAGCCCGGTCCCCAACGTGATCAGAGCCGTGAACGCTACGCCACCGATCACAGCGCCCGGCAGGAGACTCTTGACCCCGACGTCTGTGGCCGTCAAGACCCAGAAGGCGAGCACATACGCCCCGACGTTCACCCCGAGCAGGAGAACGACGAGCGAAATCCGCAGCGCCCACGGCCGGTCGTCCGCTTCGGCGTACCCCAGCAGCACCGCGTTGAGCAGGAAGCAGATCCCGATGACCGCCAACCCGCCGACGCTGCGCAGCAGCAGCGGAAGAAAGCCCGGTCGGCGCACCTTGGGCACGTTCCAGACCGAGGCCATGGCCTGGGCGGCAGTCTGGGTCACGCCCTGCGCGCCGTAGAACAGGCCGCCCACCCCGACGACCACGCCGAAGACACTGCCATGAAGGTTTCGGCCCCCGGGACCGAGCTGCAGATCCGGCCCGATGATGGGGAACTGCTGAAGGGTCGAGACGATCGATGTCCCGAGCTGCTGGGCACCGACATAGCCGAGCACGGTGACGATGACGAGCAGCAGCGGGACAATCGCGGTGAACCCGTACCAGCCGAGGGCGACCACCCACACGTTGGCGTTGTCGTCGTTGAACTTGGTCTGTACTGCCCAGATCACGGCCGGCATCTTGTGACGCCGCTGCCATCGGTCGATCATGGTCAACAACCGGTTCAGCTGGTCCATGCCACCATCGTGCCGCCCTGGACGAACGAATGCACGGCGCGTCGCCGACGACGAGGTCGACCCCGAGGACATCCTCGGCAGGGCACCATCAGCACAGCACGGTGATTGTCCGCGCGAGACAGGGAGAACTCATGAGGTCGGAAGAATCGCTCTCGGTGGTGCGTCGGTACTACGAGAGCTATCGCGGTGAGAACCCGGCGGCGGTCGCTTCGGCGCTCGCGGCTGTGCTGGACCCCACGTTCGTCCTGGAGAGCCCACTCGTCGAGGCGCAGTTCGGGGGGGCGGTGACAGGCGCGAGGGCTACAGCCGTCGCGGCGGGGGCTGCGCCGGTGCTCAAGAACGCCGAAATCGAGGCGCTGTATGCCACCTCGAGTGGTGACGGTGTGGCGGCTTTGATCCACTTCCCTTCGCCCGTAGGAGTTGTCGTGCAGTCCGAGCACTTCGACATCGACGCCGCGACGGGCAAGATCACCCGCCTTCGGTCCTACTACGACCCACGGAAGCTTCTCCCCTCTTAGGCCGTCCCCGTGCCAATTCACTCCCTGTGCTGCACCCGCAGCGCCCCAGCGTTTCCCGGGCGAGTGTCCCGAGTCGGTCCGTTCGACGCCCGGCGGCTGGCGGAATTGATCTAGCCCACCCGGGCACTCCGACAACGTGGCCCACGCGAGTGCGGAGCTGCCGAGACCGGGCCGGCGAGGTCTCGGGTTCGGTGTCCACGACGTGCGCAGCGCAGCTGCGAGCCACTCGTACGCCAACCGGACTGACCCGGTCACCGGAAACGACGGCGGCACGCGGAGGCCCCCACTGGACCTGACCGGGGTCACGGCCGCTCTCCCTGCGTCCAGAACGACGCGGGGAGGCTCTCGACCTCCCGCGCGCTGGCCTCAAGCGAACCCGCCCACGGCATCATCGACACCCCGAGTGGGTCACCTGCGGCCGCCATACCAGTGACGGCTTCGGCGTTGATCCGGGCCCGGCGCGCCACAGTGACGCCGAACGCCACCCGGTCCCCGTCGTAGCCGTAGCCGTCCAGCAGCAGGTGCAGTCGCCTGGCCCGGTCGACGCGATCGCTCACCGGTAAGGCCAAAACCCCTTCTGCCAGCAGCGGCACCCACGTCAGGGCACTCCACGCGAGGTCCAGCTCACGGCTGGACGGGCCGGCTATGTCCCAGTCGCAAAATCCCACCACGTGGCCGTCGCGCACCACGACGTTCCACGGCGCCGCGTCCTGGTGGCCGATGATCAGACCCTCAGACCAGTCCCGGCCAGCAAACCACTGCACGTCGGACGGTGGACGCCATCCCAGAGTGGCGTCGTGCAAACCACGCAACCAGACGGCCACCTCGCTCAACAGCGTCTCCGACCACACCCAGGCCGGCCACGTTCCCGGCTCACCGAGCGTGTCTCCGCGCAGGTAGCTGAAGATGTCACGACCCTCGTCGTCCACCCCGAGGTGACGTTGGGCGCCCTGAAAACCGACAGCGTCGAGTCGTCTCAGCAAAGCCCGGACACCACTGCTCCACGGCCGCACCGGCCGGCGCACCGTGCCGTCAACCAACCGCACGCCCCCCATGCGGCCTCCGGCCAGGAACCGCTCACCGTCCGCCACGCCGACCGCCTCGTGTACGTCGCCGGTCAACGGCCACCCCCAAGGAACCCGGCAGACGCGTCCTGCCCGCCACGGGACGTCACCCTGCGCGCCGCAGACGCGCCACTCCTGGAACGTACTCCCCGGAACCGGCAGCATCTGGACAAAAGATGTACGTCTTCGGTGCCTGATGTGGACTCGACATGACGGAGCGTCTCAGTCGGACGTCGGCGCGAGGAGATCCCGTCCGGACGGCCGGCTGCCTTCCGCTCGCGCGTCATCAGGGTCACTTCCATCGGAAGTGGACAAAGACGCGGCCGAAGTTGTCCGAGTCCTTCTCGACGCGGTGGTACAGCGCCTTGACCTCCTTCTGCGCGAGGAACCGCAGCACGTGTTTCTTCAGCGCCCCGGAACCCTTTCCGGGGATGATCTCCACGAGGGGCGCCTTCTTGGCCACTGCCTCATCGATGATGTCCCGCAGGGCCTTGTCGATCTCCGCGCCACGGTTATGGATGTCATGCAGGTCTAGCTTGAGCTTCACCGCTCATTCTCCTCCCGACTGCCGGCCGACAAGCTCGCCGAGCTGTGTTTGCTCGACCCGGTATCCGGCTGGAGCCCGAGCCGCAGCCCGAACGCCCGCCTACAGCCGAGTCGCTGGCCACGCTGACGGTGCACGCCGCCGCGGCCGCCCGCATCCCCAGACGGCGTTGCACTCCTGCCTCCGGCGTTTCGGTTGCCACGACCACCACATTGTCAGACGCAGCCGCACCCGCACTCATACTCGCCACCTTGTGCAGCCAGGGGCCTGCCAGACTGACCGGTATGGAGGTTTATCGAACCCGGAGGCCGCCTTCACGCCCGTGCCCGACTTCCCCTGGGAGCCGGGATACGCCCAGGTCGCCGACCCCGACGGTGGCACCCTACGGGTGGCCTACGTCGAGGTGGGACCGGCCGACGGACCGGTGGCGCTGCTGCTGCACGGTGAGCCTTCGTGGTCGTTCCTTTACCGGCACGTGGTCCGGGTGCTCAGCGAAAGCGGAGTTCGGTGCGTGGTGCCCGACATGGTCGGCTTCGGTCGTTCCGACAAACCAGTCCACCAGATCGACTACACCTACGCCCGGCTGGTCGAGTGGACCCGGGAACTGGTGTTCGACCACCTCGACCTGCGCGAGGTCACCCTGGTCGGCCAGGACTGGGGCGGACTGATCGGGCTGCGCCTGGTCGCCGAGCACCCGGATCGCTTCATCCGGGTCGTGGCGGCCAACACCGGGCTGCCGACTGGCGACTTCGACATGCCTGAGGTCTGGTGGCAGTTCCGCCGCGCGGTCGAGAAGGCCGAGGTGCTCGACATCGGTCGTCTGGTCGCCTCTGGCTGTGTGCGCCCGATGGGCGACGAGGTCCGAGCGGCCTACGATGCGCCCTTCCCCGAGGAGCGCGCCAAGGCCGGTGCCCGAGCCATGCCCGGGCTGGTACCCACCCGCCCCGACGACCCCGGCAGTGAGGCGAACCGCGCCGCGTGGGAGGCGCTTTCGGTGTGCGAGCTGCCGTTCCTGTTGCCGTTCAGCGACAACGACCCGATCACCATCGCGATGGCACCGATCCTGCAAAAACTCATCCCCGGCACCGGTGGCCGGCGCCATCCAACCATCCACAACGCCGGCCACTTCCTACAAGAGGACGCCGGAGAGGAGCTGGGCCGGGTTGTCGCGGACTTCATGCGCAGCTGACCCGCGGCGGGTTCTCGTGAACACACGGACCTCACCCGGCGTGGAGACTTCAGGCACGCGGGTGTCTGCTCAGGAGCCGTGACGCGCTAGCGGACGTTTTCAGCGCCCGTGTAGTCAATGAGCCGGGTGCGAACCGAGCGACTCTACGGGGGGGCGTCGACACCGGCATCGACTGGCGGGATTGTCTGCGCGGAGGGGCTGGTCCCGCTGACGGCGGCGTCCGTTGGCGACAGGCCGAGTACCCGTTCCTCGTCCAACGCTGAAGTCTGGACGATGAGGACATCGCAGATGGCGTTGGCTACCACCTTGCGGGGCACGGAACCGAGGACCTGCCCCTCGCTCGCGCCCAGGCCGCGGTTGCCGACGACAATGAGGTTTGCCGGGTTCGCGCCAGCGGTGTCGAGCAGGGCCTGGGCCGGGTTTCCGGCGACGAGCCGCTGCTCGATATAGCGCGCGCGCTCTCGGGTGAGTCCGGTGATCGAATGGTCGAGGGCTTTGCGCGCCGAGTCGGCACCATAGAGGTCGCGGTGCAGTCCTGGGGTGGGGCTGGGCGCGCTGCTGGGGTCGGCGGCGTCGTACGCGGTGACAACGACCAGCCGGGCTTGGGCGGCTTGCGCCACTTCCGCGGCTCGGTCGACGGCGTACAGGCTGGTCGGGGTGCCGTCCGAACCCACCACGACCCGGTCGTAGACGGTGATGCTGCGTTTGCCGCCGAGCGGCATGATAGGGGACTCGTCCTGCTCGTCCGGGGGGTTCACCCACAGCATCGCCAGGCCGCCGATCCCCAGCAGGACCCCGGCAAGGGTCATCGCGTTGCTGCCCTTGTTGTCCAGCAGGTGGTCGAAGATCCAGCCGAAGGTGACCGTCTCCAGCAGCATCGGCACCACGATCATCATGTTCAGGATCCCCATGTATACCCCGGTGCGTTTCGCCGGAATCATGCTGGCAACCATCAGGTACGGCACGCCGACCGCGCTGGCCCAGAAGATGCCGAGACCGATCATCGGCACCAACGCGAGGTACTGGTTGCCGATGTGAGCCAGCCAGATCAGCGCCACCGCAGCGAGGCCGAGTGCGGCCGCGTGCACTCGCTTGGCCCCGATACGAACACAGAGACCCACCAAGAACAACGCCGAGATCATCGTGACGAAGTTGTAGGCGCCGTTCTGTAGACCGCTCCAGGCAATCGCGCTGTCCCAGGCCGAACCTCCCTTCTCGGGCGTCGCGTTGAACACGGTCTCGCCGAGGCTGACCGCCAGGAACTGCCAGTAGATGAACATCGCGTACCACTGGAAGAAGAACACGACACCGATCTTGTGCATCGCCTTGGGCATCACCCTGACGGCTTCTCTGATGTCACGGACCGCGTTGCCGAGGCCTTTCGGCGTCGAGCGCATCTCCTCGAGCTCTTCGTCTGAGGGCGTCAGCTCCTTGGTACGCGCCATCGCCGTCAGCACCGTCAGCAGGATGCAGAACGTGCCGATGATGAAGCACGTGTACATCCAGTACGGCACGCCGTTTGCGGCGGTCTTGTCCAGTGCCGAGAACTTCTGCAACACGAACAGCGACACGTTCGCGAGGACCGCCCCGGCCCCGGTGAACATGCTCTGCGTCAGGAATCCCCGTGCCAGCTGCGACTTGGGCAACCGGTCGGAGATGAACGCCCGGTATGGCTCCATCGAGGTGTTGTTGCCTGCGTCGAGCAGCCAGAAGCACAAGACCCCTAACCACAAGGCGCCGACGAACGGAAACGCCAACAAGATGAGGGCACACAGGATTGCGCCACTGGTGATGAACGGGCGACGCCGACCCCAACGAGGGCTCCACGTCCGGTCGCTGATCGCCCCGATCAACGGCTGGATCAGCAGCCCGGTGACCGGGCCTGCGAGGTTGAGGATTGGCAGCTGGGCGGGTGTCGCGCCGATCAACAGGAACAGCGGGTTCACCGCCGACTGAGTCAGGCCGAAGCTGAACTGCACCCCGAAGAACCCGAGGTTCATCATCAGCAGGGCCTTGCCCGACATCAACGGCCTGCGCTCTACCTCCCCCGCACCCGGCGAGGCAGATTGTGACGTGGTAGCGGTCATGGCGACCCCTTCGGCTGCGGCGATGCCGATCAATATTCCTGTCCCGGAGGCTAAACCCGTGGACGGCACGCCGCAATCTGCGACGGCCACCGTTCTGACCGGACCCGGCAAGACCGGCCTGAGCGGCACAGTTTGGACGCCGGGAAACTGACCCTCGACGCGCGGGACGGCGCGTAATAGCGTTACAGCGCGCGCAGTTATTCAGCGGGCAGCACTGCCACCGAGGCGACCGGACCCTAGCTGAACCTTCCGCCTATACAGGATGGTGCGCCAGTCGAACGGATCGGCCGAGCTGACAGGCGCCGATTCGGCGGAAACGAAGAAGGGAGACGACCGTGAGCAGTTGGAAGACGATCCTGGTCGGCGTCGATGGATCACCCGGCAGCCGCAAAGCGTTGACGTGGGCCGCCGCTGAGGCCGCAGAGCACGGCTCGGAACTCATCGTCCTGGACGTGTGGGAGCACGCCGTTCCCCCCGTAACAGGCCTTGGCAGCGTGCCGGAGTCCGACGTCCCCGACCCACGGCAACGCACCGCCGATGACCTGCTCACCATCATCAAAGACGAACTGGGTGAGAACCCGCCGGTGCCCGTCCAGCCGATCCTCAAACACGGCAACCCAGCCAAGGTACTCATCGAGCAGTCCGTCGACGCCGACCTCCTGGTGGTAGGCACGCGCGGCCACGGCGGCTTCGCCGGGCTAGTACTCGGCTCCGTCAGTCAGCACGTCGCCGCCTATGCCAAATGCCCGGTGACCGTCGTCCGCTGACCTGCATACACGGCCGTTCGCCAGCCGGGCCAGCCCGTCCAGGCGGTCGATGTCGAGCACCCGGTGCGCGGTCGCGCGCCCATAACCCTGACCAGTTCTGGGCGTCACGCAAGGTGTCGCAGTCCTTCGTCCCGGTGAACATTCGGCGAACCGCCGCCGTTGGATAGCAGGTTCCACCCAGAACACACCACTACGGTGTCGCACGCCGGCGTATGCCGCAGCGACGGAAGCGACGCCCGAAAGGTTCTCCTGTGTCCGACACGGCTACCCCGAGGTCCTCCTGGTCACGTTCGGCTGAGATATCAGCCCGGGTCAAGCTCTTGATCGCCTTTGCTGTCGGGGTGGTAGGCACCGCGGTCGCGTTGGTCGTTGGCGTCGGTCAAGCCGCGCCGCTCATCGGGTGGGACCTGATGGCGTTGACGTTCTGTGTACTGATGTGGACCGGCATCTGGAGCCTCGACTCGACGTCGACCGCAGCACACGTCACGCGCGAGAACCCCGGGCGCGACCTGACCGACGTCGTCCTGGTGATCGCCGCCGCGGCGAGCATCGCCGCGGTCGGTGTCGTCCTTTTCAGCGGCGGCCAATCAGACGGTGCTGCGAAATTTCTGATCGCCGGCCTCGCGCTGATCTCGATCTTCGTCTCCTGGACCTTGATTCACACCGTGTTCACCACCAAGTACGCCGGTCTCTACTACGGCGGAGAGGTGGGGGGCATCGACTTCAACGAGAAAGAACGCCCCGACTACCGAGACTTCGCCTACCTCGCCTTCACCCTCGGCATGACGTTCCAGGTCTCCGACACGGATCTGCAGACCAAAGAGATCAGACGCACCGCCCTGAGGCATGCATGGCTCTCATTCCCCTTCGGTGCCGTCATCATTGCTGCCGCGATCAACCTGGTCTCCGGCCTCGCAAAATGAACATCTCACCGGCCGAGAACGGAAGCCGCCAAGGAGGTTGACACGCAGTGGTGTTGAGCTGCCGGCCTCAGACTCTTAGACACGCGTCCGTTTGGCGAGAAGTCAGAGCCAGCGCCATCGGCGGAACAGCACGTAGAGCACGGCGGCGCCGCCGATGATCAGGACGCTGGAGGCGACGAAGCCGCTGGTAGTGCTGAAGCCGGGGTAAGGGACGTTCTGGCCGAAGTACCCGGTGACCGCGGTGGGAACGGCGATGATGGCCACCCAGGCGCTGATCCGGCGCATGTCGTCGTTCTGTTGCACACCCGTGGCGGCCATCCGCTCCGCTGCAATGGTGGTGTGCGTGTCGGCGCGCGTCTTGTAGAACTCGATGACGCCGTGGAGGAACTCTCGCTGCCCGTCGGCCAGCTTGGTGATGCGTTCGAACTGGTCCTCGACATCCACGACACCCGAACCTGACGGGTGCTCGACCGCCTGGGTCACCGCCGCGATTCGCCCGTATGTGGCGGCGGTGTGAGCCGCAATCGTCCGGATCGCCAGCAGCTCGTACCAGACTTCAAACAGGTCTTCGACGAAAGCCTCAGGATCGGCCCGGGTCTCCTGCGACGTCACGCTCTGCTCGAGCTGTCCGGATTCTTGGGCGAGCTGAGCGACCAGGTCGATCTCACGGCGCCCCAGGGTCATGGCGATGGCATACGAGATCTCGTAGGGGTGGGAGACGGTGAGACTTCCGGTTTCGAGCCGGCGGGCGACCGCGCCGGTATCGATCTGGGCGATCTCCCGAGGGACCAGCGGGTTCAGCGGGCCGTGGACGGGGACGAGGAAGTTGGGGCCGATGAACTGGTCGAGCTCGACGTATTGCACGTGACCGCGCTCCCCGATGTGCGGAGCGTGGACAACCATGAAGACGTGGTCCGGGTAAACGTGAACCTTGGACATGTGGTTGCGCTCCACGCAGTTCCCGACCGCAAGGGGATGGAACTTGAACACGTCCCTGAGCACGCTGAGAGCCTGCGGGTCACACTCCGGGATGTCGACCCACACCACGACGTCCGGATCAGCGAGCAGCGCGGTCAGGTCGGATACGGCGCGCAGCTCGACACCTCCGGTCGAGACACACATCACCTTCATGGGATCTCCTCACATACAGCGACCACCACCCGTTGGGACGGTAGCCAGGCAGGCTGAGGACTCGCTGAGGTACGCCGATCGTCAGTGGTGGGTCGGCCGAGGGAGACCCCCGGTTGGTTGGAGGCGGTCGTTCGGCCACGTCACCCCTTTGGAGCGTCACGGGGTCGATCTGCGCGGGGCGAGAGCGAGCAGCCCCGACTGACGTCTCTCAGGCCGGTATCGGCTCTCCCCCAGGCCCCCCGCGACTCGACCAGTCGATCGCTGGCGCGACGAGACATGCGTCGCGGTCGCGAAAATCCGGCGCGGTGGTCGAAGATGGGCCTGTGATCCGACGCGCAGCGGTGCGGGAGTTCGCCGCAGCCTCGTTGTGGGTGTCGCCGGCGGCGTGGGCACTGGTGGCGATGGTCGCGGGGGGTGTGGTCTCACATGTGACGATCGGGCCCGGCTCTGTGTTGGCGCCCCTGGCGTTCCAAGGCACCGCCGACGACGCACGGACGCTGCTCATCACGATCGTCAGCACCGTCGTCACGGTCATCGCGCTGGTCCTGGGTCTGACGGTCGTGGCCCTGCAGCTGTCCTCGACCCAGTTCTCCCCTCGCCTCCTGCGGAACTTCCTGCGGGACAAGCCCACCCAACGGGTACTCAGCGTGTTCCTGTCCACGTTCACCTACAGCACCGCAGGCCTCTACACCGTGGGCATCGCCTCTGGCGTTCGCGTGGAGGACTTCCCCCGACTCGCCGTCACGGGAGCGATCCTGCTGCTCTTCGCCAGCCTTGCCATGGTCATCTTCTTCGCCGACCACCTGGCGCACTCGATCCAGATCGACACGATCACCGACCAGGTTCAGCGCGGCACGGTCGAGGTGGTGACGATGAAGCCGGGTGACAGCGAAGGCCCCCCGCCCACACCCCCGCCCTGGGCCATGACCGTGCCGGCCACACAGTCCGGTTACGTCCAGACCGCGCATCCCCGGCTTCTCCTGCCACTGGCCATCGAGCAGGGTGTGACGGTCCTCATCCGCCCCAGGGTCGGCGAGCACATGGTCGCTGGGACGACACTCGCTTGGGTATGGCGCAGGAACCCCCGAGACCCGAGACCAGATCCCGCGGCCTTCACCAGGCTCCTCGAGGAGGCGGTCCGGATCGGCTTCGAACGGACCTTGGAGCAGGACGCCGCGTTCGGGATCCGTCAGCTCGTCGACGTCGCGTGCAAGGCCTTGTCTCCGGCGGTCAACGACCCGTACACCGCGGTACAGGCTGTGGATCACCTGTCCGTCATCTTCTGCGCGTTGGCCGTCCGGCCCCTCGGTGACGACGTCGTTGCTGCACCCGACGGCGAGGTGGCGGTCGTGGTTCCGGGTCGACGCTTCGCCGACTATCTCTCGACGATGTGCGGGTTGATCCGTCGCTACGGTGCGAGCGAGCCCACCGTGGCCGGCGCTCTGCTTCGCCTGTTGGACGACTGTGCCGAGACTCTCACCCAACCGAGCCGGCTCACGTCGATTGTCGAACAGGTGACACTGATTCTGGACGACGCCGAGCGAGAGATCTCTCAACCTGCCGATGTGCACGCCATCAGAACGGCCGCGACAGCGCTCGCGGAGAAGCTCAGCAACCGCGCTGGGTAGCCACGGGGCGACCTCGAGCCGGGGTGGTTCACAGGACCACCCCGCAGCATGAGGTGATGACCGTTCGAATGGACCGCCGGCAGCTGCTCGTGCTCGGTGGGGTGGCCGCGCTCGCCGGGTGCACGAGCAAGTCGGCGACGAGCGCCACCAAGGCGACGTCGGCGACCAGCTCCACCGGCGCCCCCAGCGGCACAAGGTCCCCAGTGCCATCCAGGTCCAGCCCAAACCCGGTGAGCCCCCCAAACCCGGCGAGCTCATCGGGCGCTGCAACACCGACGACCACATCTACGACCTCGACGATCCCCACGACCGCCGCCCCCGATGCCACGGCGACGAATGTGGCGGGACCGTCTTGGACGCCGGACGCCAACGACGTAGCCCCGCAGGTGAAGCTGCTCGCGGCCCAGTACGTCGAGTCGACCGTCGCACAACCGGCCGTCCAGGTGGTGTTCAGCCAGTACGGCGGCATCCTTGCTACGGCCGCCAGCGTCCTCGTGGTCACCCACCCGTACCCCGTCGTCACGGACCCGGCCGTCGGGTCCACCTTTGACGTGCGTCTCGTCAAGTCCGGGGACACCTGGCGGGTCACCGAGATCCACCCGTCTGCCCCCGGAGCCCGTTCCACGTCGTTGACGTCCCCGGCGAGGCAGGTGCTCACCTCGTCACGGATCGACCTCCCCCCGGCGAGCCGCGCCGACATCGCCTCCGGCCAGGTCCACGACAGTGTCCTCAACGCCATGCTCACCATGTCTCAGACCTTCCAGATCGGGGTCAGCGTGGTCCGGTCCGGACACCCGATCTACGTATTCGGCACCTCACGCTTGAGCGACCACCCGAAGGGCCGCGCGTTCGACACCTGGCGCATCAACGGCCAACCCGTGGTGTCGGCCTCGACGACGAGAAGCCTGGTCACCGCCTACATGCAGGCAGCGGCGGGGGCTGGCTCGTACAACGTCGGTGGGCCTTACCTACTGAGCGGGTCGCGGTTCTTCAGCGACAGCACCCACCACGACCACGTCCACGCAGGGTTCAGCACCTGAACGAGAGCCAGGTCTTCAACTCCTGCTCCCGCCGCTCCCGCCGCTCCCACCGGCTTTGCCGCAACCGTTGGTCATCGCAACCTGTGTCCTGCTCCTCGGGCACGACCGCGCGCAGCGACCTGGCCGAGAGCGATGCCGATCACCCGATCGGCGGCGTCGCAGCATCTGCAGATCGTCAGACGGTCCGTCTCAGTGATCGTCAGACGGTCGGTCTCAGTGCGTTTCATGGAGGCGCTCGCTCGCGACCTCATGGTCCGGTTGTTGTTCGGTTCGAATGGGGCGCGAGCCCGCACGTGGAAGGGTCACTCGGAACGTTGTGAAGTCGTGGTCGCGTTCCGCGGTGAGCTGCCCGCCGTGCGCGTGGACAATGCCGCGGGCGATCGCGAGTCCCAGTCCGGCGTTGTCATTGCTTCGGTTCCGAGACGGGTCGGCGCGGCTGAACCGGTCGAAGAGCGAGGACACCATGGACGCGTCGAAGCCCGGCCCATCGTCGGTGACGGTCATCTCATCGACGGTGTCGAAGCGGTGCAGGGCGATGGAGACCGTCGTTCCGTCCGGCGTATGCGTCGCAGCGTTGGTGAGCAGGTTCGTCATGACCTGCGCAAGCCGGTAGGGGTCTCCTTGGGTGAGGAGAGTCTCGCGCGGCAGATCGAGCCGCCATACGTGACCCGGAGTCCGAGCCCGAGCATTGGTGACGGCCTCGACGACGATCCGGGTCAGGTCGACGTCCGTGCAGTCCAGCGGGCGGCCGGCATCGAGGCGGGTCAGCAACAGGAGGTCGTTGACGAGTCGACCCATCCGCTCCGACTCGCTGTCGATGCGGTCCAGGCACACGTTGACGGGTTCGGGCAACCCTGTTGTCATGCGGGCAAACTCGGCATGGGCGCGAATGGTTGCAAGGGGTGTGCGCAGCTCGTGGCTGGCATCTGCGATGAACAGCCGAAGCTGCTCCTCGGTGGCGTGGCGAGCCCGGAGCGAGGCCTCGACGTGGTCGAGCATGTGATGAACCGCGAGTCCCACCTGTCCCACCTCGGTGCTGGGGTCGGTCGGGAGGTCACGGTCGCCCAGGTCGACATGGCCGGCGTCCAGGGGCTGGTCGGTGACCTCAACGGCGACCCTCGCGACCGCCGTGAGGGGACGCAGTGACCACCGGACGAAACTCATGCTCGCGAGCGCACCGGCGATGACGATCACGAGGAAGCTGACCAGCTCGATGAGGGCGACCCGAGCGAGGGTCTCGTCAACCGGCCGGAGCGGCAGCCCCGTGACATGAACGTCACCGTCCCGCCCCGCAGTGGCGATGATCCGGTAGTCGTCGAGCGTCTGAAGCTCCAGGGTGACCGGAACACCGTTGGGCACCACCGAGGCGATCTGCTGAACATCCGATGCAGTCAGGATGATCGGCTGGTTCGAACCATCAGGTCGGACCACCGCCGCGGTAGCGGGCACACCAGAGATGAGCCGCACGCCCAGTGTGCCGACTGACTGCCCGGGTGCTGTGCCCGGGTCGTCGGCGTCTGGTTCACCGGCTCCAGGGTGCTCGAGGCTGATGCTGTATCGCCCGTTGGCGTCGACCAGGAGCGCGTCGAGGCGATCCATCAGGAACCATCGCAGAGCGACAGCAGTCGTGACGGCAACCGCCAGACAGGCCGTCACCAACAGCACGAGAAGACCAGTGGTCAGGCGGGACCGCAAGGTCCGCGGCCTTCGGGCCGACAGGTGTCGTAGCCTCATTCGCTCGCCTTGATCTGGTATCCGGCTCCCCACCGGGTATGGATCATGGGGGGTCGGCCGGCGTCGACCTTCTTGCGGAGGTAGCTGATATAGAGCTCGACGATGTGCATCTGGCCACCGAAGTCGTCACCCCAGACCTGGTCGATGATGTCGGTCTTGGACAGGACACGACGAGGGTTGGACATGAGGTACTGCAGCAAAGAGAACTCGGTGGGGGTCAGCTCGACGTACTTCCCCCCGCGTTGGACCTCTCGTGACTCGAGGTTCATGCGGAGGTCTCCGACGACGAGCTCCTCGACTCCACCCGGGTCGGCCACCCCCACTCTCCTCAGCAGGGCGCGTACGCGGGCGATGAGCTCTTCGAGGCTGAACGGCTTGCTCAGATAGTCGTCCGCTCCGGCCGTGATGCTGCCGATCCGATCGTCGACACCGTCCCGGGCGGTGAGGAAGATGACTCTCACAGACATGTCGAGGTTGGTCAGTCGTCTCAGGGTCTCGAGGCCGTCGATGTCGGGCAGCATCATGTCGAGGATGACGACGTCCGGCCGGAAGGTCGTGGCAATGGTCAGCGCCTCACGACCCCCGTATGCCGTCTGCGCGTCCCAGCCCTGAAGTCTCATGACGCTGGTGAGGACGTCGGCCAGGCTGCGCTCGTCGTCGACGACGAGCACTCGCAGGGGTGACCCATCTGCGCGGGTGAGACGACCCGTGCCGGGGTCGCCGCGTTGATGTTCCGACATGTCGCTCACCCCCCAGCGCGTCCAGATGGCAGCTCCCGCCGCAAAACTGACGCCCTCGAGCGGGCAGACGGCGGCGCCGTGGTGCTGGTGACAGCATCGCATCAGCGGAGCCTCTCGAAACGCTGAGAATCCTCTGAACCCGCTGTGCGCTTCAGGCGACTGCGGGCGGCCGGCGGGTCAGGCGACCACGCTCTCAGGTGATTCAGAAGGTTTCCAGACGGTCTGGCTTGCTCGAACTGTCAGGCTTGCCATCAACCCACAGTGCCGCCGTTACCTCGACCCATCAAGGGAAGCCATGACACCCGAGCAGCTCAGAGCCACCGGCCGACGCCGGGTGCGAGGCGTCACCACCATCGTCGCCGGACTCGCGCTGACCGGGTCGACGACCGTCGCAGTAGGCCTCGGTCACGAACACCAGGCCCTGTTGACAGCGGCATCCACGGCGGCATCCACGGCTGCTTCGGCTCAGCAACAGGCGGCCGCCCAGGTCAAGGCAGCTCAGCTCGCCCGCGACCAGGCGGCTCAGGCCGCTGCCGCCCAAGCCGCCACCGCCCAGGCCGCCGCCGCCCAAGCCGCAGCGGCACAGGCCGCCGCCCGCACCGAGGCCGCGAAGCAGGCCGCTGCCGCGCAGGCAGCTGCCGCCCAGGCCGCTGCCGCCCAAGCCGCTGCGGCCCAAGCCGCCGCCGCCCAGGCCGCTGCCGCCCAAGCCGCGTCGAGTTCGCTCTCGCCGAGCGCGAGCCCTCCGGTTGCTCAGTCGTCGGGGTCCTGACTCTGTGGCGTCCACCAGCACCGCCCATCCGCTCGACCCACCCAGATCCGTCGACTACGGATCGCAGGAGTGGTCGGCGTGGTCGACGGCTATCAAGGTGGTCACCACCCAACCCGACGCCGTCGTGGCGGCTCGGCGCATCGTCGAGAGCTGGATCGCGCGAGTCGATCTCGCGGCCAGCCGGTTCAGGCCGGACTCGGAGACGTCCCGGCTCAGTCGGGTGAAGGCGGGCGTGGCCCACGAGATCTCGCCGCTGTTGGCCGAGCTGGTCGATACGGCGGTGGAAGCCGCACGTGTGACCGATGGCTCTGTGGACCCGACGCTCGGGACGTGCCTGCAGGACCTGGGATACGGGCGTGACACAGCGGACCTCATCGCCGCCAGGGGCACGGTTCCAGCCGTCCCCCCCGCCAAGGTGACCATCTGCCTCTCGCGCCGAGCCACGTGGCGCGACGTTCGCTTGGAGGGTACCCACCTGGAGATGCCCGCGGGAGTGGTCCTGGATCTCGGGGCGACCGCGAAAGCATGGACCGCGGACCGCAGTGCGACGCACGCGGCTGCCGCCCTTGGATGCGGGGTGCTGGTCAGTCTCGGCGGGGACCTGCGCGCTGCCGGTGACGGCCCACCGCAGGGGTGGCCGATCCTCGTTCAGGACGGTGAGGACCAGCCGGGGACGACCGTATGCCTGACAGGCGCACAGGCGATGGCGACTTCCTCGACGCTGCACCGCACCTGGTGGCGGGCCGGCACCCGTTTCCACCACATCGTGGACCCCATGACAGGCGTCAGCGTCGATCGCGTGTGGCGCACCGTGTCCGTGGCCGCAGACACCTGCGTCCTGGCCAACACGTTGACCACCGCGGCAGTGGTCCGCGCTGAGAACGCGGTGGAGTTCCTCGCCCGACACGAGGCCACGGCCAGGCTGGTCGCGGACGACGGCACGGTGCATACGGTGGGCGGCTGGCCGGCGTGACGAACGCCCTGTGGTACCTCGGGCGCGGGTTCGGTGTCAGCGCCGTTGTGCTGTTCTCCGCCGTCCTTGTCCTTGGCATCGTCGTTCGCAACGGGCAGGCGGTGACCGGCCTGCCCAAGTTCGCTGTGGTGGCCCTGCACCGCACCCTGAGCCTGACCGCACTCGGGTTCGTCGCGTTGCACGTCACGACCCTCCTCTTCGATCCCTACGCGCAGCTGCGGCTCACGGATGTGTTGGTACCCTTCGACGCGCCCTACCGCCCCGTGTGGCAGGGCCTCGGGACCCTGGCGTTCGATCTCGTCGTGCTGCTCGTGGTGTCCAGTCTGCTCAGAGACCGCATCGGGCGGCGCGCCTGGCGCGTCCTGCACTGGCTCGCGTATGCCTTCTGGCCACTGGCGGTCGCGCATGCCATCGGCAACGGAACCGACGGGACGAGCCGGTGGATGCTGATCCTCACAGGCACCTGCCTCCTGGCGGTGGCCGGCGCGGTCGGCTGGCGAGTGCTCTTCATCCAGGAGGACGTCGAGACCACGGCCGTGCCCGCGCCTGTCGCGCCGAGAGGTGTGCCATGGACGTGACCGTCTCGACGACGCCCCTGGCGGACTGTGCCGGGCTGAGTTTCGGTGAGCATCTCGACGTCCTCGGCGAGCTGCCTTCTCTCGGCCGGGGTGAGCTCATCGAGGCCGTGGCCAACGCCTGCCTGACCGGCCGCGGGGGCGCAGGGTTCCCCGTCTCCCGCAAGCTCGCCGCAGTGGCCGAGGGGTCGCGTCCCGTCGTGGTCGCGAATGCCGCTGAAGGTGAGCCGGCCAGCCGCAAGGACCGCTATCTGTTGAGCCGCAGTCCGCATCTGGTCCTCGATGGTGTCCAGGTCGCCGCAGCGACCGTCGGCGCCCGCAGAGCGTATGTCTACGGGCCCCGAGATCTGCTCGAAGACTGCGTGGTTCCCGCAATGGCGGAGCGCAGAGACCGCGTCAAGGTCACCCCGTTCGTCGCCGAGGACGCGTTCCTGTCCGGTGAGGAGTCGGCTCTCGTGTCGGCCATCAACGGCAGCCTTGCTCTGCCGACGACCACCCCTCCCCGCGTATTCACCCACGGAGTCCGGGGACGCCCGACGCTGGTCCAGAACGTCGAGACCCTGGCCAACCTGGCGCTGATCGCCCGGTTCGGGCCTGCGTGGTTCCGTGAACGGGGGTCGGCCGACGAACCGGGGAGCCGACTGGTCACGGTCTCAGGGTGTGTCACCCGGCCAGGGGTGCGCGAGGTCGAAGGTGGCGCTCCCATCGAGTCGATCGTCGACGACGTGGGAGGTCTGACCGGGCCTGCGGCGGCCGTCCTCGTCGGGGGTTTCCATGGTGGCTGGGTTACGTGGCCGGACGTGCATGCTGGACTACGCCTCACCCGATCCGACCTGGCCCCCCACGACGCCTCCCCAGGCGCTGGAGTCCTGGTGGTGCTGCCCAGATCTGCGTGCGGACTGCGCTACTCGGCCCAGGTTCTTGCCTACCTTGCCGGTCAGAACGCCGGCCAGTGCGGCCCCTGCGTCAACGGCTTGCCTGCCCTGGCAGGCACCATGAGCCGGTTGGCCCGAGGGCGCGCGTCCGCTCAAATGGAGTCCGACGTCGAATGGCTGTGCCGGATCACGGAGACACGAGGCGCATGCCACCATCCAACGGGAACCGTGCGGTTGGCGCGCAGCACGATGCGAACCTTCAGGGACGAGGTGCGGCGACACCGGGAGGGCCTCTGCACGGAACGGCCTCGCCGTGGGGCCGGGAGATGACCACGCGACTGGTCATCGACTGGGTCGCCTGCGAAGGGCGCGGGGTGTGCACCGAGCTGATTCCCGAGATCGTTGCCCAAGATCCCTGGGGCTATCCCGTACCGGTGACCGGCGAACGGGACCCTGTCGTTGCGAGGGCCCTCATCGAGCACGCCCGAATGGCGGTCAAGGAATGCCCTCGGATGGCGCTGCGACTCCGCCACGAGCGTGAGTCGGCCTCATGAGCTGACGGTCCTGGCGAATAGCAGAACGACGCCATTTCAGGAGAACATCACCACAGCAAGGTCAGGACCGGTGCCCGACCTCGTCCTCGGACCGGAGGAGGCATGAGCACACATTCAGCGACCAGCGAGGCGGTCGCCAGCCCTTGCTCAGCACGGGCCGGGCAGCCGCCCTCAGCACCATCTCAGGTTCCTGGCCTAGAAATGGTCAACCATGGATAGTTTTACGTCGCTGGCCGCGCAGTGGCTTCCGTTGGTGCCGCCCGCGGTCGCCGTGGTGCTGTGGCTGTCGCTCCCGCGGGCCGGCAAGATCGACCTCGCACTGCGCGCCATCGTTGTCGTGGTCGCGACCGCAGCCCTGGTGCTCCTCGCCGGACTCGTCCACCAGGACCCGCGCCCGTTCGTGGTCGACCCCGCGCACCCGGCCCTGTTCCCGCACTCGGCGGACAACGGGTTCCCGTCCGACCACACCGCCTACGCCGCAGCGGTCGCCTTGCTGATCTTCACGATCCGCCGCCGCCTCGGAGCAGTCCTGCTCGTCATCGCCATCGCCGGCGGTCTGGCCCGCGTCGCCGCCCACGTACACCATCTGCAAGACGTTGCCGCCGGAGTGCTCATCGCCGTCGTCGCCGTATCGGCAACCACGGCCTTGTTCACCTTGGTGCACCGACAGCGGCGCGACGCGCAGGCCCACACCGCACCGGCCTCTCGGTCGCGGCGATGAGCAGCCGGGAGCCAGACCCCGCGGCGGCTCCTGGTTCTGATGCAGCCCGTCCCGCAGCAGACCGGGCCGCGCTCGAAAGCCCACACCCGGGGCAACGACCCGCCAGGCGCAACGTCATGCTGGGGTTGCTCGGGCTGTCTGGGATCGCCGCCACTTCAGCGTGCAGCCCCGATGCCACGGCCACCAGCAGCCCCAGTAGCACCGCCTCGACCGTCGACGCGCCGCGGCCGACGGCGACCAGCACGACGCCCCCAGCACCGTCGCCTTCCGGCCCTAGCACCCCGCCCGCCCAACCGAGCGGATCGGGACCCAGACGGTTCGCGCTCGGCGACCCGGGGCCGGACATCGCCACCGGACCCACCGCCGGGTCGTTTGTGGCGCTGACCTTTCACGGCGCCGGCGACCTCGCCCTGACCACCCGCGCGCTGGCGATCGCTCACGACACCGGCGCCGCGTTGACCGTCTTCGCCGTCGGGCAGTGGCTGGACGCCAACCCCAGCATCGGAGCAGACATCACCCACGCCGGCAACGACCTCGGCAACCACACGTGGAGCCACCAGCAGATGCCCGGGCTCGACCTGGCCCAGGCCACCCGCGAGATCCGACTCGGCTCCGAGGCCGTCACCCGTTCCATCGGCGGCCCCGGACTGCTTTTCCGGCCCTCCGGCACCCCAGCCAGCACGCCGACCATCCGGGCCGCCGCCGCGGCGTGTGGCTACCCCCGGTGCGTCTCCTACGACGTCGACCCGCTGGACTACACCGACCCCGGAGCCGAGCTGGTCCGGACCCGGACCCTGACCGCCGTCAAGGCCGGGTCGATCGTCAGCCTCCACCTCGGCCACGCCGGCACCATCGAGGCGCTGCCGGGCATCCTGGCAGGTCTGGCCCACCAGGGCCTGACTCCGGTGACCCTGACCCGGATGTTGGCGACCGCCACATGACTGGACACCGGCCCGCCATCACCCGCGCCGCAGCCGTGGGTGCCCTCATCGTTGCCGCGCTCGCCGGATGCGCAGCAACCGCAGGCCAGGCACCACCGAAGCCGACGTCAACACCCGGTCGCGGCGCTTCCCCAGCCCCCTCAACGCCGCGAGCGACAACCGGCCCCGCGAGCACGGCTGGAGCGGCCGGCCCGGCTACCCCCCCACTCACCCTGCCGTATGCCGCGACCGGCGCCGGTCAGCTCCAGCCCGCCGCCCGGCAGGCTCGCCCGCTGGTCTACGTCCCGAACCAGCAGGCCGGCACCGTCCAGGTCATCGACCCCGCGACCTATACGGTCATCGCCACCTACCCGGTCGGCCGGTCACCGGAACACGTGGTCCCCAGCCACGACCTGTCCACGCTGTGGGTCAACAGCGACGCCGGCAACTCGATGACTGCTATCGAACCGAACACCGGCCAGGTGAGAGCCACCGTCGGCGTCGACGACCCATACAACCTGTACTTCACCCCCGACGGGACCGCGGCCCTGGTGATGGCCGAACGGCTGCGGCGCATCGACGTCCGAGACCCGACCACGATGGCGCTGCGCCGTTCGCTGCCAGCGCCCTGCCTCGGGATCAACCACGCCGACTACAGCGCCGACCTGAGCACGCTGGTGGTCAGCTGCGAGTTCAGCGGGCAGCTGCTGGTCCTGGACGCCGACGCCACCGCGATCCGCTCCGTCATCGACCTCAACCACATCGCCACCCCCGGCGCGACCTCACCCGCCCAGGCTGCCGCCATGGGAGGTCCGATGGCTCGGCTCCAGCCCGGAGCGTCGTCGATGCCGCAGGACGTGCGACTCGCCCCGGACGGGACGCATTTCCTGGTCGCCGACATGATGCGCAACGGGGTATGGATTCTCGACGCCGCCACCATGGCCGTCACGAGGTTCCAACCCACCGGCAAGGGAGCCCATGGGATCTACCCCGCGCGGGACGCCACCACCGTCTACGTCAGCAACCGCGACGAAGGCAGCATCACCGTCCTCGACGCCGCCACCCTGACCCCATCCCAGACCTGGCACCTCCCCGGCGGAGGCTCCCCCGACATGGGCGGCGTCACCGCCGACGGAACCCAGCTGTGGCTTTCCGGCCGCTACAACGCGGTGGTCTACGTCATCGACACCCACACCGGCGCCCTCCTGCACGCCATCCCCGTCCGCCCCGGGCCACACGGCCTGCTCGTCTGGCCCCAACCAGGACGGTTCTCCCTCGGACACACCGGCAACATGCGATGACCCCAGCCCAGTGACACCACGCCGGGCAGGCCCGGTCCAATCGGACAATCTTCCCAGCGACCGCCCAGCAACGGCCCGAATGATGGGTGTGCGAGGGCAAACCCATGACCTTGCCGATCACCCGGGAAGGGGAACAGTCATCGACAGGCGCCGGCAGCTTCAGGGGTGGGGTCGTACGTCGCCGAGCATGGCCTCCGTGCACGAAGCCGGTGACAACGCCGACCTGCCAGGGTTGATCGCGACGGCCGGCCCGAGGGGTGTGCTGGCTCGTGGCCTGGGACGTTCCTACGGAGACGCGGCGCAGAACGGCGGCGGCCTGGTCCTGGACATGACGACCCGCAACAGGGTTCTCCGCGTCGATGTCGAGACCGGCCTCGTCTGTGCAGAGGCAGGCGTCAGCCTCGATGCGCTGATGCGCACACTCATTCCCCTGGGCCTGACGCCCGTGGTCACCCCGGGCACCCGGCAGGTCACCCTGGGTGGCGCAGTGGCGTCGGACGTGCACGGCAAGAACCACCACGTGGACGGCGACTTCGGGCAGTACCTGGACTCGATTGACCTGCTGTGCGCGGACGGGTCGGTTCGGACGCTCACTCCCGAGGACGAGCTGTTCTGGGCGACGGTGGGCGGCATGGGGCTGACCGGTGTGGTCCTGCGCGTGACGCTCCGGACTCGCCGGGTCGAGACCGCGTACTGCGTCGTCGACACCGACCGGTGCGCCAACCTCGACGAGCTGCTCCAGCGGATGGCCGATGACGACCGCTACACCTACTCGGTGGCCTGGGTCGACTGCCTCGCCGGCGGTTCACGTCTGGGCCGGTCGGTGCTGACCCGGGGGTGGCCGGCGACGTTGGACCAGCTTCCGGTCCGCGACCGCGCGCACCCGCTGGCGTTCGATCCGCAGCGGAGGTTCACCGCACCCCGGTGGATGCCGAACGGGGTCATGAACCGGCAGACCGTGGGTGCCTTCAACGAAGCCTGGTTCCGGAAGTTCCCCGTACGCAGACGCGGACAGATTGTCCCTCTCGGTGGTTTTCTGCAGCCGTTGGACGGCATCCAGCAGTGGAACCGGATCTACGGCCCGGCCGGCTTTCTGCAGTACCAGTTCGTCATCCCCCTCGAGGCAGCTGACACGCTGCGCCGCTGCCTGAAGATGGTCAGCGCAGCCGGTCAAGGATGCTTCTTCGCCGTGTTGAAGCGCCTGGGTCCGGCCGGCAGGGGTTACCTGTCCTTCCCGATGCCGGGCTGGACGTTCACCTTGGACATGCCCGCCTCCTCCGATAGCGTCGGGCATCTCCTGGACCGGCTGGACGAGGAGGTCCTCGGTGTCGGCGGGCGGCTCTACCTGGCCAAGGACTCACGGCTGTCTCCGGCAGCGCTCCCCGCGATGTACCCGAAACTGGACCAGTTTCGTGCAGTTCGTCAGTCGGTCGACCCGACCGGTATGTTCACGTCCGACCTGGCCAGGAGGCTGCACCTGTGAGAGACGCTGTGGGTCGAGTGCAGCGCATCGTCGTACTGGGTGGGACCTCGCAGATCGCGCAGGCCACCGTCGCGGCCCTGACCCGAGACGCAGAAGGGGTGCAGGTGACGCTGGCCGCGCGTGCCTCGCAGCGCCGGGACGCCGCCGTGGCGGCATTGACGGACAGTGGCATGGTCGTCGACGCGGTCGATCTCGAGGCCTGCGACCCTGCCGGGTATGAACGGACGGTCGCCGAGGTGTGCGACGGCCGAGACGACGTCGACATCGTCATCGTCGCGTTCGGGGTGCTCGGAGACCAGGAACGAGCCTGGCAGGATCTGCAGGCCGCGGCCGAGCTGGTCCAGGTGAACTATGCGGCCGCAGTCGGATACGGGGTCCTGATGGCTGCGCGACTGCGGGCCCAGGGCCACGGCACGATCATCGCCTTGTCGTCGGTGGCGGCGGAGCGCCCCCGTCGGTCGAACTTCGTCTATGGATCGACCAAGGCGGGCATGGACGCGTTCTACCTGGGCCTGGCCGAGGCGGTCGCCGACGACGGGGTGCGGGTGATGGTGGTCCGCCCGGGGTTCGTTGTCACCCGGATGACCGCGGGGCTCGATCCTGCGCCGCTGTCGCAGACTGCGGAGCAGGTCGCTGCGGCGATCGTCCTGGGTCTGAAGCACCGGGCTCGTATCGTGTGGGTTCCGGGCTCGCTGCGCTGGGCGATGTCAGGCCTTCGTCATCTGCCGCACCAGGTGTTCCGCCGACTGCCGATGTGAAGGTGCGACCGGAGCGTCCCGCGCCCGCCTACAGGTAGACGGCCGCGACCATCGTCACGGCCCAGACCGCGGCGGCCCCCAACAGGAACCGGTCTTTCAGCAGGATGTCCTCGGGCTCGCCGGCTTGGCCGCCGTCGACGTCGACGGCGTAACGCAGCACGGCCGCGAGGAACGGCACCGCCGACACGACACCCCAGACGGTGCCCGTGCTCTCCCGGATCGTGAAGGCCCACAGGGCGTAGGTCAGCAGCAGGACCGCCGCCGACATCGTCCATACGAACCGTAGGTAGGTGTCCGTGTAGACCGCGAGGACGGGCCGGACCGCCGCCCCAGTCTTGTTGAACCGCACCGACTCCGCATACCGCTTGCCGGCCGCGACGAACAGCGCACCGAACCCCGCGGCGGTCAGGAACCACTGAGACAGGTCGACGTGCACGGCGACACCGCCGGCGATGGCGCGCAGCAGGAACCCCGAGGCGACGCACATCAGCTCGATGACGGGTTGGTTCTTCCACCCCAGGCAGTAAGCCAGCTGGATCGCCTCGTAGACGGCGATGACCAGCAGCAGCTGCCAGGACTGCGCGGCCGCCACCGTCAGCGCGAGCGCGAGCAGGGCCACGCCGGTCAGGACGGCTGCTCGGGTGGACAGCTCTCCGGCGGCGACGGGTCTGCGTCGTTTGCTGGGGTGGCGGCGGTCCGCCTCGACGTCGACCACGTCGTTGACGAGATAGATCCCGGCCGATGCGAGTGCGAAGGTGAGCACCGCGACGCCGGCAGCGAGCAGGCTCCGCGGTTGCGTGATGACCCCGGCGGCCGCCGGCGCCACCAGGACGAGCAGGTTCTTGGTCCACTGCCGCGGGCGGCAGGCTCGAAGCAGGGCTCCAGGTGAGCTCATCGCCGGCCGGCGGCCCACCCTGAGAGGGTCGGTCCGCTTCTTGTCAACGTCGGTCATCGGGCGTCACTTGGCGTGGACGGCGATGAAGTCGCGGCTGCTGACGCCGTAGTAGCGCGTCGCCTCTTCCTCTTGGTTGGGGAGCAGCTTGACGGGCGTCGGGTTCGCCGGGTCCGCGCTCGGGGCGTACGACATGAACGTCATCCAGGACGGGTTGATGTCGAGCTCCATCGCCTCGACCGCCCCCGCCCGCTGCAGCAGGCTGGCCAGGCTGCGCACCGACAGCGCCGGGCCGTAGACGAAGATGACCCGCCCGTCGGCGGCGACGCCGACACCGGAGCGCCACACAAAGGCCTTCCCGGCGATACTGGCCCCCCACACGCTCTCGGTGTTGAGATCCACGGCGGGTGAGACGGTCGACTGGTCGACCATCAGCCGCAGGTTCTGCCGGACAGCGACCACATCCGGGGTCATCGACACCTCCCGCCCCCACGCGCCGACCGCGACGTGGCCGTCCTTGTAGAACACCATCGAGGCCACCCCGTCGGTCAGCTGACCCCGGGTGACCCCGTTGAGGTAGAAGCCCCCGCCGGACTGCTCGACCTTGAACCCTCCGTTGAACGCGGCGACGAGGGTGTCCCGAGTCCCTGGGGGGATGGTGGGGGGTACACCCCAGTTCCCCGGTCCAGGGTCGGTGTTCCCGGGATGCAGCTGGAAGCGCAACACCCGGGGGTCCATCGACGCGACAGCCACCACGTACGACGTGTGCTGAGCGTCTGGTCGCACGAATGCGGCCTGCAAGGCGTCGACTCCATCGACCTGCGCTAGTACCCGCCACGTTCCCTCACCCGGCAACGACGGCCCGGCCGGGGAAGCCAGCACCGGCAGCACAATCGACGGCAGTGCCGGCTTGTGAGTCTTGCCCGACGTGCCCGACGTGCCCGACGTCGAACCCGTTGCGGCGGACGATGACGGCGCACCGAACGGCTGGGACTGCGTCAACGGCGTCTCCGCCGGCGGCTCCATGGCGATCGTCGGCGCCCCACCCACCGCGGGCGGGTTGATGTCGTACTGGATGGTCTCCGCTGCGGTCACGACGAACCCGAGCTGATGGTCGCGTGCCCAGCCGGCGACGCGGGCCGGGGCACTGTCGTCACCGGGAGCGGTGAGGGCTTGACCCAGAGACCAGGCAACCCAGCAGCCGATCAGGACAAGAATGACAAGCAGGACACGGACCGGCCGGCTGCGTGCCAGGCGGCGCAGACGCCCGCGACGACGACGTGGAGCGGGCTTGCGGTTGGCTCGCGGCGGTCGCACCCGGGGGTCGCGGGCGACGTCTACCATCGAGCGCACCGGGTCTCGACGGGGTAGCCGTCGACGACTGGCGCCCCTTGCGTGACACTGAGTCTGCCTGACGCCCGTTTTGGGGAGGTTTCCACCTCGCGATGATAAGAAACCAGGCTGAGGCTACGCTGATACGCCACGCCCAATTCATCCGGCGCTGATCGCGCATACGGCCGACAGCGGCTGAGGGTCTCCACTGGGCTGTATGCGAACCGGCCTGGACAGCCTGCTGTGACCTGCGTCCCGGGTCTGGCGCGGCAGCGCCGACGCGCTCACACTAGCCGGGTGCATGCGAGGCGGCGCCTCTACCGGCTGGCGGTCATTGTCGTGTTGCTGGCCCTGTCGGCCTGCCAGAACGGGGTATCCGCCACTGAGCCAAGCCGTTCGTTCGCTCCTGCGGGCGGCATCTCGGCCTACGTGGCGGCGATCTCGGCGACTGGCCGTTTCAGTGGAGCCCTGCTGGTGAGCCGAGCGGGGGGGCAGGTCGTCGCCGCCCACGGGATGGCGGACCGAGCAACCGGTGTCGCCAACACCACCGACACCATCTTTCGGTTGGGCTCGGTCAGCAAACAGTTCACTGCGATGGCGATCCTCATCCTCACGCAACGCCACCTGCTGACCGTGAACGACAGGGTCTGCCGATACGTGCCGAGCTGCCCGCCAGCGTGGGCCGAGATCACCCTGGAGGAGCTCCTGACCCATTCCTCCGGCATCCCCGACTATCTGAACGAGATGGGCCTGCCCTGGCCGCCGCGACAGGTATCCCCGGTCCAGCTCATCGCACAGTTCCGTGATGCGCCGCTGCTGTTCACCCCTGGCACGCAGATGCGGTACAGCAACTCCGGCTACGCCCTCCTCGGGTATGTCATCGAACAGGTCGCCGGCGTCAGCTATGCGACGTTCCTGCAGCGCGAGATTTTCGGGCCGCTCCACATGGGACATTCCGGCCTCGACACCGACGAGGTGCGACCCGGCCATGCCACCGGCTACTACAGCAACGGCGCCACCCCCGGACCGTACCCGATCGACGCGTTCTACTCCGCCGGAGGGCTGTACTCGACGGTCGGCGACATGCAACGGTGGGACGACGGCCTCGACCACGCCACCCTCGTACCGGCCGCGGCGGTCCGACAGATGCTGGCCCAGCACGTGCGGTGTCCGCCGCCGACCAGCCCAGGCGGATGCCTAGAGGCGTCGGACAGCGGATACGGCTACGGCTGGTTCGTCGCCCCTCAACCGCTCGGCACCCTCGATTACCACCTCGGCCGCATCGACGGGTACCTCGCCTACAACGCCCTCTACCTCCCTAGCCACCTGCACGTCATCGTCCTCAGCAACGACGAGGCAACGGACGTCCTCGACGTCGCGCAGCGGCTCGGCTCGCTCGGCCAATGACCGTGACGCGTTTGGCAGGTCACAAGGCCCAGAACACGGTCAGCCCCGTCGTCAAAATGCATGTGCGCCAGGAGATTTCCGGCGTGCGTGTCCCGGCTGTCCGACCGACGTTGCATCTGGTTGCGCCGCGTTGAGCAACGACGGTCTGACCAGCTGGGCCTCCGTCAGCCGGGCGGCAATCGTCTCGACCAGCCACGTCCTCGAACCGGTCCGGCTCAACACTGCTCGTGGGTGGACCGCGTAGGTCTGAACCGTCGTCAGGTGCCCGGGTGGAAGCCAGCCGTCCCAATCGGTGGCCGAGAGCAGCGAGCGGTCCTGGCGCCTTCCGCGTTGCGAAGGCCTCCAAGGCGGGGGTCCAAGCGCCCACCGAGAGTCCTCCGAGCGTGACGGGCTGAGGTGAGGGGTTTCGAAACCAACCACCGTTCAGGCCCAGTACCGGACCGCATCAAGGAATTCGTTCAGAACTCATGTCCCGCTCAACTCGCGCTATTCGCATCGCCCCCATCGGATTGACCGCCGCAGCGGCCGCCGTCCTGACGTGTCACCCCCGCCTTCGCCTCCATGGCGCCGGAGCCGGAAACCGGAAGCGCATCCACCGTCCGGACCATGGCTCACACCCCGGGTCTTCATCGTGAGCTTGCGCAGGTGCGCAGGGTCACGGCCGGGTTCCGTCGGGTCGACGCGGCCATTGCGGCCGGCTACGAGCTCGGATGGGTGAACGGGTCCGGAGTCAGAATCCTCACGGGCGGCCTCTCCAGCCCCACCCCCAAGGGCGGGCTCAAGCTCGTAGCCGTCGACTAGGTGGTTCGAGGCCCACAGGCCAACCCGCCCGGCGTCTCAACACCGCCGTCGGTCCTCGGGATGAAGATGCACATCCTGGTCCCACCTCCCGGACCAAACCTCAACCTCATGCACGCGTGGGTGTGGAAGCACAACCCCTCAGGGATGTTCGCGGACTGGAACCCCAACGTGAGCTGCAGTTGGCACGTGGCTGCCAGCGCGTGACGGTCGACCTCCGTGTCCAAGCTGTACCGCTGTGAGGGGCCGGCCACCACGCTCAAGAGTGGCGCGAAAGGGACACCAATCAACGTCCTGGCAGCAGGCCCATTGCACCATCACCGCAACGTCGAATGGCAGATTCACGTTTCGGCATCGCCTACCAGGGGAGGACCTGACGGTCCTCCCACAGCACTCCGGTCTGGGCGCCGTCGGCGGACCGTCCGGCCAGCCACACTGCCGTCTCGGCTCCCTGCTCGGCGGAGCGGGGCGCGCTCGCCCCGCCCATGTCGGTGCGGCAGTGGCCAGGGCAGGTGGCGTCCACGAGAACACCTCGCATACCCATGCCCTGCTCGTACGCGAGGTTGCGCACCAGCGCGTTGACGCCGGCCTTGGCCACGCGGTAAGGCGCCAGCCCACCGGCGTTGCCCGGGCCGCTCATCCGCCCGAGGCAGGCGCTCACCGCAACCACCCGACCATGGCGCCGCTCGACCATGCCCGGGACGAACGCCGCTATCGTTCGCCAGACCCCGTCGAGGTCGATGCCCATCACCCGGCGCCACTCGCTCTCACTCGTACGCAGCGTCTTGGCGGTGCGCTCGCTCATCACCCCGGCCGCGCAGATCAGTATGTCGACAGCGGCCAGCGGGCCCAGCCGTTCGGGCAGGGCGGCCACGTCCTCGGCGATACCGACGTCGCAGCCCACGCCGACGGCGTCAATCCCGTCCGCCACCAGTGCCGCCGCGGCCGCCCCGGCAGAGTCGTCGCCGCGCCCGACCAAGACCACGGTTGCGCCGCGCCCGCCGAGCCCTCGGGCAGCGGCCAGCCCGATCCCGCGACTGCCGCCCGTTACCAGCGCCACCTGCCCGTCGAGCCGTCCGTCGAGCCTCCCGGGGGGCTGTCCTTCGAGTCGTACGTCCTGCGAGGTCATGGGTCCACTATGCGTCTCGCCACCCCCGTCCTCAGCCCGAGGCTGTTGGTTGGGCGATTGTGGACGACGACCGTTCGCCTACCGAGCTCCTGAGGCGGGTCCGCCAACTCTGACCGCTACGCCGCACTGCGCGAATGGAGTATCGACATCCGCACGCCGCCCCTGAGCAGCGTCGCACCGACGCCAGCGCTGCCCCGTCGTCGTCCTCGTACAGTCGGCCATTGCGCAAACAGGCGACAGCCCCGAGCGCACCGATAGGTCGCGGTCGAGCGGTTGTCCGAGGACCTCGAGGGACAGGTCGGTCAAGCCGACCGAGTCAGTCCAGAACAGGTCGGGCGAGGGTGGCCAGAAGCCACACCGCATTCGGTGGGCGGTCGGATGACGAGTAGGTGTCCCCCTTGTGTACGGAGTGACGTGCTCCGCGCGCTACAGCCAGATTTCCTCGGCCGACTGCGCGGGGGTCCGGCCCTGGTCATAGCCTCCCCTCGCGGCTTGCAGACGCGTCGACGGATCCAACGCATTCGCGTCGAACACCTCGCCCGCGCCGTCATCGGGGAATATCGTCCCCACCCTGCTGCCGCTGGCGCGTAGCTCAGCGACCTGGGTTGCCAGGTCCATCCCCCACGAGCGCGGCATGCGCGACCTACCGCCGAACGGTGACAGCACGAGCACCCGCCCGTACCCAGACGCCAGGTCGGCGTTCTCGCTGCGTCGATAGCCGCCGTTGATGTACCGGTTCTCGCCGATGCGGTAGGGCGTCATCGCCGAGGTGCTGGCGGCGACGGCGTCAACAAGGTCGATTCCGCTGTGCCGGTCGAACACCACCGGCTCACCGGTGCGGGCATCTACCGCAACGATGAGCACCAGCTGCTGCGGCCAGTGGTGGCTGGGAAGCCTGGCCGCGACGATGTCGCGCCAGCGCGTCTCGCTAGAGCTGACTGATGCATCCATCCCGAGCGCCGCGGCGCCCATCCGGCGCCGCATGTCGGACGCATTCTCAGCAGCACCAATGATCCCATTCGACCACTGCAGGTAGCCCGGACCCGAGAGCCCCGGAGCGCGTCCCCTCGCGGACCCGGCATGGCCAGCCGGTGGCTGACGCATCTCGGTGAGGATCGCGGCATACAGGTCGGCTGGGTGTGTCCCGCTGGTGATCTGGGCAGCCACCGTCGATCCTGCCGACGTCCCGATGATGAGATCGGCCCGGGTCACTTCGACCCCGGCCCCGGACAGGGCGGCGATGAGACCGAGCTGCCACGCATTGCCCGCCGCTCCGCCACCGGCCAGAACTAACGCGCGTTTGTCCGCGTTGCCCGACGATCTCGCGTCGACCTGTTGGTCGAGTGTCGGCCAATTCCCTTGCGATGACATCCGCGGCACCGCAATGAACCGCCCCGGGATGTCCGGAGACTCCGATTGTTGGGAAGGTTGGAGTCATGCCAGGAGATTCGAGGAAGCGGTATCCGTCGGAGTTGCGGGAGCGGGCGGTGCGGATGGTCGCCGAGGTCCGAGCCGATCACGACTCGGAGTGGGCGGCGATGGCGAAGGTGTCGGAGTTGCTTGGGGTCGGGACGCCGGAGACGGTCCGCAAGTGGGTGCGCCGGGCGGAGGTCGATGATGGTTCCCGGCCGGGAGTCACCAGCGAGGAGTCAGCGGAGACGCGCCGGCTCAAGCGTGAGGTGGTGGAGCTGAAGCGGGCGAACGGCATCTTGAAGGCTGCCGCGGCTTTCTTCGGAGCCGAGCTCGACCGGCCCTCCCGTTGATCGTGGACTTCGTCCGCGTGCACGCGGGCCACCGGGATGCCGGTGGCCTGCGGTGGGGTGTCGAGCCGATCTGTAGGGTGCTGACCGAGCACGGCCTGCCGATTGCCCCGTCGACGTACTACGAGCTGGTGAACAAGCCCGCCACGGCCCGTGACTGGGCGGATGCGGTGTTGGTCAACGAGATCCGTCGGGTCCACGCCGAGAACTACGGCGTGTACGGGGCGCGGAAGGTGTGGCTCCAGCTGAACCGGGAGGGTTTCGCGGTGGCTCGTTGCACGGTGGAGCGGCTGATGCGCGGGCAGGGCCTGGTGGGCGCAGTCCGGGGCAAGGTCAAGCGCACCACGATCGCTGGGCAGGGCGTGGATCGGGCCGCGGATCTGGTGTGCCGGGACTTTGGCTCAGTCGCGCCGAACGTGCTGTGGGTGGCCGACATCACTTATGTCTCGAGCTGGTCGGGTTGGGTGTACGTCGCGTTCGTCATCGACGCCTACGCGCGCCGGATTCTGGGTTGGCGCTCCGGCGCCTCGATGAGTAGCCAACTCGTTCTGGACGCGCTCGAGCAGGCGGTTTGGACCAGAAACCGTTGTGGGGCAACGGATCTGACCGGGCTGATCCATCATACCGACAGGGGCAGCCAGTACACGTCGATTAAGTTCAGCGAACGCCTCGCCGAAGTCGGGGTCACTGCTTCCGTTGGCAGCGTGAGCGATTCGTACGACAACGCCCTCGCCGAGACGATCAACGGCCTCTACAAGACCGAGCTGATCAAGAAGCAGGGTCCCTGGCGGACCGTGGAACAGGTCGAGCTCGCGACCGCGGAATGGGTCGACTGGTATAACCACAGGCGCCTCTACGAGTACTGCGGCGTCATCCCACCCGCCGAGCTCGAGGCCGCCTACTACGCTCAAGACGGAGCCCAGCAGACCGCTGAGCTCTCACACCCCTGAGTCCCCGGACTCACCGGGGCGGTTCAGGCGGCCATGTCGATTGGAGTGTTCGGCGGGTGAGGCCCAGCTTGGCGAGTGGGGCCGTCCTGCGTGACGGGGTGCAATGGGCCGTAACTTGGGGAAGCGTGTGATCCGCGTGCGATCGCGCCCTGGACTGCCCAGACAGAAGCGGACACGCGTGACGCGCGGCCGGACGCGGGTGCCCGACGTTTGCGCAGGTCAGTCCGCTGTCGGCTCGCTCGGTGCACCTGTTTATCAGACAGCTTCACAGCTCTAGGGTTGACCTTTGAGTTTCGTTGCTAGACAATGGGATTGGAGCCGGCGGGGGGACTCGAACCCCCAAACCCCTGTTTACAAGATTTAGTGCACGCCCCACGTCTTCACGGGCTGACCTGCGAAGACACCACCGCACCCTCTCCGTTGGGGTGGTCCGTGCGATCCATGTGCGACACGAGTGTTCACCCATGGCCGCTCCTGACCATCCCTTGACATGACAGGCAGACTGCAGGACCGCACGACGTGTCGATCCTGTCCTCCCTGTCGCACGCCCGTGCTACCCAGGGTGGGGCTCGTGGGCGGTGGCCGTGCGCCTTGCCCGTGAGGTGCCCCACATCGCCGAACATGAGGCGCACACATGCCGAAAGTCGGATGTTCGGTGACGCCCCGAAAGTCCCTGGTCGGCCGTGAACGGATGCTCAAGCCGCCTGCGGAAAAGGTGACCCCTTCCGCCCAGATAGGGCGTGGCGCTGAAACGTTCCTCTTCGGGTCTGGACGTGACGGGGACACTGAGGCGCTCATGGCCGGGGCGCCCTCGCCGATCGTCGTCCGTCCATGACGACACAGGGTGATTTCCTGTCGTCATATCCGACCGAGATTGGTGCGGAATGAGACGCGGGGGAGTGTCGATTCGGACGTACCGGGTGGTCTATCGACCATCTGACGGGGCCCGGCGATTGGGGTGCCCAACCTGGCTCATCTCATGACACTCTTGACACCGAATGGCCGATGCACCTGACTATGCCCTGAACGGTGGTGTCATCCGGACGGGGACCCGATGGACAAGACGCAGAACACGCCACGTCAGCTCTGGCTGACCCTGGTCGCGATGACCCTGGCCGGCAGCATGATCCTCGTCGACCAGACCGCGGTTCCCCTGGCGATCGCCCAGATCATGGACGACCTGCACGGACCGATCGCCATCGGGCAGTGGGTCCTCACGGCCAACATTCTGCCCCTGGCGGCGTTCCTGGTCCTCGGTGGTCGTCTCAGCGACGGGTTCGGTCTTAAGCGGTCGTTCCTCGTCGGGGCCGTGGTGTTCGCCGCCGCGACCACGGCGGCGGGGCTGTCGCCGAGCGTCCCCTGGCTGCTGACGGCCCGGGTCGTCCAGGGCCTAGCGGCCGCGGTCATGATGCCGGCGTCGGTAGCGATCACCACGGCGGTCTGGCCGATCGAGCGACGCGGGTTCGCCCTCGGCCTGCTCGCCGGGCTCTCCGCCTTCTTCGCCGCGATCGGGCCGGTCCTCGGCGGCCTGCTCACCGCGGTCAGCTGGCGACTCGTCTTCCTCATCAACGTGCCGCTGGCCATCGGCGCCATCATCCTGACCGTCATTGGCACGCCCAGCCTGCCGGCCCACGAGAGCGCCAGGCGCGGCATCAGCTACCTCAGCTGTCTCTGCTTCTCCGGCTTCATGGTGTTCCTCGTCTTCGGTCTGGCGCAGGGCCAGCCAGTGGGGTGGACCAGCGCACAGGTCGTCGGCAGCTTGACGCTGTCGCTGTTGCTTATGGTGGTGTTCGCCGTCGTCAACGCTCGGGCCCGGGTCCCCCTGATCAAGTTCTCGCTGTTCAAACGGGGGAACTTCCTCGCCTCGGTCATCAGCCAGGTCCTCGCCGGCATGGTGGAGCTGGGGCTCGGCTACCTGCTTCCCTACTATCTGCTGCTTGTCGTGGGCGTAGGGCCGATCACGGCCGGCATCGCCCTCATCCCCGGCACCATCCCGATCATCCTGGCGGGCCCGTTGGCAGGCAGGCTCTTCGACCGGATCGGCGGTCGATGGCCGTTGACGGGCGGGTTCCTCGTCCTGGCCGCGTCGAGCCTCGCGCTGGCGATCGGAGTCAACGGCCACACCGCATACGCCCTCATCCCCGGGTTGGTGCTGCAGGGCATCGCGTTGGGAGTGGTCCTCACCGTCAACGACCCCGTCGGGATGAACGCGGTCGACGAAGAGGACCAGGGTGAGGCCGCCGGAATCATCAACACTGCCGAGCAGCTCGGCGGCGCGCTGGGCATCGCCATCCTCAGCGCGGTCCAGCTGACGACCTACTTCACCTTCCTCAACGGCAAACTGGACGACAAGAGCATCGTCCCCTCGACGGACGACGTCAGCCAAGCAAGACAGTTCATCAGTGAGGCCATGGAGAAGGGCATGCGCAATGTCACCCCGCCGAACGACCGGATCGCGCGGGTATACCAGGACTTCATCGACGCGCACGGCGAGTCGTTCCGCCTCGCCTTCGTCGCGTCGGCGGTCATCGCGCTCCTCGGTGCGCTGGCCTCCTGGATCCTCGTGCGCAAGGTCCCGGGCGTGGTCCACGCGCCGGTGTTCGGGCGGCGAAGCCGCTGGCTCGTCGCGTCCGCCGGCGGCACCACCCCAGGCCTGACCCGAATGCCACCCGGTGCCATCAAACCTGCCGAACCCAATCCGCCTCCACCAGTGGACGAGGTCAGCTGAACAGCGCCCTGTACTACTCTTGTCCGGCGTCGGAACGGCCTCGGTCAAGTCCTTGGACGGGGTGTACGTCGGTGATCCTTGTGGGGGTTTAGGCGCTGAGAGCGCTGGCGATGGCGAGGTGTGTGCTCTCCTCGGGGTCGGTGACTGTTAGGGCGGCTCGTGAACGGGTGAGGACGTCGAGGCCGAGGTAGCGGCGTTGGTCGGCCCATTCGTCGTGCTGCTCGGCGAGGACGGCGCCGACCAAGCGGACGACGGCGTCGCGGTTGGGGCGCCGCTCTCGTCAAGCGGGGGTGAGATTTGCGCCTTGTGGACGGCCATCTTGCTCGTGTAGGTCGCGGATCATGGCTTGGCACACGACGGCGGCGAGGTGTCGTTTCAGGCATCGGCGGGCTTCGGCTGGGCTCTTTCCGTCAGCTTGTTTGCGGGCCAGGTAGGCGCGGGCGTCGGGGTGCCAGCGAGCCCCCTGCGGTTTTGTGCTGGTAGCCCGGAATCCAGGCTCTCGGATCCGACTCCCGGTCGCTCGTGGTACGCGCCACGAGTAGCCGGGAGCCATGCTGCTCGTCCCGAATCCAGACCGGCGTGGATTCGGACTGGATCGGAACTGGACACCTGCCCGCCACCGTGATGGCACACCTCATCACATCGCCGGGAGGCATCATGTCTGACACCACTTCGTCTTCGCCCTCGTCTTCGGCTGAACCCTCTGGCTCGATGAAGCGACGTTCCGTGATCGGGGCCGCACTGGCTGGCACCGGTGTCGCGGTTGCCGGCTCGATCGCCGCTGCGGCCCCCGCCAAAGCCGCGAATATCGGCACCCAGTTCGTGCAGGTCCTGCCCTTCAAGAACTCGCAGCCCAAGGGCACCATGCTGACCCTTCTGGGCACGGCCGGCGGTCCGCAGGCCGAGTACGTCCGGACCGGCACGTCCAGCGTCCTGACCGTCGACGGCTTCAACTACGTCGTCGACATGGGCCGCAGCAGCGTGACGCAGTACATCAACTCCGGCCTGCTGTTCTACAACCTCCAGGCGATGTTCGTGACGCACCTGCACGCCGACCACTTGGCCGACTACTACAACTACTTCCTCCTGGAGAGTGGCCAGGCGAACGCCGAGGGCGACCGCCTCAACCTCGACACCAAGACCCAGCTGCCGGTTCACGGCCCCGGGTCCGCGGGCGCCCTGCCGGTGACGACCACCACGTACCCGACCATCGCTCCGCAGAACCCGGTGCCGGGCATCAAGGACCTCACCGAGCGCCTCAACGAGGGGTATGCGTACAGCTACAACGTCTTCATGCGCGGTGACGGCACGCAGGACGTCCGCCTCATCCAAAAGATCACCGAGATCGACATCCCGGCCAGCGCCGGCGCCAGCTCGACCAACACCGCACCGCTGATGGACCCCTTCTTCGTCTATCAGGACGCCCAGGTCTATGTCACCGCCATCCTCGTTCCCCACGGTTCGGTCTTCCCGTGCTTCGCGTACCGGTTCGACTGCAAGAACGGCAAGGGCTCGGTGGTGTTCAGCGGTGACACGAGCGCCCCAGGGGGCCCGAACTACTCACCAGCGAACAACAACGTCGTCAAGCTCGCCCAGGGCGCGGACATCCTCGTGCACGAGGTCATGAACTGGGAGCTCATCAAGACCGTCGAGGCCAAGAAGGGGCACACGCCAGAGAACGACCCGCTGCTGGCGCACCTGCGCGACTCGCACACCTGGACCGACCAGGTCGGCCGGGTGGCGCAGGCCGCGGGTGTCCCACAGCTGGTGCTGACCCACCTGATCCCCGCCAACCCGGTGGACTGCCCGGATCTGCTCTGGAAGGTGCTCTGCAGCGCCGGCTACTCCGGCAAGGTCCACGTCGGCAACGACCGCGACCAGATCTCGCTCCCGGTCCGACGGTGACGTCATGAAGATCCGACGTATTCGCACCCAGACGGGGTTGGAGACCCAGCACCAGGTCGACGGCCAATGGGTGGCCCTGAACGGCGAGGAGCCGCTCGGTCCATCGCCCTTCAGTGAGGCCTGGGAGCTGGCGACGGCCGACCGACACCTGAAGCTCACCGGCGCGCTGCTGCCGTTCTCGCCGCTGTCGTTCCGGGACTTCCTCCTCTCCGAACAGCACAACATCAGCGCCAGCCGAGGGATGCTCAAGCGCTTCTACCCCAGCACGTACCGCATGACGGAGGCGTACGAGAAGGCCACCCGCCGGACGTATCCGTCGTTCAAGCCCAAGAAGCTGTTCTACCAGGAGCCGATCTACTACTTCGGCAACGCGATGACGGTGGTCCCGACCGGGACCCCGGTGGCCTTCCCCAGCTACTCCCACGGTCTCGACTTCGAGCTGGAGCTGGGCTGGGTCCTCAAGGAACCGCTGTACAACGCCTCGACCAGCCAGGCCTTCGACGCGATCGGGGGCTTCTTCCTCCTCAACGACATCAGCGCTCGAGACGTCCAGAGGGCGGAGATGGGCAGCGGGCTGGGTCCGCAGAAGGCCAAGCACTTCGTCAGCTCTATGTCGCCGACCCTGGTCACCGCCGACGAGATCCTGCCGAAGCTGGGACAGCTCACCGGGACGGTGGTCATCAACGGGGAGACCGTGAGCAGCGTCGACACCAAGGGCCTGCAGTGGAACCTCGGCGAGTGCCTGGCCCACGCGTCGAAGGACGAGCACCTGCTGCCCGGTGAGGTCTTCGGCACGGGGACGCTACGCGGCGGCTCGGGCATGGAGACCGGCCGCTGGCTCCAGCCCGGAGACACGTTGCGGCTCGTCCTCGACGGCATCGGCGAGGTCGAGCACCAGATCGTCAAGTCCTGACTCGGCCTCGCGCGGACCAGCACTCACCACTCGAACCAGCCAAGGAGACCAACCGTCATGCCCACCACCACCGACGCCCAACAGGTCGCCGACAACGTGTACGCGTTCACCGGTACTGCGGTCAACTGGGTGATCATTCAGGAAGGCACCGACCTCACCCTCATCGACGCCGGCTGGGAAGGCGACACCCAGGAGGTGGAGCGGACCATCCGCTCGCTCGGCCGGCGGCCGGAGGACCTGCGCGCCGTCCTGCTCACCCACGCCCACGCCGACCACACGGGTGCGCTCAACCACCTCCACGACACCTACGGCGTCCCGCTGTACATGTCCGCGGTCGAGATCCCGAACGCCCTCGGCGAGAAAGTCGAGACCGGCGGCCCGATCGACGTCGTCAAGCAGATCTACCGCCCTCAGGTGGTGCGCTGGGCCAAGCAGATGGTCAAGGTCGGTGGGCTCGACCACATGACCACGCCCGCCGCACAAGCGTTCCCGCAGGAGGGCCAGCTGGACTTCCCGGGACGCCCCATCCCGGTCGCCACTCCGGGCCATACGTCCGGCCACACGAGCTACCTCCTGCCCGGTGTTGGCGCGGTCGTCACGGGCGACGCGCTGGTCAGCGGGCATCCCACCCTGAGCGGCATCGGCCCCCGCCTGCTGCCCGCCGGCTTCACCCACGACCAACGTCGAGCAGTGGCGTCGCTGCAGGTCCTCCGTGGCCTCGACGCCGACATGTTCATCCCGGGCCACGGACCGGCGTGGTACGGGTCGATCAGCAGCGCGGTCGACCAGGCCCTCGACAAGACCAGAGGAGATCACTCATGACCGACACCACCACCGTGCGCGACGAGCGCAACGACCGCGGCATCGACGTCCTGCACCGCATCAACGGCAAGAGCGTGGTCGAGCTAGCCGACGCGCTCGACGGCATCTCCCCGGAGCTCGGTTACCAGACGGTGGCCTGGGCGTACGGAGACATCTACTCGCGGTCCGGTCTTTCGCCGCGCGACCGCCAGCTGCTCACGCTGGGAATGCTCACCTCGCAGGGCGGCGACGAGTCCGAGCTGACCGCACATATCCCCCTCGCCCTCGAGGTCGGGCTGACGCCGGACGAAATCGTCGAGGCCTTCCTCCACACCGCCGTCTACTGCGGGTTCCCGCGGGCCATCAACGCGACGCTGGTCGCGAAGAAGATCTTCGCCGATCGCGGCCTGTCGATCTCGGCCGAGACGACCTGAGCGTCCGGTGACGTCATGACCGCTCGAGCATCGCAACTGGTGCAGATGGTCCAGGAGGCCCGCCGGCCGACCCAGTGGTGGCTGGCGTGGATCGTGGTCATGCTCGTTACGGTCGTCGTGAGCCCCTACGGCTTCTCCCTCGGCAACCTCGTCCTCGGAGACCCGGCCTCGACCAGTGCGTGGTACCCGTGCGTCGACGCGATCGCCTCCCTGACCGTCCTGCTCGTGCTGTTCCTGTGGGTGCGGTTCAAGGAGGGCCGGCCGTTCGCCACCGTGGGTTTCCGTCCTAGCCGAGGCTCGGTGCGCCTCCTGACTGGGTTCGCCATCGGCGCGGCCATGATGAGCTCCGGAGTCCTGCTGGGGCTGGTTCTCGGCCTCTACGAGAACGGGCGGTCCACGCACACCGTCGACGGCCCGAGCGCTGTCCCCGCCCTGGTCCCACTCGCCCTGCTGCTCCTCCTCCAGGCCGCTGGACAGGAAGCGGTCACTCGCGGCTACCTGCTCCAGATGAGCGTGCGCCAGCTCCCAGCATGGGTGGCGATCGTCGGTACCTCGGCGCTCGTCGCCGTAATGCACACGCTGAACCCACTGATGGTGCTCAATCTCATCCTGTACGCGACCTTCGCCGCTCTCGTTGCGCTGCAACAGGGTTCGCTGTGGCTCGTCATGGGGATCCAGGCGGGTTGGACCTGCTTCCAGGGCAACGTCTTCGGGCTGCCGATGGGCGGGATCGACGAAGCCAGCGCCGTGTTCTCCATCGGCCCCACACCCGAGACCTCCACCCTCGTCAGCGGTGGCGCCTTCGGTCTCGAAACCGGCTTGCTCGCGACCGTCGTGCTCGCCGCCGCCACCGTCGTCGCCTATCTCCGGCTCCGGCGAACCACCCGTGTCGTGCCGGATAGCACGCCGGCCGAGACCGCAACCGAACGCTCACCCAGAAAGGAACCAACCAATGTCACACCATGACTTCCCCACGAAGCTCCACGGCCTTCCGGACACTGTCCGACAGCGCGTGGACGCCAAGCTGCAGCACGCCACCACGTCGATGAAGATCTGGGTCGGCGAGCAGCTCGCCGACCGCCAGGTGCTCGACGCTCACAAGGTGGTCTCCGCCGGCCGGACCGGACTCAAGAGCGGTGAAGTGTCCGAGCTGACGGTCATCGCGCCGTTGAAGGCGGACGGGGGGAAGCGGCTACGGAAGCTGTTCGACCTCCTCGACGGCAACTTCGCCGGCGCCCTGGCGGTCGGCACGGTGCACGACATGCGGTTCGTGCTGCTGGACAACGACACGAAGCTCCTCTTCGCCACCGCGTACGACGGGGAGTGGGATCCCTACATCGACGACTTCGCGACGAAGATCCCCGAGCTGATGGACTACATCTTCGGCAACGTCGAGGGCTGGCCCGGCATCCACTCCCCCGACGTGAAGGACTTCATCGCCAGCATCCAAGTCGGTGCCTCGGGCTGGTTCGTGAATCACCCCGAGATCACGGTGGCCGAAGGCACCCGCCTGCTCGAGCTGGACAAGAACGTCACTTCCTTCGCGCTGACCCTCAACTGAGATGCTGCATCTGCGCCGCCTGACCAGACCGACGCTGGAGCTGGACGACATCCAGGCCACCGTCCTGCGCTCCAGGCCGGCGCCCTACTTCGGAACGCACGCGTTGATCGAGATCACGGACGCCTCCGCCGGGCGAGCGGCGATCGGTCGGCTACGTCAACGGGTCGCCTCCGCGGCGAACTGGCACGAACCACGACCGGCGTGGACCGCGGTCGCGCTGACCTATCACGGACTGAAGGCCATCGGCCTGCCCGCATCGTCGCTGGAGTCGTTCTCGCGACCCTTCCAGGAGGGCATGGCGGCTCGCGCCCACCGACTGCGCGACCGAGGTCCGAACGACCCGTCGCGGTGGCAGCAGCCCTTTGGGACCGGGCGAGTCCACCTGGCAGTGAGCGTGATCGCGCAGACCGAGGCCGCCTGGCGCGAGGAGACACGCGCATACGAGGAGCGCCTGGCCCAGCTCCACGGCCTTAACGTGGTGCTCCGACAGGACTTCGGTGCACAGCCGGATTCGACAAACCCCTTCGGCTTCAAGGACGGCTTCACCCAGCCGGTCGTCGAAGGCAGCGGTGCCGAGGGCTGGCCTGGGGACGGGCGGCCCATCAAGGCGGGAGAGTTCGTCCTCGGCTACGACGCCGAGGGCGGGCACCCGCTCGGAATGCCGGTGCCGGCCGAGCTGGGCCGCAACGGTAGCTATCTCGTCTTTCGCAAGTACCACTCCCACGTCGCCGCCTTCAATCGTTATCTGCACCAAGGCGCCGACACGCCCGAAGGCCGGGAGCTGTTGGCGGCCAAGCTGGTCGGCCGCTGGCGCAGCGGTGCACCGCTGGAGCTGACCCCCGACCGGGACGACCCCGAGCTCGGCGCCGACGACGCCCGCAACAACGACTTCACCTACGCCGAGGACCCGCGAGGGTTGCGGATACCGCTGGGATCTCACGTCCGTCGGATGAACCCGCGCGACACCACACTGACCGTGATGGCCGACGTCAACATCCGTCGGCTCATCCGACGCTCCACGTCCTACGGCGTCCCCCTCGGTGACGACGTGCTGAAGGACGACGGCCAGCCCCGTGGCCTGGACTTCATCGCCATCGGCGCTCGGGCCATCGACACCGTCGAGTTCCTCCAGAGCGAATGGGTCAACTCCGGCAACTTCATGGGCCGTGGCACCGAGAAGGACCCGATGCTCGGGGTGCAGGAGAGGGACGCCTACTTCACCGTGCCCGGCATCCCACCCCGGCGCATCAGCGGCATCGAGACCTTCAACACCCTCGACGGCGGCGAGTACTTCTTCATGCCGAGCCTGACCGCCCTCGACTGGCTCGCGCAGCTCTGAACCAGGTCGTGAGCCAGGGGTGCGCTAGCGTCGAGTATGCGTGTCCGGGACCTCGGGGCCCTGATAGTCGCCGTCGGCACCCAGGAGCAGCCGGTCGTGGGCACGCGCGGCGCGGCGATGCTGGCCCTCTTGACGATCAACGTCAACCAACGGGTCTCGGTCGACGCACTCATGGACGCTGCCTGGGGGGACCAGGTCTCGGCGGGTGCGGCCTCGACGCTGGCGTCGCACGTGTGGCGGTTGCGGCAGCTGCTCGAGCCCGGCCGTGACCGGGGCCAGGCTCCATCAGTGCTGGTGAACGACAGCGACGGCTACCGGCTCGTGGGCGGTCCGTCGACGGTGGACTCGCTGCTGCTGGGCGAGGCGGCGGTGGAGGTGCGCGACCTACTCGCTGCGGGCCACGCCCAGGCCGCGGTCCGACGGGCCGACGCTGCGCTGGCCCTGTGGCGTGGCCGACCCTACGGCGGCTTCGCCGAGGCAGAGTGGGCCCAGTCGGCGGTCGCCCGGCTCGAGGAGCTGCGTGGCCAGCTGCAGGAGCGGCGGGTCGAAGGGCTGCTGGCCTCGGGCGCGCTGGACACGGCCGTCTCCGATCTCCAGCCGCTGATCGCCGCCATGCCGTTCCGGGAGTCGCTGCGCGCTCTCCTCATGGAGGCGCTCTATCGCGGCGGCCGGGCCGAGGAGGCGCTGCACGCATACCAGGAGGTTCGGCGCACCCTCCTGGACGAGGTCGGCATCGAGCCAGGTGTCGGACTCCAGGACCTGCAGCAGCGGATCCTCACCAACGACCCAGCCCTGGACCGGCGGGTCGACGGGCCGGCATCGCCGCCACGAGACGTCGAGGTACACCTGCCCGCTTGGCTCACCCCGCTGGTCGGCCGGGCGGACATCCTCGAACGCCTGGTGGCGCTGGTGCGACTGCAACGACTGGTCACCGTCACCGGGGCGGCCGGGTGCGGCAAGACCCGGGGCGCCGTCGAGGCCGCTCGAGCCGTCGCGGACGCCTTCCCTGACGGGGTGTGGTTCGTCGACCTGACCGCGGTATCCGACCCCGACCTGGTCGTGGACGTCGTCGTGTCGACCATCGGGTTCGCCGCCTCGCGAGGGGCGACACCGTTGCAGGACCTGCGCAGGTACCTGCAGTCGCGTCGGATCCTGCTCGTGCTCGACAACTGCGAGCACGTCCTGCCCGCCGTCGACCAGATCGTGCGAGTCACCCTCGGCGATGCGCGGGTCACGCTGGAGTGCGCGTTCCTCACCACCAGCCGGGAACCGATCGGCATCGACGGCGAAACCATCTGGACGATGGACCCCCTTGAGCTGCCGGACGAGGCCAACACCGGCGACTCGACAGCCGCACCCGCGCCAGCGGTCGAGCTGTTCCTGCAGCGGCTGGCGGCCGTGGCACCGAGGCTGGACGTGGATGACCACGTGCGCGCCCGGGCAAAGGAGATCTGTGTCGCCGTCGACGGGCTCCCGCTGCCGATCGAGCTGGCCGCCGCGCGGGCCCTTAGTCATTCGCTGGACGACATCGCCGCACAGGTGATGGCCGACCCCAGCCGGCTGAGCCGCATCGGCCGGGGGCCGCGGGACCACCGGGCCACTGTCCGCTCGGCGATCGAGTGGAGCCACCAGCTGCTGAGTCCCCAGGAACAACAAGCCCACCGTCGACTGTCGGTGCTTCCCGGAGTCTTCACAGCAGACCTCGCCAACGTGGTCGTAGGCACAGTGACCGACGACGAGGTCAGTGATGTGGACGACCTCCTCGCCCAGCTGGTCCACCGCTCGCTGCTCTCGTCGGAGGGGTCGTCCGGCCCTGGTCGGCCGACACGCTTCCGACAGCTGGCCACCGTACGCAGCCATGCCGGCCACGCTCTCGCCGACAGCGGCGAGGCCCGTACGTGCTTTGATCGCCGGGACGCATGGACGGAGGCGCTCCTGGATCGCCGGCCCCCTCTGGGAACGCTCGCGGAAGCCGCTTGGTACCAGGCGATCGATGATGACTACGCCGGCATCCGCGCCACGCTGGCCCGCCGGTTGATCGACGAGCCGAGTCCGGTCGGCGGCCGGATGGCCGGCCGGCTGTTCTACTACTGGTACTACCGAGAAATGCTGGTCGAGGCCAGCCGCTGGCTCCGCCTCGGCCACCAGGTGCTCCTCGACGCGGACCCCGTGGACCTCCTGGTGGGCAAGGTCGGCCTGGCTGCGGCGCTCGCGCTTCAGGGCCGTGGCGATCTGGCCGGACCGTACCGTGACGACGTCCTGAGGCTGCTGCCGTCCCTCGGCTCGGAGCAAGCCGTCGAGATCGGCGAGGGACTGGTCGGGCTCACCATGGCCGCCGTGTTCAGCGACCAGAGAGAGCTCGTCGTCGAGCTGGACCGACGTATGGGTCCCATCGTCGACGGGGCGGAATCGACGAATCTCCGGCTGCTCGGTCAAGCCGTTCGCTGCCATGCGCTGTTCGTGCGCGGGATGGTCGTGGAGTCCGTCAGCCTGGCTCGGTCGGTCCAGGACGACGGTTTGGCGGCGGGCAACGTCCTGGTCAGGTGGTGGGTGTCCGGACCGCCGATCGTGGCGGCGCTGGTTGCCGGCCGTCCGCAGGACGGCATCCCCTGGGTGGAACGAGGCATCGCCGACCACCTCCGCTTGGGCATCGGGGCGATCGGCATGTTCCTCGAGACTCGCGCCAACTTCGCCGCCATGCAGCGCGACTACGCGACGGCGGCGAAGTGGTATGCGGCCGGGCGTTCCGAGACACTGCGCGCGGCCATGCCGTGGCCTCGTCGACCCCTGACCGACCAGCTGCTCGGGTCGACCCGGGCCAACCTCGATGCGGGTGAGTTCGAGCGGGCATGGCAGGAGGGTGAGCGGCTCACCCTCGCCCAGATCGTCGGGCTGACCGGTCGGGCGTGAGCGTGGGTTAGCGTCGGGTATGCGCGTGCGTGACCTCGGGGCTCTGTCGGTCGCCGTCGGCACCGATGAGCATCCGGTGGCGGGCACGCGCGGCGCCGCGATGCTGGCCTTGCTGACCATCAACGTCAACCAGCGGGTCTCCGTCGACTCGCTGATGGCCGCTGCCTGGGGCGACAGCATCTCTCCGGGCGCCGCCTCCACGCTCGCTTCCCACGTGTGGCGGCTCCGTCAGCTGCTCGAGCCCGGGCGTGACCGGCGACAGTCTCCCGCAGTGCTGATCAACGACAGCGACGGCTACCGGCTGGTCGGCGGCCCGTCGACCGTGGACTCGCTCTCCTTCGCCGAGGCAGCAGCCGAGGTGCGTGACCTGCTTGTCGCCGGAGATGCTCAGGCGGCCGTACGGCGGGCCGACGCTGCTCTGGCGCTGTGGCGTGGCCAGCCCTACGGCGGTCTGGCCGAGGCCGACTGGGCCCAGTCGGCGGTGGCGCGCCTGGAGGAGCTGCGCGGTCAGCTGCAGGAGTGCCGGATCGAGGGGCTGCTGGCATCGGGCGCCGTCGACACGGCGATCTCCGACCTGCGGCCGCTTACTGCGGCGATGCCGTTCCGCGAGTCGCTCCGGGCACTGCAGATGGAAGCCCTGTACCGGAGCGGGCGAGCCGAGGAGGCGCTCAACGCCTACCGACAGGCCCGGCAAGTTCTCCGGGACGAGATCGGCATCGAGCCCGGGGCCGAGCTGAAGGCGATGCACGAGCGGATCCTGCGGGGCGATCCAGCGCTCAGCCGGCGCGTGGAGCCTCGGCCGTCGCCGCCCCGAGACGTCGAGGTGCACCTCCCCTACACCCTCACTCCGCTGGTCGGCCGGGACGATGTGCTCGGGCCACTGTCGGCTCTGGTCCGTGGCCACCGGCTGGTCACCATCACGGGTGCGGCCGGGTGCGGCAAGACCAGGGTGGCGGTGGACGTCGCCCGAGCGGTGGCTCAGGACTTCCCGGACGGCGTGTGGTTCGTCGACCTGACTGCCGTGTCGGACCTCGACCTGGTCGTCGACGTTGTGGTGTCGACCATTGGTTTCGCGGCGTCGGCCGGCGCGACGGCGCTGCAGGACCTGCGGCGCTACCTCCAGACCCGACGGATCCTCCTCGTGCTCGACAACTGTGAGCACGTGCTCCCCAGCGTCGACCAGATCGTGCGGGTTATTCTCGGCGATTCGCGCTCTGTGCCGGAGTGCTGCATCCTGACGACGAGCCGGGAGCCGATCGGCATCACTGGTGAGACCGTCTGGACGCTCGAACCGCTCGGTCTCCCGGACGAGGACGGCCAGGACGCGACCTCGGCGCCGGCGGTCCAGCTGTTCCTGCAACGGCTGACTGCTTTGGCCCCGGCGCTGGACGTGGACGACCACGTGATCGCTCTCGCCGCGCAGATCAGTGTCGCCGTCGACGGCCTGCCGCTACCTCTCGAGCTTGCCGCGGCCCGGGCGCTGAGCCATTCCCTCGACGACGTCGCCGCGCAGGTGACCGCCGACCTCAGTCGCCTAGGCCGGGTCGGTCGAGCCCCACAGGACCACCGCGCCACGGTGCGTTCGGCGATCGAGTGGAGCCACCAGCTGCTCAGCCCAGCGGAGCAGCAAGCCCACCGCCGGCTGTCGGTGCTGCCAGGAGCCTTCACCGCAGGTTTGGCCGGGGCCCTGGTCGGAGCGGCGGTTCACGGCCAGGCCGGTGACGCGGACAACCTCCTGGCGCAGCTGGTCCACCGCTCGCTGCTCGCCTCGGAGGGATCGTCCAGGCGCGGCCGGCCGACGGCCTTCCGGCAGCTGGCGACGGTTCGCAGCCACGCACTCCACGCCCTCGACGACGCCGGCGAGACGCAGGAGTGCGTTGACCGTCGAGACGCATGGACGACTGCGCTTATCGCCTCGCGGCCGCCGCTCGGCACGGCGCCAGAGGGGGACTGGGACCACGCTCTCGACGACAACTATGCGACGGTGCGGGCGACCCTGGCCCGGCGCCTGCTCGACGAGCCGTCCGCGGAGGGCGGTCGACTGACGTACCCACTGACCTACTACTGGTACTACCGCGGACGGCTGGTCGAAGGTAGCCGATGGCTGCAGCTCGGCCACGACCTCCTGCGCGGCGGCGACCCCACCGACGAGTTGCTCGGTCGGCTGTCGCTGTCCGCGGTCCTGGCCTTGCAGCGCCGCGAGGACCAGGTGCGTCCACTGCTCGACGGTATCGGCGACCAGGTTCGGGCCGTGCCGTCAAACCGGCTCGTCGAGGTCGGCGAGGCGCTAGCTGGGTTGTCGGTCTCCTGCTACACGAGCGAAGCGTACGAGCTCCTCGTCAACCTCGACCCGGTGCTGAGATGGGTGGCCGCCCAGGCCCAGGATGCCAACGTCGCTCTGCTCGCGGACGCGGTGGGCTGCTGCGCACTCCTCGTCGCCGGACAGCTCGAGGCGTCCGTCGATCTGGCCTTGTCCGTGCATCACCGTGCCGACGCAGCGGACCACCTCGCGGCCGGCTTCATCTCGACCGCACCGTTGATCATCGGGGCGCTGCAGGCGGGCCGCCCCGACGAAGGGATTCCGTGGGTCGACCGGTGCGCCACCTTGCAGCTGCGGCTGGGATCCGGAGCCATCGGCATGTTCACCGAGACGAAAGCCAATTTCACGGTCCAGCTCGGCGACTACGCCCAGGCGGCGCGAATGTATGCCGCCGCGCGCACCGCGACCCGGCGAGCAGCCATGGGCTGGCCAAACCGGGCGATGACTCCACCGCTCCTCGCGTTGACTCGTGAACGGCTCAGCCGCGATGACTTCGAACGGGCCTGGCAGGAGGGCGAAGGCCTCACCGTCGTCGACGTGTTCGGCGCCGCCGGCGGTCCTCCTCCCAGCGGCGACCACACCTTCACTGGACCTGCCCTGACTGAAAGGGCCGAGGTCGGCAGCCCGGAAACCTCAGCTGACCGGTGATGCGGGTCTGCCCGGTCTGACGATCGTCGATCCAGTCCCGATCCGGCCAAGGGACCCGAACCGTACTCGCGCGCTGGACTCTAACTGGAGCGGTCGTCGGCACGCTGACGCCGTCACGCCCTCCACCAGCGGTGGGCCGCAGCCGAGGAGTCCTCATGACGATGTACGCCCTGCCCCCGCAGGTCACTCAGCGATGACCGCGGCGACCGCACGCTCAACGCGAGGCCAACGCGGGCACCAGGTCAAGGCCGCGGGCACCGCACCCGGTCAGCGACGCCTTAACGGAGTACAGACGTCCGGGCGCACGTACCGGAACCTGAGTGCGGCCGCATACCACGTCGACCGGACGAACTCGGTCCAGATCCCGATGCGCGACGGCACGCTGTTGCGGGCCGACGTGTTCCTTCCCACGACCGAAGCAGCGCGAGAGCACTCGAGCGTCGACGCTTCCGTCCGTGGCTTCGACCCCGATCTGCCCGTCCCGGCTCTGGTGTCCTTCTCGTGCTACCCGCGACAGGTCCAGGACCTCGGCGCCCCGCTGGGGTTCATCGAGGCGGGTGCCACCGACTTCTTCGTGCCGCGCGGCTACGCCCATGTGATCGTCAACGCCCGCGGTACCAGTGGTTCGGAGGGCACCTTCGCGCTGGCCGACGCACAGGAGCGGCGCGACGCATACGACGTGATCGAGTGGGTCGGGACTCGACCCTGGTGCGACGGTCAGGTCGGTGGCATGGGGATCAGCTACTTCGCCAACGCCCAGCTCGGCGCAGCGTCGCTGCAGCCGCCGCACCTCAAGGCGATCTTCCCGTTCGCCACCCTCGACGACCTCTACCGTGCCGTCTGGCACGGGGGCGTGCTGAACTCCGGGTTCTTCTCGGCCTGGATGTCCGCAGTAGGCATCATGTCCGCCGTGTCCGACGACACCTGGCGCAGCCGCCGGTTGGACCTGGCTCGTCGCGTGCTGAACAGCGCTCCAGTCCACAAGACGATGGAACACGTCAACGGCGAGGCCGCCGTCAACGTGCTCAAGTCCGTCCTGCGCGCCCACTACGCCGAGGAGCCGTTCGGACGACTCTGGCAGGAGGCAGCGGTCGAACACCCCACCCACGACGCCTGGTGGGACGAGCGGGACATCCGCGCCCACCTGGCCGACATCACCATCCCCGTCTACCTCGGCTGCCAGTGGGACAACGTGCCCATGCACCTACCCAGCACGTTCCCGCTCATCGAGGGTCTCTCACACAACCCCAACGTCAGGGTGGTGCTGCCGGCCAAGGACGGCCTGTCCTGGCCGTGGGAAAGCCTCCACGTCGAGGCACTGGCCTGGTTCGACCACTGGCTCAAGAACCGTGACACGGGAGTCATGGACGGGCCGCCGATCCGCTACGTCATCCCGGGCACCGAGGTGTGGCGTACCACGCAGACGTGGCCGCCTTCGGAGAGCCGGCACGTCGCATACGCCCTCCGGTCCGACGGCACCCTGGCCACGGACGAGGGCGAGCCCGGAAGCCGCAGCTATCTGTACATCCCGGCCGACTCGGGCCGTCCTCGAAACGCCAACCCGCCGACGCTTCCGGACCGGCTCACGTGGAGCAGCGAGGCAGTCACCGAACCCGTCGATGTGATCGGCGACATCGAGCTGGAGCTGGACGCCACGATCACCGCGTTCGACACCGCATGGATGGTCGTGCTCTATGACCAGGCTCCGGACGGCTCCCTCACCCACCTGAGCGCCGGATGGCTGCGCGCTCAGCTCCGCGCGGTCGACGCGATCCAGAGCCGGCCCGGACGGCCCGTGCTTCCATGTCGCGAACCCCTCAGCGTGCCGGTCGGTCAGGTCGTCCGCTACCGGATCCCGATCGTCCCCAACGCCCGACGAATCGCTGCCGGCCACCGGCTGCACCTCGTGGTCGCGAGCGCCGACGAGGGCAGGAACGGGCCCACCGTCCTGGGCTTCACGCACACCCCCATCTCGGAGTCCAGCGTCAACACCGTCCACTCCTCATCGCGACTGCTTCTGCCGATCCTCACCGCTGAGGCAGATGGTGACGAGTAGTCGAGGTGCGGACGGCATATCGCCGGGCATGAGGCCGTAGCGGCGGTCGAGACGAGGCCCCCGGCACGCCGGGCGGGTTGTGATCGGGTTACCAGGTTGCGCTCCCGCAGGCAGAGGCTCGCGTCCGGTTTAGTGGTCGCCCGCAAGCTTCCGACCATGCCGCCGTGAGGCAGGTGCGGTCGCCGAGATCTTCGGACTAGAGGTACCTGACCATCCCCGCGACGCGTGAGTCCATTGGCTCCGGCTGGGTCCTCGCAGTTGCGAGGGCCCGGCCGGCTACAGCAGGGTGTTCATCGAACTGGAGCGGCATGCGGGGGCGATCGACGCGGCTTTGCTGTCGATGCGCAGGGGGAGTCTTGACCTGCCCGCTGGTTCGAAGGAGTCACCGTCGGGCTGCCTGGAGCGGTCGGCGGTGAGGCGCCGCTTGGCCAGTGTGCCTTCTTCGATGACGCGGTGTGCAACCGGCCAAAACTCGAGGGGGAAGTGTGCGTTCCGCGTGCGATAAGGGCCTGGATGGCCCGGACAGAAGCGGACACGCGTGACGTACGGACCGAAGCACGACGTGCAGCGTTTGCGCAGGTCAGGCCGTCGGTCGCCGCACGCGTGCACCTGTTTTCGGGAACTGGTCTACATGCCTTGTGCTTGACGGGCGATCCCGTTGCTAGACAATGGATTGGAGCCGGCGGGGGGACTCGAACCCCCAACCCCCTGTTTACAAGACAGGTGCGCTGCCAGTTGCGCCACGCCGGCGTCGGCCCGCGTCCGGAAACCGTCCCTGCACCGCCGCGGGCAAGCGTACCCAACGGGCAACTACCCCGACGCACATGAACGGCCCCTCGGTCAGTGACCGAGGGGCCGTCCAGGTGGAGCTGCTCAGCTCACCACGTCATACGTCAGGCCGGGAGGCGCAGCGTCTGACCGGTGAAGATGAGGTTGGCGTTCTTCACGATCGAGGTGTTCGCCGCGAAGAGGGCCGGCCAGCCGCCCTTGACGCCGAACCTGGCAGCGATCGCCGAGAGGGTGTCCCCGGTCCTGACCGTGTAGGTCTTGCCGGAGACGGTCGGGGCGGCGGTGTTGACCTTGGTGGTGGTCGTGGCCGGCGCCTTTGTGGTGGTCGGAGCCTTCACGGTGGCCTTCGCCGGGGCCTTCGGCGTTGCCACCGGGGTCCTGGTCGTGTACCGCGAGGTGCTCGGGGCAGAGGCGGCAGACGGCGCAGTCGCGGTCACGCCACCCGCACCGTTGGCCTTGGACAGCCCGGCGCGAGGGCCGCAGACGGGCCACGCAGACGGACCGTTGGTGGCCAGGATCCGCTGGGCAACGGCGATCTGCTGCTCACGGGTGGCCTGGCCTGGGAGGGCCGAGTACTGGGTGCCACCGAAGGCGGCCCAGTACTGGTTGGCGAAACCGAGGCCACCGGAGTAGCCGGGCACGCTGTTGGTGGCCCAGTTCTGGCCGGTCTCGCACTGCGCGACCGTGTCCCAGACCGAGGCCGCGTGGGCCGAGTTGGCAGTGGCGATGCCACCGGCGACCGTGGCCGCACCGACGATGCCGATCCCGGCAAGCCGGGCCTTGAGGTGACGCCGAGCTGGGGCGGCGTGCTTGGTGGAGTAATGCATGGGTTCAGTCCTCTCCTGACGTGCGCATACGGGGTTAGCTGTCGGGATCGGGCTGTCAGGTGCCCTGTCGGACGAGTCCGACTTTCACCCCCAGGACCGACTGGTCGACGTCTCACGACGGCGCGCTCAGGAGCTCGGCCTCAACTTGGGTCCCCCATCCTCGCCATACCCCGGGACGGTCCCGGGAAGGTGCTCGCCTGACGAGGCTCAGCGCAGCGAGCACGCACCTGATGTGGGTATTCACATTGATGTCGCCACCAACGCGCGTTGCGGCGTTTTATGACGACGGGATGACGGTAAGGCATCAGTTGGCAAAAACCAAGCCGAGTCGTGACTCTTTCGTTATCTGAGGGAAGTCTGCATCCGCAAACATCCCCAAAAATCCCCGAAGGTCAGCGAGCGGAGGACCCCCAGGCGATCGGCCACCAGTCCAGACTGCCCTGCCGGGTGACCGCCAGGATGACGAGACCAGTCGCCACCACGAGAAGAGTCCCGACGACGAACGACGCCACGGCTCCGGCCGGTATGCCCCCTCTGACCAGCGAGTTCGTCCCCCGTTGCAGAGACGCACCGCCCGGGCCCCACCAGGCGATCAGCGCGCCCAACAGCGCGCCCACTGCCGTCGCCGGTGCGACGACGGGCCCGACCGGAGCGGAGCTCACAGCCGCGATCGCCAGGGTGCTGCAGAACGTCGCGGACGCCATGACGAGGACGGGGAGGATGAGCCCGGCGACGCTGACGACAGCCGATACGAGGATGTGCCACGGACTGAGGGCTACGGCCATCGGCAGGTCGGCGCGGCGGCGCCCGTTGCGGTAGCGACGCAGCACGAGCGCGGTCACGGACCGGTCACTGAACCGAGCCGTCCAGCACCACAGGACCCCGGCGAGCAGGGCGACACCGGGCCGGCTCGCCGCGAGCGCGAGCAGGACGGCGGTCATCGCGAGGATGGTCCCGGTCCGCGTGGGTCGGACGAGCCGCGGGTCCGGCTCGGTAGCCTGCTCAGAACCGGTTGCGGGGTCACCTCCGCGCAGCTGACCGCCGTCCCAACCACGCTCGGCGGCTGCCTGCGCCTCCGCGGGCAGCGCCGAGGTGAAACCCGACCGGGCGGGCGGCTCTGCGACCACGGCGACGCCCACCGCCTGCGTCCCGAACCCTGAACCGGATCCCGAGCCCGAGCCAGAGCCAGAGCCAGAGCCAGAGCCAGAGCCGTAGCCGTAGCCGACCGATGCCGGCGACCCCGACGCATACCGCTCGAGCGCCCCGATCACCTCCAGCGCCGGAGGCCGTCTCGACGGGTCGGCAGACAGGGCGGCCGCGAGCAGCGGGGTGAGTCGCGGGTCGACCCCCGTGAGGTCGCTCTCCCCACGGCTGACACGACCGAGCACGACGTCCATCGGCCCGCGGCCGAACGGCGGCCGGCCCGACGCGGCGAACGCCAGGGTCGCGGCCCAGCCCCACCAGTCGGTCGCATGGGTGACGGGGGACCCACCGATGACCTCCGGTGAGAGGTAGCCGGGGGTGCCCATCACCAGGCCGCTGCTGGTCAGCCGGATGTCATCGGCGATGTGCGCGATGCCGAAGTCGATGACGACCGGGTCACCGTCCTCGAGCAGCACGTTGCCGGGTTTGAGGTCTCGGTGGACCACACCGACGCTGTGGATCGCGTTGAGCGCCTCGACCAGGCCGCGGCCGAGGACCACGAGCTGCCGCGGGTCTAGCGGGCCCTCGTCGGTCACGACATCGTCGAGTGAGGGCCCGGCGACGTAGCGGGTCACGAGATAGGGGCGGTCTCCGGCGATGTCCGAGTCGATGACGGCCGCGACTCGGCTGCTGCTGATCCGGGCGAGCGTGTCGACCTCGCGCTCCAACCGCGAGCGCGCCTCCGGGTCGTAGGCGATATGTGGGCGCAGCACCTTGATGGCGACGGCGCGACCACTGGGGTCGAGGGCGAGGTGAACGACACCCATCCCCCCTTCTCCCAGCAAGGCGACAAGCCGATAGCGCCCGAGGCGCTCGTGCGTCCCGGGCGTCGCAACCTCACGCGCGCGGGTCTGCTCCCCCGGGTGGGCACCCTGCCCCGACATACGTCACACGGTATGTCGAGATCGCACCGACCGGGTATCGGTCACTGCTGGATGTAGCCAACGAGTTGGTCACGTTCCGACTGGAGGGTGTCGATCCGCAGCTTGACGACGTCGCCGATGCTGACGATGGAGTGCAGACTCCCGTCCACCACGACCGGCATGTGCCGGATCCGGCGGTCGGTCATGGTGCGCGCCAGCGACTCCAGGTCGTCGTCGACCCCGGCCGTGGTCACCTCGTTGGTCATGATGGCGCTCACGGGACCCTCCACGACCGAGGCGCCGGTGCGGTGCAGGTGCCGGACGACGTCACGCTCGCTGACGATGCCGACGACATCACGACCGTCCGTGCTGACGACCACGGCTCCGATGCCCTTCTCGTCGAGCATGGCGAGCAGGGTCGCGACAGTGTCGTCCGGCCGGATCGACACGACGCCCGCTCCTTTGCTTCTCAAGACGTCGGCGATCTTCATAGTGAGACGGTAGTGGTCGGCGTGGTCGGGCGCCAGACTGACAGACAGCGCATGGACAGAACATGGGCTGCATGAACGCATGACTCGGCCGTCGTCCGACCCTCGGCGCACGGCCTACGCTGGCAGCACCAGCTGTCTCAGGAGATGACCACCCACGTGACCGCCCCGCGCCGCCGTTTCGAGCTCGTGGTCGCGGCTAACCGCCTGCCCGTCGACCGGGTCACGGCACCCGAAGGCTCGCTCAGCTGGAGGCGTTCACCGGGTGGGCTGGTCACCGCGATGGACTCGGTGATGAAGGACCGTGAGGGAGCCTGGGTCGGGTGGGGTGGCGAGCCGGACGTCGAGATCGCGCCCCTCATGCACGAGTCGATGTACCTGCGGCCGGTGGCCCTGTCCGCGGCAGAGGTCGAGAACTACTACGAGGGGTTCAGCAACGACACCCTCTGGCCGATCTACCACGACGTCATCATCCAGCCGTCGTTCCACCGCGACTGGTGGCGTTCCTACGTCGAGGTCAACCAGCGGTTCGCCGACGCGATCGCCGAGGTCGCGGCTCCCGGCGCCACGGTGTGGGTGCAGGACTACCAGCTGCAGCTGGTCCCCCGGATGGTGCGCGACCGCCGCCCGGACGTGCGGATCGGATGGTTCAACCACATCCCGTTCCCGGCGGTGGAGCTGTTCGCGCAGATCCCCTGGCGGCGCTCCATCCTCGAAGGGCTCCTTGGCGCCGACTTCCTCGGGTTCCAGCGAGTCGCCGACGCGCAGAACTTCGTGCGGGCCTGCCGCCGGCTCCTGCAGGTGACGACCAAGAAGGACCTGGTCACGATGACCTCGAGAGACGGCTCGTCGCATACGACACGGGCGGCTGCGCTCCCCATCTCGATCGACTTCCGGGCACTCGAGGCGCTGGCCATGTCACCGGCGGTCATGGACCGGGCCCGCGAGCTGCGCCACCAGCTCGGCGACCCGAGGGTGCTGATGCTCGGTGTCGACCGGCTGGACTACACCAAGGGGATCCGGCACCGGCTCAAGGCCTACGAGGAGCTGTTGCAAGACGGGTCGATCGGCCCCCCCGACGTCACCTTGGTGCAGGTGGCGACACCGAGCCGTGAGCGGGTCGAGGCATACCGGGAGCTGCGTCAGCAGGTCGAGACGACCGTCGGGCGGATCAACGGCGAGTTCTCACCGATCGGGTCGCCCGCTGTTCACTACCTGCACCACTCCTACCCGCAGGACGAGATGGCCGCCCTCTATCTGGCGGCCGACGTCATGCTCGTGACGCCGCTGCGCGACGGGATGAACCTCGTCGCCAAGGAGTACGTCACCTGCCGACACGACCTCGACGGGGCGCTCGTCCTCTCGGAGTTCACCGGCGCATATCACGAGCTGCACCAGGCGTTCGTGTGCAACCCGCACGATATCGAAGGGCTCAAACAGACCATCCTCAAGGCGATCAACACCCCGGCCCACGAGAAGGCGCGGATCATGCGCTCCATGCGACGGCGGATCGCCGACCACGACGTCCAACGGTGGGCCTCGCGGTTCCTCGATGCACTCGCCTCCGCACCGGACCACCCCGATCGCCCCGCTCGCCCTGACCCTGTCGGGCGACCGGCTCCCGCGCAGGTCCTGGCGTGAGCGACGACGAGCTGGCTCTGCAGAGCGCACTCGAACGCGCCGCGAAGGCCGAGACACTGCTCGTGGCGTCGGACTTCGACGGGGCCCTGGCGGAGTTCACCGTCGACCCCGACGCCTCGGCGCCGGCGCCCGGCGCCATCGCTGCCCTGCGGGCTCTGGCAGCGCTCCCGGACACCCACGTCGCGGTCGCCTCGGGTCGGGACGTGCGCACCCTGCGCGAGGTCACCGGACTCGGGTCGGCAGAACCCATCACCCTGATCGGCAGCCACGGCGCCGAGGCCACCCGGGCCGACGTCGCGACGCAGGGTCCGCTGGACGCGGCGCAACGCACCCTCCTCGACGAGCTCACCGCCGACGTCGCCGAGCTGATCGAACGACACCCGGGCGCTCGCCTCGAGCGCAAGCGAGCCGCCGTCGCCCTGCACACTCGGGGACTGCCGTCCGACGACGCCGCCGCCGCCCTTGGCGAGGCCTTCGAGCTGGGCCGCAACCGTTCCGAGGTACGCGTGCTGCGCGGCAAGTCCGTCGTCGAGCTGTCCGTGTCTCACGCTGACAAGGGCACAGCCCTGACCGCGCTCGGGGAAGCCGTCGGATCCGACGCGACCTTCTACTGCGGTGACGACGTCACCGACGAGGACGCCTTCCAGGCGCTGGACGTGCAGGCTGGGGACGTGCCGGTCAAGGTGGGGCGCGGCGAGACTCACGCCAGCTTCCGGGTCGGCACGGTGAGTGACGTCGTCCAGATGCTGGAGCAGCTGCTCGAGCTGCGCGAGCAGGCAACGGGAGACGCCGATGCGGGTGACCCGCTGCGACCCTGACGAGAGGTCGGGGTGCGACCGGGTACGGCTGTGGTCAGCGGGAGCGGCATGCCCCGGTCGAACCGCGGACCACGAGCTCGGGGCGGAAGACATACTCGGTGCGAGAGCCCTTGGTGCGAGAGCCCTTGGTGCGAGAGCCGGGATCCCCTGCGATCTCGTCGAGCAGCGCCTGCACGGCGGCCTCCCCCATGTTCAGCACCCGCTGACGGACCGTGGTCAGGGGCGGGTCGGTGAAGGCGATGAGGGTGGAGTCGTCATACCCGATGATGGAGATGTCCTCGGGGACATGCATCCCGAGCGACCGGGCCGCCCGAACCGCTCCCAGCGCCATCAGGTCGGACCCGCACACGATGGCCGTGCAGCCCTTCTCGATCAAGCGTGCTGCGGCCGCCTGTCCGCCTTCCACCGTGAACATCTCGTGCTCGATCAAGTCCTCGACGTCGTGTTCTCGCAGGAGCGTCGCCATCTGGGTGCGGAACCCGGCGACCTTGCGGATGACCGGGACATAGCGGTTCGGCCCGATCGCCAGACCGACCCTGGTATGGCCGAGGTGCACCAGGTGTCCGAGCGACAGCTCCATCGAGGTCTCGTCGTCGTTGGAGACGAAGGGTGCGTCGATGCCGTCCATATAGCCGTTGACCAGCACGATCGGCAGACCCCGGTCACGCAGCTGGACGTAGCGGCGCGGGTCGGTGGTGGTGTCCGCGTGCTGCCCGGAGATGTAGATGATCCCGGCGACACCGCGGTCGAGGAGCATCTGGACGTAGTCGTCCTCGTGGACTCCACCCGGCGTTTGGGTGCATAGCACCGGCGTGAAGTCATGTCGGACGAGCGCTGACCCGATCACCTGCGCGAAGGCCGGGAAGATCGGGTTGGTCAGCTCCGGGAGGAGCAACCCGACGAGCCCGGCGCTCTTGCGGCGCAGCCGACTCGGCCGGTCGTACCCCAGCGCGTCGAGCGACGTGAGGACCGCCTGCCGGGTGGCCTCGGCAACACCGGGTCGCCCGTTGAGGACTCTGCTGACCGTCGCCTCGCTGACGTCCGCGTGCTTCGCGATGTCGAACAGACGAGCGGTCTCGCCGACCTTCACACCGTCATCGACCCTTCGCGCTCCCGGCGCGGGCCCCAGGTTTCTGGGGCGGCTTCCAGAGGTGGATGCTCACCTGAGGTCCCTGCGCTGACAGCGTCACCGTATCTCGGGACGGCACTCACGCCGGCTCATGGGCTGTATCCGGGACCGAAAGGAGCGAACCCCATGGGACGACGCTGGCGCACGAGGCATTTGTGGGACATGATCGTCAGATCGCCGCCGACGTGGTCGGCGATCAGGTGTGACACACCAGCCTTTACAACGGATCGTCCGGCACGTACCTGCCGGTGAAGGAGCAGACCCACCATGGCAACAGTCACCTTCGACGAGGCCACCCGGCTCTATCCCGGGAACCCCGTCCCCAGCGTCGACAAGCTCAACATCGACATCGCCGACGGCGAGTTCCTCGTCCTTGTCGGCCCCTCCGGATGCGGCAAGTCCACCTCCCTGCGGATGCTCGCCGGGCTCGAGGAGGTCAACGGCGGCCGCATCCTCATCGGCGACCGCGACGTGACAAACCTGTCCCCCAAGGACCGGGACGTCGCGATGGTCTTCCAGAACTACGCGCTCTACCCGCACATGACCGTCGCCGACAACATGGGCTTCGCTCTCAAGATCGCCAGCGTCTCCAAGGACGAGATCAACAAGCGCGTCAAGGAAGCCGCCAAGATCCTTGACCTGGAGCCCTACCTCGAGCGCAAGCCCAAGGCGCTCTCCGGTGGCCAGCGTCAGCGCGTCGCCATGGGTCGGGCCATCGTCCGTAGCCCCCAGGTGTTCCTCATGGACGAGCCGCTGTCGAACCTCGACGCCAAGCTGCGCGTCCAGACCCGCACCCAGATCGCCTCGCTCCAGCGGCGTCTCGGCGTCACGACCGTCTACGTCACCCACGACCAGGTCGAGGCCATGACGATGGGTGACCGGGTCGCGGTCCTCAAGGACGGTCTGCTGCAGCAGTGCGACAGCCCGCGCAGCATGTACGACCACCCGAAGAACGTGTTCGTGGCCGGGTTCATCGGCTCCCCCGCAATGAACCTCCTCCAGCTGGCCGTCACCGACGGCGGGGTCAAGTTCGGCGACGCGATCATCTCGGTGCCCCGTGAGGACCTGTCCAAGGCGGGCAAGTCGATCACGGTCGGGGTGCGCCCGGAGGACCTGCGGGTCGCGGACGGTCCAGGCCTTCCCGTCACCATCGACGTCGTCGAAGAGCTGGGCGCGGACGCATACATCTATGGTTCGACCAAGGCCCAGCTCGTCGACTCGGAGGGTGACGCCGACCTCGCGCTGGCAAAGCCCTTCATTGCTCGCGTCGACGGTCGCCGTCCCCCCGAGAAGGGCTCGGTGATCAACCTGGTCCCCCAGGAGGGCCACGTGCACATGTTCAACACCGAGACCGGAGAGCGGATCGGCGCCTGACCTCACCCGGAGGGCGGCACCCCACTCACGTGGACGGTGCCGCCCTTCGCGTTGTCCGCTGCCACTCACCCGCCACTCACCCACCGTTCACAGCCAACTGTCCTGCACTCCCTGGTGTCCCGACGACCCTCCCGCGTGATGAAACGATGAGGCCGTGCCACTCGAGCTGACGACCGCACGACCGGACCCGGCGCTGCTCGACCTGCCGTGGGCGGTCCCGCTGGAGGACTGGCCCGCCGAGCGCCTGGCCGCCCTGCCTCGAGGCATCTCCCGGCACGTCGTCCGGTTCGTTCGCGTCTCGGGCCGCGTGCTCGCCATCAAGGAGATCAAGCTCGACCTCGCCTGGCGCGAGTATGGGATGCTGCGCAACCTCGAGCGCATCGACCTGCCCTGCGTCGAGCCGTTCGGCGTGGTCAGCGGTCGGGTCGCGGCAGACGGGACCCCGCTCGACGCCTGCCTGATCACCCGCCACCTGCAGTACGCCCTCCCGTACCGCGCGCTCTACAGCCAGGCGCTGCGACCCGACACCGCCCAACGCCTGACCGATGCGCTCGCCGTGCTGCTCGTCCGCCTGCACCTGGCCGGTTTCTGGTGGGGTGACGTCTCCTTGTCCAACACGCTGTTCCGCCGCGACGCGGGCGCGTTCGCGGCATACCTGGTCGACGCGGAGACCGGCGAGCTGCACCCGAGCCTGACCGCCGGGCAGCGCGAGCACGACCTCGACATCGCCCGGGTCAACATCGCCGGTGAGCTGATGGACCTCGATGCGGGCGGCTTCCTCGAAGAGCTCGCCGATCCCATCGAGGTGTCCAACACGATCATGGAGCGTTATCGCTCACTGTGGGCGGCGCTCACCGACGCCGAGCGGTTCGAGAGGGGCGACCGGTGGCGGGTCGAGGAGCGGATCCGGCACCTCAACGACCTCGGGTTCGACATCGACGAGCTGTCCATGTCGACCGACTTCGACGGGACGACGATCCAGATCCAGCCGAAAGTCGTCGACGCCGGCCATCATTCGCGCCGGCTGTTGCGGCTCACCGGCCTCGACGTCGAAGAGAACCAGGCGAGGCGGCTGCTGAACGACCTCGAGACGTTCCGCGCGGTCACCGACCAGCAGAACGAGGACGAGGAGCTCGTCGCTCACGACTGGCTGGTCTCGGTCTATGAACCGACCGTCCGTGCCGTGCCGCGCAGCCTGGCGGGCAAGCTGGAGCCGGCCGAGGTGTTCCACGAGGTGCTGGAGCACCGGTGGTATATGTCGGAGCGAGCGGGCACCGACATCCCGGTCAAGCGGGCGGCCGCCGACTATGTGCAATCTGTGCTGCCGGCCAAGCCGGACGAGAAGTCGGTGGTCGGCGTCGACACGGTCGAGATGCCCGTCGTCGCGATGTTCGACGACTGAGCCTTCGCGTCACGTCTCAACCGGACTCACGTCTCAAACCGGACTCACGTCTCTTACGACCAGACTCATACCCTTGTCGACATTTCGGACATCGGCGCCCCGGAAACCGACAAACCCTTGAGTCCGGTGGGACCTGCGGGCCGCAGAAGGGACGCCCCGGTGGGACCTGCGAGCCGCAGAAGGGACCGCCCCGCGAACGATCAGCGGCGTTGGACAACGGTGCGGGGTCAGCCGTCCAGCACGTCGTCGGTCGAGACGTCGGCGAGAACGTAACCCAACAGGAGCGTGACGAACAACAGGAACGTCAGCGCGTGAACCGCGGTGCACCACAGGCAGATGGCGTGGATCTGGAACAGCTCGGCCCAGATCAGGTAGAGCGCCATGGCCAGCCCGATGAGGCAGAAGCCCAACCGGGCCGCGTTCAGACCGCGTGACGCGCGGCTCAGCATCGACGGCAGACAGAGCACCAGCAGCACCGCGAAGAACACCATCCCCAGCGGTGCCACCGGGATCCCCAACAGGATCGACCACTGGCTCGAGGTCACCTTCGCACAGTTGACGGTGTCGCTCTCGGGGCAGGCCAGCGTGGTCCCACCGGTGTAGTGCTCATACGTGAGGTATGCGGCGACGCCGAACCCCACGACGCACCACAGCAGCGCGGTCGGAGCGAGCCACGACGGGATCTCCCGGCGCGCTGGGCCGGCCTGCGTGGTGATGGGGCGGCTCACCATCATTTCAGCGAGGCAGCCGCCGCCGTGACGCCGGCCGAGCTGCAGACCGCTGACGGCTGCTGGTTGGTCATCTGGCAGATCTGGGCACTCACGACGTTGGCGCTGCCGATCACGGCCTTGGAGATGGGGGTCGACGGGTCGGCGATGGCGTTGGCGATGTCCTGATGCGACTTGCCGGCGAAGATGCCGGCGTCCACCGACGCCCCAGAGGAGGCCGCCTTGCCCCCGAAGTCGAGGAACGGGATCGAGCCGTTCGTGTCGAACTTGCTGAACACCGCCTGGTCCTCCGCTGACAGGGTGTCGAGCGGTTGGTTGGCGTTGTCCTGCGTCTCGTAACCGGTGAAGCTGAGGTACTGGCTGGTGAAGCTCGCCCCGTGATAGCCGAGGGTGGGCGTGTTCGGGCTGTTCTCGGGGGCGGGGGCGCTGAAGGCCTGCTGCAGGCTGGAGAACTGACCGAACCGCATCATGGCGACCGTCAAGGGCCACCGTTCGGCTGCGCAGTAGGGGCAGTACTCGGCGCCGACGAACAGCAGGTTGGGCTTGCCGTCCTTGGTTCGTGCGTCCGAGGAGATCGCCTTCGGCGGGTTGGAGACCCCCTCGCCGCGACCCACCGTGTCGAACGTACTCGCCGGGAGGCCGCTGAGCGTCGAGGCGATGGATGCGTCGAGGGGTCCGGAAGCCTTGGGACCGGACTTCGGCGCGAAGATCGAGGCGACCACCAGGCCCGCGACCACGACGACCACCCCGACGACGGCAGCCGCGGCGATGATCGTCCGCCGGCGCTTCTCGGCGGCCTTCTGCTGTGCCCGCATCTGGTTGACCCGGACGTTGTTCGCCCGTGCACTCTTGGTTGCCACGCCTTAACCCTCCACCCTCGCCGACGCCGTGATCGGCGTCGTGTTGTCGTGCGTCACGGTACAGACCACTCCTGTGCCGACTCGCTCAACGATGCACGCTGCGCTGACGTGCCACCTCATAGAGGGCCACACCCGCAGCGACACCGGCGTTGAGTGACTCCACTGCCGACGACATCGGGATCGAGACCACCTGGTCGCAGGTCTCGCGGACCAGCCGGGACAACCCCTTGCCCTCCCCGCCGATGACGATGACGACGGGCTCCGCCGCGAGGGCCAACCCAGGCAGCTCGACGTCGCCGTCCATGTCGAGCCCGATGGCGAAGAACCCGGCCTTCTTCAGCTCCTCCAGTGCGCGGGTGAGGTTGGCGGCCCTGGCCACGGGTATGCGCGCCGCGGCTCCCGCAGACGTCTTCCAGGCGCTGGCGGTCAATCCGGCCGAACGACGCTCGGGCACCACGACCCCGTGTCCCCCGAACGCCGCCACCGACCGCACGACGGCACCGAGGTTGCGCGGGTCGGTGATGCCGTCGAGCGCGACGACCAGCGGGATGCCGGGTGCTTGTGGGTCGACCAGATCGGAGACCGACGCGTACTCGTAGGGCGGCACCTGCAACGCCAGTCCCTGGTGGACGGCACCCTCGGTGAGCCGGTCGAGCTCGCCGCGCGGGGTCTCCAGGATCGGTATGCCTCGCCCCGTCGCGATCTTCAACGACTCGCGTACCCGGTCGTCGGCGTCGATCCGACCGGCGACGTACATCGTCGTGACAGGCACGTCGGCTCGCAGCGCCTCGACGACGGAGTTGCGCCCGGCCACGACCTCCGACGAGGCCTTGGCCCCGCGCCCCTTCCTGGGCGGCCGCGATCCGGGTCGCGCCCCGGTTCGCGGCCCCCCCGCGTACGCGCTGCGTTCGCCGACCCCCGAGGCGCCCCGTTTGGGGTCCGCGCGTTGCCGTTTGGCGGCCGGGTGGTACTCGCGCTCGGCGGCCTTGGGTGTCGGTCCTCGGCCCTCGAGGCCCTTGCGGCGCTGCCCACCCGAACCGCTGGTCGCGCCCTTGGTGCTACTGGAGCCCTTACGCACCGCTCCGCGGCGCTGGGAGTTGCCTGCCATCCGTGCCTCCTCAGCCGTCCATACGTCTCGTCAACGACCAGCGCGCCCCCGAAGGGGTGTCCTCGATCGCGATGCCCGCAGCCGAGAGCTGGTCACGGATCGCGTCGGCGGTCTCGAAATCTCTTGCCGCCCGCGCCGACTCGCGTGCAGCGAGCCGCGTGGTGACCAGCTGGTCGAGGGCTGCGAGCACGTCCGTCGACCCCCCGGCCTCGCCGGAGCGCCAGGTCGGGGAAAGCGGGTTCACCCCGAGAACCTCGGTCATTGCCACGACCGCAGATCCCGCCGCGTATGCCGCGTCGTCGTCGCCCTCGTCGAGCGCGATGTTGCCTGCCCGGACTGTGTCGTGCACGACCGCGAGGGCCCCGGACACGTTGAGGTCCTCGTCCATCGCCTCCCGGAAACCCGTGGGGATCACCCCTGGCACCCCGTCGAGGCTGCGCAGCCGCTGCACCCGTTCGAGGAACCCGGAGATCCGCTCGACCGCCGTGAGGGCCTCCAGCAGGGAGCCCTCGTGGTATTCGATGGTGGACCGGTAGTGCGCCGCCGTGAGGTAGTAGCGCACAGCCAGCGGTGAGGCCAGCTGGACGACTCGGGTCACCTCGAGGCCGTTGCCCAGGGACTTGCTCATCTTCTCTCCCCGGACCGTCACCCACGCGTTGTGCAGCCAGTACCGCGCGAAGCCGAGACCGGCCGCGTGCGACTGGGCCTGTTCGTTCTCATGGTGGGGGAACCGGAGGTCGATGCCGCCGCCGTGGATGTCGAACGTGTCGCCGAGGTATTTACGGGCCATCGCCGAGCACTCGAGATGCCAGCCCGGACGGCCCTGGCCGAACGGCGTCGACCACGAGGCGGTGGCCGGCTCGTCCTCCTTGCGGCCCTTCCACAGCGCGAAGTCGCGCACATCCTTCTTGCCGCGTGGGTCCGCGTCCTCGGCGGCGGCCATGTCATCAGGTGACTGGTGGCTGAGCGAACCGTAGTCCGGCCACGACAACACGTCGAAGTAGACGTCACCCGAGGCGTCCGGCGCAGCGTAGGCGTGCCCGCGCTCGACGAGCTCGCCCATCAGCTCGACCATCTCCGGTATGTGCCCGGTGGCCCGGGGCTCGTAGGTCGCCGGCAGCACCCCGAGCAGGTCGAGGGCGGCCGCGGTGAGTCGTTCGTTCTGGTAGGACAGCGCGAACCAGGGGACGCCCGCCTCGATGGACCTGCGCAGGATCTTGTCGTCGATGTCGGTGACGTTGCGCACCAGCGTGACGTCGTAGCCGTGCCCGATCTCGAGCCAGCGCCGCAGCACGTCGAACGCGACGGCGAACCGGACGTGCCCGATGTGTGGCGCCCCCTGGGTGGTCAGCCCACAGATGTAGATGCCGACCTTGCCCGTTTGCAGCGGTTCGAAGTCACGCAGCTCGCGCGCGGCTGTGTCATGCAGGCGCAGGGTCACCGGTGAAGTTTACGGGCGCCCGGACGCGTGGCGGGCCACCGTGAGCTCTCCCTCCTCACGGCGGGCTGTCGTCACTTCCGGATGAGGGGGGGTGGAAGTCCGGTCAGCAGCTCACGCGCCGCACTCCAGGCGACGCGGTTCGCCGCCGCCATCGCCACCGTGTCGTCACCAACCATCCGCAGCCAGGCGCCGGCGTCCCCTGGGAGCACGCTGACCCCGAAGCGAAGCTCCTCGACCGCGGTGTCGGACAGCACCTCGTGCAGCCGGTCGGCGACCGTCGACGCGGGAACGCGAGGACTGAGGACAAACAGGGTCGAGACGATGTCCCGGTCGTCGAGCACGGCGAGTCCGCCGACCCGTCCGACCCTGCCGACCCTGCCGACCCGTCCGACCCTGCCGACCCTGCCGACCCGTCCGACCCTGCCGTCGCGTGGGGCCAGCCGGACCCGGTCGACGACGACGGGCCGCCCGTCCGGTCGCACGACCTCGAGGTCGGTGGCATACACGTCGTACTCGTTGCGTTCACCCCGCGACAGCCGTCCGGCGTAGAGCGTCTCGCCGAGCACCAGCGTCGCCGTGGGGTGCAAGGTGACGTAGGTGCGCTGGTAGAAGCGGGCGTTCGCATACGGGATGACCGGGTCGGGGAGGTACTCGACGTAGGCGTGTTCGGACAGGTCGAGGTGCAGGAGCGCGGTCGCGTAGCCGGACTCCATCCGGTAGAGCCTGGTGTGCGCCTGGGTCGTGGTGTGCGACGTCGTCCCCGGCCCGAACCGCAGGTCGGTGCGGTGCCGGTCTCCCTGCAGGACGCCACCACCCGCTGTCATGAGGTAGGTGTACGGGACGTCCGGGCGGGCCTGGTCGAAGTAGAGCGGCCGGGTGATCTGCAGCGGCGCCTTCTGGAAGTGGTGCACGAGCTCGGTGCGCTGGGGTCGCGGTGGGCCGGATGGGCCGCGCAGCTCGAAGGTCAGCTCGAGCACCCCGACCTTGCCGGGACTGCCGACCCGGAGCATCCCCCCCTCGACGCCATAGGACGCCACTTCGGGTGGGACGCGCGCTGGTTCGAAGTGGACCGGCTGCAGCCGCGGACCCCCGGGCAACGCTGTCGACGCGTCCGAGACGGTGCTCAACCGATGAGCTCGACGCGCGACGCCGACCACAGCTGAAGGATCAGGTCGTGCAGCTCCTGCAGTCCGTCGCCCTCGAGCGAGTTGGTGAGCACGACCGGACGGCCGTCTCGCACGGCGTGGGCGTCGCGTTCCATCACGGCGAGGTCGGTCCGCACATACTGCGCGATGTCGATCTTGTTGATCACCAGGATGTCGCTCTCGGTGATCCCCGGCCCTCGCTTGCGCGGCATCTTCTCGCCCTCGGACGTGTCGAGCACGAAGACGAACACGTCGGCCAGAGCAGGCGAGAACGTCAGGGTCAGGTTGTCACCACCCGACTCGTAGATGAGGGTGTCGATGTCCGGGAACTGCTCGAGCATCTCCTCGCCCGCGGCCAGGTTCATCGTCGGGTCATCGCGCACGGCCGTATGCGGGCAGGCACCGGTCTCGACGCCGACCACCCGCTCGGGCGCCAGGACCCCGGCCAGCTCACGGCGCACGTGCTGGGCGTCCTCCTGGGTGTAGATGTCGTTGGTGATGATGCCGGGCGACCGGCCGTCCGCCATGAGGATCGGCACGAGCGCCTCGATGAGCGCTGTCTTGCCCGAGCCGACAGGCCCGCCGATGCCGATGCGGAGGATGGCCTCAGTCATAGCGTCTCGTTCCGTTGGGGTGTCAAGGTGTTCGTGCCCATCAGCTGGTGAACAGCCGCCCGTCCGCGCGTTCGTGGCGGGCGGAGGAGATGTCGGCCATCGGCGCGTACCCGCCCACATCGTCGACCGAGCGCGCTAGCGCGTCGGCCGTGACGTCCTCGATCGTCGGGGCGATCTCACGCAGCATCACCTGGGCGCCGCGGTGGTCGGTCAACCGCAAGCGCAGCGCCGCGCCGACGAAGCTGGCGCAGAACGCGAACAGGTCGGACGCGACCGCCCGCTGCCCGTCGACACCCGTCGCGGCGTAACAGACAGCGCTGACGATCGGCTGGCACCCGGGAACCGTACGCGCGGCGACCCGAGACGCATACTCCCCCGTTGATTCCAGCCCGAACACCTCACCGGCGATCACCATCAGCTGTCGACCGCTGCGCACCGAGGCGGTGCGCATCCCGGCGTTGAGCTTGGACGCGAACAGCAACCGGTCGACCTCCTCGACCCTCTGCCAGTCGCCCACGACGGCGGCCTCGTGGGCGCGGGCGAGAGCCGTCGCGTCGCCTGGGCCGACGGAGGCCACCAGGAGGTCCTCGAGCAGTGCCCTGACGTCACCGGACGCCACGAGCCCGGCTTGGCGAAAACCCTCCAGGCCGTGCGACATCGTGTAGAAGCCACTGGGAAAAGCGGAGTCGGACAGCTGCAGGCTCACCAGCAGCCGGCCGAGCTCGGTCGTCTCCACGAACCGGCTCAGACGAGGTAGAACAGCTGTGTGAGCGGGAGCGACCGGGCCGGCTCGATGTGAGCCGGCTCTCCGTCCACCGTCACCACGTAGGTCTCGGGGTCGACGTCGATGACCGGCGTGGCGTCGTTGCGCACCATGTCCTTCTTGCCGATCACACGAGTCCGCCGGACCGGCAGGACCTGGCTGTGCAACCCGAGCTGCCCAGGCACCCCCATCTCGATGGCGATCGCCGACATGAAGGTGGCTCGAGTCCTCTGCAGGGCTTTGCCCATTGCCCCGAACATCGGCCGGTAGTACACCGGCTGCGGGGTCGGGAGCGACGCGTTCGGGTCACCCATCAGGGCCCAGCTGACGAACCCGCCCTTGACGATCATCTTGGGTTTGGCGCCGAAGGAGTCGATCGGCCACAGCACGATGTCGGCCATCTTGCCGGGCTCGATCGAGCCGACGTAGTCAGAGATGCCGTGCGCCACAGCGGGGTTGATCGTCACCTTGGCGAGGTAGCGCAAGACCCGGAAGTTGTCGTTGCCGGCTGCGTCCTCGGGCAGCTTGCCGCGCTGGTCCTTGCAGTGATGGGCGGTCTGGAACGCCCGGGTGACCGACTCCCCGATCCGTCCCATCGCCTGCGAGTCGGAGGAGATGATCGAGAGCACACCGAGGTCGTGCAGCACCGTCTCCGCCGAGATGGTCTCGGCGCGTACGCGCGAGTCGGCGAACGCCACGTCCTCGGGGATGTCGTGCGACAGATGGTGACAGACCATCACCATGTCGAGTAGCTCGTCGACCGAGTTCACCGTGTAGGGAAGGGTCGGGTTCGTCGAGGACGGCAGCACGTTGGCGCTGCCGGCCACCTTCATCAGGTCCGGCGCGTGGCCGCCGCCCGCCCCTTCGGTGTGGTAGGTGTGGATCACTCGGCCGTCGATAGCCGAGATGGTGTCCTCGACGAACCCGGACTCGTTGAGGCCGTCGGTGTGCACGGCGACCTGGACGTCGTACCGGTCCGCGACGTCGAGGGCGCTGCTGAGCGCAGCCGGCGTCGCGCCCCAGTCCTCGTGGACCTTGAATCCGGCCGCCCCGGCCTCGAGCTGTTCGACGAGCGCCTCGTGGCGCGAGCCGTTGCCCTTGGCGAGGATGCCGACGTTGACGGGCAGGTCCTCGATGGCCTCGAGCATGCGGTGGATATTCCACGCACCAGGAGTGCACGTGGTGCCGTTGGTGCCGTCGGTGGGGCCGGTGCCGCCGCCGAACAACGTGGTGACGCCGTTCGACAGAGCCTCCTGTGCCTGTTGGGGCGAAATGTAGTGGACGTGGGCGTCCACCGCCCCGGCGGTGGCGATGAGGTGCTCGCCGGCGATGATCTCGGTGCCGGGCCCGACCACGAGCCGGGGATCGACGCCCGACTGCAGCTGCGGGTTGCCGGACTTGCCGATGCCGACGATCAGACCGTCCCTGATGCCGAGGTCCGCCTTGACGATGCCGATGACGGCGTCCATGACGATGACGTTCGTGATCAGCAGGTCCAGCGCCCCTTGCGCCCGGGTGGCCCGCGGATCGGACCCCATCCCGTCACGCGCCGACTTCCCACCGCCATAGACGACCTCATCGCCGTAATGCCCTTCGGCGTAGTCCTTCTCGATCTCGATGACCAGGTTGGTGTCGGCGAGCCGCACTTTGTCGCCGGTGGTCGGGCCGAACAGATCGGTGTACTGCCTGCGCGAGATGATCGCCATCAGTGTGCCCCCGTCGCTCTCGAGCTCGATGGGGAGGCTGCCTTGGTGGCCCGCCCAGCATCCCCGGCCACCCGGCCGGTCGGTGTGCCATCCTCGAAGCCGCCTGCGGCGAGGCGGGCCAGTGCGTCGAGCTTGGTCTGCGGTGCGTCGAGGCCGCCGTCGACGAGACCGTTGAAACCCACCAGGTGGCGACCCCCGACATACGCCGTCAGCGTGACCTCCTTGGTCTCACCTGGCTCGAACCGCACCCCGGAGCCGGCCGGTATGTCGAGGTGCATGCCCCAGCCTCGGGTCCGCTCGAACCGCAGCGCCCGGTTGACCTCGAAGAAGTGAAAGTGCGAACCGACCTGGACGGGACGGTCGCCGGTGTTCGACACCCGCAGGGTCACGGTCGGCCGGCCGGCGTTGATCTCGATGTCGTCGGACAGGTGGTCGTACGTGGGCTTCCTGTTGCTCATGGGTGCACCCTCCTCGTGTCGGTTGTTGTGGATGGACGGGTGGGCTCGGCCTCGTGCGTCAGTGGCTGTGGGCGGGCTCGTGCGAATGGCGGCGGTCCTGGGCGAGGCCGTGCGAGTGGGCGTAGCCGTGCCCGTGGTCGGCGCCCAGGCCCGCGTCGATGCCGTCCCGGCCGTGGTGCAGGTCGTGACGTGCGACCTCGACCCGTTCGGTGACGATCCGCACGACGGCGCTGTCGCTCATCAGCGGACCGTGCTGCGTCATCCCGGCACACGACGGGTCGTCGAGGTTGACATCCAGACCGCGGCTGAACCCGGCGGGTGCGACGACGCTCCGCTCGAAGCCGAGGAGCCGGAGCCGGTGCAACACCGGGGCCACCGCGGCGTCGGCGTCCAGAGTCGCGATCACCACCTCAGCACCGGCGCCGTGGACGCGCACGAGGTGCCCGATCCGGTGCAGCTCGGCGTCGTCGAAGGGGTTGCTGGTCCGCGCCACGATGACCAGCGCCGCGTGCGCGTCGGCGGCGCGAACTCCACCGGCAACGGCGCGAAGCCGGGCCGTGAGGTGGTCGGGCACGCCGAACGGGGCTGCCAGCACGACCGAACCGGGGTGCTTGGCGGCGATCCAGCGAAGCGTCTTCGCGGCGTCGGCCACCATGGCCGGGTCGCGGCCGTAGGTCATCGGCACGACCACGACGGCCTCACCGGCCGTGGGATCCGCGACCGCCGAGCTCACTACATCATGCAGCCGGCGCCCTGGGCGCGTGGCGACCGCGTGAGGCAGCAGACGCTCGTAGCGGACGAGGTCGACGGCGTCGCCGCTCTCGTGCCCACCCACGAGCACCAGTCGCGGCGCCGTCGACGTCACGCCATCAGCCGCCGACCGGGTCGTGGCAGGAGACGAGCTTGGTGCCGTCGGGGAACGTGGCCTCGATCTGCAGCAGCGTGATCCGTTCTCGCACCCCCGGCATGCAGTCGCCCTGCCTGACGATCGTCTTGCCGAGCTCCATGCACTCGGCGACCGTCTTGCCGTCGCGTGCCCCCTCGAGGATTGCCTCCGAGACCAGTGCCTGCGCTTCGCTGATGTTCAGCTTGGTGCCTCGCTCTCGTCGGCGACGGGCGAGCTCGGCGACCTGGTAGACGTACAGCTTGTCGATCTCGCGTGGGCTCAGGTCCATTCGCGCTCCATCCAACCCCTCATCTGCCCCTCATCCACCAGAGGACGTGGTGGGACCTCGAGTCCTCACCTGGCGATGTCCTGACCCTAGTCGTATGCGCCGTTCGGCGACGGTCAGGCTGTCACGGGCTGGCGCCAGCGTCCGCGGTGCGCCGTTTGCGTGGGTTTGGTCCCGGACATTGCCATGAGAAACGTCCAATTACCCCCCATCCGGGGGACTGGGTGTTACGAATCCATGGGGCAGGGATCTATCGCTCTCAAAGGAGAACAGCATGGAGAACGCAAGTCGACGAGGGTTTCTCGCCATCACCGGGGCAGGGGTGGCAGGGATCGCGGCGGCCGCCGTTGCCCCGTCCGCTATGGCGGCTGGTGCGTCCAGCACCGCCTCTGACAACGGCAAGATCGACGCGATCGGCTCGCTGGTCGTGCATGTCGTGGACGCCCAGACGGGTCAGGTCGCGGTGATGCAGGGAGAACGCGAGGTGGTGGTCACCGACCGCGCCCTCGTGCGAGCTGTCGCCCGGCACCTGAACGCCTGACCCCCTATCGACCTGTGCAGCGTCGGCGCCGGTCCGCCTTCCTGGCCCTCGGGCCGGTGCCTTTCCCGGGCTGCCATCAGGCATGCCCGCCACATTTCCGCCCAGCCATGCCAGCCATGCCGCTGGGCAGCACAGCCGAGAGGTGAATGCATGTCTTCGCACCGCGAAGCCCCAGAGATCTCCAAGGACCCCGTCGCCGACAACACCGACGTCTACGCGTTCGTCAGCCCGGACGCCCCGGACACCGTCACGCTGATTGCCAACTTCATCCCGCTGCAGTCGCCTTCCGGCGGCCCGAACTTCTACGAGTTCGGCGACGACGTGGTCTACAAGATCTACGTCTCGAACGACGCGGACGCCAAGGCGGAGATCGTCTACTCGTTCAGGTTCAACACCCAGATCCGCAACAAGAAGACGTTCCTCTACAACACCGGCCAGATCACCAGCATCAACGACCCTGCCTACAACCGGCCACAGACCTACTCGGTCACGCGCACGATCCGCGGCCAGGACGTGGTGATGCGCAGTGGCTTGTCGGTGCCGCCGGTCAACGTCGGCATCCGGAGCACCCCCAAGTACGCCCAGCTCGCACGCCAGGCTGTCTACAGCCTGCCCGGTGGTCGGAAGGTGTTCTGTGGACAGCGGTCCGACGCCTTCCACGTCGACCTCGGCTCGATCTTCGACCTGGGGGCGCTGCGCCCGTTCGAGGCGGCCCACCTGATCAGCACGCCCAACGCGGCCGGCGTCAACGGGGTGCAGGGGTTCAACGTTCACACCATCGCCATCCAGGTGCCGATCACCGACCTCACCAAGGACGGCAAGCGACCAACGTCGTACACCGACCCCACGGCCACCATCGGCGTGTGGGCCGCAGCCAACCGACAGCGGTCCAAGGTCTGGGACGACAACAGCTGCAGGATGGTCGGCCACGGCAGCTGGAACCAGGTGTCGCGGCTGGGCAACCCCCTGTTCAACGAGGTCATCGTCCCGATGGCCGAGAAGGACAAGTGGAACTCTCAGTCACCCTCCTCCGACAAGGACTACGCCACCTACGTCGCGCACCCGGAGCTGGCCGGCCTGCTGCCCGTGCTGTACCCCACGGTGTTCCCCAAGCTGGCGGCATACAAGAAGGACCGTGCCGACCTGCTGGCAATCCTGCTGACCGGGATCCCCAAGGGCGTCGTCCCCGGGTTCCAGAACTACACCGGACCCGTGCAAGCAGACATGCTGCGCCTCAACGTGGCCATTCCCCCAGCCTCCAAACCGAGCCCGTACGGGATCCTCGGAGGAGACCTGGCGGGCTTCCCGAACGGACGGCGAATCGGAGATGACGTGGTGGCCATCGAGCTGCGGGCCATCGCCGGGGCCACCATCGCCCTCGTCGACCCCTCCTTCACCCCCGACGCCGCCGCCAGCGCCCTCAACGACGGGACGACCAACACCAACCTCCCGTTGCTGCCGGTGTTCCCGTATCTCGGGACGCCTGCCGGCGGGTACCAGTCCAGGCCCGGCATCCCGGCAGCGTGATCGACGGCTAGCTGCCGGCTAGCTGCCGGCTAGCTGCCGGCCACCAACAACAGACGGCTCGGTGGCGCCACCGTGCGCCGCCGGGCCGTCCCCTCTCTCGACCAAGGAAGCCGACGTGACCCAGCCCAGTCCCACCCGCACCGACCTGTCCCCCGACCGGGCAGCCAACCTCGCAGAGAACCCGCACGCCGGCCAAGGGGCAGTCATGCTCGACATCGGCGGCGACGTCGGCGCGATCGTCGTCCACCTCGATGCCTCCTGGGAAGGGGCCGAGATCGAGATCGAGGCGCTCGGCGGCGCGTCCGGACCGGCACTCCCCGAGCACGAGCATCCTCACCATCTCCAGCACCAGCACCAGCACGAACACGAACACGGACACGGACACCCGCACCGGCCGCACGTCGCGGTCGTCGGACGCCCGACCGGGCGGGACGTCCTCTACTCGGCGGTATTCCCCGAGCTCACGCAGGGCCGGTATGCCTTGGGCCAGGCCGGTCAGCCGGCGGCGGTCGAGGTGGAGGTGACCGGAGGGCAGGTCACCGAACTGGTCTGGCCGGACACGGCCCGCGATTCGTCATAGCCAGGACGGATCAGAGCCGTCGTCTCCCGAAGGTGCACCCCTCTACGCCGACCAGTGCAGGACCGTCTGCTCGTCCGGTCGCGTCAATGACCCCGGTCCAGCCATTCCTGCCGGTGCGGCCGTTCCGCACCGATGCTTGTGGGGTCCCCGTGTCCGGTCAGGACCACGGTCTCGTCGGGCAGGGTGAGCAACCGGTCGGTGATCGACTCGACGATCGTGTCGAAGTCGCTGAACGACCGTCCGGTCGCCCCGGGGCCTCCCTGGAAGAGCGTGTCACCGGTGAAGACCACCCCGAGAGCGGGGACGAGGAAGCAGCACGACCCGGGTGAGTGGCCCGGGGTCTGTAGGACGTGAAGCTCCACGTCGCCAACCGAGATCGTCTGACCGTCAGCGAGCCAGGCACTCGGAGGCGCGAGGCTGACTCTCTCCCAGAGCATCTCGTCATCGGGATGCAGGTATGCCGGTGCGCCGGTCGCGCTCACCAGGTCGGCGACCGCCGTGACGTGGTCGTCGTGGGCATGGGTGCACAGGATGGCAATAAGCCGTCGCCCAGCAACCATCTCGAGGATCGGTGCGGCGTCGTGAGGTGCGTCGACGACGATGCATTCCTCGTCGTCGCCCAGGACCCAGACGTTGTTCTCGACGTCCCACGTGCCGCCGTCGAGGCTGAAGGTCCCGGAGGTCACGGCGCGGTCGACACGGACCCCACCGGTCGAGCGGGACGCATCCCCTCCCCCGGCGGCCGCGTCCGTCACAGCCGCACGACCGACCGGAGTACGTCGCCCGAGTGCATCCGCTCGAACGCCCGCTCCACGTCACCGAGCCCGATCGTCTCCGTCACGAACCCGCTCAAATCGAAGCGTCCCTGCTGATAGAGGTCGACGAGCATCGGGAAGTCGCGGGAGGGGAGGCAGTCGCCATACCAGCTCGACTTCAATGCCCCGCCGCGACCGAATATCTCGATCATCGGCAACGTCACCTGCTGGTCCGGTGTCGGGACGCCGACCAGAACGACGGTTCCCGCCAGATCCCTTGCGTAGAAGGCTTGTTCGTAGGTTTCCGGACGGCCGACCGCCTCGATGACCAGGTCCGCTCCGAACCCGCCGGTCAGTTCCCTGATCCGCTCCACGGCATCCTCGGTTGACGAGTTGACCGTATGCGTCGCACCGAAACCCTTGGCCCACGCAAGCTTGCGGTCGTCCACATCGACAGCGACGATCGTCGTCGCACCCGCCACGGCAGCCCCTGCGACTGCGGCGCACCCGACGCCGCCGCATCCGATCACGGCAACCGAGTCGCCTCGCCCCACCCCTCCGGTGTTGACCGCCGCACCGAACCCCGCCATGATCCCGCAGCCCAGCAGCCCCACGGCGGCAGCATCGGCGCTGGAGTCGACCTTCGTGCACTGTCCGGCGGCGACCAGGGTCTTTTCGACGAACGCCCCGATCCCGAGGGCGGGGCTCAGCTCCGTCCCGTCCGTCAGCGTCATCCTCTGGGTGGCGTTTGCGGTGTCGAAGCAGTACCACGGCTTGCCCTTGGCGCAGGCCCGGCAGGTCCCGCAGACCGCACGCCAGTTGAGGACCACGAAGTCCCCGACGGCCACCTCCGTCACACCCTCGCCGATCGACTCGACGACCCCGGCCGCCTCGTGCCCGAGCAGGAACGGGAACTCGTCGTTGATGCCGCCCTCGCGGTAGTGCAGGTCGGTGTGGCAGACACCGCACGCCTGGATCACCACCACCGCCTCACCCGGCCCCGGGTCGGGCACGACCACCTCGACCAGCTCGACCGGGGCACCCTTGCTGCGGGCGATGACTCCTGTGACCGTCTGTGGCATGGACGACAGCACATCACATCCCCCGTCGCCGTAGCGTTGGCGCATGCCCGCTTCCGTCCTCGTGGTGCAACACGAGCCCGAGTGCCCACCAGGGCACGTCGGTCAGGGCTTGTCCCTCGCCGGGCTCGAGCTCGACGTGCGCCATCCGTATGCCGGGCAGCCCCTTCCCGCCGACCTCGCCGGCCACCCTGCGCTGGTGGTCCTCGGCGGACACATGGGCGCCGACGACGACGCCGACTTCCCCTGGCTGTGTCAGACCAAGGCCCTGGTTCGCCAGGCGGCCACCGCCGGCATACCGACGCTCGGCATCTGCCTCGGGCACCAGCTCGCAGCAGTCGCGCTCGGCGGTGTCGTGGGCCGAAACCCGCGCGGCTACCGGCGGGGCGTTCTCGAGATGGGATGGACAGCCGCGACCAGCGGTGACCCGGTGCTGGCCGGGTGCGGGCCGAAGGCGGTGCAGTGGCACCACGACGTCGTCGTCGCTGACCCACCCGGCACCACGGTGCTCGGCCGGGCGACGACGGGCGAGCTGCTGGCCGCCCGGTTCGCCCCGACGGTCTGGGGGGTGCAGTGCCACCCCGAGGCCGACGCCGGGGTTGTTGCCGCGTGGGCGCGTGGCGACCGGCTCGCGGCCGAGACCCCAGACGAGCTGGCACGGATCGAGGACGCCTTTGCGCAGGTCCAGGACGAGGAGGACGAGCGGGCGGAGAGCTGGGCACCGTTGGCTCGGGACTTCGCCGCGGTGGTCCTTGGCTGACGCATACACCAGCTCCCGCACCGTGGAGTAGCTGAGCCGAATCGCCCGGAACGGCCACCACACCTCTCACCTGCCGGAGCAGGGGGGGTTGCGGGGACATCGGAGGTGAAAGACACGACCCCTTCGCGGGCGGGCCGAACCTTCACGCAGGGGTCAGACGGCGACGACGACCAGTGCCGTCGCGATCGCCGCAACACCCTCCCCACGGCCGGTCAGCCCGAGCCCGTCCGTCGTCGTGCCCGACACCGAGACGGGCGCGCCGACCGCTTGCGACAGCACCTCCTCGGCTTCGGCTCGGCGGCGGCCGACGCGGGGGGAGTTGCCGACGACCTGCACCGCGACGTTGCCCACCCGGAACCCGGCCTCGGCCACGAGGCGGGCCGCTTCCGCGAGCAACGTGGCCCCGGACGCCCCGGCCAGCTCGGGCCGGTCACTGCCGAAGTGTGCGCCCAAGTCGCCCAGCCCGGCCGCCGAGAACAACGCGTCACAGGCGGCATGTGCCACCACGTCGGCATCGGAGTGGCCGACCAGCCCAGGTTCACCCGGCCAGAGCAACCCAGCGACCCACAGCTCGCGAGCACTCCCCTCGGGCGCCAGCGGGTGCACGTCCACGCCGATCCCGACGCGGGGCAGACCCGCACCAGCAGGCGCGGCTGGGAGCTCAAGCACCGCCGTCACCCCAGTCGATGGGACCGCGGTGCAGCCGGTGGGGCGCGGCCTGGGCGACGGGTTTGACGACGAGTCGATCGACGTTGACGTGCTGCGGAAGACGCACGCAGAAGGCGATGCACTCTGCCACGTCCGCGGCGACGAGCGGCCGGTCGACGTCCGCGTAGACGGCGTCCGCGCCTGCCTGGTCCCCGTGCATCCGGGTGAGGGCAAACCCCTCGGTGTGCACCATTCCCGGCGAGACCTCCACCACACGTACCCGCTCGCCGTTGAGCTCGAGCCGCAGGGTCTCGACGAGGGCCCGCTCGGCGTGCTTGGCGGCGGTATAGCCCCCGCCGCCCTCGTAGGTCAGCTCGGACGCGATCGAGGTGACCGTGACGATCGTCGCGCGAGGTGAGCGGCGCAGCGCGGGGAGGAGGGCCCGCACGACGTTCAGGGTCCCGAGGACGTTGCTCTCGAACATCGTGCGCCACTCGTCGCTTACCCCGGCCTCGACCGTGGTCGTCCCGAGCGCGCCGCCCGCGTTGTTGACAAGGAGGTCGCACCGACCCAGCCGCGCCACCGTCTCGGCGAGGCCGGCGACGTCGGCGATATTGGCGACGTCGGCTACCACGGCCCGAGCCCGCGGCCCGAGTCGCGCCGCCACCTCCTGGAGCGGACCAGGGCGGCGCCCGGCGACGACGACGTCGAACCCGTCCTCGACCAGCCGGTATGCCGTCGCCGCGCCGATCCCGGTGCCACCACCGGTGATCAGCGCGACCGGTCTGCCGGTGCGCCGGGTGGGCCCGGGGCCTCTGGGAGGCCCGCTGCCCTCGGTCGGTTCGGCGGGCTCGGCGGGCTCGGCGGGCTCGGCGCTGGACTCAGTCGACATTGTCTTGCGCCTCCCCCGTATCGGATCGCGCCACGGTGTCGTGGCCCGAGGCCGTCAGCATCGCCTCGACCAGCCGGAGATCCTGCGCGGTGGTGACCTTGTGGGCAAGAGGGTGCCCGGGCACGACGAGCACGCGCAGCCCGAGCCGCTCGACGAGCATCGCGTCGTCGGTCACCAAACCGACGGACCCGACTGACCCGACGGCACCGACGGCACCGACGGCACCGACGGCACCATGCGAACCGTCGGAACCGACGGAACCGACGGAAGAGAACGACTGAGCGTGGGCCTGGACGAGCACCTCACGACGGAAACCCTGGGGCGTCTGGATGGCCCGCAGCGACGCCCGGTCCGGCGTGGCGACGACGAACCCGTGGGCGTCGACCTGCTTCACGGTGTCGACGACCGGAAGGCCCGGCACCACGGCCGGGTGGCCGGAGCGCACCGCGCTGTCCACAGCCGCGAATTGCTCCGTCGGGGTCAGCCCGCGTGCGGCGTCGTGGACGAGGACGACCTCGACGCGCTCGGGCAGGGCCGCCAGCCCGGCCGCGACCGAGTCACCGCGGGCCGCACCCCCGGTCACGAGATGAATCGTCACCGCGCCGACGGAGACATCGGCATACGCCGAGCGCGTGTCGTCGACGTACGACGGCGGCGCGACCACGACGACGTCGCACACGCCCGGGCAGGCGGCTGACCGAGCCACGGCCCACCCCACGAGCGGGCGGCCGGCAACGAGAACAAGGGCCTTGGGCACCCGGGAGCCGAGCCGCACACCGGAGCCGGCGGCTACGACGATGACGCCCGTCGTCCCCAGTCGCGGCGTGGCCGGAGCCCCGCCGCGCTCTGGGCCGTCGGTCAGGACGCGAGGACCTCGTCGAGGATGGCCTCGGCCTTGTCCTCGTTGGTCTTCTCCGCGAGCGCGAGCTCAGACACGAGAATCTGCCGCGCCTTGGCGAGCATCCGCTTCTCACCGGCGGACAGCCCACGGTCGCGGTCGCGGCGCCACAGGTCGCGCACGACCTCTGCCACCTTCATGACGTCGCCCGAGGCGAGCTTCTCGCCGTTGGCCTTGAACCGGCGAGACCAGTTCGTCGGCTCCTCGGTATGCGGGGCTCGCAGGACCTCGAACACCCGGTCCAGACCCTCCTGGCCGACGACGTCACGGACGCCGACGAGGTCGCAGTTCTCTGCGGGAACCTCGATGGTCAGGTCACCTTGCTCGACCTTGAGCCTGAAATACAGCTTCTCCTCGCCCCTGACGGTGCGGGTGTGGACTTCCTCGATTCGTGCTGCCCCGTGGTGGGGGTACACGACCATTTCGCCGACCTTGAAGACCATGTGCTGTTTTCCCCTTTCGCGACCTCAAGAATACCACGCAGCAGCGGCGTGTCCCGCCGCGGTCTACACCGTTTGCGCAGGTCAGAGGCCTGCCACCAGGCCATCCGACGACCATTGCCCTCTTGACAATCGGCCTGAGACATGCAACGCGCGCGATTTTTGGTGCTGTCCCGAATCGCCACCCGATGCTCCCCCGGCAACATTCTCCCGAGTGCTCTAGCCCCCCCCGACGACATCCCGCGACGACCGAGGACCTCCGACAACGACGTCGACCATCCGACAACTCCGACCGACAACTGCGACGACTGCGACGACCTCCAACGACATCTGCGAACAGCCCGGGTGTCCCGGTAGGCTGACGCGCGTGCCCCGGCCTGTGACCCTGACCCTGCGCTCCCGCCCCGCGCTGACGGCTGCTGCGGTCGTCGCTCTCGCGGTCCTCGGTGCCTGCTCGACCCAGTCGCCTGTGCAGACTGACGCGCCCTACCTTCCTGCAGACGGGGTCCCCGCCGCCCTCGGCGCCGTCCAGGCGCGCAACCTCGTGGTGGTAGCCCAGTCCAAGGGCGCCACCGGGGTGCTCTCCGGGTCGATCATCAACACCGGCGACGACACCCTGTCCGTCACGTTCCTGACCCGGGCCGACTCCGAGGCGGGCAAGGTCGACGGCCCCACCATCGACCTGGGTCCCCGTCAGCAGGACCGGATCCGGGGTGTGCAGTTCGCCGAGGTGCCGGTGCCGCCCGGAGCGCTGACCGACATCGTGCTCAAGTCGTCGGCGGGCCAGACCTACGTGTCGGTTCCTGTGCTGCTCCCCGACGGCTACTACGCGGCGGTCACCGCAACGCCGATGTCCACGGCCACGCCGACGACCTCGACCACCGTCGGACCGGCTGTGCAGACCACGGGCACCGCCGCGACCGCCGCCCTCACCACCTCACCCTGACGCTCACCCTGACGCATACCAGCCGGTCAGGTGGGGTCACTGCACGTCAGTCCAGGTCAGGGCAGGTCGATCCAGGTCACGGCAGGTCGATCCAGGTCACGGCAGGTCAATCCAGGGCAGGCCAGTCCTGGGCAGGTCGGGTCAGGCGGCCTCGAACTTGTACCCGAGGCCACGCACCGTGACGATGTGCTGGGGGTTCGCCGGGTCCGGCTCGATCTTGGCGCGCAACCGCTTCACGTGGACGTCCAGCGTCTTGGTGTCGCCGACGTAGTCACTGCCCCACACCCGGTCGATGAGCTGCATCCGCGTGAGGACCCGCCCCGCGTTGCGCAGCAGCATCTCCAAGAGCTCGAACTCCTTGAGCGGCAGCGAGGTCACGGCGCCGCCGACGGTGACGGTGTGCCGGTCGACGTCCATCCGGACCGGGCCTGCCTCGAGCGTCGCCGGAAGCAGCTCCTCGGAGTCGGCGAGGCGGCGCAGAACGGCCTTGATGCGGGCGAGCAGCTCCCGCGACGAGTAGGGCTTGGTGACGTAGTCGTCCGCCCCGATCTCGAGGCCCACCACCTTGTCGATCTCGCTGTCCTTCGCGGTCAACATGATGACCGGGACACTCCCGCGCTGGCGCAAGGCGCGGCAGACGTCGACGCCCGACAGTCCGGGCAGCATCAGGTCGAGCAGCACGAGGTCGGCGCCGCTCTTGTCGAACAGCGCCAGCGCGTCGGGGCCGGTCTCGGCGACGGAGACCTCGTACCCCTCACGGCGCAACAGGTAGGACAGCGGGTCTGAGTAGGACTCCTCGTCCTCGACCACGAGGATGCGGCTCATCGCCCACGCACCCCCACCCGGGCACCCGACGGCGCGGCGAGGACAGACGTCTGCGGCGTGTGGGGCACTCTGGTCAACGCGCCTGTCGGCTCAGCGGAGGGCCGGCGGCCATCGAAGGCTCGACCGGCCTCGGCGGATCGACGGTTGGACTGGCGTGGCGGGGGGTGCGGGCGCTGGTCTCCTCACCGGCGAGCCCACCCGGGTCCTGCCGCCGCCCGACGGCGACCGCCGGCAGGCGGATCGTGAACGTGGACCCGCGACCGGGTTCGGACCAGACCGAGACGTCACCGCCGTGGTTGGCGCAGACGTGCTTGACGATGGCCAGTCCGAGTCCGGTGCCCCCCGTGGAGCGCGAGCGCGCGCTGTCGACGCGGTAGAAGCGTTCGAAGATGCGCTGCTGCTCGTCCGCAGGGATGCCCTGACCCTGGTCGGTCACGGCGACCTCGACGAGGGTGTCGCCGACCTGACGCACGCCCACGGTCACCCGCGATTGGGGTTCGGAGTACGCGACGGCGTTGCCGACCAGGTTGCGCACGGCGGTGACCAGCAGGTCGTGATCGCCCCAGACATGCGTGTCGCCGCCCGCGGCGATCGTCACCTGGATGTCCTTGTCCTCGGCGGCGAGGCGCGACCGGTCCACGGCCTCCTGGGCGGCCAGGCCGAGGTCGACTGGCGCCGGCTCGGTCAGGCTCGCGGCAACCTCGAGCCGGGACAGGTCGACGATCTCCTGGACCAGACGAGCCAACCTGGCCGACTCGACCTGCATCCGGTGGGCGAAACGGACCACGGCCTCGGGGTCGTCCTGAGCGTCGATGACGGCCTCGGCCAACAGCGCCAGTCCGCCGACCGGGGTCTTCAGCTCGTGGGACACGTTGGCCACGAAGTCACGCCGGATCTCCTCGAGGCGGCGCTCCTGACTTCGGTCCTCCACGAGAAGCAGGACGTGGGAGGCGCCGAGCGGCGCCACCCGAGCCCCCACCACGAGACCGGTCCGGCTGAGCGGGCCCTTCGGCAGGTCGAGCTCGACCTCTCGAATGACGCCGTCGCGGCGCACCTGGCGGGCGAGCGTGATCAGCTCCGGGTGCACGAGCTCCCCTCGCCGGACCAGCCCGTTGGCGACAGCCGCGGGCGAGTTGTTGACGACGGCGTCGGCCGAGTCCAGGACGATGCCGCTCGACCGCAGCACGCTGAGGACATCGGCGACCCCGTCCGGTACACCGGCGGGGTCCGTGGTCACGACCGGCAGCTGTCGCTGCTGTCGTTCGGACAGGCGTACGGCGAACACCGCGAGCGCGGACAGCAGGATCCCGCCCACCACTCCGAGTGTTGCCGCCGTCGTCACGTCCACGCCTCAAGGGTACGAGCGATGAGCCGGGTTGTCGGTCGCCACGGGCACCCCCGGGCGGGCCGGACCAGAATGTTCACGCAGGGGGCGACGGCCGTTCACCGAGCCGTGCAACTCTCACGCTGGCCGCACCCGACCCGCTCCTGCCGGACCCGACTCTCTGACACCTCAAGGACTTCGAACTCGCATGCGTGACGCCTTCCACGACGACCTCGACAAGATCACCGACCAGCTCGTCGAGATGACCCGGCTGGCCGGCTCCGCGGTGTCGCGGGCGACGACCGCCCTGCTCGACGCCGACGTCCACCTCGCGGAAAGCGTCATCGCCGCCGATGACGAGCTGGACGCGATCCGCGCCGAGCTCGACGCGCTGTCCATCGACCTGCTCGCGCGCCAGCAGCCCGTGGCGACCGACCTGCGGATCGTCGTGACGTCGATGCGGATGAGCTCGGACCTCGAGCGGATGGGTGACCTCGCGCGCCACATCGCCAAGGTCGCCCGGCTGCGCTACCCGGACAGCGCTGTCCCGTCTGCTCTCAACGCCCACATCCTGCAGATGGGACAGGTCGCGGAGCGGATCGTCGCCAAGGCAGGTTCGGTCATCGCCTCCAAGGACACCGACCAGGCCATCAGCCTGGAGCAGGATGACGACGCGATGGACGAGCTGCACCGCCAGCTGTTCGCGGCGCTGCTGTCCGAGAAGGCCGGCTACAGGGCCGAGGTCGTCGTCGACCTCACCCTGCTAGGCCGCTACTACGAACGGTTCGCCGACCACGCGGTCTCGGTGGCGCGTCGGGTCGTCTACCTCGTCACCGGCCAGATCCTCTCCGAGGCGGACGAGGCGGCCGTCGACCGCGAGGAGCAGGAAGACATCCAGTCGTCGTACGCCCGACCCGCCAGCGCCTGACCTCTCAGCGTCCCTGTTGACAGCAAGGTGGCTCAGCGTCCCTGGTTGGCGACAGCCGCGGCTGCTGCGGCCGCAGCAGCGGGGTCGAGGTATCGACCGCCAGGGGTCAGCGGCGCGAAGTCGTCGTCGAGCTCGTAGACCAGCGGCATACCGGTGGGGATGTTGAGCCCGGCGATGTCGTCGTCACTGATGCCGTCGAGGTGCTTGACCAAGGCTCGCAGCGAGTTGCCATGCGCTGCAACGAGGACGACCTTGCCGTCGCGTAGATCAGCCTTGATGTCGTTGTCCCAGTAAGGGACCATCCGGGCGACGACGTCCTTCAGGCACTCCGTCGAGGGCATCTCCTCGCCGAGACCGGCATAGCGCACGTCGCCCGACTGGCTGAACTCGTTGACGTCCGAGATGGGCGGCGGTGGCGTGTCGTACGAGCGTCGCCAGAGCATGAACTGCTCCTCGCCGAACTGCTCCATCGTCTGCTTCTTGTCCTTGCCCTGCAGGTCACCGTAGTGCCGCTCGTTGAGGCGCCAGCTGCGTCGCACCGGGATCCAGTGCCGGTCGGCCTTGTCCAGCGCGAGCGCCGCGGTCGTGATCGCTCGCCGCAGGACAGAGGTGTGGACGACGTCGGGGAGCAGCTCCTCGGCGACCAGCAGCTCGCCACCCCGCACTGCTTCGGCGCGGCCCTTGTCGGACAGGTCGACGTCAACCCAGCCGGTGAACAGGTTCTTGGCGTTCCAGAGGCTCTCGCCATGACGCAGCAGGACCAAGGTATGGCTCATGCGTGCCACCCTATGGCGGCCAGGTCACGCCAGCAGGTGCCGGAACGCCTCGAGGTTGCGCGTGGACTCTCCCCGCGAGATACGCCACGCCCACTCCTTGCGCATGGAGGTGAGGAACCCGAGGGCGAGCAGGTCGTTGAAAGGGGTGTCGGCGGCGTCGAGGACGACGCCGAAGAGCCGATCGAGGTAGGCGGCATCGACGGCTGACGTGGGCGCCTCTCCGCGGACGTAGACGTCGCCGGAGGCGTCGATGGCATAGGCGAGACCAGGCATCCGCAGGTTGCGGCGCAGCAGGTACCGATAGAACGCCTCGTGGTTCTCGTCGGGGTTGCGGATGACGAACGCGGAGACGGATGTCGTGTGCTCCCGCACGAGCACCGACACGACGGTGCGCAGCTTCTGCTCGCCGGGCAGGGTGATCACCAGCTCGCCGGCGCGAGCGCCGAGGTCCCACTGCACCCCGGAGTCGACGTTGTCCTCCAGGTAGCCGCGAACAAGCAGACTGGTCCGCTCGATCCGCTCGATCCGCTCGGTCGCTGCTCCGCTCATGGCACCAGCGCCGTCGACACGTCCGCGAGTGTCTGTGGCGCGTCGATGCGAGTGGAGGTGCGCGTCCGTCTGGCCTCCGCGTAGACCTCGACGAGGCGTGCCGTCGTCGCGGACCAGCCGAAACCGGTCGCGTGCCGAACCGCTTTGTCCGACAACATCCTGCGACGCACCGGGTCGAGGAGCAGGTCCTCGACGACGTCGGCCCACGCCTGCGTCTCGTGACCGCTGACGAGAAGTCCGGAGTCACCCACGGCGATCGGGAGCCCACCGACGGCTGCCGCGACGACAGGCGTACCGCAGGCCTCTGCCTCGAGCGCGACGAGCCCGAACGACTCACTGTGGGACGGCACCAGGACGAGGTCGGCGGCGCGATACCAGTCCGCGAGCTCGGGACGAGCCACCGGCGGGACGAACCGCACACGGTGGGCGATCCCCAGCTCTCCGGCGAGCTGCGCGAGCTGTCCAGCGCGGGCGAGCCCGGAACCGCTGGGACCTCCGAGCACGGCGACGACCAGGTCGTCCCGCCAGTCGGGGCGTCGCCGTAACAGCTCGGCAGCGACCCTGAGCACGACGTCGGGGGCCTTGAGCGGCTGGATCCGGCCCACGAACAGCAGCACGCGGTCGCGCGGTCGCAACCCGATCCCCGCGCGGATCTCGGCGCTACGTGCGGCATCGACCGGTGAGAAGACCTCCAGGTCGACCCCAGGGTTGACGACCCGCACCTTGGCCGGGTCGGCGGCATAGAGCTGCACGAGCTCACGAGCCTCGAGGTCGGTGTTCGCGACGAGGCGGTCCGCAGCCTCGACCACCTGCGCCTCGCCGATCTCGCGGCCGGGCGGCTCAGGCGTGTCACCGCCAGGCAGGTGGCTGTTCTTGACGCGGGCCATCGTGTGCATGCTGTGGACCAGGGGGACGCCCCAACGGTCGGCGGCGAGCCAGCCGACCTGGCCAGAGAGCCAATAGTGCGAGTGCAGGACGTCGTACCACCCCTCGGGGTGAGCGGCTGCGGTCCGCATGACGCCCGCCGCGAAGGCGCACAGCTGGCCAGGCAGCTCGTCCTTGCCGAGCCCCTCGAACGGACCCGCGATGACGTGCCGGATCGTCACGCCGGGGACCATCGTGACGGCCGGCGGTTGGGAGCCACTGGTGGCCCGGGTGAACACCTCGACCTCGACGCCGCTGGCGGCGAGCTGTTTGGATACCTCCGCGACGTAGACGTTCATCCCACCGGCATCGCCCGTCCCCGGCTGCTCCAACGGCGACGTGTGGACGCTGACCATGGCCACCCGCCGGATCCCCAGGTTGTCGACCACGACGAAAGCGTATGCCGCGCCGCTCGGCCGTCTGCGGCGTCCCCGCAGTCGCTGTCCGTCGCTGTCCGTCGCTGTCCGTCGCTGTCCGTCGCTGTGCCTCGCTGTCTGTCGCTCGGGGGGTCACGGGGATCGCAGCCGGGTCGCCCGGGGACCGGACGTCGCGGCATACCCTCGCGGTGTGGCGCGAGACCGGTCCGGGCGCCCAGCGCGCCCCGTCGGAACCGTCACTCGTGGGACGACCAACCCGAACCGGCTGCGCCGCGTCGACCGGTGGCTCGCCGACACCCAGGGCTGGCGGCTGCGCGCGGCCACCCCGCCGGCTGTCGTGGTCGACCTTGGCTACGGCGCCTCACCCGTCACCGCCGTCGAGCTGCACGAGCGACTGGCACGCGTGCGCCCGGACGTCGAGGTCGTCGGCATCGAGATCGACCCGGCGCGCGTGGCCGCCGGCAAGCCGTGGGAGCGCCCGGGGCTGCGGTTCGTGCTCGGCGGTTTCGAGGTCCCGCTCCCCGGTGGTGGACGCCCGGTCGTGGTCCGCGCGATGAACGTCCTGAGGCAGTACTCCGAGGGAGAGGTCGCCCCCGCATGGGAGCAGATCATGGACCGCCTCGCGCCCGGGGGGCTGCTGGTGGACGGCACCTGCGACGAGCTCGGCCGGCGTGCCGCCTGGATCGCCGTGGACGCGTCCGGCCCGGTCAGCCTCACCCTGTCCTCGCGGCTGCGCGGGCTCGACCGCCCGTCGGACGTGGCCGAACGGCTCCCCAAGACGCTGATCCACCGCAACGTCCCCGGCGAACGCATCCACGCGTTCCTCGAGGCGCTGGACGCCGCCTGGAGTCGCGCCGCTCCCCAGGCCAGCTACGGGGTGCGCCAGCGCTGGCTCGCCACGTGTGAGGCGGTGCGGCAGCAGGGCTGGCCGCTGCTCGACGGGCCGCGGCGCTGGCGCCTCGGCGAGCTCACCGTCGCGTATTCGGCAGTCGCCACCAACCTGCGCCGACCGGCGCCCTCGGGTACGCCGGGTAGACCGGGTCAGCGGTCCTGACGGGTGTAGTCATCCTCGAGGCGTTCGATGTCGGCTTCGTCGAAGTGCCCGAAGGCCACCTCCAACAACCGGCCCGGCTCGGTGCCCGAGTTGCCCATCCGGTGCACCGACCCCCGCGGTACCCACACGGTCTCGCCGGCAGCCGCAACCCACTGCCGGTCGTCGAGGGTGATGTCGATCGGCACGTCGAGCACCTGCCACATCTCGCCGCGGTGCTCGTGACGCTGCAGCGACAGTCGATGTCCCGGCGCGACCGTGATGATCTTGACCGTCACGGTCTCGTTGGAGACGAACTGCCTGAAGTCACCCCACGGCCGCTCCACCACGAAGATGTCGTCGGTCCGGTTCTGGTCACCCGCGTCGCTCTCGGCCTGACCGTGGGGGGCCTGCGCAGCCAGGCTCAGATGGTCACTCATGCGGACAGTGTGCCGTGAGTCGTGGCTCGGCGTTCACCACGGTCCGTAAGGTCCCTGGTTCGGACGTCCCTGCCCGGTGACCTGGCGCAAGGCGGGTCGGACATCGGTGAGGTAGACCGCCGCGGCGACGAAGGCGATGATCCCGATGAAGCTGAGGACGTCGAACAGGGAGACGATCCCCACGGCCAGCGCAACGGCCAGGACGATCGTCCAGAAGATCTTGGTGCGTTTGCCTGCCGCGGCGTAGGCGTCGCGGCGGTGGCGTAGCGCGTCCACGATCGCGAACACCTCGCAGCCGAGCGCGAGGACGCCGAGGACGAGGACGAGCGTGCTCTGGAGACTGGCGAATGCGTTCATGGTCACCTCTCGGGTGAGCTGTCGATGACGAGCGTCACGGGCCCGTCGTTCACCAAGGAAAGCGCCATATCGGCCCCAAAGGTTCCCGTTGCCACCTCGACACGCCGTTCTCGCAGGACGCTGACGACCAGGTCGACCAGCGGCTCGGCTATCGGACCGGGCGCCGCTGCGTTCCAGGTGGGCCGGCGACCCTTGCGCGCGTCTGCGTAGAGCGTGAACTGGCTGACCACGAGGACGGCTGCCCCGGCCTCGGTCACCGACCGTTCACCTCGCATCAGACGCAGGTTCGCGATCTTGCCTGCCAGCCACTGCGCCTCGGCCGGACCGTCATCGTGCGTCACGCCGACGAGGGCGACCAGTCCCGGTCGGTCGATCTTGCCCACGAGCTCGCCGGAGACGACCACGCTCGCTGAGGTGACCCGCTGGAGCACGGCACGCATACGTCCCCCTGACCGTCGGATCTCATTCGTGGCCGCCGTATGACGACGTCTGACGCCGTATCACGTCGTATGCGGTGACGTCGTATGACGCCGTATGACGCCGCATGACGCCGTATGCGGTCGCACGCCGTCGTCCGTGCCGTTGTCATCAGAACCCGACGGATGTCATCAGAAGCCGACTGCGACGACGGCGCCGACCTCGTCACCGTGCCCGAGCACCGGCGCATAGGCCAGCTCGGCCAGGGCGGTGGGTGCCTGCACTCCCAACCGGCCGAGCACCGCGGCCAGCACCACGGGCTTGGCTCGGGGGAACCCGTCCGCGATCTTCACGGCGACGCCGCGCCCATCGGCCAGTCCGACGGCATACACCGACTCGGCACCGTCCTTGGCGACCAGCCCGGACACCTCTCGAACGAGGGCCGTGACCTGCCGGTGGGTGCCGCCGAGATAGAGCGGCTGCGCTCGGATGGCATCGGCGACCCGTGACTCTGCCCCGTCGGTGGCGCTGGCGAGGCGACCGAAGGCGCGAGCCAGACCGGTGAGCGCGTAGGCGTGCAGCGGCGCACCGCAACCGTCGATGGCCAGGCCGCTGACGGGCTCGCCGCTGAGCTCCTCGATGGTCTCGGTGATCCGCTGCTGCAGCGGGTGCTGGGGGTCGCGGTAGGTCGTCGTATCCCAACCCGTGACAACACAGGTCGCGAGCATCGCGGCGTGCTTGCCGGAGCAGTTCTGGGCGATCGAGGCCCTGGGCCTCGACGCGCGGATCCACGCCTCGCGCTCGTCCTCGTCGATCGGGTAGTCCCAGGTGTTCTGCAGATCGGCCTCGGTCAGTCCGGCGCCGGCGAGGATGCGCCGGGCTGCCTCGAGGTGGAACGGCTCGCCCGAGTGGCTGGCACAGGCCACCGCCAGCTCGTCGTCGGGCAGGTCGAGCCCGAGCCGGACCATCGCGGTGGCCTGCAGGGGCTTGTTCGACGAGCGGGCGAGGACCGAGCCGCTGGGGTCGCCGAGCACCCAGTCGAGGCTCCCGTCCGGCGCGGTGACCACGACCGTGCCGCGGTGAACGCTCTCGACGATGCCCGATCGCAGCACGTGAGCGAGGATCGGTGCTTCGGACAGGGCCGCCGAGACCGGGTTGACAGTGAGCGGGTCGGGCGCCGGATGGGAGCGGGCTTCGGGCGCGGGGTGAGCGGAGCGTGGGTCGAGCACGGCCGCCAGTGTGCCAGACCGTCTCCACGGGCACGCAGCTCCGACTCGACCCCGGTCGGACCGAACCCGGCCAGGCCGAACCCGGGCAGCCCGACATGGACCGCGAACAGGCCGGCCCACGAGTGCGGGCCGGCCTGTCGGGCGCCGGAACAGGTCCGGCACGTCAGCGCTGTCGCGCTGGGAAACGCTGCCACTGCGGAAGGTCAGCGGTCAGCCGGCCGGCGGCGTCGGGTGGTCGGTTGCAGCTGCCCGACGCGCGCCGGCGTCTGGGTGGGTCAGCGGCCGACCTTGTCGGCGGCGGCGACGGTGGCCCTACGGGCCCGGGGAGCGCTCTTCCTCGCGGTCGTCGTCGTGGCCTTGGCGCGCCCGGTGGTGGCCTTGGCGCCCTTGGCCGCCGTGGTGCGGGTGCGCTTCGCGGCGGTGTTCGTGGCCTTGCTGGCGTCGGCGGCGGCGTCGGCGACGATGTCGGCCGAAGCCTTGACGTCCTTGGCCTCGCGGCGAACGACGTCAGAGGCGACCTTGGCGACCTTGGAAGCCTGGTGGCGACCCGTCGTGATGGTGGCCTTGGTGGAGGCCTGGGTGTCGGCGGCGGCCTTGCGAGCCGTGGTGACGGCGCCCTTGCCGATGGCGACGGTCTGGTCGACCTGGGCGACGAGGTCCTGGGTGGACTTCTGGGTGCGGATCCGCTTGACGAGGTCAGCGCCACGGACCGCGAGCGCCTCGTAGGTCTCCTGGGCCTTGCCGGCGAGGACGAGCGTCCTGTTCAGGGCGACGGCGGGCGCGTCCTGGACCTGCTTGACGGCCTTCTCGGCCGACTTGAGGGGGTCGACAGACGTGAGGGACTCACGTGCGGCGACCGCCTGGGTGCGGGCCTCGCGGACCTTCTCGGCGGCGAGGTCGGTGACGCCGACGACGGCGTAGACGGGTGTGGCGTCGGCCACGGACTTCCTGAGCTCGGAAACGAAAGCCATGTCAGTTCTCCTTGTGGTGGGTCGTGCTGGTCTTGTGGGTGGTGGTCTTGCGTGGGGCGGTCGAGGTCGTGTGTGGGCCGACGAACGACTCATAGACGTCGACGAGGACGGCGCGTTGCCGTTCGCTGAGGGCCGGGTCCTGGGCGATTGCGTCCAGGACTGTCGACACATCCGAGGACGGCGCTGCCGGCGCCTCGAGGATCCCCGCTCGGACGTAGAGCGTCTCGGCGGACACCTGCAGCCCGTGGGCAAGCTGCTGGAGGATCTCCGCGCTCGGCCGCTTCAGTCCCCGCTCGATCTGCGAGAGGTAGGGGTTGGAGACGCCGGCGAGCTCGGAGAGCTGCCGGAGGGACAGCTTGGCACTCTGTCGCTGTTCGCGAAGGAAGGCCCCGAGGTCCGGTCCGGGGAGCTTGCTCATGCCTCCATTATGCTTGCTCTAGTTAGCAAAATGCAAACTGTAGGCAGCGTGAGCCTGCTCACACGCAGAGCCGGCCTGGAGACGGCCGAGTGAGGACAACCCGTGGACCGGGCGGTTCGGCGTCGGCCCTGCGCCGCCACGACGGAACCGATGAAAGCACGTCTGGCGGTGTGCTGACGCCGCCTACTGCCCTCGTCCCTCGCTCACCCGTCCCTCCCGATGACAGCGCCCCCCGTGCGGGCATACTCCTTCTCACCCGGACCATCCCGGACCATCCCGGACCATCCCGGAACATCCCGGAACGGGGAGGGCGGCACTTGCCGTGAGTGCTCCCGCGCTTGTCACCGTCCGCTGCGACAGTGGGCCCTGGTGTGATCCCGTCCCGGGGTGGGTCGCTGGTGCGCCAGCCGCCCGGTCAACGGCGCTTGACCGCCAGGAGCTCGCGCGCCTCACCGGTCGTCAGGGGCGGGCGTTGCATGAGGGTCGCCAGCTCGGCCGCCCGGGCCACCAGCTCGTCGTTGTGGTTCACCGCGCGACCCCGGGCAAGGACAAGGTTGTCCTCCATCCCCACCCGAAGGTGTCCGCCGGCGGCAAGCGCGGTGGCCGCGATCGGCAGGTGAGTGCGTCCGATACCGGTCGCCGACCAGCTGGTCACCTCTGCCGGGAGCATCGCGACGGCGGCGAGCAACGCGTCGGGAGTCCCGGGCATGCCGCCGGGGACCCCGGTGACGAGGTCGACGTGCACCTTGCCGCCGTAAGGCAGCCCCTCCTGGTCCAGCAGCCGGCGCAGCGACGCCACGTGGCCCAGGTCGAACAGCTCGAACTCGGGCACGACCTCGCGCGCGATGCTCTGGCGGTAGAGCTCGACCATGAACGGCCACGGGTTGAGGAACACGTCCGCGCCGAAGTTGGTGGTGCCGCAGGTGAGTGAGCACGAGTCGGGTTCCGCGTCGAGGACGGTGAGGCGCCGGTCCAGGGGGTCGTGCACGCTCCCCCCGGTCGACAGCTGGACGACGAGGTCGGTCTGCTCGCGCAGCGCGTCCACGCTCGCGCGCAGCAGCGCGTGGTCGAGGGTCGGCCGGTGCTCGGCGTCGCGAATGTGCAGGTGGACCAACGCGGCGCCGGCGGCCTCGCACCGCACCGCGGTGTCGACCAGCTCGTCGAGCGTCGTGGGCAGCTGGGGCACGTCGGCCTTGCTGCTCTCGGCCCCGGTGGGGGCGACCGTGATGAGGGTTCCAGCGCTGGAGGGGCTCACGCGGTCATGATGTCAGGGCGCGACGACGACTTCCTGAGCTCCCTGGACGCCACCGGTCGTCAGCTCCGCATCGACGGGGATGTTGCGCTTGACCAGCGCCAGGCCGATCGGCCCGAGCTCGTAGTGGCGGCCCACGGAGGTGAGGAAACCCACCGTGCGATCCCCCAGTCGATCCCCGAGGACGACGTCGCTGCCGCGCTCGGGCAGGGTGTGACCCGACCCGTCGAGATGCAGGAACACCAGACGCCGCGGCGGACGACCGAGGTTGTGGACGCGTGCGACGGTCTCCTGGCCGCGGTAACAGCCCTTGTGCAGATGGACGGCCGTTCGCATCCAGTCGACCTCGTGCACGATGGTGCGGTGGTCGGTCTCGAAACCGAAGCGCGGACGCCAGGCCGCAATGCGGAGAGCCTCGCTGGCCCACGTGCCTGCCAGCGGCCGATCTGCTGCTGCGGCAACGAGGTCACCGCGCGGGACGATCAGCTCGCGCCAGCGCCGGGTTGCCCCGGGGTGACCCTCGAGCGGCCCGTATGCCGCGGTGTCACCGACCAGTCCAGGCCACGGGTCGCGCCAGGCGAGCGGCTCCCCGGGAGCAGACTCGGCCGCGTGCGGCTCACCGAGGACGGCGTAGTCGGCGCTCCGGTCGGCGACCTCGACCCGCAGCATGAAACGCATCGAGTCCAGCCAGGCACGAAGTGCATCGCCCGTGCCGTGCTCGACGGTCACCCAGGTCGTCGTCCCGTCGTCGACGAGGTGCAGGTCGTGCTCGATGTGCCCCTTGGGGCTGAGGACGAGCGTTTCGGCCGACACGCGTGGGGCGAGACCGGTGAGCATCTGGGTCGTGATCGAGTGCAGCCAGGACAGCCGGTCCGGGCCGGTGACGGTCAAAATCTGCCGGTTGGACAGATCAACGACCGCGAGCCCTTCCTCCAACAGGCGCTGTTCTCGCAGCGGGTCCCCGTAGTGGGCCGCCACCCCGGCATCCGCTCCGTCGCCGGCCACCGCGCCAGGGTGGTCCAGCAAGGGTGAGACGAGAGCGGTTGTCACGAGCGGGCCTCTCGACAGCGTGCGCACCAGCCGTGGATGGCCATGTGTGTCACGTCAGGGTCAAAGCCGGTGGCGGCACGGACATTCCCGACGAACTCGCGCGCCATCTCGACAGGCGCCTCGAACACCTCGCGGCAGCCGAGGCAGACGAGATGCACGTGCGTCGCGTGCTCGGCCAGGTGGTAGGTCGGGGAGCGGTGGTCCAGGTGCGAGTGCGCGACGATCCCGAGCTCCTCGAGGGCGTCCAGACCCCGGTAGATCGTGGACAGCGCCAGGGCGGGGCCACCGTCGCCGGCGACCGTGGTGGCGACCGCGTCCGGGGTCCCGTGCTCAAGGATGGTCAGCGCTGTGACGATGCGTCGCCGCTGCGGTGTCAACCGCATGCCGCGGGACCGCAGCGCGTCGCGGAGCGTGTCGCCATGCTCCTCGGCCGCGCGCCCCGAACCGGTCATGTCAACCGTTTCAGCTGGGCGGAGACGTGACTCTGCAGCTCCTGGCCGACGGCTGCCATGTCCATCACCCAGAACAGCTGAGACTCGACCAGGCCGTAGAGGCGAGCGCCGGCGTTGTACTCCTTGGCGTGCGGGCTTCGCACGACGCTGTCCGTGCGGATCTCGACCTTGGCCGGGGCCATGGTGCCGTAGTACATCTCCACGATCCCCGTAGGGTGGGCGAGCACGAGCTCGACCTCCTTGCCGTCCTCACCCGGGCGCCAGAACCCGAGCTCGGTCGCGAGCGGGCGCACCTTTTCACCGGTGTCCTTGTCCAGCAGCCAGGTGTGGCTCTGCCACTGAAGGAAGCCGCGCCCATCGTGCGAGCAGACGACCTCCTGGCCGAAGTTCTGCGACTCGATCGTGGGGTAGCCGACGACTCCCGCACCCTCCCAGCGGCCGATCATCCAGGCGAGCGGACGCAGCCGCTCCGGTAGGTCGACATTGAGCTCGAACACCGGTTGATCGTAGCCTGACTCCCGTGACCGCCCCGTCCCAGCAGACCGCCGCCACGGTGTCTCCGACACCGTCAGCCACACCGTCAGCCGCACCGTCAGCCGCACCGTCAGCCGCACCGTCGCCTGCGCCCGCTGAGCCCGCGCCGAGGCGCCGGCTGGTCGTCAAGGTCACCTGTGGCGCGGAGGCGCCCGAACGCTTCTCCCAGGGCGTCACCGTCGCGGCCACGGCGCTGGCCAGCGGTGTCGACGTCAGCCTGTGGCTGACCGGTGAGGCCACCTGGCTCGCAGTGCCAGACCGGGCGGAGACGTTCGTGCTCGCGCACGCGGCGCCGCTGGCCGACCTGAGGGACGCCCTGCTGACCGAGCGGGCTGTCACGGTCTGCACGCAGTGCGCGGCTCGTCGCGAGCTGACCGAGGCGGACCTGCTCCCCGGCGCTCGCATCGCCGGTGCCGCCACCTTCGTCGAGGAGGCGCTCGGCGCGGGCGTGCAGGCGCTGGTCTACTGAGCTACGAGGCCGGGTAGACCCGCGCGACGACATAGACGAGAACCCCGACGACGAGGACCGCTGCCGCCGCCGCGGACGCGAGCGGTTGGATCCCTCGGGCCGCTGGCAGGACGAGCAGAATGCGCAGCATCGAGTGCGCGATCACCGCGACGAGCGCGCCTACGGCCGCAGCGCCAACCAGCGGTATGCCTCCGGCTGTGGCGGCGACGACAAGCGCGCCCGCGATCCCGAAGACGACGACGACGAGCAGCAGCCACCGGCGCATGAGGTCGAGCCTCGACAGCAGCTGGGCGGCGGCGGCGAGCGCGACGGCGACCATTCCCAGCAGCACCCAGGACCCGCCGCGGGGGTAGTGCGGGAGTGCGATCATCGTCGCCCCGGAGGTGGTCACGGCCAGCGCACCGACCGACCCGGCCATGCCGTGGGTCAGTCTCGGGCGTCCGTGCGGGCGGAACACCTCACGCAGGAACGCGACCATGACGCTGACGGCCAGCGCCACGGGTACCCAGGTGAGGTAGGGCTCGGTCTGCGTGAGGCCAGCGGTGGCCGTGATGGCGAGGACCCCGGCTCCCACCACGGCCGTCGCGGTTCGTGGGACGGGTGACTCGACGAGCACGGCCCAGCCCCAGGCGAGCACCACGGCGCAGAAGCCGACCGCCAGGCAGGTGGCGCCCGGACCGGTGAGCGCCGAGAGGCCGACGAGGACAGCGAGGCCCGCCATGACCGCGACGACGCCGGCAGGCAGGTGGCCGGCAGGCACGGGAGCGACCGAAGGAGCCTGCGTCGCTCGACGGCTCTCGGACCGAGTGAGTCGCGTCGTCGGGGCTTCTGGATCGGGCGACTCGGCGGACTCCGGTGGCTCGGACGACTCGGACGGATCGGGCGACTCGGCGGACTCGGCGGACTCGGCGGACTCGGCGGGATGCTCTGGCTGGTCAGGCTCGGCAGGGCGTGGCGTCCCCTCGTCCTGCGCACTCACGGGGGCATCTTCGCATCACCCCCCGGCGAAGGGGGGGAGAACCTCCATGGTGGCGCCGGACGGGACGGCGACCTCGGGACCCACGGCCGTGCCGTCCACAAGGATGCTCGCGACGGCGAGAACCGGCCCTAGGGCCGGGTGCAGCAGTCGGACCGCGTCGACGGCCGCACCGACGGTCGAGGCCGAGACGACGTCGGAGCCGACTCCGGCGGCGGCCCTGGCCCCCGCCCAGTAACGGACCGTCACCTGACCGGACCGGTCCGGGTTGTTCGTCATACGGGCCTCGCAGGTGGTCGTCGGTGTGAGCAGGTGGTGGAGGTGTGAGCAAGTGGCGGTGGTGATCATTGGCGCGATCTGTCGTCTCCGTGCGACGCCGCCGTGACGGCATACCGGGTGTTCAGCGCACATCTGGGGAAAGACGCGGATGGCCACGTGGAGTGAAAGCACGATTATCCTCGGCCCATGATCCACCTGCTGTTGCTGACCAACGCGTTGGCTCCCAGCGCCGAGGTCCTGCCGGCGTTGGGCCTGTTGAGCCACCAGGTGCGGATCCTTCCCGCCGAGCCTACGGCCCTGGTCGACGCACCGACCTGCGACGTCGTGCTCATCGACGCGCGCTCCCAGCTCGCTCAGGCGCGGTCGCTCTGCCGGGTGCTGCGGGCCACCGGGCTGGCCAGCCCGCTCATCGCCGTCTTGACCGAGGGCGGCCTCGCCGGCCTGACCCACGAGTGGGGCGTCGACGACGTCATCCTGGACAGCGCCGGTCCCGCCGAGGTCGACGCCCGTTTGCGGCTGGCGATGACCCGGGTCGACCCGGCGGTCGAGGAGGAGGTTGGGCCAATCCGCGCCGGCGCGGTCACCATCGATGAGGGCACGTACTCGGCACGCGTGCAGGGTCATGTCCTGGACCTCACCTACAAGGAGTTCGAGCTGCTGAAGTTCCTGGCGCAGCATCCAGGCCGGGTGTTCAGCCGAGCGCAGCTGCTGCAAGAGGTCTGGGGTTACGACTACTTCGGCGGCACCCGGACCGTGGACGTGCACGTGCGCAGGCTGAGGGCCAAGCTCGGCAGCGAGCACGAGTCCCTCATCGGAACGATCCGCAACGTCGGCTACCGGTTCGTCGTCGACCGTCCACGCGACGCTGAGGTCGGCACACCCGTCTAGTCGGCAGCACAGGGGCTGTGCCCCGGGCTGGATGAGCCCACCCAGGGGCTGCTATCTGGCTCAGAGCAAACGGAGAGTGTGCACGCGGCGGCGGGTTTGCCGCGGGCTAGCGTTCTGTGCGTGACGGTGGTGTGGACGACCTGCTTCCTGGACTTCCCCGAGCCAGCACACGTCGCGGCACGGCGTTCTGGTGCGCGGTCTCGGCAGCGACGCCCTCGGCACCACGTGGGGACGCCGGGCAGTTCGAGACGCTCGTGCCGGCCGACGGTGATGCGTTCCTTCGGGTCCAACGCCTCGACGTCGCGCCACGTGTGCACGTCGACCTGCACGTCGATGATGTTGACGCTGAGGCTGGGCGCGCGGTGCGTCTCGGAGCGCAGGTGCTGCTGCACGAGGGGTACGTCGTGCTCCGCTCACCGGGCGGGTTCGTGCACTGCCTGGTCCACGACGGCGGCGAGCGCAGGCGCCCGGCACCGGTCATCGGACCGCTGGGCGGGACGGCACGCGTCGACCAGGTGTGCCTCGACGTGCCCTCGGGACTCCTTGCTGCAGAGCGGGCCTACTGGACTGCGCTGACCGAGCTGGACGGGCACACAGGCTCTCGCACGGAGTTCACGGTTATCGACAGGCCCGCGGGCATTCCTCTTCGGTTCATGCTGCAGGAGCTCGGCGACGACGACAGGCGCACGGAGGTCACCGCACACCTGGACCTCGCCTGCGGGCTCGACGTCGCGACCGTCACCACCGAACACCGCGCTCTGGGGGCCCACGTCATCGGCACGGAACTCCCGTGGAGGGTGCTGCGCGACCCGGTGGGCGTCAGCTACTGCCTGACGCCGCGCGACCCCGTGACCGGCCTGCTCGCCTGAACCCCTCGCAAGCGGCGAGACGCGGCGCTCCATCGCTCCTGCAGACCGGCGGCCACAGACTCCGAGAACACCCTCGGTTGCGATGAGCCTGTGGTTTCGGTGTGGCCGCCAGCCGAGACTGCCGCCGATCCGTGTGGGAGGAACCGGCCGGTAGGGCGAGACCCCCGCCAGGTGCGACGCGAACGCGTCGAGGTCGACGTCGCGCGTGACGATCACGTTGCAACCCGGTGTCCGGTTCGTAAACTCCTGACATGCCGCCCCCCAGCACGCCTTCGCCCCTGCTGTCCGACGACCAACACGGTGCGGTGCTAGCCCTCGTCGAGCGCGCTGCGGCCGTCGACGGGGCCAGAGCCCTCTCGGAACAGTCCGTCCTCGCCCTGCACCGTTCGGGATCCAGCCACCGGCTGCGGTATGCCGACGCCGAACTTGCCGGCTACGCCCAGCTGACCGACGGGTCAGCCGAGCTCGTCGTGGACCCGGGCCACCGGCGCCGGGGTGTCGGGTCGCAGCTGCTCCAGGACCTGCCCGACGACGTCAGGGTGTGGGCGCACGGGGACGTGCCTGCCGCCGAGGCCTTCGCGCAGGCGCGCGACCTGACAGTCGTGCGCGAGCTCTGGGTGCTCCATCGCCGGTTGGACGAGCCACCAGCACTGGTGGATGTCGTTCTGCCACAGGGCCTGACGGCACGCTCGTTCGAAACCGGCCGGGACGAGGACGAGTGGGTGCGCGTCAACGCGGCGGCCTTCGCACACCATCCGGAGCAGGGGCGGATGACCCGCGCCGACCTCGAGACGCGGATGGCGGAGCCGTGGTTCGAGGCGGCCGGGCTGCTCCTCGTGGTGCCCGCCGACGACCCGGACCGGGTCGCCGCGTTCCACTGGACCAAGGTCCACGAGGCGGGTGAGAAGGGTCCCGCTCGCGTGGGTGAGGTTTATGTCGTCGGGGTCGACCCGGCATACCAGGGCCGGGGACTGGGACGTCCCGTCACCCTCCTCGGCCTGCACCACCTCGTCGATCTCGGGCTGCAGGAGGTGATCCTCTACGTCGACGGGGACAACCCCGCCGCGCTCCGGGTCTATCGCAGTCTCGGGTTCACACCGCGTTCGGTCGACCGGATGTACGCCCATACGCGCAACTCCCCTGTCCGCGGCGCCCAGAGTTCAGTCGAGGGTGGAACGATGACCCCATGAGCACCGACGTCTCCGAACGCACGACCGGGACCACTCCCGACCCTGGACCGTCCGACGAGTCTCCGACGAGCGGGGCGCGCGCGACGGACGTCGACGGGTCGGACCAGCTGCCCGTGGTGCGTTCGCTGGCCAGCGTGATCCCGGCGACGCGCGGCGTGCCGGCGCGCGGAGCCAACGGACGGTTCATCCGCACCGAGGACCTGCCGACCGACCGGTTCCTGGAGCGCGAGATCTCCTGGCTGCAGCTCAACGAGCGGGTTCTCCAGCTGGCCATGGACGACGCCGTGCCGTTGCTCGAACGGGTCAAGTTCCTCGCGATCTTCTCCAACAACCTCGACGAGTTCTTCATGATCCGGGTGGCCGGGCTGAAGCGGCGGATCGCCGCTGGCCTCGCGGTGCGCTCGGCGTCCGGGCTGGAACCGCGCGAGGTCCTCGAGGCCATCGGTGAGGTGTCGCAGCAGCTGATGGGGCTGCAGGCGAAGGTTTTCCTCGACGAGGTCCGGCCGGCGCTGGCCGAGAACGGCATCACGCTCACCCACTGGGGCGAGCTGACCGAGGCCGAACGGACCCCCCTGTCCGAACTGTTCACCGAGCAGATCTTCCCCGTCCTCACACCGCTGTCGGTCGACCCGGCGCACCCGTTCCCCTACATCTCGGGGCTGTCGCTCAACCTGGCGGTCACCCTGGTCAACCCCAAGACCGGCAACGAGCACTTCGCGCGCGTCAAGGTTCCGCCGCTGCTCCCGCGGCTGCTGCGGGTGGGCACCGAGACCCACGAGGGCTCGTACGCAGTCCGCTTCGTCCCGCTCGAGGACGTCATCGCCGCGCACCTCGACCAGCTGTTCACCGGCATGGAGGTGCACGAGCACACGACGTTCAGGGTGACGCGCAACGAGGATCTCGAGGTCGAGGAGGACGACGCCGAGAACCTCCTGACGGCGTTGGAGAAGGAGCTGACCCGGCGGCGGTTCGGCCCACCCGTGCGGCTGGAGGTCGAGGAGGACATCGACGACCACGTCCTCGACCTGCTTCGCCGGGAGCTCCAGATCAGCTCCAGCGAGGTCTACCGCCTCCCGGCCCCGCTCGACCTGATCTCGCTGTTCATCGTCGGCGACCTCGAGCGCTCCGACCTCAAGTACGACAACTTCGTGCCGCTCACCCAGCCTGACCTCTCGCCCCAGGAGTCGTCCAAGGCCAACGACATCTTTGCGGTGGTGCGCTCCAAGGACGTGCTGCTGCACCACCCCTACGACTCGTTCTCCACGTCGGTCCAGGCGTTCATCGAACAGGCGGCGGCCGACCCGCGGGTCCTCGCGATCAAGCAGACCCTCTACCGCACCTCCGGTGACTCGCCGATCGTCGACGCCCTGATCGACGCCGCCGAGGCGGGCAAGCAGGTGCTGGCCGTCGTCGAGATCAAGGCGCGGTTCGACGAGGTCAACAACATCAGCTGGGCGCGCAAGCTCGAGCAGTCGGGGGTCCATGTCGTCTATGGCATCGTCGGGCTCAAGACGCACGCGAAGCTCTGCCTGGTCGTGCGACAGGAGGCCGAAAGTCTGGTTCGCTACTGCCACATCGGAACCGGCAACTACAACCCCAAGACCGCCCGCATCTACGAGGACCTCGGCGTGCTCACCTGCGACCCTCAGGTCGGCGAGGACCTGACGCGGCTGTTCAACCAGCTCTCGGGGATCGCGCCGCGCAGCCGGTTCAAGCGGTTGCTCGTGGCACCCCGCACGGTGCGGACCGGTCTGCTCGAGCAGATCGAGGCCGAGACACTGCGGCACGAGAAGTCCGGTGCGGGTCGGATCGTGTTCAAGGTCAACTCGATCGTCGACGAGCAGGTCATCGATGCGCTCTACCGCGCCTCCCAGGTCGGGGTCCGAGTCGACGTCTGGGTCCGGGCCATCTGCGCGCTGCGACCTGGTGTCGACGGATACAGCGAGAACATCACGGTCCGGTCCACGCTCGGCCGCTTCCTCGAGCACTCACGGGTGTTCTGGTTCGGTGGCGACGGTGAGCCCATCGTGTTCCTCGGCAGCGCCGACATGATGCACCGCAACCTCGACCGCCGCGTCGAGGCGTTGCTGCGCATCACCGACCCGGCCCACGTCGCGGACATCACCTCGTTCCTGGACCGCGGCACCGCCGACACCACCTCCCGGTGGGAGCTGTCCGCCGACGGGCGCTGGACGCGCTATCACCGCAGCGCCGACGGGGAGCCGCTGGTCGACGTCCAGTCCGCCCTGATCGAGACCCACCTCAAGCGGCGCCGCAAGGCGCGCCGCCGCTAGCGACCGCCGAGCTCGTGCCCCCACTCAGCAGCCCTCATGCCACGGTCGTCCCGGCGGCCGGCACCGTTCCGTGGCGTCGTCGTCGCGGTCACCTCGAGGTCGCCCTCGTGCACCGTCCGAAGTACGACGACTGGTCCTGGCCCAAGGGCAAGCTCGACCCGGGTGAGGACTGGCCCGTGGCAGCGGCCCGAGAGACGCTGGAGGAGACCGGACTTCGAGTCCGCCTCGGTACGCCGCTGCCGCCCGTCAGCTACACCGTGCTCGATCGCACGGGCCAGCCGGCGTCCAAACAGGTTCGTTACTGGGCCTGCGAGGTCGTGGGCGGTTCGGGGCGGTTGGAGAACGAGATCGACGAGGTCGCCTGGATGGAGGTCGCCTCAGCGCACGACCGGCTCGACTACGCGCGCGACCGCGAGCAGCTGAGGGCGGTGGTTCGGGCGGACGCGTCCGGGCGGCTCACCACCTGGCCCCTCTGCCTGGTCCGACACGCTCACGCCAAGTCCCGTGCGGCGTGGCACGGTGACGACCGCAGCCGGCCGCTGGACACCCGCGGCGCCGCGGCTGCGGAGGCGATCGCGCCCCTGCTCGCGGCATACGGGGTGACGCGGTTGGTCTCGTCGAGCTCGGCCCGGTGCGCCGCAACGCTGCGCCCGTATGCCGCCGCCGCCGGCCTGCCCATGAAGCTCAAGGACGGCCTGTCCGAGGAGGGCTTCGTCACCGACCCCGGCCGCAGCCTCCACCACCTCGAGCGGGTCCTCGGACGAGGTGCGGCCACCGCCGTGTGCAGCCACGGTCCGGTCCTGCCCAGCCTGCTCGAGTGCCTGCGCAACCGGGTCGACCTCGCCGCTGACGGCGGCCCCCGCGCCGACCGTGCCTTGCATGCTGCGGCCGACGAGGCGATGACCAAGGGTGAGGTGCTGGTGTGCCATGTCGTCGGGACCGGTGCCGCTCCTGGAGGAGCATGCGTGATCGCCGTGGAGCGCCACCGGGCCTGAGCACTGCGCGACTGTGGCGTGCCTGCTGTTGAGCGAGAACCACGCGGCCCCAAGCCTTTGGGCCACGTTCACCGGGAGTTAACCCAGCAGGGACGTCCCGTCATCCAGGGGCTCTACGGTCCGATCTGGGACGAACCGCCGGGGGCGGTGACTGTCCCCGCCCTGACGGGCGACCCAGACCCCGACGTGACACATAGAGGACGAATCTCGTGCGACTCATCCGTACCAGCGCTGTTGGCGCCGTTGCCCTGACCGGCGCCCTGGCCCTATCGGCCTGTGGAAGCGCCAGCAACACCGACGCGTCCACTGCTGCAGGCGGCGGCGCCACCAGCAGCAGCACGACCAGATGCTTCACCGGCTCGCTGTCTGCGGCCGGTTCGACTGCCCAGCAGAACGCCTTCCAGCAGGCCACGTCGGCATTTCAGGGTCTCTGCCCGGGCGCCAAGGTCTCCTACAACGGGACTGGGTCCGGCGCGGGCATCACCTCGTTCCTCGCCAAGCAGATCGACTTCGCCGGGTCGGACTCCGCGCTCAACGCCGACAAGGGCGAGCCGGACAAGGCCAAGGCCGCCTGCGGCTCCGAGGCGTGGAACCTGCCCATGGTGACCGGCCCGATCGCCATCTCCTACAACCTCAAGGGCGTCGACAAGCTCGTCCTCACGCCCGACCTGATCGCACAGATCTTCTCAGGCAAGATCACGACCTGGAACGACCCGGCGATCGCGGCCAAGAACAGCGGCGCCACCCTGCCCAGCACCCCCATCTCGGTGTTCTTCCGTTCCGACTCCTCGGGCACGACAGACAACTTCACCAACTACATGCACACGGTCGCTGCGTCCGACTGGACTGCGGCGCACGACAAGACGTGGAAGGGCACGGTCGGCCAAGGCAAGGCCCAGAGCGCAGGCGTGTCCCAGGCGCTCGCTGCGACGGACGGTGGGATCACCTATGTCGAGTGGTCGTTCGCCATCCAGAACAAGCTGGCGATGGCCCAGATCGACTCCGGTTCCGGGCCGGTCGAGCTGACCGCCGACTCCGCGGCCGCCGCGGTGGGTGCCGCCAAGGTCGTGGGTACAGGCAACAACCTCGCCCTCAAGATCGACTATGCGACCAAGGCGGCCGGCGCATACCCGATCATCCTCGTCACCTACGAGATCGTCTGCTCGAAATACAGTGACGCCACGAAGGGCGCCAACGTCAACGCGTTTGTCACCTTCCTGGCCTCGGACGCGTTCCAGAGCACCCTGACCAAGGTCGGCTCCGCCCCGCTGCCCAAGGAGATCCAGTCCAAGGTGCAGACCGCCGTCGCGGCCATCTCCTGACCATTCACCACCACCCTCACTCGGTCGGCAGCCGCTCACGTCGCCGACCGGGTGTGGTGATCGGAGCCTAGGTCGATGACCTCGATAACCGGAAGATCCGTCACCGAAGAGCTCCCGTCGCCTGGCCAGCATCCACGGGGCCTGGGGGACGGGGCCGAGTCCACCCAGCGGGCGGACCGCATCTTCCGGTGGCTGATGACCGGGTCCGGCCTCCTGGTCGTCGCGATGGTCGTGCTCATCGCCATCTTCCTCTCCGCTGAGGCGATCCCGGCTCTGCTCGTCAACAATGCCAACTTCTTCACCTCGCGCGACTGGGTGACCGCGCAGCCGATGAGCTTCGGCATCCTGCAGCTGCTCTGGACCACGGTGGCGACGTCCCTCGTCGCGCTGGTCGTCGCGGTTCCCGTGTCCATCTGCGTCGCCCTGTTCCTGACCCAGTACGCGCCGACGTGGCTCGCCAGACCCGCGGCCGCTCTGGTGGACCTCCTTGCGGCGGTGCCGTCGATCATCTATGGACTCTGGGGTGCCTACGTGGTTGCCCCTCAGTTCGTCCCCATCCAGGACTGGATGGCGAGGTGGTTCGGCTGGATCCCGTTCTTCCGACCCGTTGCCACGGTCACCGGCGGGACGACGATCTTCCTCATCGGCCTGGTTCTGTCGGTGATGGTCCTGCCCATCGTCACGGCGATCACGCGTGAGGTCTTTGCCCAGGCACCCCGCGCGCACCACGAGGCCGCGCTGGCCCTCGGGGCGACGAAGTGGGAGACGATCCGGATCGCCGTCCTACCTTTTGGGCGCGCCGGGATCATCAGCGCCTCGATGCTCGGCCTCGGACGTGCACTCGGAGAGACCATCGCCGTGCTGCTCATCCTTTCCGCACTCCCCGGTGGCACGGCGTGGACGTGGTCGCTCTTCAACGGCGGCGAGACGTTCGCCTCGAAGATCGCCGCAGATGCAGCCGAGCTCACCCCAGGTCTCGGCACCGGCGCATACATCGCCGCGGGTCTCGTGCTGTTCATCCTCACCTTCGTGGTCAACGCGGCGGCCCGAATCGTCATCGCTCGCAGAGCGGCGTTCTCCGAATGAGCGCCTCCAACGAGGCCGTGGCCGCCCCCCGCGTGGCGGTCCCCAGCCTCCCAGCACACCGCTCGACGAGCCGCGCGACCACAAACACCATCGCTGCGGTCGTCATGTGGTCGGCCTTCTTTCTCGCCCTGGTGCCCCTGGTCTGGATCATGTGGACGGTCCTGTCCAAGGGGTTCACCGTCATGTTGTCGGCGACCTGGTGGCTCAAGGACCAGTCCGGGGTCGGTGCAGCAGGCTTCGACGACGACGTCCGCGGGATGCGGCACGCCCTGTTCGGCACCCTCACCATGGCCGTCATCACGTCGGTCATCGCCATCCCCGTCGCGATCGCGACCGCGGTCTACCTCATCGAGTACGGCCGCGGCCGGCTGGCGCGGGTGGTCAGCTTCATGGTCGACATCCTCAGTGGGGTGCCCTCCATCGTCGCGGCCCTGTTCGTCTATGCCGTGTGGGTGACGACGTTCGGGCTCCAGCTGATCCCGCTGTGCGCGAGCCTGGCACTGGTCGTGCTGATGATTCCCGTTGTCACCCGGTCGACGGAGGAGATGCTCAAGCTCGTCCCCAACGAGCTGCGCGAGGCGTCGTACGCCTTGGGCGTCCCCAAGTGGAAGACCATCCTGCGCATCGTCATCCCCACGGCCCGTTCGGGCATCATCACCGGTGGCCTACTGGGGTTCGCCCGGGTCGCCGGCGAGACGGCCCCGTTGCTCCTGCTCGCCGCGTACACCCAGTACCTCAACCAGAACCCCTTCAGCGGCAACATGGCCGCCCTACCGACCCTGATCAACACGAACGTCCGGTTCATGAGCGGTGACCCGGTCAGCGCGCAGCGTGTGTGGGGTGCAGCCTGCACGTTGATCCTCGTCGTTCTCGTCATCAACCTGATCGGCCGCTTCGTGGCCGGCTTTGCCCGAGTCAAGAACTGACCGCCACCTGAATGCCCCGAAAGGCACGGCAACTCCCATGGCCAAGCGCATCGACGTCAAGGATCTCGACGTCTACTACGGCGACTTCAAAGCGGTCGAGGGTGTCACCATGACCATCGAGCCGCGCACCGTCACGGCCTTCATCGGGCCGTCGGGCTGCGGCAAGTCCACCTTCCTGCGCACCTTGAACCGCATGCATGAGGTCATCCCCGGAGCGCGGGTCGAAGGCAGCGTCATGCTCGACGACATGGACCTGTATGCCCCATCGGTCGACCCGGTGTCGGTGCGCCGAACGGTGGGCATGGTCTTCCAGCGCCCCAACCCGTTCCCGACCATGTCGATCTACGACAACGTGGTCGCCGGCCTGCGGCTCGGCGGGCAGAAGAACAGGCGGCAGCTCGACGAGGCGGCCGAGAAGTCCCTCAAGGGCGCCAACCTGTGGAACGAGGTCAAGGACCGCCTCGCCAAGCCGGGTGCTGGTCTGTCCGGTGGCCAGCAGCAGCGGCTGTGCATAGCGCGGGCCATCGCGGTGCGCCCACAGGTCCTGTTGATGGACGAACCGTGCTCGGCGCTGGACCCCATCTCGACCCTGGCCATCGAGGACCTGGTGTCCGAGCTCAAGGCGGACTACACGATCGTCATCGTCACCCACAACATGCAGCAGGCGTCTCGGGTCTCCGACCGGACGGCGTTCTTCAACCTCGCTGCGACCGGCAGACCCGGCAAGCTCGTCGAGATCGACACGACCCAGAACATCTTCAGCAACCCGACGGAGCAGGCGACCGAGGACTACATCAGCGGACGCTTCGGCTGACCTGTCAACGGTCGGCTGGTCAGTGGACGAGGCGGGAGGCCCAATACGTCAGGGCCGCAGCGAGACCCGCGCCCGGCATGGTCAGTATCCAACCGCCCACGATCGACCCGGCGACGCTCCACCGGACGGCGGACAACCGCTTGGTGGCTCCAACCCCCATGATCGCCGAGGTGATGGTGTGCGTCGTCGAGATGGGCGCACCGAACGACAGTCCGGCGACATACAGGATGGAGGCGGCCGTCGCCTCCGCCGCGAAACCCTGCGGCGGGTCGAGGTGGATGATCCGCCGTCCGAGCGTCCGCATGATCCGCCAGCCACCGGCGTAGGTACCGGCGCTGATGACGATCGCCGACAGGACCAGCACCCACAGCGGGATGCCGGGGCCGTCGTGGTATCCGGCGATGGTCAGCGCGAGCACGACGACACCCGCCGTCTTGGCCGCGTCCTGGAGCCCGTGACCGAAGGCCATCGCGGCCGCAGAGCCGGTCTGGGCGTAGCGAAAGCCGCGAGAGACCTTGTGCGGGTTGGACGAGCGAAAGCTCCACAGCAGGACGGTCATGACGATGTACCCGAGAACGATCCCCGCGATCGGCGACAGGACCATGGGGATGACGACCTTGTCCAGGACGCCGTCCCACTTCACCCGGGCCGAGGCGGCGAGCGCCGCACCCACCAGGCCTCCGATCAGGGCGTGCGACGACGACGACGGCAGACCCTTCCACCAGGTCAGCAGGTTCCAGCCGATGGCGCCGAACAGGGCCGCGCCGACCAGCCACAGGCCTTCTGAGCCTTGCGGTGCGTCGATGATCCCGCTCCCCACGGTCTGCGCGACCTTGCTGCCGAAGAACGCGCCCGCGAGGTTGGCCACGGCCGCCATCCCGAGCGCGATCCGAGGGGTCAGGGCCCGCGTCGACACCGACGTCGCGATCGCGTTGGCGGCGTCGTGAAACCCGTTGGTGTAGTTGAAGCCCATCGCGATCAGGGTCACGATGGCCACAGGGAGCCACGGCACTCGGGTCAGCTCTCCTTGACCGCGATGCCCTCGATGGTGTTCGCGACACCCTCGAAGGCGTCGGCCGCGGACTCCAGCGCGGTCACGATGTCCTTCATCTTGAGCACGTGGATAGCGTCGGGGTTCTCGAAGAGGGCGGCCACCAGGCGGCGGTAGTGCTTGTCGGCCTGGTTCTCCAGCCGGTTGATCTCGACCCAGTACTCCGACAGGTCCTTCATCGACCGCAACCGGGGCATGGCGCTCGCTGTGAGCTCGGCCATCCGGCCGATGATCTCGATCTGCTTGGCGACGCCCTTGGGCAGGTCGGTGACCTTGTAGAGATCAACCAGGTCGGCGGCCTCTTCCATGTGGTCCATGCAGTCGTCGAGCCGGGACGCCAGGAAGTGGATGTCCTCGCGGTCGAACGGGGTGATGAACGAGCTGTTGACGCGCCGGATGATCTCGTGGGTCGCCTCGTCACCCAGGTGCTCGAGGTCCCGCATCCGCTCGACAACGGCCGCGCGACCCTCGGGGTCCTGGACCTCCAGCAGGCCGGTGAGCTCACGGGCCGCCTCGACGAGGTGGCCGGCGGACACAGCGAAGAGGTCGTAGAAGCTGTCCTCTTTGGGGGTGAGGCGAAACGCCACGTCGGGTACTCCGGTCGGTCGGTTCGAGGCCGGGTCGAGGCCTTGGACAGCCTACGGGTATGCGTCGGTGTGAGGGACCATCCGCGAACCCGGCAACTCAGCGAACTCAGCGAACTCAGACCAACTCAGACGAACGTGCCGAGCGGGTTCTCCAGACGGGTCACCGGCATACCGGTGGGCTTGCGCACTGCCCCGAGGTCAGTCCCCGTGGCCCACTCCGAGCAGGCGGTCGATCTCATCCTGGCTCATCCGCTCGGGCGTGGCGGTCGCCGCGACGACGAGCTGGCCAACGAGCTCGATCTCGTTGTGGAGGGCGGCGTCACGTAGCTCGTCCCCGCCCCGCTCCTCCTCGACCATGCCTTCCAGCGTACGCGTGAGGATTGAGGCAACCCCGCGTGGAGCATCATGGGCGCCATGCCCCCCCGATCCCTCGGCCTTGGCAGGCGATCCCGGCAGAAGCAGGATCAGCGCACCCTCGGTGGATCCGGTCCAGACGGCAACGGGTCGGGGCCACCGTCGACCACCAGGCCGTCGGGTCTCGAGGAGCGCGGGGCCTTCGCCTTCGGCAGCTGTGACCGGTGTGGTTGGCGGGGCCCTGCGCGGCGCTCCCGGGAGAGGGCCGGCAAGGACCTCGACCGGCACCTCCATGACAAGCCCGAGCACGCCGACCACGCCGCGGTGAGCGAGTCATCCACCTGAGGCAGGACAGACCCGACCGCTCCGCAAACTTCTCTGCGACGACTCGGAAAAGGCTCTTGTATCTCTTGGTGTGACGTCGGGCCGGGAAGCGCCTCACGGCGCGCAGCCGCTCGAAGCGGCGCAAGTTGGGACCCGGGGCTACCACGGCCCGACGCCCCACAAATATAACCCGTGGCCACCGGTCGACGCGTTCCGGCGGCCGATGTCTGCGTGCGGTGCCCCCGCGGTCGTCACTCGTACGCAGGCGTCAGACCAGGTCGCCGCGCCGCCAGAGTGAGGCGGCCGCTCGCAGGTCGTCGGCCGTGTCGAGCAGGTGGGCGGCGCGATCGGCTGACTCCTGCCCTTCTGAGCGGTCCGCCCGCCCTGCGGCGACGACCCGGCAGAACGATGCCGCGCGTTCGAGGGCGACGTCGAGGTCACCGTGGAACACCCCGGTCAGGATCGTGTCGGTGACCGCGGTCATCTCGGCTGGACCTGGCGGATCGGACGCACCGGCCACGGCATGGTCCACGTCGGCAAACCGCATCCCGGCGGCATAGTCCGAGCTCGCCTCCTCGGGGGAGCGACGAACCCACTCACGCAGCACGTAGAGGCGCCACAGCACTCCGGGAAGGCTGCGCGGCGGCCGATGCGCCCAGAGGTCGGCGACCGTCGATAGTCCGAGCTCCTCGACGAGGCCGACCAGCCGTGCGGTCAGGCCCGGGTCGTCGGAGGCGCGGCCAGCATGGACCAGCACAGCTGCGGTCTCGTGTGCCGCCTCGATCTCTCGCATCGGGTCGACGGAACCCGCGACCGCCTCGAGGGACGCCGGGGTGAGCAGGTTCGGTCGACGCGGCGTCTCGCGCCGACGCTCACTCGGGTCGGGCTCCGCCCCGCCGTTCACCCCGCCGCCGACCTCGTCGCTCGCTGCGTCACTCACCTCGACAATCCTGCCCCATCAGAGGCCGAAGGCTGCCGGGACGCGCTCCTCAGGAACCGTCTCCCGAGGCGCGAGGGGTGCCGGTGGCTTGCTGGAGCCGGTCGATGTGCTCGGACGCTTCTGCCTTGGTCAGCTCTGAGGGGAGCTGCTCACCGGCCCGTCGGGCGAGGGTGTCGAGGTAGCTGCGCTGGGCGCCGGTCATCGCCTCGTCCCCGGTCACCCATTCGCTGGGATCTTTCACGGTGTCCGACGCCAAGCCGGGCTCGTCGGCGCCAATGGTGTCTCTGGTGTTGCCGCCGTCGTTGGCGGCGCTCGTGGAGCTCCCCGCGTCGTCGTTGCTGTCGAGCTGCGAGGCGGGAGGGCCGGCTGTCTTTTCGGCTGGCTGGGCGGACTGGGCCGACTGGGCCGACTGGGCGGACTGATTGTCTGTGGGGCTGGTGGTGGAACTCTGCTCTGGCTGGTCGCTCATGGCTCGACCCTAGGGGCGAGGACCGACATCGGCACGCTGAGACGACGCCGTCCAGACGTGAAGGCCCCGACGCTGCTCGACAGTCAGACGTTGGTGAGCCGCTCACCCGGGTTGTCACCGGCGGGCCGTCGCCGCAGCACCTGCACCAGCCGCAGGCCGACCGCCACCGCCACCGCGAGGAACGCCACCCAGAGCCCGATCTGCCGCGGCTCGGCGTTGGGGTCGGTCCCCAGCACGACGGGCCCGACGCCCGCCTGGGGCTGAGGTCTGGGTGGCGCCGCATGACCGGGCATCGTGGGCCCGGGGCGGTTCGGGTCCAGGGTCATCGTGAGCGCGTCATAGGGGGAGACGATCCCCCACCCCAAGGCAGCATCCTTGGTGTCGGCGCGCGGTCGCTGTGCAGACGCCTCGATGCGGTACCTCCACAGCGCCGGGCCCTCATTCGGGTACTTCTGCGCGAGGAGGGCCGCCAGGGCCGCCACCTGCGGAGTCGCGAAGCTCGTCGCCGGCGCGCTCGAGAGCAGACAGTCGCCCACGTGCCCGAGGGCGGCGTTGAGGCCGGTCCCGACAGCGGCCACGGTGATGTGGTCCCCCTGGATGTTGGCGCTCAGGTCGACAGTTCGGTCGGCGGACACCGAGGTGACTGCCACGACTCCAGGGAAGGCAGCGGGATAACGCGGGCCGTCCGTGGTGTCCTGGGCCGTCCCCCGGTCCCCGGCACTGGCGACCACGAGCGCGCCCTCGCCCTGCGCGTACGCGACCGCGTCGGCGAGCCCGGGGTCGGGGTTGACGACACTGAGGGAGACATTGACGACCTTGGCGCCGAGGTCGGCCGCCTGCCGGATCCCGTCGGCGAGCCGGGCCGTGGTAGGGGCGAGCGGGGCGAGTCGCGGGTCCCCACCCTGGGGAACCGCCTCCACTCCGAAGACCTGGATGGGCAGCAGCGAGGCGTCCTTGGCGAGCCCGACCTGCCCAGAGCCCTGGAGCGGCCGTCCGGCGATGAGGCTGGCCACGGCGGTGCCATGCCCGGACAGATCGTTGCGACCCGCGGGGTCTGGGGTCCATCCCTGCACGGGGGGCAGAAGCGTCCGTCCGGGAAGCACCGCTGAGTCGGCTGGCAGATGTCCGTTGCCGACGTCGATCCCCGAGTCCACGACAGCGACGACCACACCCTTACCGGTGGCGATCTCCCACACCTTCGTGGGGGCCATGGCGGCAAGCGCGGGTGACTGGTCGGGGACGTAGATTGGCGCGGCCCGCGTACCGGTGCAGCCGTCGTCTGCGGCGCTCGCAGGAGCGGGGGCCACCAGGATCATCGCCGCGCCCAACCCGAGTCCGACGACAGCCGCGGCGGCCCGCCGGGGGGCAGGGACGCCGGGTCGCCGGCGTCGCCTTGCGGCCAGGTCACTTCCCGTCAGTTCACGGTCCGTCAGTTCACTTCCCGTCAGTTCACGGTCCGTCAGTTCACTTCCCGTCAGTTCACGGTCCGTCACGTCACGGTCCGTCCCGTCGCGGTCCGTCACTGTCCCGCGTCGAGCTTGGGCGCGCCGACGGCAGCCTCGCTCAGGGCTGGTCCGGCGATGAACTGCGACACCCAGGACGGGGGGACGATGGCGGGGACCGTGCCCTTGTAGCCCAGTCGGGCCAGGGTCTCGTCGGAGGGGTCGGTGAGAGTGAAGGACCGGCCGGACTGGTCGATCACCGACACCGGGCCGACGCTGGCAGTCGAGCTGGCAGTCGAATCGGCACGGACGAGAGCGCCACGGCCGGGCGCGACGTAGACCCCCTGTCCGTTGGGCGCCTTCACCCAGGGCGATTCGGAGGACTGCAGCGCGAGGTGGGTTGTCCCCGCCTTGCCCGCGGTCGTCTGCAGGACGGCACACGGTATGCCGCTTGCCGTCGTCGGGATGGCCTTGGGCCAGTCGGCCGGGATGAAGGTCTTGGTGTCGCTGGGTTGGACGGTGGCCAGCTCGGCGTTGGAGACGCTGACCGCCTTGCCGAGGCTGCCCGGAGCACTGGCCTGGTAGACCGCCGCAGCGAAGGGGCTGAGCGGGATGGTGCCGTTGGCGACCATCACCGACATGGCGTTGGCCTGGTCCTTGTTGACGACGAGCTGACCGATCAAGGTGATCTTGTTGCCCAAGGTGAGCTGCGGTGGCAGCGGGCGCCCGACGGCCGCCGAGTCGGAGAAGGCGAAGCCAGCGAAGCTGAGCTCGGTCCCGGGGTTGAACAGGTCTGCCCAGGTGCCGGCGACCGGCTCCGGGGTCTCGAGCTGACCGAGATACTGCTTGACGGGGTCGTAGCCGGCAGTCGGGATCTGGTATCGCCGACCCGCCGACAGCAGATATCGGACGTCCTCAACGCCCCCGGAGATCCGGACCGTCAGGCCGGCCTTGTCGGCGTTCGCGGGCGTTGGTGTGCCGGAGATCGAGGTCACCGCCTTGCTGCCGTCGAAACAGGACACCCACCCCGTCTGCAGCAGTGAGCTCGCCGGGGGGAGGTCGTCCGGCGCCCCAAGGATGCCCAGCGTCGCCCCGTGCGGGGTTGCAGCGATCTTGTTGTCGTCGACGACGAGGACCTGAAAACCCTTGTCGGAGGGCAAGATCAGCCGAGCGGACGTGGCGTTGAGGACGGGGTGCAGGTTGCCCTTGATGCTGACGAACCGCGCCGCCGAGGACTTGCCGATGACGACGTAGCCGTTGTCCCAGCCGTCCGGAAGGGGCTGTGCGAACAGTCCCGCGACAGCTGCGCCGCCGAGCAGCAAGCCACCGAGCGCGAGCCCGGCCACAACCGGCCGCGACCGGGAGACGCTCTCGACCTCTCGCCCACCGGGGGCCCCGCTGAGGAACGCCGAGACCAGGCGCCGCCGGTTGTACCCGTGCGCCTGGACGAGGTCACGTTTGCTCGCCACGGCTCAGCTCCGCAAGGCGGTGATCAGGCCGAGGCCGATGATCAGCAGGGGGACGAGCAGGAACAGGGCCAGCGCCTCGCAGACATCCAGCAGTCGACCCTTGCGCACCGTTGTCTTGTCCGGGAGGGCCAGCCCGACGAAGATCGCGGCGGCCACGACGCCGGCGACGGGTCCGATGACGATGCCCCAGGACGGGTGCTGGACCAGCGCGGTGACGGTGCCCGCGACGATTCCGAGAGCCCCGCTGAGCAGGCCGACCAGCACGTCGCGGGCGAGCAGGAACTGGCGGGTGCGCATCATCTGGACCACGCCGGCGGCCCAGACCACGCCCAGACCCGCCCAGCCGAGCTGAACGATGGCCGGGGCACTGAGGATGAGGACGAGGCCGACGCTGAGCGACAGGCCGAGAACCAGGTCGTGGGCCAGGTCGACGCTGCGGGTGACCCGATCGGAGTCGACCGCGACGGGGTCGCCAAGGATCTCCTCCTCGCTCTGCATCGGCGTCACCATGGTCCGCGACGAGCTGAGCGCGAACCACGGGATGACGCTGCCGAGGATCACCGCCACGACGGCGACGATGGCGATGACGTTGTCGGCGTCGAAGGTGCTGACGAGCAGGATCGACCCGATGGCCGAGGCGGACAGGCCGACGACCAGACCGGGGAGGAACGCCCAGGCGTGATCGCGCAGCAGCCCCATGCCGATGGCTCCGACGAGGGCGAACGCGAGGCCGGCGGCGAGCAGCGGCGTCCGCCTGATGTCACCGGGGAACGCGCTGAGCGCCCCGACGACGGCGTAGGCTGCGGACGCGACCAGCACGATCACCGCCGCCCCGAGGTCGATGCGAACTCGGGCGAACACTGCACCGGCGAGCAGCAGCAGCACGGACGCGACGGCAGCGACCACGGTCACGACCAGGCCACCGTTGCGTTGCAGGACCAGGGCGACGGCACCGAGGGCCAGCAGCAAAGCGGAGATGGCCAGCGTGGTCATCCGCGAGTTCTCGGAGGTCCAACCCCCACCGAGTCCCTCGACGGAGTCCGCGACGGCCTCGACGACGTCGTCGTAGACCTTCTTGTCCTCGGCCTCGGCACCGGTCACCAGGGTGAGGACGGCTCCGTCGTGCACACCCTGGGCGAGGAAGCTCGCGTCGACGTCGAGGGCCCGTCCCCCGGTCGCGACCAGGGCATACCCGCCGTAGGCCTCGTATGCGTCGAGTGACCCGACGAGCGAGACCACCTCGGGCAGGATCTCGGCGAGCGGCAGTCGCGACGGCAGGACGAGATCGGTCGTGCGGTCACCGGCGGAGACCGTCAGCCGGACCAGGTCCGCCGACGGGGCTGACGGGGCCGACGGGGCTGACTGGGTGGACGGGGTGGACGGGGTGGACGGGGTGGACGGGGTCAATTTGGTGGACTGGGTGTTCGTTGTCATGCCGCGTGCTGCTCCCCTGCCCGGACTGAGACCGACCGCTGTACTCCCAACGAACTGTCACTGAACTTCCACTGACCTTGCCACCGACGCCGACCCGGGCTTCCGCTGGAAGGGCGGACGACCCGAACGCACTTTATCCGGTCAGCGGATGACGCCGTCCGTGGTCTCGCCCTCGTCGATCCAGTCGCTCTCGGCGACGAGGGACAGGTCTGTCGGCGGCCGTTTGCCCTTGTCCTTGCCGCGCCCGGAGCCCGCCCCGCCTCCGGCGACACCGGAGGCGCCTGAACGCGTTCCCCCCTTGGTGCCCGGACCGGTTCGTGCCGCTGCGTTGCGACCTGCCTCACCCCGACCCGCACTGCCCCGACTGGCACCGTCCCGACCCCCGCCGTCCCGACCCCCGCCGGCACGTCCGCTCGTGACACCGTTGCCGCCGCCGACCACGGAGCTGCCGCGTCCGGCGGAGCCCGCACCCGTCACAGACTCAGCGGACCCAGCCGATCCGGCACGTCCTGGCGCGCCGGCCCGACCTGCCGCCATCCCCTCCTCGGCGACCCCACCGGCTCCCGCCCGACCACCCGCGGCACGACCACCGGCTCCCGCGACCCGGCCAGCCGCTCCACCGGAGCGGCCACCGGTGACCCGGCCACCCGCGCCGCGGGCTCCGGCGCCCTGGGCGCCACCTTGTCCACCGAGGACGGTCGAGCCAGAACCCCCGCGCACCCCGGCTACCGAGCCGCGAGCGCCGGCCGAGACCCCGCCGCGTCCGGCCCCGCCGGTTCCACCCATACCGCCCACTCCACTGGGCCGTCCGGCACCTCCGGCGCCGCCGATGAGGTTGGTCCCATTCGCGCCGCCTACCGCACCGGCACCGCGCACGACACCGCCGGCAACGCCGGCGCGGGACGACCCGCCGAAGGTCCCTGCGGCGCCCGTGCCGGGAAGGCTCACCACGCCGGCTGCAGCCGTGCCGCCCACGCGTCCTGCCGTCATCCCCATGGTCCCGGCGGCCATACCGAGGCCGCCACCGGCCACACCGGCTGCGCCTCCGGCCCAGGAGCCAGCCCCGGAGACGGAACCGAGGGCGCCGCCTGCACCCCCGCTACCCCCGCCGTTGGGCGCGAAGGCAGCTGCGCCGCCGACACCACCGGCGCCGGCGCCACCCACCCCGCCCACGCCGCCCACGCCACCGACGGATGCGCTGCCGGTGCTGCCGATCAGGGTGCCGTCCACCGAGGGGGCTGGCTCCCCGAAACCTCCGACGACCCCCGCAGTGCCGCCGCCCACACCGCCCACGACGCCCACACCGCCCACGACGCCAGTCGCGGACACGTGGCCAGGCGAAACGGTCGGGGCCGTCCCGGCCGGGTGAAAACCGGCACCTGAGACCACCTGGCCGGCCGGGCCGGCGTCGCTGCCCGATGGTGTCGAGCCCACGGTGCCGGCGCCGTCTCCAGCCGCACCCCCCGCGCCTCCTGAACCCCCGGAAAGCCCCGAGCCACTGGAACCCGTATGGGCGGTCCCTGCGCTGCCCGCAGAGGTCGCCCCGTTACCGGATCCCGAGCTGTCGGCGGGGCTCTGCGGGTCCTTCCATGCCTCGAGGGAGTTGGCCTGCGCCAGGGCGGCGGACGCGCTGTCAAGCTTTGTCTGGAGAGCGGCGTACTGAACCTGCATGGCCTGTTCGCGCGCCGACGACGCAGAGCTATAGGTCGTGTTCTGGCGGTTGTACTGCATCTCCTGTTGGATCGCGTCCGCCGGCGTCCCGGCCGACCCGTAGTCCGGGGCCGTGGGCGCGACCGGAGGCGGCTGAGCCTGAGACCAGTAGTTCTGCGCCGCGTCCACAGCCTGCTTCGCCGACACCAGGGCTGTCGATGTCGACTTGAGCTGTGAGCTCTTCTTCGACAAGGCGGTGGCGAGGTCTTGGGTGGACGCGACAGCCGCCTGCCCGTCGGGCGAGCTCCACGACTCCTGCAACTGGGGCACGAGCCGTCCCAGCTGCGCCACGACGACGTCGAGGTTCTGCTTCGCAGTGTCGACGTTGGTGACCGCGTCGTCGATCGAGTATGTCGACGATGTATAGGCCGCCGTGAAGAGCTGCTGCTCGTGAGGACCGCCGGAGGGGCCGCCGCCACCACCACCACCATCGGGAGTGAGAATCATGAGATGTCCTTTCCGGGTCCGGCGCCCATGGCTGGTGCCGGGGTGTCGGGAATGTGGATGGTCGGGTGCGCACGTCGGTTCCGCAGGATGAGCAGAACGACCGCGGTGAGGATCAGGAGGAGCACAGCCCCGACGAGCAGCCAACCGAGCGGGGCGCCGCTGGACCCGCCGACCTCACCCGCGGCCACGACCGGCGAGGTGGTCGAGCCATTGGTTGCGCTGGGAGCGGAGGTAGGTGCGGACGATGTCGGGGCGGCCGTGCTCGAAGGTGGAGGGGTGGGGAGGTGGCCGTTCGCGTCGACCTCCTCCGGGATGAAGGGCGGGACCGGGTTGTCCAGGACGACGTTCTTCATGTCGTAGAACGGCATGACGTCTGGATAGACAGAGGGGTCGGTCGTCAGGGTGGCCTGGAACGACGACGCACCGAACCCGGTTCGCGGAGACCACGGCGGGGCGCCGGCCGTCCGCCGAGCGCTGCGGAGCAGCGAGTAGAGCAGCTGGTTGCTCGTGGCCTTGGGCCACTTCTGCTTCATCAGCGCCAGCTGGCCCGCAACGATCGCGCTCGAACCTGACGTGCCGGACTGCAGGACATCGGATGTCCAGGAGCCCTTCGAGACCGATCCAGCGATGATGTCCACCCCTGGGCCCATGACGTGGATGTTGTAGGTCGAGTCGAGCAGCTGGGCAGTAGCCCAGTTCGGCGTCAGACTGGTGGGCGAGTCCGCCGTCGCGTTGCCGTTCTGGTCGATGGCGCCGACGATGAGGAAGCCCGTGGTGTTAGCCGGTTTCATGGGGATGCTGTTCGCCCCACCGTTGCCGGCGCCCATGACGAACATCACGCCCTTGTTGATGGCCCGGTTGACTGCCACCTGGAACTCCCCGAAGCCCACCTGGAGTCCCTGCGGGATCTCCACGATATTGGCGCCGTCGGCAACAACCCGGTCGATGAGCTGCGGCAGAGCCGCAGGGTCGCAGTCGAGGTCCTGGTGCGCAGCCGGGTCGAGGGTGTTGAACAGCGCATACGTGCGCAAGGTGGCACCGGGAGCAACCCCCAGCACACCGGTCCCGTTCGGACCGTTGCCCTTGCCGTTGCCGACCAGCAGCGCGGCCATCGATGTCGTGTGGAACGACGTCTCGCTCAGCGGCACATCCGGGGTGAGCGGTCCCCACCTCTGCTCCTGCGACTGGCAGGTAGTAGCCGTCGGACGCACGTCCTGACCTTGCAGCTCCGGCACCGAGGTGCTGACCGGACCGTTGAGCAGGGCGATTGTCACGCCAGCGCCGGTGATTCCGGCGGCATGGCGTTCCTTCAGCTTGACCGCGTCGACCCACCACTGGCCCTTCTGCCAGTCGGTCAGCTGGTCAGCGGGCGCGGCAGGGAGAGCTGCAGCCCTGACGCCAGCGCCGGCGTCGGCAGGTGCGGCGCCCGCTGCGGATGCAGACATGCCGAGCGACGCCGCCACCAAAGCGGTGGCGACGAGCACGGTATGCCGTCGAGCAGACATCAGCAGCGCGTCAGCCGGGCGTCAGTTGTTGCCGCCGGTGCCGGAACCGTCGGGGGGCGTCGAGGTTCCCCCACTGTCCTGTCCCGTCCCCGAGGGTGGGGGGTCTGTCAGCGTCTGAGTGGCGGGCTGCGGTGCGACGTAACCCGGATCACCGGGCTTGATCCCGGTCTGACCGATCGTGTCGACCCGCTTCTGGTTGTCCGAGGTGAGCTTGGCGTAGTCCGCCTGCGCGGACTCCTGCTTCTTCACCACGGCGTCGACCGAGGCGTGCAGGTTCGCGTTCAGCACGGCGATGGCCGAGTTGACCTCGGCGATGAGCTCGTCGATCACCGTGGACGCAGCGTCGAAGACCTGACCGGTCGACTTGCCGGCGGGCGACGTGCCGAACAGCCCCGTGCCCTTGAGAGCCACGAGGCTCGTCACGGCCGCCTGGGCCGCTTTGAGGGCCTCGGCCGTGTTCGCATCGTTCTTCTTCGCCGCTTGGGTTACCCCGTCAGGCGACATAGCTGTGTTGTAGCCCACTTGTCACTCCACCCCTTGTTGGCTCGTCACGCCGGTCAATTGTCACGGACGACGGGGTCGACACCAAACCGGCCACGACCTTCCCGCCGCCGACGCGGTATCGACCCCCCGGCCCCCGACCGGCCCCCGACGACCCCCCGCCGACCCCCCGTCGACCCCCCGACCGACCCGATGGACACCCGGGCGGGCCCGCTCGGCTGAGCGAGCCCGTCCCGGTGTCGGCACGCCTGCGTCAGCGCGTCCTCTGTACTGTTTCCGTGCTGCTTTCGTCCCGCTCAGGCTGAGTTCTGCCGAGGGCCGTGTCAGTTGCTCCACACGCTGTTGGCGAGGTAGTTCTCGGTCGAGGTGGCATCTTGTGCCGCCTGCTGCACGACCGGAGGCATCTTCGCCTGAGCCGCGAGCATCTCGTCAAAGATCTTGTCGACGCGGCGCTTGAAGTCGTTGAAGGCCGTGCGTGACGCAGTGCCCTCGCCCCATTCGGCCATCGTGCGCAGCAAGTCTGCGGTGAGATCCTGAAAACCCGAGTCGAGTTTCTTGTGCGCGCTGCCGATCTCGGTCGCCATGTTCTCCAGCTCGCCGGAGCTGATGAGGATCTGGTCGCCTGAACCGCCCATGATGTGTTCCCTTCTCCTGAAGTCTGGCCGTCAGGCCTTGGTCGTAGACAGTCGGGCGGCCGCGTTGGTGAACTTGCTCTGCGACTCTTCCTGGCTCTGGTTCGTCTTGGTGTCCTGCGAGACGAGCTTCTCCGCGAAGTTCTCCATGTCCTTCACGATCGCCTCGGCGTCCTCGAGCCACCCGCTCACGAGGACGAAGAACGCGTCTGCGCCGGGACCCTTGTACTTGGGGCGCAGCGCCTGGGAGTGCCCGAGGAGCGTGTTGAGCGTCGCCTGGAACTCGCCTTCCTTGGCCCGAACCTTGCCCGCTGCCGTCTGCTGTGCGCCTGAACGTTGTGCAGTTGTCTGCTGAGACACAACCCCTCCTCCGTCCCCGGAGACCGGGGCTTGTGTGGTGCTTCGATGGTCGTCGGCCGAAACTCGTTCCCGTGTGTCGGCGAGGTTCTCCGGTCGGTGACAGTCGGTCTCACCTCCTGCTCGACCTGGGGAACACTACCCAGCCGCGGGACTGGCACAAGCGTTTTCCACAGCTAGAGCATGCCCTGACAGGCGATTTGAGTGCGCGTACTCACGCACCCCTGATGCAGGTGAGTCACGCCGTCTGACGGTCAGACCTCAGGCCAGCAGTGCCATTGCCCGCTCGACCAGGCCGGCCGACCAGAGCGCGATTGGAAGGGCGCTCACCAGCGCCACCATCTCGAGGAGGTCGGCGATCCGGCCGGCCCACAAGGACCGATAACCCCCGCCCACCGCTACGGCCAGCGCCGCCGCGACCAGCGCGGCTCCTACGCCACAGACAGCGACGACCACAGCGTCACCTACCGAGAGCGACATCACCCAGGGCACGGTCACCGCGACGAGGCAAGCGGCGCTCGCCGACCGGAGCACGACGCGGTCCCGTCGACGGCGGTAGCCCCGGGCCGTCAGCGCCAGGGTGGCCATGGTCGCCGTGAGGAGCAGAGTGCTCGCGAGAGGGCTCTCCCGGCGGATCTGGTCGAACAGCACGCACGCGGCTCCGACCGTCACGACGAGCAGCCCCAGGAGCACCGCCGCCTGTTCGATGCTCGCGGCGCGCACCAGGTCCTCGACGGCGCGCTCGTCGATCCGCCAACCCCGGCGCAGCCGCCGACGGGCCTCACGCGGTGACCAGCTGGTAACGCTCAGACGGTTGATGTCGAGCAGCACATCGTCGTCGACGTCCACGACGAGGTCCGGAGCCGTGCGTGAGACCAGCGCCACCACCGCCAGAGCAATGGCCGCGACGCCCGCCGCCGAGAGACCGAGCGCGAGCGCTGCCAGGGCGAGCCCCCCGAGCGAGGCGCAGAACGCCAGCCAGACTCGCGGGACATGGCGGTCGGCGCCCCCCGTGGATCGTCCTGCGAGGGCGACGATCGCCCCCCCTGCGCACCCACCGATGAGCGGCACCATCGGCCCGCTGGCCAGGGCCGAGGCGCCGGCAATACCGCCGACCACCCCGAGGACCGGGGAGACGAGGCATACGACGCGATGCGTGTCTGCGAGCTGGACCACGACAAGCCCGACGACCACCATGACGACACCGCCAAGGGCGCTCCAGCCGACCGCGTCGCCCGTGACCCGGAGCGACCCCAGTGCCGCCAGCACGGCCAATGTCACCGCGATCAGGACGAATCCGCCACGAGTGGCCCGACGGTGCTCCCGCCGCAGATCCTGGGTCTTCGCCGGTGCCGGTGCCCGGCGCCGGGGCGTGCGGACGGCCGGCGCAGCTCCGAGCCTGGCCCTCAGGACCGGTGCCGCCACGTCGGCGACCTCGGCGCCGGGCGTTGCGTGAGCCGATGGGGCCGACCGTTGCAGGGCCTGCCTGCTGGAGCGTCCGCCGGGCACGATGTCACCGGGGACGACAACCTGTCTGGTCTGTCCGAAGGTCGGGGTCGGAGCGGGGGCCGGTGATCCCGAACCCAACCGCTGGGCCGGCGGACCCCCCGTCGGGCCGCTGGTCAGGCCGGTGAGGTCACCGTCCGGGTCCCCGAGCCCGTCGCGGTGCCTACGAGGCGCGATGAGCCGGGTGCGCGCGGGCGCGGTGAGGATCATCGTGCCTGGGGCGACGCGGGCCTGGGCGATGCTCTCGCTGAGCGGAAGTGCGACTCCGCCCATCGTCACCGCGACAAGGTCCGAACCGGGGCTGACCAGCGCGAGGACCTCGCCCACGAGCAGCTGGTCGTCGACGACGACGTCGTAGCGACGCGGACCGACCACGACAGTCAGGCAGCGCGTCCCGTCGCCTGGAGAGTGACGGATACCCTCGGACGTCGGGCTCACGACGTCGGTCACTCGACTGCCCCCCGCCTATGGCCGTGTCACCCGTGCGCCTGCTGCCGAACCTACCGGCCCGCTCGCACCCCTGCGGGGCGCAATCATAGTCGGCCGAGCGCATCATCGACCCGCGTCTCTGGTTCGGGCTCTATCATTTCGCTGGACGACCGCTCGTCCAGCGCCCGCCGCACACCAGGGGCAGCGCGGCCTCCCGACCAGTCATCGGGCACCGCGCACTGCGGCACCACGGGTGAACGAAGGGAAACAGGCATGTCCGCCACGCCGACCGCCGTGCAGCGCGAGGGGCGCATCGAGCCTCCGCCGATGCCCTACGGCGAGCTCGACCTGCAGCCCCCGCCACCGCTTTTCGCCGGCGAGGGTGCCGCATCCAACGCGCTCATGACCGCGGTTCCGTTGCTGGGTTCGGTGGGGTCCGTCGCGTTCGTCGCGATGAGTGGCAAGTCCGCGCAGAGCTATCTGGCCGCCGGTATGTTCATGATCGCCTCGCTCGGTTTCGTCGGCGTCAGCATCTGGCGCACACGCACCAGCAAGACCTCGCAGGTCACCAGCAACCGCCGCGAATACCTCAGCTACCTGCGCGGCATCCGTGAGGTCGCCCGCAAAGCCGGCGCCGAGCAGCGCCGGCACCTCACCTGGATCCACCCCGACCCCGTGGCCCTTGCCTCTGTCGCCGAGGAGGGCACGCGCGTCTGGGAACGCTCCACCGACGACGAGGACTGGCTGCTGGTCCGGTATGCCTCGGGCCCGCAGCGGCTCGCACTCGACCTGCGCCCGCCCGAGTCCGACACGATCGACAAGCTCGACCCCGTGTCCGCGTCGGCGCTGCACCGCCTCCTCGCGACGCACCGGATCATCCCGGACCTGCCGACCGCGATCGCCCTCAACTCGTTCGCTCGCATCGAGGTGACCGGTTCCGAGGAGCACGCCCGCTCCCAGGCTCGCGCCCTGGTCGTGCAGGCGGCGACCTTCCACGCCCCCGACCAGCTCGTCATCGCCGTCCTGACCGAGCCGAGCGCTCTCGGCCACTGGGACTGGGTCAAGTGGCTTCCCCACGCGCAGAGCAGGCGCGAGGCCGACGCCGCCGGACCGCGCCGCCTGGTGTGCACCGACCTGGACGAGCTCGTCTCGCTGCTGCCGGCCGACCTCAGCGACCGCCCGAGGTTCGGGCCGTCGCGCAGCACGGCCACCCCTCACGTCCTCGTGGTGCTCGACAACGTGACCGTCCCGATCGACCACTCGGTCGTCACCGAGGACGGCGTGCAGGGCATGACGATCATCGACCTTCCTGAGCGTTGGGAGGAGCTCACCGATGACTCCCGCGTGCGACTGCACCTCGACGGTGACGCGACCACTCGCGTACGCGTCGCGGCGGTCGTCCCCCGGCAGGAGCCGATCCGCGGGTTTGCCGACCAGCTGAGCATCCCGGCCGCCGAGGCCGCAGCCCGCCGCCTCACTCCGCTCTACGCCGGCGAAGGCCCGGTCCGCGAGGACGTGCTCACCCGGAGCACCGAGCTGACGGACCTGCTCGGGATCGGTGACGTTCACCGTCTCGACCTCGAGCGCACCTGGCGGCCCCGTCCCCCGCGCGACCGGCTGCGGGTCCCCATCGGCGTCGGTGCCGACGGGCAGTCGATGAACCTCGACTTCAAGGAGTCCGCCCAGCAGGGCATGGGCCCGCACGGACTAATCATCGGCGCGACCGGGTCGGGCAAATCCGAGCTGTTGCGGACTCTCGTGCTCGGGCTCGCACTGACCCACTCCCCCGAGATCCTCAACTTCGTCCTGGTGGACTTCAAGGGTGGCGCGACGTTCGCCGGCATGGCCGGTATGCCGCACGTGTCGGCCATCATCACCAACCTCGCCGACGAGCTCACCCTCGTGGACCGCATGCAGGACGCGTTGTCCGGTGAGATGACCCGTCGCCAGGAGCTGCTGCGCGCCTCGGGGAACTACGCCTCCGTCCGCGACTACGAGAGGGACCGGACCTCGGGCGATGCTCCGCACCTGAGCCCGCTGCCGAGTCTGCTCATCGTCTGCGACGAGTTCTCCGAGCTGCTGTCGGCCAAGCCGGAGTTCGTCGACCTCTTCGTTGCCATCGGCCGCCTCGGGCGCTCCCTCGGTATCCATCTCCTGCTCGCCTCCCAGCGCCTGGAGGAGGGTCGGCTGCGCGGCCTCGACAGCCACCTGTCCTACCGAATCGGTCTGCGCACCTTCTCCGCCGCCGAGTCCCGCAGCGTGATCGGCGTCGGCGATGCATACGAGCTGCCGGCAGTTCCCGGGCTGGGGTTCCTCAAGCCCGACCAGTCGTCCCTCTGGCGGTTCAAGGCCGCCTATGTCTCCGGTCCGCCCAAGACGCGCGGCCACAACGCGGCAGCCGGGTCCACCACGGCCCGGCGCGAGGCCCTGGCGTTCATCCCCGGGGAGGTGGTCTCTCGCCTCGAAGCCGAGGTGGTCGAGAGGGCGGGCCTGGGGTCCGAGGCGCTCGCGCCGCAGGAGAGGCGCAGCGTCTTCGACCTGTCCGTCGCCGCCATGACCGGCCACGGGCCGGCGGCGCATCAGGTGTGGCTGGCCCCGCTGGACGTCCCAGACACCTTCGACCAGCTGTTGCCCGACCTCGCCGTCGACACCGAGCTCGGTCTCGTGTCGCGCTCCTGGCGTTCGCGGGGCCCACTGCGGTTCCCGCTGGGCACCGTCGACATGCCGCGCGAGCAGAAGCGCGACACTCTCCCGGCGGACCTGTCCGGTGCAGCCGGTCACGTGGCCGTCGTCGGTGCTCCCCGCTCCGGCAAGTCGACGCTGCTGCGCAGCATCGTCACCGGGCTGGCGTTGACCCACACGCCGCGCGAGGTGCAGTTCTACGTCCTCGACTTCGGCGGCGGCAGCTTCACCGGGCTGCGCGACCTCCCGCACATCTCCGGCATCGGGACCCGGTCCGAACCGGACGTCGTGACCCGCATCGTCGCCGAGGTCAGCAGCGTCGTCGACGCCAGGGAGCAGTACTTCCGCGCCAACGGGATCGACACCATCGAGACATACCGCACCCGGCGAGCGATCGGAGAGGTCGACGACGGCTGGGGTGACGTCTTCCTCGTGGTCGACGGCTGGAGCACGATCCGCTCTGACTTCGACGAGATCGAGCCCGAGCTGCAGGTTCTGGCCCAGCGCAGCCTGACGTTCGGGGTGCACCTCGTCACGAGCACCACCCGCTGGATGGACTACCGCTCCGGCATCCGCGACATCCTCGGCACCCGGTTCGAGCTGCGGCTCGGCGACGTCATGGACTCCGAGATCGACCGCAAGCTCGCCCAGAACATCCCGACCGACCGCCCGGGCCGGGGCATCGTGCAGGCGAAGTACCACTTCCTCAGCGCACTGCCCCGCATCGACGGAGACGGTAATGCCGGCTCCCTCGGTGCCGGTGTGCAAAAGATGGTCACAGCCATCCGCGACGCCTGGCAGGGCGCACCCGGGCCCAAGCTGCGGCTACTGCCGACCAGGATCACCCTCGAGCAGGTCCGCGAGATGGCCCCGGACTCCAGGCAGGTCCTGCTGGGGATCAACGAGCGTTCCCTCGCCCCAACGGCCTTGAACGCCGCCCGCGACCCGCACCTGCTCGTCTTCGGCGACGGCCAGTCCGGCAAGTCCTCCCTGCTCCGGTCCTACATGAGCGAGGTCACCCGCCTCTACTCCCCGGACAAGGCGCAGCTGTTCATGGTGGACTACCGCCGCGCCAACCTCGGGGAGTTCCCCGACGAATGGGTCGCGGACTACGCGACCAACGCCGACACGGCCGCCGCCCTCGCCGGCGGGCTGGCGGAGTTCCTGCGTGAGCGGTTGCCGGGGGCCGACGTCACGCCCGAGCAGCTGCGCAACCGGTCGTGGTGGGAGGGCAAGGAGGCCTTCGTCGTCGTGGACGACTACGAGCTCGTCGCCACGAGCATGGGCAACCCTCTCGAACCCTTGCTCCCGTTGCTGGCTCAGGCCGTCGACATCGGGCTGCACCTGGTCGTCGCCCGTCGCAGCGGCGGCGCGGGCCGGATGTACGACAACCTGGTCACGACGCTGCGCGACCTCGCGCAACCCGGGATCGTGCTGAGCGGCGACCCCGCCGAGGGCGCCCTCGTCGGGCAGCTCCGGGCAGTTCCGGCGGTGCCCGGCCGGGGCCGGATGCTCACCCGGGACGGCTACAACCTCATCCAGGTCGGCTGGACGCCCTCGGCCCACGGCGGTTGACGCGCCGCGCGTTGAGCAGGCCCCGAAGCCGCGGCTTCGAGGGGCTCAACCCCGCGACTCGACGCTGCGTCAGGCCACTCGACGCCCCCTACATCGGGGGGCCGGTGGCCCGACGCTGCATCGAGTCGGGGTTCCGCGATCAGGTGCGGGGGGCGTCCTGCGGGGCGCCGGTCCCCGTGGTGGGTGTCGACTCGGCCGGCTGGGTGTGGGCCCGGCGGTTCCAACCGGCGGTCCCACGCTGCCACCAGCCCCTTTTGAAACCGACCACGACGACCGCCACGATGGCGATGAAGGGCCACGGTCCGGCGTGGTGCAGCCCGGCGTCGCGACCGAACACGTCCGGGATGACCGACAGGGCGGTGACGACCAGCAGAACGATGGACGACGCCTCGCCGCCGCGAAGAGCGCGCTCGAGCCGGATCCGTCCCTGAGCGTCCGGCAGCATCAGCCAGGCGAGCAGGTACAGCGGAACGCCGACGGTCACAACGGCGAGGGCCACCAAGGCCAGGCGGACGATCGCTCGGGAGACGCCGAGCCGTTCGGCGATGCCCCCGCTGACGCCGGCGATCGCACGGTCCTGGGACCGGATGATCGGGCTGCGTCGAAGGGTGGCGAAGAACCGGTCGAGGGCCGGCGTCGGGGTGGAGGCGGGTGTCGTTGTCATGCACTCATCGTGAGCCGCGCCGGCCCGCAGCACAGTGCGGATCGTCCCTGACCAGACCCTGAACCGACCCTGAGCGCCCTCAGCGGGTCACGGCGGAATCGACCTGGGGACGGTACCCACCACGCAGGGCGGCCAGCGTCGTCAGTGGCGTGAGGACGTCGACATCGCCGCGTTGCGGCGCCGGCCTTCCGACGGCATACCCCTCGGGTGTCCATGGGATGATCCTGTTGCCCCACAACAGGTTTGGGGCTCCATCGACCAACACAAAGGCGCCGTCGGGCAGATCGTGCCAGGCGAGCCGACGCGCGTTCTGACGGGAGGTCCGCGGCACCAGGCGCTCTTGGTGGAGCCGGTGGTCGAGCGCCTTGGCGGCGAGCATCGCGGTGCCGCCCTCCGTCTGCGCGACGGCGGCGCGGAAACCCTGGTATGCCTCCCGCCGACACAGCGCGCACGGCCGGTGTCCGGCGGCCAGGGCCACGGCCTCGTCGTGGAAGAACAGCGGCGTGTAATGGTGCGGCTCCCACTGCCGTGCGCGCCAACCCCGGAAGGAGAGCTCGCAGATGATCCAGAGCGAGCTGGCGTGGTGCCGCACGATGTGCCCGGTGTCGTCGTGCAGGATGCCGCGGTTGCCCATCCAGGCTCCGCGCAGAGCGATACCCGTGACCTCCCCGGTCGGCGTGACCCGGTTCGGACGCGGGCTCACGCCCGCCAGCCGTGCTCCGGAGCGAATCCGATCAGTTGACGGGCGCGAGCGTTGGACAGGAGTGTCTCGTGGCCAACCAGCTCGTGACGCACCTCGACCCCGGGAAAGACGGCGGCCATCAGGTCAGCAGAGGTGCGCTCCATCAGCGTGTCGTCGTTGGCGATGATGAGGTTGACGGAGCCGGTGGTGTCGGCCTCCAGCGCGTTGCGGCAGGCCGCCGCAGCGTCCCGGACGTCGATGTAGCCCCACAGGTTCCAGACGCGAGCCATCGGGTCGTCCTGGAACGACGGGACCCGCGCGTAGTCGGCCTCGAGGAAGATGTTGGACAGGCGCAGCCCGACGAACGGGATGCCCGACCACCGGGAGACCTGCTCAGCCATCGTCTCGGTAACTACCTTGGACAGCGCATAGGTCGACTCCGGATGCGGGAAGTGGTCCTCGTCGACAGGTGCGTAGTGGGGCGGGCTGTCGGGACCGAACGCCAGGCCGAGCGTCGTCTCGCTGGACGCCCAGACGACTCGCTTGAGCCCGAGCTGTTGCGCCGCAAGGAAAATATGCGCGTTCATCGACACGTTGTCGGTCAATGTCTTTGCTGGAGTACGCAGCCCAGGCGCAGGGATGTTCGCGAGGTGTACGACGGCGTCTGCGCCGGCCAGGAGCTCGACAACCTGTCCGTGGTCGGTCAGATCGGCCCGGATGTAGTCCCCCTCGAAGCCGTCCGGCATCGGCGCAGTGTCACTGGCGGTCACCTCATAGCCGTGTGCGGCGAGGTCGGCGGCGGCCGCGCTGCCTGCCTTGCCCGCGGCACCGGTGACGACGACATCTCTCAGCGTTGGGGTCATCCCCGCATTATCGCGACATCGCCGGGTTGCTGGTCGGCGGCACCTTCAACGGGTTCACGACCCTCCGCGTGGTCGATCCCTCAACGTCGGTCCTGAGGCTGCGGGGTCGCTCAATGCTGAGCAGCCATGACAACCTTCGCCATCGCGATGTCGTGGGAGTAGTCGTCCCCGAGCTCAGCGTGCGTCGATCCCTTGACCTCGACGCACTTCGCGCCATCTTTGACCACAATCCCGATCTGGTAGCCGAAGGCGGCATCGCCTATCCCGGAGACGGAGGTGCCCGGTCCCTCGGCGTCCTGTAGTTGCGCATAGCAGTCATGGACCGAGATCACCGCCACTATCAGGTCGTAGATGTTGACCGGATCATCATGCTGCCCAGCGTTCTTGTATGTGCACTGGTCCCAGCCGGTCGTCACGTGCTGAAGACTCGCCCCCGCGTAGGTCACCTTGTTGATGGACGACGCCTGGGCCGGCGTCATCAGCGAGCACACGTCGCTCGCGCCACCTGCGGATACGTTCGGCGATACCTCCGGCGTGCTCGCCTGCGACTGGGCAGTGGACGCGTCGGTCGTGGTGTTTGTCGTGGTGGCGGTCGTGGTGTGCACGGCTCCGTTCGCGGCTCCCGTCGACAGGTTCGCCCCCGCGGGATCGCCGGAAGGTGTGTTCGATCCGCTCGAACAGCCGCAGAGGGTCAGGCTCACGGCCAGGAAGCCGCCGACCGCCAGCACCAGTATTCGTCGCATTCTCGCTCCTCAGACGTCAGACCCCGGTCGGACTACGGGGAGAGCTGAATGCCATCAGCCCGCCGTAACGCCTCGGTAATGCGCGGCCCGCGGCCCGCGGTGGGGGTATGGCTGAGGAACCTCGGTTCCCCGCGGGGCTCGACCAGCAGCCGCCGCCAGTAGCTGACGGCGAACGCTGGGAAAGGCGCATCCTGGACCAGGCGGGGTGTAGCGTCCAGGCAGGTCAGCAAGACCGGGTTCGGGAGAGTGCGGCCGTCCGCTGCTGCACTCGGAGAGCATGAGCTCGCGCCGGACGCCCTGGTGATCCCACGCGATCGGGAGACGCCACATGCCACGCCCCTCCATTCGATCGAACGTGGCTGCCCTGTTCGCCGGCATGGTGCGCCAGGTGCTGAGTACGCGGTGAACAACGATCTGGTGCTGGTCTTGGTGGTGGTGACGGCGTTGGCGTTCGACTTCACCAACGGCTTTCACGACACTGGCAATGCGATGGCGACGTCGATCGCGACCGGCGCTCTGCCACCGAAGGTCGCGGTTGGTATGTCCGGCGTCTTGAACCTGGTCGGGGCCTTCCTGTCCTTCAGCGTCGCCGCAACGATCGCCAGCGGCCTGGTCGTCGCGCAGGTGGTGACGTTGACCGTCGTGTTCGCCGGGCTGGTGGGCGGTATCGCGTGGAACCTGGCCACCTGGTACCTAGGGATCCCGTCGAGCTCATCACACGCCCTGATCGGTGGGGTGATCGGCTCGACGATCGCTGCCGCCGGACAGTCCGCAGTGCAGTGGCAGGGCCTGGTCTCCAAGGTCCTGCTCCCCGCGGTGTTGTCCCCCGCGATCGCTGGGGTGGTGGCCGCGACCGGGACGTACCTGGTGTACCGGGTCACCCGGGGCATTGACTCTGGAACGCGCAACCGCGGGTTCCGAATCGGCCAGATCGGCTCGGCTTCGATGGTGTCTCTGGCGCACGGGACGAACGACGCCCAGAAGACGATGGGCATCATCACCCTGGCTCTGATCGCGAACGGGTCGCTGGCCACCGGTGTCAAGGCTCCTACGTGGGTGATCGTCAGCTGCGCCGTCGCGATCAGCGCCGGCACGTATTTCGGCGGTTGGCGCGTCATCCGCACCCTGGGCAAGGGGCTGGTGGAGATCGACCCACCTCAGGGACTCACCGCGGAGACCGCATCCGGAGCGATCATCCTCATCTCCTCGCACTTCGGGTATGCCCTGTCGACCACTCACGTCGCCACCGGCTCCATCCTGGGCAGCGGGGTCGGCAAGCGCGGCGCGGAGGTCCGCTGGCACGTCGCGAGGCGAATGGTCCTCGCCTGGTTGCTCACCCTGCCCGCGGCAGGAGCCGTCGGCGCCGCTGCCTATGGCATCACCGTTGTATTAGGAGAGACCGTCGGTGTGATCGTCCTGTTCGTGGGCCTCCTGGCTGGCGGTGCCGCGGTGTTTGCGGCTGCACGCCGGGACGCAGTCACCTCGGCCAACGTCAATGCCGACTGGGACGGCCGTGGTGCGCAGACGACCAGCCATACACCGGGAGCCGTCCAGCCCTCGGAACCGTCGCAGACGGGACCAGGCGTATGAACTCCTGGATCAATGTCAGCGCTGTCGCCAGGGTGTTCGTCGTCGGTTTGCTTGCAGGTGCCGGGTTACCGGCCTTGTTCGCCATTGGCCTGCGCGCGCTGGCGCCCGCCGGAGCCGGGAACGGCACCGCTCCCGGCTCTCATACCCAGGGTCACGTTGCAGGCCGCCGGGTGGCCGGCATCGCTCTGTCCGTGGTCTGCTTCGTTATCATCCTGTTCTGCGCGGCCTTGGGCATCGCTTTGCTGATAAGGGGTTGATGTCGATGGCGCTGGCGGGTTCCATTCAGTCCGTCGTGACGTTCCTGCGCAAGGGTTACCCGGACGGAGTCCCCGTCCACGACTATCAACCATTGTTCGCGCTGCTGCGCCGCCAGCTCTCGCATGACGAGGTCGCCCTGGTAGCCGGCGAACTGGCCGCCACGGGCGACGCCGCCTCGGCCGACGCCATCGAGGCTGCCATCCGGAACGCCAGCACCGTCGTGCCCACCGACGCGGACATCGCTCGTGTCCAGGCACACCTCTCCGCGGGTGGCTCGGCCGTCACACCACCCGCCCAGTAGCCCACCGTGGCAAAGATCAGCGACGCCGTTGGTCCGAGCGGGGACACTACTGGTGCCAAGGCTAATCACTTCCCCCTGCTGCAGGGCGTCTTGCCGCTCTCGATGCAACGCGTTCCCAGGGAGGCGTTAGCCGGACTGAGTCTCGCCGCGCTCGGCATACCTGAAGTCCTGGGTTACGCCCGCATCGCCGGCATGCCTGTCGTGACCGGCCTCTACACCATGCTCCTGCCGATGGCGGTCTTCGCGGTGCTGGGCTCCTCCCGTCACCTCGTCGTGGGCGCCGACTCCGCGACGGCGGCCATCTTGGCGGCGGGCGTCGCAGCCCTCGCGATTCCCGGGTCACCTCGATACGTGCAGCTCGTCGCTCTCGTTACGCTCGTCACCGGCGCGTTCCTGGTGATCGCACGGGTGGCTCGCCTCGGATTCTTGGCGAACTTCCTGTCCCGCACGGTCCTGGTCGGCTTCCTTTCGGGTGTCGGTTTGTCGGTGGCGATAGGGCAGCTGCCGGAACTGCTCGGCGTCACCGTCCACGCCGACAATGCCATCGGAAAGCTCATCGGTTCCGTAGCGGCAGTGCCGCGCGCGTCCCTAGCCACGGTAGGTGTGGCACTGGCCGTGCTGCTCGGTGTTCCGCTGCTCCGCAGGGTCGCCAAACGGGTTCCCGGAGCCCTGCTCGCCGTGACCGCCTCCATCGTCGTCAGCGTGCTCTGGCACTTCCCCTCGCACGGAGTGGAGGTCATCGGCGATGTGCCCGGTGGCCTGCCCCCTCTGCAAGCTCCCACAGTCACCGCGCCGGACACCTCGGCGCTTGCGCTGACCGCGGTGTCGATGGCGGCGGTGATCCTGGCGCAGTCAGTCGCCACCGCCAGCGCCTACGCCAGCGCCTACAACGAAGACCTCGACCCGAACGCCGACCTGCTCGCGCTCGGGGCGGCGAACGGAGTCGCCGCCTTCACCGGGAGCTTCGTCGTCAACGGCAGTCCGACCAAGACCCAGATGGTGGACAGCGCCGGCGGCCGCACGCAGCTGGCGCAGCTGAGCTGTTGTGCCATCGTCCTGCTGGTTCTGCTGTTCGCCAGCGCCCCGCTGGCGAACCTTTCCGTCGCCGTGCTCGCGGCGGTCGTGTTCCTCATCGGGGTCGAGCTCGTCGATGTAAAAGGCCTCGCCGAAATCATGCGAGTCCGGCGCATCGAGTTCGCGTTGGCTTTGCTCACAGCGGCGGCCGTTGTGGTCTTCGGTGTGGAGCAGGCCATCGTGCTCGCCATGGTCGCCTCGATAGTCGACCACCTGCGGCACGGCTACGCGCCGCGCACCCAGGTGCTGACGCGCCAGCCGGGCGGGCACTGGCTTGCAGTGACCGCAAGACCCGACGTGCGGACCCGAGAGGGTCTGGTGATCTACCGGTTCCCGTCCAGCCTCTACTACGCCAACGCGCACAAGCTCGCCGCCGACCTTGCCGCCTTCGCATCATCCACCGCTGCGCTCGACTGGTTCTGCATCGACTGCAGCGCGCTCAGCGACATCGACTTCACCGCTGCCCAGACCCTGCGCCGGGGGATCCGACGGTTCTCTGAGCAGCGCACAAGGGTCGTGTTCTCCGGCACCGATCCAGCCGTCCTCGAGCAGCTCACCGCGCACGGTTTCCTGCCACCCCTGAGTTCCGACTGCTATCCCACGCCAGGTGCCGTCCTCGACGCATACGAAGCAAGCAATCGACGCGAGCCGACATGAGGGGCGGGTATGCCGCTCGCAGCCGGGCGAGGTGATGCCGGCCGATGCTCTTGGGCGACGCCGCGTCGGGCGGGAAACCAGCAGCTGGCCGAATCACCCAGGCGAGCCGGAGAGCAGCTCCGCACACACGCGGCGTTGTCCTCCGTGTCGTGCGCCGTGGACTGCACCCCCATGCGGGACGGCAAGGGCGCTAGGATGGAAACGCTGGAATCCCAGCAGGTCCGAAACGTTCCGGCCGTCCGCCGCCGGTCCCAGGAGCAGTCGCTCCGTCCCGGACGACCCGGTGATCGTCGTCCGTCAGGATCACCATGTACGCCGCCGCAACCGACCGCCGTTCCCCGCACCACGAGCGGCCGCCCCTCGCCAGCCGGCGCCGAGCTGCGGACCAGCTCCCGGAGCCGGCAACGGTTCTTTCCGGCCCCCCGGCCGACGCGGTGACCCCAGTCACGGAATCGCTCAGCTACGAGGCCTGGATCCGTGGAGACGGACTGCGCCCCGACTGACGGGCGCATCACGCCCCGCGACCTCGTATGCAGCGCCGAACACTCGTGAGGCACCACCACCGCCTCGCTCGACGACGTCCCGAGTTCCTACCGGCTCGACCTGGCCTCCGGGACCGCCTCGCGAAACGGGATCGTCGAGCCAGATTGCCGCCGGCACCGTTGACCTACAGATCTGGTGGGCCCCGTGGTGTGCTGGTTCAGGACATCGCGGACAGGTGTCTCACGACATACCGGACTGATGTCTCCAGAGATCCCGGAATGAGGTGTCGCCCACGCTGAGTGTGCAGGTATGACATCTACCCGATTGCTGATCACCGTGATGGTGGCCGAGAACCGTCCGGTCCGTGAAGTGGCTGCGACCTATGGCGTCTCAACCTCGTGGCTCTACGAGCTGCTGGCCCGCTACCGCCTCGAGGGTGATGCGGCCTTCGAGCCCCGCTCCCGACGGCCCACCTCGAACCCGAAGGCGACCCCACTTGAGGTCGTGGAGCTGATCGTGCGGCTGCGCAAGGAACTAGCCGACGTCGGCCTGGACGCCGGCCCGGAGACGATCGTGTGGCACTTGGCCCACCACCACAACCTGACCGTGTCCCGGGCCACCGTAGCCCGGCAGCTGGCTGCTCGGGGGATGGTCATTCCCGCACCTAAGAAGCGCCCGAAGTCCTCTTACATCCGCTTCGAAGCCTCCATGCCGAACGAGTGCTGGCAATCCGACTTCACCCACTACCGGCTCACCCACCCCGCCGGCCGCCCCGGCCTCGACACCGAGGTCCTATCCTGGCTCGACGATTGCTCCCGGTTCGCCCTACGAATCACCGCCCACCACCGCGTCACCGGCCAGATCGTCCTCACCCAGTTCACCAAAACCGTTGCCGAACACGGGACCCCGGCCTCGACGTTGACCGACAACGGCATGGTGTTCACCACCCGCCTCGCCGGCGGCAAAGGCGGACGCAACCACCTAGAAACCGAGCTACGTCGTCTGGGTGTGGTCCAAAAGAACGGCCGACCCTGGCACCCCCAGACCCAGGGCAAGGTCGAACGATTCCAACAGACCATGAAGAAGTGGCTACGAGCCCAACCCGACCAGCCCGCCACCATCGCCGACCTTCAGACCCTGCTGGACACCTTCGCCGAGCAGTACAACCACCGACGCCCACACCGATCCCTGCCACACCAGGCCACCCCAGCGACCCGCTACACCACCGGACCCAAAGCCACCGTCGGTGACCGCGACAGCGACACCCACGACCGGATACGTCGAGACCGCATCGACAAAACCGGCAAGATCACCCTGCGCCACGGCGGAACGCTCCACTCCATCGGCATCGGTCGAACCCACGCCCGAACCCGCGTCATCGTCCTGGTCCACGACCTCGAGATCCGCATCATCGACGCCACCACCGGCGAACTGCTGCGAGAACTCACACTCGACCCATCCAAGCGATACCAACCCACCGGAAGACCACCCGGCCCCACCCGCTGAAAAACGGACGACCGAACCCACATCTCTTGGGTTCAGTCGTCCGCGATGTCCTGAGACATCACATGGTGGGCCCCGTGGGACTCGAACCCACAACCTACGGATTAAAAGTCCGCAGCTCTAACCATTGAGCTAGAGGCCCCGCGACCATGAAGCGTACGGCAGGGCGCAACATGAACCGCCGTGTGACCCAGCGATCGCAGTGTAAGGCGGTTCCGCCACCGTGATCATGTGGAGGCCGTCGATGACTCGTTCGACGTTGCGTCCCAGTTTGACAGTGGCGGCGGCAGCGACGGCGCCTTCCTTGACTGGTTCCTCTCCCAGGCCGAGCGTCTTTGACGCGCAAGGATGCCCTCCCCGCGCTCGCCTTCCCCATCGTGTGGGTCGTCTACGCGTTGCTTCGCGGACCGAGCGCGCGGGACCCATACACGCATACGGACTACTGGTACCCCTGCCCCTTCTTTAACCCCGTGACGTCCGCCGGCGGCTACGTCAGCGTCTCGGTTTACATCGTCGGTATCGCGCTCGTCGTCGTCCTGGTGGCCGTCGGACTCGCCTCGACGGCACGGCAGCGACAATAGTCCCTATGGACTACGTCAAGCTAGGGTCGAGTGGACTGGGCTTCTCGCGAATCACATTGGGATGCATGAGTTTTGGTGAACCCCGCCGGGGTCCGCACGAATGGACGCTCGACGAAGATGCGTCCCGACCCCTGATCCGACAAGCCCTCGAGGCGGGGATCACCTTCTTCGACACCGCGAATGTCTACTCCGCCGGAAGCAGTGAGGAGATCGTCGGGCGGGCTCTGGCCGAGCACGGCCACCGCGACGAGATCGTCATCGCCACCAAGGTCAACGGCCGGATGTTCGACGGCCCCAACGGGGCGGGCCTGTCGCGCAAGGCGATCCTCTCGGCCATCGACGCCAGTCTGACCCGGCTCGGCACGGACTACGTCGACCTCTACCAGATCCACCGCTGGGACCCGAACACGCCGATCGAGGAGACGCTCGAGGCATTGCACGACGTGGTCCAGGCCGGCAAGGCGCGCTACATCGGTGCCTCCTCGATGTATGCCTGGCAGTTCTCCAAGGCGCAGCACCTGGCCCGCGCTCACGGCTGGACACCGTTCCGCTCCATGCAGGACCACTACAACCTCCTCAACCGTGAGGAGGAGCGAGAGATGTTCCCGCTCTGCGCGGACGAAGGTGTCGGCGTCATCCCGTGGAGCCCACTGGCTCGCGGCCGGCTGACACGCATGTGGGGCACGACGACGAGCCGCAGCGAGGCCGACGAGTTCGGCAAGACGCTCTACGATGACGGCGACCGAGCCGTCGTCGACGCGGTCGGGCAGGTCGCTGACGGCCGGGGCATACCGCGCGCCCAGGTCGCGCTCGCCTGGGTCCTGCGCAACCCGGTCGTCACAGCCCCGATCGTCGGCGCGACCAGGGCGTCGCACATCGCGGACGCGGTGGCAGCGCTCGACGTCGAGCTCACCGACGACGAGGTGGCCATCTTGGACAAGGGTTACCGCCCGCACGGTCCCGCGGGATTCTGACCCTCAGTCAACCTCGGAGTAGGCCCAACCGGACCACCGGCCGACGTACGCTCGGATGACCGGCCCGGTCGGCGAGTCTCCATGGTACTGAGGGTATTTCGCGACCAGCGCGTCCACGGCCGTATGCCAGGCCTGCCCCCCCTCGACCACCTCGGCTCGCGCGTCCACGCGGACCCACCACAACGCGGACCAGTCGTCGGCATAGTGGTCCACGATGAAACCCACCGCCGGGTTCTCGCCGATGTTGCGCAATCGACGCAGCCGCACAGTCGTCTTGGGCTTGTGGTCCACCGCGACCACGATGACGTCGTCCAGCACCGCGAACGTCACCGGAACCAGATGCGGTGTGCCGGCGGTGTCGACCGTCCCCAGTCGCGCCACCGGGCTGGCAGTGAACCTCGCGCGGCAAACCTGCTCGTCCAACGTCACCGGCCCAGCATCCCGCAGCGCGCGGCGGCAGGCGGCGGTTCAGCGACCACCCATGGCGCGCACCTTGCCCGGCGCGATCGTCATGATGACGCGCACCTGGTCACGCCCTCCGTACCAGGGATAAGGCCCACCGGTGTAACGCTGCGACAGCGCGTCGATGTGCTCTGCACCGCCCTCGGTTGTCGTCCCGGCCACCCGACCGCGGACCTCGAAGTACCGCGTCGGGTGCGCGGCGTCGCAGACGACGACGTTGACGCGCGGGTCCCGGGCGACGTTTCGGAGCTTCTGAAAGCCCTGCACCGTGTTGATGACGACGTTCTCGCCGTCTGTGTCGACCCATGTCTCGGTCGTCTGGGGCATCCCGTCGGGCATCAGGGTCGTGACGAAACACAGGCTGGGTGAGGACAGCAGGTCGAGAAGCTCTGGAGGAAGGGTCACCCCTCCATCATGCGGGCTGTCGCACCAGCCTCAGAACGGCAACCAGGACGGTAGCTCCACTCCAAACAGCTGCACGGCCATCGTCGCGGCGAAGACCAGACAGATCGCCCCACCTATGCGTCGGATGAGCGACAACCGCAACCGGCTCAGCAGCGCACGACCGATGATCGCCGCAAGCCCCGCCACCAACCCGAGGGCGAGGAACGCACCGAGACCGACGCTCAGCGGCGACCCGCCCTTCGCGACGAAACCGGCGGTCGCCAGCTGGGTCAGGTCACCCCATTCCGCCACGAAGAGGATGAGGAAGCTCGCGCTGATCGCCCGCCAGGACGAGCTGTCCGGCTCCGTCGACCCGCCGTACCTCTTCTCCGTCTCCTCCTCCTCGGCGTCCGCCTCGGACGCGCCGCGGATCAACAGCACACCAGCCACGAGGAACAGGACGGCGACGACGGCGTGGACCGGCTGTTCCGGCAACCGGCTGATCAGACCCCCGAAGGCCACCGCGATCACCGTCTGAACGAGGAATGCCGCGGTCACACCGATCCACACGAGCACCGGCCGATATCGGGTCGCGAGCACGAGGGTGGCAATGAACGTCTTGTCCGGAAGCTCAACGACGAAGACCGTGACGAAGACCGTGGACATCAGAGCGAAGTTCATCAACGTTGAATTCTAGTCAGCGATGACACGGCCCTCGGTATGCGGTCCAGCCGCCGGTTCTCCCCTATCCTGTCCGCTGAAGCGGCGCGGGGGGCCTGACGCAACGAAGGGCCAGACAACGCATGAACGACGAGGTCAAGCACGAGCGACGGCGCAACGTCGCGATCGTCGCGGCAGTCCTGATCATCGGTGTCGGCATGGTCGCTGCCATGTTCGGGGTCGTGAGGTCCATGACGTCGCCGACTGTGGCACTCAGCGCCGTCTCGACGCCGAGCGCCACCGACTCGACGTCGGCCACGACGGCGACCCCGGTCCCGTCGACCTCGTCGTTCACCCCACCGGCACCCAGCTGGGTGGGCGCCACGACGCTCAGCCTCCCCCCGGCTGCCCAACCGACACTGACCGATCCTGTGCCGGGCCAGACTGCCGACCCCGACCCGGACGCCACCGTCGTGTCGACCACCCCGGGAGGCCAGCCGTCCCTACCGCAGCCGACCTCCGGGACAAGTGCGACCCAGCCCAGCGAGTTGACCCAGCCGACCCAGCCGATCCAGCCGACCCAGCCGACCGTGGCCGCGGTGAGCAACGTCACCCTCTCCTGCTCCAAGAGCGGCAGCAAGAAGATCGCGGCCCGGCTCACGTTTACCACGACGGCGCAGGTGACCGTCGCGATCTCGGCCGGCGGCACCGTCAATCGGCAGCAGGTCGGCACTGGTGACGCGAGCGTCGAAGCATCGGGCAAGGGCCCGGCGTTCTGCGCCGCTGTCGTCGACGGCCAGCCGGTGGGGCCGATCCCCGCAAGCTGAGTCCCCGAACTGAGGCACCTGCAGACGGAACGTTCCGTGGTGCCGACGGGTCTGTCAGTGTCAAGGAGGCGTTGAGGAGGCGTTGAGGAGACAGCGCGGACGCAGCGTCTCCCTGCGACCGGGCCACGGAGATGGAGGTGACATCGTGGCGGTGACGCGTGACGAGGCATTCATGGACTTCGTCCGGGACCGGTCCCACGCGCTGCGCCGCACCGCCTATCTGCTCTGCGGGGACTGGGCCTCCGGAGACGATCTGGTCCAGGAGTCGCTCGCCAAGGTCTACGTCGCCTGGCCGAGGATCGCCGCGCCGCAGGCGGTCGAGAGCTACACGCGGACGACCATGCTGCGCACGTACCTCAACCAGCGCCGCAGGCTCGGGCGCGAGGTCGTCCTGGCGGCCGTGCCCGAGAACCCCGTCGACGACCGTGACGCGGCACTGACCGTCACCTTGTCGGCCCTGCTCGCGCAGCTGCCCCCCAAGCAGCGCGCCGTCCTCGTCCTCCGGTTCTACCAGGACCTCAGCGTCCCTCAGATCGCGGCCGAGCTCGAGATCCCCGAGGGGACCGTCAAGAGCCAGCTCTCGCGCGGACTGGCCAGTATGCGTACCCGCCTCGCGGACCCGCCGTCCCAGAAGCCTGCTGCAAAAGAAGGCAAACCCGAAAGAGAAGTGACGTCATGACCTCGCAGCCGCCCAGTCTCGAGGACCTCCTGCGCGAGCGCCTGCACGCGGTGGACGAGCTCACCCCTCCGGACACGCACTTCGAGGCGCGGGCGCTGCGAGCCGGCCGCGCGCGAGCGAACCGCCGCAGGTCGTGGGCCCGCGGTCTGGTCGGTGTTGCCGCAGCTGCTGCCATCGGGGTGTTCGTCGTCCCTTCCGTGCTGCGGTCCAGCGTGAGCAGCGGCGGCAGCGCCGCCAGCTCCGCCGAGGCAGCAGCCACCGCCACCAAGGCCGGCCCCGACGGTCCGTTGCAGCAACCGCGGAGCCAGCCCGGGGGCGACGTGACCTTGACGTTGCCGGTCGGCACCACCCCGTTCGACTGGCGTTCCGCCGCCGGTGAGGCTCGCCTGGCCCAGCTGCGCGCATCACTGGCCGGCCCGCAGTTTGCCGCCTCGCACACCTCGGTGCGCATCGACGACTCGGCCTCGCCGTCCCGCCTGGTGGTGCGGATGGGCACCTACGAGGCCGGCGTCATCGCACTCGTCACCGATGCCTTCCCGGCGGGGTCGCCCATCGTCTTCAGTGTCGCCGCCCGGTGATGCCAGACTGACGAGGTGCTCCTGATCCAGCCGCTGACGGCCCCGGTCACTCCCGTGGACGCGTTGCGCCGCATCGCGTTTCTGCTCGAACGCTCCCGGGCCGGGACCTATCGCGTCGAGGCGTTCCGCAACGCGGCCAAGGTCGTGGTCACGCTGTCGCAGCAGGAGCTGCGCGAACGCGCTGACCAGGGCACCCTCAAGGACCTGCCAGGCGTCGGCGACTCGACCGCCGCAGTTGTCAGGCAGGCCGTCGGAGGGACCCTGCCCGCATACCTGGGGTCGTTGCAGGACAAGGAGTCGGCCCCGCTGACCCGAGGTGGAACCGAACTGTATGCAGCGCTTGTCGGCGACCTGCACAGCCACTCCGAGTGGAGCGACGGCGGCTCGCCGATCGACGAGATGGTCCTGACCGCGGTCGAGCTGGGTCAGGAGTACCTGGCGTTGACCGACCACTCCCCCCGGCTGCGGATAGCGAACGGGTTGTCGGTCGAGCGCCTGACCAAGCAGCTCACGGTGGTCGACGCGATCAACGACTCGCTCGGCGACCGGTTCCGGCTGCTCAAGGGGATCGAGGTCGACATCCTCGACGAGGGCGAGCTCGACCAGACACCGGAGATGCTCGGCAAGCTCGACGTCGTCACGGCCTCGGTCCACTCCAAGCTCGCCATGAACGCCGCCCCGATGACCCGCAGGATGGTCACCGCCGTCCGCAACCCGCGCGTCAACGTCCTCGGCCACTGCACGGGCCGGCTGGTCACCGGTGGGCGAGGCAAGCGGGCGCAGTCGTCGTTCGACGCGAAGGCCGTCTTCGAGGCATGCATCCAGGGCAACACCGCGGTCGAGATCAACTCCCGGCCCGAGCGCGAGGACCCGCCCGACGAGCTGATCACCATGGCGCTGGAGCTCGGCTGCCTGTTCACCATCGACTCCGACGCGCACGCGCCGGGGCAGCTGGACTTCAAGGCGTACGGCTGCGAGCGCGCCGATCGGCTCGGGGTGCCGGCCGAGCGGATCGTCACCACCTGGCCGGTCGAACGGGTCCTCGAGTGGACCTCTCGCGGACGCTGAGCGATTTGGCCGGCCCGGTGGCATCGCCTATGCTTTCGGACGTTCCTCGACGGATCCGGGTCCCCATCGTCTAGCGGCCTAGGACTCCGCCCTTTCACGGCGGCAGCACGGGTTCGAATCCCGTTGGGGATACGCACGTTCAGCATCACCTGCACCACCTAGGCCCCGTAGCGCAGTTGGTTAGCGCGCCGCCCTGTCACGGCGGAGGTCGCCGGTTCGAGCCCGGTCGGGGTCGCTCGAGACCGAAGGCCCGCCACCCCACGAGATGGCGGGCCTTCGGCATACGTCGGGGTCACGCGGACAGAGGGTTGCGTTGGGTATCCGCCCTGCCCGCCCGCGTCACGCGCTGGTGACGATCTCGGCCACTACGAGAGCGCCGAGGAGCAGCACCTGCCCGCCGAGCAGCGCGGAGTGCACGCCCGCGGGCCAGGGTGCGCGGCGACGGCCGGCGACTCCCGTCCGGCGGCGGTAGTGCCGTTGCGACGTCACGAACACCACGGCCGCGTGTCCGAGCCCGGTGACGAGCACGAACACCGCCACCCACCCGACAGTGGCGAAGGTCAGCCGCGCGACGACGGCACTCACCCCGGCCAAGGACAGAGCCGACCGCTGCCACGCCAGGGCGGTACGTTCGGGCTGCAGGCCCGGGTCGCGCGGGAGCTCGCCGCGCTCGGTGCCGGCAGCCTCACTCATGGGGTCACGCGAACGTGACGAGGATGAGCACCACCAGCGCGGCGACCACGACGGCGGCGGCCAGGAACGCGCTGATCACCGAGCCGGGCAGCTTGGCTCCTCGACGCATCGCCCGCTCAGACCGCGCCCAGCGCAGCCACCCCACGCTGACCGACACCATGGCCACGAGGATCAAGAACAGCGACAAGACCCGTCGGGCGGTCGGATGGAGGCCGAGGGGCAGCGCCTGGATAGCCACGCCCCCGGCCAGCAGGGCGAGCGCGGTGCGCACCCACGCCAGATAGGTCCGCTCGTTGGCGAATGAGAAGCGCGGGTCGGGCTCGTCACCCTCGTCGTAGACCCAGCCGGGCCAGCGCCTCTCCACGCCCCGAGTATGCCTCGCACGGGCATACTCGGCCCTATGAGTCCCACGTCGTCCACGACCTACCTGCTCGTCGACGGCGAGAACATCGACGCGACGTTGGGCATCCACGTGCTCGGCCACCGTCCACAGCCGGACGAGCGGCCGCGGTGGGACCGGATCCGCGAGTTCGCCGCCTCGGTGTGGGGGCAGCCGGTCAAGGCGCTCTTCTTCCTCAACGCCAGCAACGGGCAGATGCCCATGTCGTTCGTCCAGGCGCTGCTGGCGATGGACTTCCGACCGATCCCGCTGGCCGGGTCGAGCACCGAGAAGGTCGTCGACATCGGCATCCAGCGCACCCTCGACGCCATCGCGGCGGCGGGTGGGGGCGACGTGCTCCTGGCCAGTCATGACGCCGACTTCGCCCCGCACCTCGGGCGGCTTGCCCGGTCCGGCCGGCGGGTTGGGGTGCTGGGCCTGCGCGAGTACGTCAGCGCCGACCTGGTTGCCCTGGGTGAGGACGGCCTCGAGGTGTTCGACCTCGAGGACCGCGTCGGCGCGTTCACCACCCCGTTGCCTCGGGTCCGGATCATCCCGCTCGCCGAGTTCGACCCGACGCGGTACCTCTGAGCGAGGTCACGAGAGACGGCTGCTCCGGGTCGGCGGCTGCCCGTTGTCAGGAACGGACCAGGCGAGCGATCGCCTCGGAGGCTTCCCGGACCTTCTCGTCCGCCTCGGGGCCGCCGCGCCGCGCGGCGTCGACGACACAATGCGCCAGGTGCTCGTCCAGCAGCTCGAGCGAGAACGACTGGAGCGCCTTGGTCGCCGCGGAGACCTGGGTGAGGATGTCGATGCAGTACTTGTCGTCCGCGACCATCCCCTGCAGGCCGCGCACCTGACCTTCGATGCGCCGCAGCCGCTTGAGGTGGGCGGTCTTGGTGTCGTGGTAACCGAACGTCTCGCTCATCCCTCAACCTTACCCCCTGGGGGTATGCCTTGGGCTCAGGCTGCGACACCCGCGCCGAGCGCACGGCCGGCCTCGCGGGCGGAGGTGGCGGCGCCGCGTTGCATCTCGGCAGCCAGGTCGGTGAATCGGGGATGGCGTAGGTCGAGCAGGCTGCTCCTCGACACGTGCAGGCGGTCCGTCGGTTCGTCATCGACCCGCTGACCGCCACCCAGCTCACGGCCCTCACGACGGCGGGCCGCCGGATCGTCGCCGGGCTCGATGAGCCGTCCGGTCAGGAGTAGGTGTAGAAGCCCCGGCCGGTCTTGCGACCCAGCAGCCCGGCGTCGACCATCCGGCTGAGCAGCGGCGGCGCGGCATACAGGGGTTCCTTGAACTCCTCGTAGAGCGACTCGGCGACCGCCTTGGTGGTGTCGAGGCCGATCAGGTCCGCGAGCGCGAGCGGACCCTGGGGGTGCGCGGCGCCGCGGACGAGGCCCGCGTCGATGTCCTCGGCGGTCGCGAAGCCGGACTCGAGCATCCGGATCGCGCTGAGGACAAAGGGGATCAGCAACGCGTTGACGACGAAACCGGCGCGGTCCTGCGAGTCGATGGCGTGCTTGCCGAGGGTGTCCTGAACGAAGGTCCGCGCAGCCTCGGTCGTCGACTCCTCGGTCAGGAGGCTGGGGATCAGCTCGACCAGTGAGAGCACCGGGACAGGGTTGAAGAAGTGGATGCCGAGGACGTGGCCGGGGCGTGCGGTGGCGACGGCCAGCTTCGTGATCGGGATCGATGAGGTGTTCGAGGCGAGGATCGCGTCGGGCGAGGTGACGATCTCGTCGAGCCGGCGGAAGAGCGCGACCTTGGCCTGCTCGTTCTCGACGATCGCCTCGACGACCAGGTCGCGGTCGGCGAGATCGTGCAGGTCGGTCGTGACCCTGACGCGGGCGAGAACGGCCTGCGCGTTGTCCAGCTTCCCGCGTTCCTGGGCGCGGTGCAGTGACGTGGCGAGCCGAGCCCGCCCGGCCCCGACGGCCTCCTCGCTGGACTCGACGACGACCACGTCGAGCTCGGCCCGGGCGCAGACCTCCGCGATCCCCGCTCCCATGAGGCCGCAGCCGACGACTCCGACATTCGTGATGCTCACCCGGGGATCGTAGGCGGTAGCGGCGTTCGCGGAATGCGGGCTGTGTGGACCCGGTTGCCGCCCGTATGACACAGAAGACATGGTTCATCACCGGCACGTCACGTGGCTTCGGGCGCGAATGGGCCGAGGCCGCGCTCGACCGCGGCGACCGAGTGGCCGCCACGGCCCGGGACATCTCCACCCTGGACGACCTGGTCGAGAAGTACGGCGACGCGATCCTGCCGATCCAGCTGGACGTCACCGACCGGGCCGCCGACTTCGCAGCGGTGCAGCAGGCATACGAGAAGTTCGGCCGGCTCGACGTGGTGGTCAACAACGCCGGGTACGGGCATTTCGGGTTCATCGAGGAGGTGACCGAGCAGGAGGCTCGCGCGCAGATCGAGACCAACCTGTTCGGGGCGCTGTGGGTGACCCAAGCGGCGCTGCCCTATCTGCGCGAACAGGGATCGGGGCACATCATCCAGGTCTCGTCGATCGGCGGGATCACGGCATTCCCGGGGATCGGGCTCTACCACGCGTCGAAATGGGGACTCGAAGGATTCACCCAGGCGCTGGCCGGGGAGGTTGCCGGGTTCGGCGTCCACGTGACGCTCGTCGAACCCGGTGGGTTCTCGACGGACTGGTCCGGTTCGTCTGCGGCACGCTCCGAGCCGGTCGAGGCATACAACGAGGTGCGAGAGGCGATGACGAAGCGTCGTGAAGCGGCGGCGACGGGTGCCGGACCCGGTGACCCGCACGCCTCCGCCGCCGCGATCCTGCGCGTCGTGGACGCCGACGAGCCGCCGCTGCGGGTGTTCTTCGGAGCGTCACCGCTGGGGACGGCGAAGGACGACTACGCGTCGCGGATCGCGCTGTGGGACAAGTGGGACGACGTGTCGAAGCTCGCCCAGGGCTGAGCCTCGTGGCGGGGTGAAGCCGCCTGACAGACTGAGCGCGCGAACACCTCACTCGACCTCCCTGCGACGCGGCGGACACGGCGTCACCGCGTCCGCAGGGTTGCCCTCGCGCTGGTGTTAATCCTGCTGGCGGGACTGGTCGTCGTGATGGCGACCGTCCCGGCGGCCAGCCCACGCCGACTGGCCGCCGGGGTCGCGGAGGCCGGCGACGCCTCGTTCTACACTCCACCACCCTTTGTCGCGGCTCCGCCGGGGACGGTGGTGCGGTCCGAGAGATTGGGGAGCGCGCCCAACGGCGCCGTTGCGTGGCGGGTGCTCTATCACTCGACCGATGCGTTCGGCGCAGACATCGTGGTGTCGGGGGTGGTGGTCGCGCCCTCCGGCCCAGCGCCTGCCGGAGGGCGGGTCGTCGTGGGGTGGGGTCATCCGACGACGGGCGCGGTCGCACGCTGCGCGCCGTCGAACGGGATCGACCCGTTCGTCCTGATCGAGGGTTCGCTCGCACTGCTTCGTGCTGGCTATGTCATCGCAGCGGCGGACTATCCGGGGCTGGGGGTAGCTGGACAGAGCTCGTACCTCGTGGGAGCCAGCGAGGCGCACAGCGTGCTCGACTCGGTCCGCGCGGCGCGGTCGCTGGTCGCCGGCGCAGGGCCGGCCACCGTGCTGTGGGGACACTCGCAGGGCGGTCAGGCCGTGCTCTTCGCTGGTCAGCTGGCCCGCTCGTATGCGCCGGAGCTGCGCGTGCGCGCCGCCGCTGTCGCCGCCCCGGCAGCTGAGCTCGGGACGTTGCTCAAGGACGACATCGGGGACATCTCGGGAGTGACGATCGGGTCCTACGCGTTTGCGGCATACAGCTCGGTCTATGCCTCCCGCTATCCCGGGTTGTCGCTGTCGTCGATCCTCACGCCGGCCGGCGCGGCGGCTACGCCCGCCATGGCCGGCCTCTGCTTGTTCGGGCAGATGCCCACCATCCACTCTCTGGCGCGACCGCTGGTCGGTGGCTATCTATCGGCCAACCCAGCCACCACCCCACCGTGGTCGCAGCTGCTGGCCGAGAACACCCCCGGCTCTGCTCCACTCGGAGTGCCGTTGTTCGTGGCCCAGGGCCTGAAAGACACGCTGGTCCGACCGGCCGCCACGTCGACGTATGTGGCCCGCGTATGCGCGGCCGGCGAGCATGTGGTCTTCCGGCAGTACCCGAACGACGACCACGGCTCGGTTGCCAACACCGCGGTCCCGGACGTGCTTCCGTTCTTCGCTGCCACGCTGGCGGGGGCCGCCCCGGGATCGACCTGCTGAGCCGTCCTGTCGGGGTGTGACGCTTGGGTATAGTGAGCGCTCGCCGGAGCGACCCGGCGCAGATCAATAAGGCCAGGTAGCTCAGTTGGTACGAGCGTCCGACTGAAAATCGGAAGGTCGGCGGTTCGACCCCGCCCCTGGCCACCTCCCAAAACCGCAGGTCAGCCGCACGTCAGATGAGCCGCGTACCTGGACGAGAACCCGCGCGTCGGACGACGATGGGCCGAGACGTGCCGGCGCAACATGCGTCTGCACCTCGGTGACCTCCTCGTTCTGCCGAGCTCGCAGATCCGCGCCCCCCAAGAATCCGTGCGCCATCCCGGGAGCCGGGCACCTCAAGGCGGCGGAGAGGCCCACCGCTACGCCCGAGCAGGTCGCCCAGCTCATCGAGGCGATCACGCCGCGATACCGGGCGGCCGTGGTGCTGGCCGCCCGGTGTGGTCTGCGCCGCGGGGAGGTCTGCGGCTTGCGGGTCACCGACGTCAACCTCGAGGAGGGCACGGTGCGCGTGCACAAGAACTGGGTGGAGCTGCTGCAGGCGCCGGTGCGGTTCGAGAAGGACCCGAAGACCGACGCCGGGAAGCGAACGGTGAACATCCCGCCGCACGTGATGCCGCTGCTGGAGTACCACCTGCGCACGTATGCCGGCCCGGAGTTCTTCAACGTCGGGCTCGACGGTTACCGGGCGCGGGGGGACACGATCTACCAGGCCTTCGTACGCGCCCGGCATGAGGTCGGGATCAACATGACCTTCCACGACCTGCGGCACACCGGGCAGACCATGGCCGCGGCCGCCGGCGCCAACCTGGCCGACCTCATACGCCGGCTCGGGCACTCCTCGTCGGTGGCCGCGCTGCGCTACCTGCACCCCGTCGAGGGCTGGGACAAGGAGATCCGCCCAAAACCTCTCCCGGATGGCGCAGACCCCGTCGTTGACCCACCTGTACCGCCGCCGTCGACCAGGCCGCCCAATGGCCCATCGAACTAGGCGAAGGGCGCCAGGACCATGCCAGCTGATCCTCCGCCTGGGGTCTCCAGGATTCTCGAACGCCCGTACAAAAATGCTTGAGACATGACACTGTGCAGACCCAAATGCAACACAACCGGGCTTAGTGTTACATTGTGGATTTGAGCCTGTTCGGAAGCGAGAGCTCCGGACACCTTGAGCGAATCTCTAGGACGGACCCGAGGACCCGCTCGTGAGAGCACGCCGCCTTCATACCTGACCCCTTGCCTGACCTCATGCCCTCACTGTCGGCACAAACCGTCCTGCGGTTGGGCGACGCTCGGGCGGCGCTCGCCGCCCTCGACAGCACCGCACGCCAGCTGCGCAACCCGAGCGTATTCAGGCAGCCCTCCCTGCGCCTCGAGGCACAGAGCACGTCGGCGTTAGAGGGGACGTACGAACCCCTCAGGGCAGTCCTGACCGCCGATCCCGAGGAACACCAATCAGTCGGAATGCGCGAAGTCCTCAACTACGTGACGACTGCTGAGTTCGCGTTCCAATGGCTGTCCGACGACCGGCCGATCACCCTGGGTCTCCTAGCGGAGCTGCAGAAGCGGCTCGTCGTCGGCACAGCCGCAGACACGCCATCCGCCGGTGACGTGAGAGACATCCAAGTCGTCATCGGCAATCGTCCTGGGGAGCCCGTGCAGAGCGCTCGGTTTGTTCCGCACCCTCCCGGCGACGAGCTGAAGCGCCGACTTCGGGATCTCGTGGACTGGGTCCAAGACGGACACGCTGGATCAGTTGATCCCGTCGTAGGCGCCGCGATGGCGCACTACGCCTTCGAGACCCTCCATCCATTCAACGACGGGAACGGCCGGATCGGGCGGCTCCTGGTGGTCATGCAGCTCTACGGGTCAGGCACCCTGAGCGAGCCGACCTTGACGGTGTCCCCCTGGTTCGAAGCCCGACGCCAGGAGTACTACGACCGGCTCCTTGCGGTGAGTACCAACTCCCGCTGGGACGAGTGGATCCGGTTCTTCGCCGAGGGCCTAGCCGCCTCGGCCAGTTCCACCCGTTCGACGATGCTCGCCCTGGTCGACGCCCAGATCTTGCTACGTGAGCAGGTCCGCACTTCACCTCTCAGAGCAGATACCGCCCAGGCGGTGGTCGAGTTCGCCATGGAGCATCTCGTCTTCACCGTCAGGGAGGTGCAGGCGGCAGTCGCCGTCTCGTATCCCCGGGCGAACAAGCTCGTCGCGGACCTCGTCGACCTCGGGGTCCTTTCAGCCCTGGACCCCGAGGGCGTCTACCGGAGACGGTTCTACGCTCCATTGGCGCTCAACGCCTTGACCGGGACAGAGGGCCGCGGAGACCATGAGGAATAGAGCGTCAGTTGTGCGCAGGAGTCCCGCGTGCCAAGCAGCAACTAGTGGTGTGTCCCGCAAATAACTAGCGGTATTGTTGGTATTCTTGTCGTATGAGCGCACCCGCGGCCCCGCCGTTGCCGATGTCAGAGAGTCAGCGGGCCACCTTGGAGCAGTTGTCCCGGTCCCAGTCCGCGGCGCATCGGCAGGTGCAGCGCGCCAAGGCGTTGCTGCTGGCGGCGGATGGGGTTGCCAACACACGGATCTCGGCGCAGGTCGGGGTGACGCCGGTGACGGTGCGGGCCTGGCGTGAGCGGTTCGAACAGGAGGGGCTGGCGAAGCTGGGTCAGGTCCGGGCGGGACGCGGGCGCAAGGAGAGCATCACCCAGGAGCAGGTCCGCGCGATCGTGCACGACACGTTGCACACCACGCCGAAGGGTCAGACGCATTGGTCGTGTCGCATGATGGCCAAGCACGCCGGGGTGAGTTCCTCTACGGTGCAACGGGTCTGGCACGACCTCGGGATCAAGCCACACCGCCTCGACACGTTCAAGGTCTCGAACGACCCGGCCTTCGAGGAGAAGCTGACTGACGTGGTCGGGCTCTACCTGGACCCGCCGGAGAAGGCGGTGGTGCTGTGCGTGGACGAGAAGTCTCAGGTGCAGGCGTTGGACCGTACCCAGCCTTCGCTGCCGATGGTCAAGGGTCGTGGTGCGACGATGACCCACGACTACAAGCGCAACGGCACGACCACGCTGTTCGCCGCCCTGAACGTGCTCACCGGGCAGGTCACGGGGCGCTGCTTCGACCGGCACCGGCACGACGAGTTTCTCAAGTTCCTGGCGGTCATCGACACCGAAGTGCCCCAGGGCCAGGCGGTCCACGTGATCCTGGACAACTACGGCACGCACAAGCACGCTGACGTGAGGCGCTGGCTGGGTCGGCACCAGCGGTTCCACCTGCACTTCATCCCGACCTCCTCGTCCTGGCTGAACCAGGTCGAACGGTGGTTCCGTGACCTGGACGGCAAGGCGCTGCGTCGAGGCAGTTTCAACTCGGTGCCTGACCTGATCGCCGCGATCGAGGACTACCTGCAGGCCAACAACGATGACCCCGCCCCGTTCGTGTGGACCGCGACCGCCGAGTCGATCCTGGCCAAGGTCACCCGCGCCCGCCGCAAACTCGAGGAAGTAGTTAATCAATGATGAGACGGACCACTAGCTGCTACACCTACGGGTCGTCCAAATGAACTTCACAAGTGCTGCGCGATGAACTCGCGTGTCTCGCGATCGGTCGAGTAGATGCCGACTCAGAGCATCCCGCGGGTGAGAAGCACCTTGTAGACGTTGCGGATCAGCCGATCCACGTCGGCATCCGTGACCTGCGTCCTGCGCGTCAGGACCGGGTCTCTGCTGGCGGCTCGGTCGGCGACCCACCGGTCCCCTCGTCGCACCAGGTCCGGCCCGATGATGACGCCGGCGTAGTCGTACTCGAAGCCCTGAGCCGTGTAGATGCAGCCGACCTGCGCGAACCCCGCCGGGTCGCTGGCCCACAGGGCCGCCGGTGGCGCGCCGCCTGTGGCCCTGTCGCCCTTGAGGTTCCACGGGCGCGACCAGTCACCGATCTTGACGTCGTCGACGAGGGAGCCGTCCGCTCGCGGGCTGCTCCATCGCCAGCAGAAACCAGCGGTGATGCGGGCGCCGTAGCCCTCGGCCTGCCGGCTCTGCAGCCAACCGTCGAGCTCAAAAGGGGAGTCCATGAGCTCGACGGCATAGCTCGCCTCGTCGTCGGTCCATGGTCGGGGCCCGCCGGGTCGCAGATCCAGAAGTCTTTCGACCCAGTCGATGAACTCGAGGGATCCGCCGCAGCGGAACTGCGCGTCGAGGTCGATGTGAGTGACGGCGATGCCGCGGTCTTCGGCGGCTGTGGTGATGTCGCGGACGGTTCCCATCTCGCCGGGCCGGACGACCTGGTTCTCGTCCAGCAAGAACACCGGGACGCGTGCGGCGAAAAGCAGCTCTTCGACCTGTGACCGGCCGGTGCGCATCGACGACCGAGTGAAGCGGTTGGCCGAGGTCTCCCGGATGCGGTGGGCCTCGTCCAGGATGAGGCACTCGATCTCGTTCGGCGCCGCAGCCATGAAGGAGTTGAAGTACTGGAAGGCCCGCCGCACTCGGGGGGCACCGCGGGCGGCGACCTTGCGCAGCGTGGTCGTGAACGACTGTGACCCGGTGGCGTGGATGACCGTGCGGCCCTGTCTCGCCAGCTCGCCGAACAGCGAGAGCGCGATGACACTCTTGCCACTCCCCGGGCCGCCGGAGACCACGACTGCCGTCTTCGTATTGCTCTCCCGCGCTTTCGCGACCGCGTGCAGCACCGTGTTGTAGGCGTCCCGCTGCTCGTCCAGCAGGACGAACATCTCCCGCCGTTGCACCTCCTCGGCGGCCAGCTGCATCAGCTGCTTCGACGGCACGATCCGGCTCGACAGGAGCTCGTCGGCAGCATCGGCTCCCGATGCGGGCGTGAAGAACGACCGGAGGTATGCGGCCAGTTCACCGCGGTGCTGTCCCGTGAACAGCCTGACGCGGGAATCGAATCCGCCGCTGAGGAGATCTCGAACACCGTCGTCACTGGCGTTATGCAGATAGGCGACGCCGGCAACCTCGCGACGGCGCTCGTTCAGCGTGGCGGTGAAGTCAGTCAGGTACTCGCAGTAGCCACGGACCTGGTCCAGCGGATGGCTAACGGGTCGGCTGCCGTAGCTGGGAACCGTGACCAGCACATCGCTGTCCTCATACCGGTTCGCTTGGCTCCACTGCTTCATCTCGACGACGAGGTATGCGGGTCTCCCGGTACGTGAGGAGACGCCCGCCAGGACGACATCCGCGCGTTTGCTCGTGAGCGGCAACCGGTACTCGATCATCATCTCGACACCGCCGCGACCGGCTCCCACGAGATCCGCGGCGAGAACCGGCAGGCTCATGCCCCACGACCTCCGCTCGCCGGGAGACGGACGCTGACCGGTGTGATGCACCATCTGGTCGGCGAGCATCTCCTCCAGGCGCGCCTCCAGCGCGGAGAACCCCTCGGCGGACTGACGCGACAACGAGGACAACGAGTAGCTCCCGGGCAGCACGACTGGCGTGCGGGGGGAGCATGTCCTTCGAGGGAAGCTCGTCGATCCGCGATAACGCTTGGGACTCTACGGGGCGGCTAGGGGAATCGCACGACGGACACCCTACTTCTTTAAGCTCCGGCTTCAGGGAAGCATTGATGCAGCGCCACCGAGCCGAAGGCTCGATACCATGCGATGCGTGGCCTGGTGGTGGAATAGCCATTCTCTTGGCGGATTCTTACTTTCTGATCGTCCCGCTATGGAATGGGTAAAAATTCGCAAGATGCCGCGCTTTCGGGGTACTTTCAGGGGGATAGACGGGGGACGTCCGCAAACGTGAACGGGTGCCTAATTGTGTGCCCACCGTCTTGGCGCGCGAACAACAGGGGCATGGAATAAGCGATCAGTACAAGCCGGGTGATGTAGTCAATGGTCATCGGTTGACCCTGGACAACCGCTGGGTACCGGTCACCGGAGAAGAACCGACCGGAGGCGCACCATTCCGACCCACCACGGCACTCCCGAGTCCGACCTCGACCGTGACAACAGGCGCCACAGGTACCGCGCCATCGACGCAGCGACCTGGCGCAAAGCGCAGGTGGCTCCTGCCGGTGGCGGTTGACATCGTCGCTTTCCTGATCGGTCTACTGGCTGGGAGTGCGGGAGAGTGCTCATCCACGCCAACTGCTGCGGCCGGTTCGACTCCTGCCTCGAAAGTGACGGTGACCGCCCCGGCATCGGGCGGAAACTCGACGGCAACTTGCGGGTTTGACCGGTGTCGAGCAACCGGGCCCGGGCCGACAGTTTCGCGGGGACGTCGACGACGTACTCACCGTCGGCGAGCAGCCGCTAGGCCAGCGGTCGGCCGACACCGTTGCTGCCCCAGGTTGCCCAGACCCGCTCGGGCCAGGCCCGCACCCTGTTTGCAAGTCGCGGCGTAGCCGGTCTTGTCGGTGGAGAATCGTCCCGTCGCCAGCACGCTCTCGTGAGTATCGACGACCTCGATCGTCACCGACAGCTGTGAGGATCGACCCCGATGAACACCGTCGCGATGTCGCCACCTCGTCATCGTCGTCGTGGATCAGCAGGGATCGCGAGGCGGGCCTTGCCGTTACGAGCAGGGGCAGTCCCCCTGGAGCCACACCTCGTCACGGCACCCAGCGGGATGCAAACCGAAACAGAGCCACGCCCATCATGCTGGTGGGCAGCCGCGAGAAGAGCAGCCCACCGGGCCCCGGGAACCGGGTCTGGCCGGACACCGGTCCTGCCGACAATCTTCTAAAAGCCGCGAGCCGGGTTGGGCTCGGCGGTTTCTTGAGCCACCAACGCTCTTGCTCGGCGTCGAGGCCGTAAGTAGATGGATCTGTCTACACAAGTTATCGTTGTGTTATGGGCGAGACAACGACGATCCGCATCAGCAGGGACACTCATGCGCGGGTGACGCGCCTGGCGGCCGAACGCCACGAAACGATCGATGAGACGGTGAGCAAGGCCATCCGCGCCCTCCGCCAGGACGCCATGTCGCGGGACCTCGCTGCAGAGCTCACCGAGGATGAGACGGCGTGGCTTGATGCTGACGCCGGGTGACGTCGTCGAACTCGACCTCGGCATGCCCGCCGGTAGCGAGGCCGGACTCCGTCGCCCGGTCATCGTCGTGACAGCCGCCCGGATCCTGAGAGGCGGACCCAACGTCGTGCAGGTCGTGCCGTTGACTCCAACGATCCGCACGAGCAGCACCGAGGTCCTGATCGACCCCGATGAGGACAACCGGCTTGTGACGCGTTCCTCGGCGCAGTGCCAGCACGTGCGATCTGTGGCCACGACTCGGATTCAGGAGCGCACCGGCAATGTCGGCCCCGTGGTCCTCAACGAGGTCCGCGAGACACTGGCGCTGCTGTTGGACGTATAGCGTCGCGCGAGCATCAGGGGATCACCCGAATGCGACTCCCTCGAAGCACGAACGCGCACCGGCAGTCGCGTCACTCCCGCCGCGTAGTTCCGCACGTGTTACTCGGAGAACGGGTCCGTGACCGCGAGCCCGGCTGCGTTGGAGAAGTCTCTGACATTGCGAGGGGCCAGCTCGTAGTGGTCGGCGAGGCAGATGCCAGCGATCTGACCATCAGCCAGCGCCATCGGGTGACCGGAGGTTTCGGCCATCACCAGGAGCGCGGGCGTCTCTCGCCCGGCGAGCAGGTCGTAGACGACTACAGAGTCCGAGTAGGCCTCCGGTAGTCGTGCCCACCGGTCTTCCAGGTCCCGCCACCGACGCCCTACTGGGAGCCGCCCGAGCCCCCGTTCAATCTCCTCGACCGTCACGACGCAGATAGTCAGGTCCGACGCGCCGATCGATTCCGCCCATTCGAGAACGACGGGATCAGAGCTACCTCAAGATCGACCCGGCCGGACTCGGTCATTGAGTCGTGAAGGGACAACAGGAAGTTCCGCTCGGGACGGTTCACGACGGCGTCCAATATCGCCCGCACTCCGGCCTCTACCGACCGGCCGTGCTCGGCGGCCCGTCCTCGCAGCCGAGCGTGCGTGCGCTCGTCCAGCTGCCTGATTGTCAACGTGCTCATAGCGCGCCTCCTCCTATGACAGCAATGCCGGCACAACGTGATGAAGCGTCCTCCTCGGGTATGTCCGCCGCGAGCAGGCGCACCCCGCCCTTGGAGCGTCCGGCGGGGTGATCGACTGCCGTAGCATCGAAGCCGTGGCGCCGCTTGGAGCATGGCTAGTGGTCCTTTGCGGGGTGCCCTCCCCCTCGGTCAACGATCGGAGCTCATTGTGAAGTTTGCTTCAACCCGCCTCATGACCGACGACGTGCAGCGCCTTGTGGACTTCTATGAGTTGGTGACCGGACGGCGCTTCGAGTGGCCGAACCCGGCCTTCGCCGAGCTGGTGACACCGGGAGCGGGAGCCTTGGCCATCGGAAGCAGCGAGACGCTTCCCTTGTTCGCTGGCACCGGCTTGACCGCCGCTGACAACACCAGCGCCATCATCGAGTTCCAGGTCGAAGGCGTCGACGCCCACCGGGCCAGGATCGGAGACCAGGCACAGGTGGTTCAAGAACCAGTCACCCTGCCGTGGGGCAATCGTGCCTTCATGCTCGTTGACCCCGACGGCAACCGGGTCAACCTGTACGAACCATTCACAGAAGAGGCGAAAGCGCGTTTCACCGACAGATGACTCACCGAACGCGAGCGGTACCCACCAAATCAAACGGGTAGGTGCCGAACGAGTCGCCAGCGACGAGTTGAGTCTTTACGCCGCGACGCGGTGCTGGCGCGGTGGTCCTCACGTTCCGCTTTGTCTTCGCGGGGGCTACCCGAAGTCCCGCCACCGAGACGGCTGATCCCGACGCGTGTCCCACCGCCACCATGTCATCGTCTCGTCGCAGCTCGGCGATGACCCTCGCCTCGAGTGTCTGTTGGGACATCTCCTCCGCCCACGCACAGGACCTCCCGGAAACGGCCTCCAAGGTCACGTGCTTGGGCCAAGGGGCGCCCGCACCGTCGCAGGACGTTCTCAGGTCACGGCGACGGCAGCCGGACCGTCAGCCACGGGCCTTGGCAATCGCCCTGAGTGCGTCCTGCCAGCCGGTCATGTAGGCGGCACTGCCCCAGCCGGGACCGCGCTCCTCATGACCTCGACGTGTCCAATCGATGGCGTCGTCCCAACCGCGGAGGTACACGTCGTCATCGCGTCCGCCGAAATATGCCGGGCCTGCGACGGGACGAGGCACGCAGTCGAGGATGGTCATTTCGACCGCTGCAGCCCGTTGTCGCGTGCGGTCGGTGCCAGGGACCTGTGAGGGGGTGACACGGTCAGGCGCGACCACGGCCGTCCGGCGACCAGACGTCACGTCTCTGAAGGCCTTCGTGGCACCGCGGCTCACCGTCGCCGCGATCGTGGAGACCGGGCCCGGCACGACGTCCTTCTCAGTGATCGAGGTCCGCGAGCGAGCCTCCGACGACCGTCGGTCTAGACCGAACGCGTCAGCAGCCATGTCACCGAGAAGTTCGAGGTTCCCTTGACCCAGAGCGCTGAGGGGATCGACAGATCCTTCGACCTGCTCGATCAGCACGACCGCGGGGGCGGCATCCTGCGGAATACCCGCGGCGTCCCGTGGACCCGGCAAGGGGGCGTCCTGCGGATCCGTGGGGCCTTGACGGGTGGTGTGCACAGGCGTGTCGTCCGTGCCGCGCCCGGGTTGCCCAGATGGCGCGTCGATGACCTCGGTCCGTTCCGCGCGGAGTTTCTTGTGGCTCGACACGAGGTCGTCCAGGTCGACACTGCCGATCACCGAGTGCAGGGATCTCTGCGCCAAACGAGAGAGCGCGGAATGCTGGGCTCTAAGGTCGTCGGCAGCCGGGCCGTCGTCGATCACGCGGAAGTAGACCACCGCCTCGACTCTCACAGACCGGTTGTCCTTCGTCATGCACTCGTCCGCCGGGAGGCCGAGCGTCATGACCTGCTGCCGACTGACCGTGGTACCCCGCTCGCCCACAGGTGCCGACCTGTGGAGCACAGACACCCCGCCCGGGTCCTCGACCCAGGGCAGGCGGGCGGCGGCACCGCTTTGGTCCTGCCGGGCCGAAGCGACCGACAGGACGGCCGCGATGCAGACGCGAAACAACAGCACGGCAATGACGATGAGGAGAATAATGACGCCCACCTGCCCAACTCGCTTGTATGGGTGCGGGGTCGGTGGCGCAGATACCCGGGCCTACAGAAGCCCTCGCCCACCAAGGATACGTCAATCCGTCGACTCGCCACGTGTTCTTGCAGGTTCACAACGCGCGAGACTGATCTGGGCTAGTCCAGAGCTGGTCGGTGAACGCCTACAGTCGGACCCGTGGGTCTTGCCGTGCACGTCGACACGCGCACGGACCTTCTCGCGGACGCGCTGGGCGGGCTCCTCCGAACGCCGGTCGGTGGCGTGCTTTCCCGCGAGCTGGTCGTCGTGCCCGCCAAGGGTGTCGAACGCTGGCTCACGCAGCGCCTCTCGCACGTGCTCGGTGTCGACGACCGCGGCAACGGCGTATGCGCGGGGGTCGACTTCGTGCGTCCGGCCTCGCTGATCGGGCTGCTCACGGCCACCGACGACGCAGACCCCTGGGACCCCGAACGGCTTGTCTGGCGGGTCCTCTCGGTCGTCGACGCGAGCATGGACGCGCCCTGGTGCGACGCGCTCGCCCGGCATCTCGGCAAGGGGCGTGACGGTGAGGAGTACGAGCTGCGCCAAGAACGGCGGTGGACGGTTGCCCGCCGGATCGCCGGCCTCTTCGCCTCGTATGCGCGGGACCGGCCCCGCATGCTGCAGGAGTGGGCTCTGCAAAGGGTCGGGGGCGAGGACGGAGACGGCGCAGGTGGGCAGGTCGATCCTGATCTGGGCTGGCAGCCCGAGCTCTGGCGCCGCGTCGCCGCGATCGTCGACGGCCCCACGCCCGTCCAGCGGCACCGCGACACGGTCGACGCAATCACGGGCGGTGCGCCGATTGCGTTGCCTGAGCGGCTGTCGCTGTTCGGCTACACCCGGCTCGCGATCAGCGAGCTCGAGCTGGTCGCCGCCGTCGCCGAGGTCCGTGAGGTCCACCTGTGGCTGCCGGTGCCCTCCCCCGCGTCCTGGGACGCGCTCGCCAGGATGGTCACCGGCGGGCCAGTCAAACGGCGTGAGGACCCGGCCGTCGAGGCCGTCCGGCACCCGCTGTCGGCCGCGCTCGGCCGCGACGTCCGCGAGCTGCAGCGGGCGCTCACCCTCGTGTCGAATGACCCAGCCAAGCAACAGATCTCAACCGTCGACCCGTCGCCGAGCACCCTCCTCGGCTGGCTCAAGCACGACATCGCCACCGACACCATCCCCGACCGTGCAACCCGGACCAGCCGGGAAGTCGACGATGCCGACACCTCGGTCCAGGTGCATGCCACCCACGGGATCCCCCGCCAGGTCGAGGTCCTTCGCGACGTCCTCACCGGGCTGTTGCAGGACGACCCGACCCTCGAACCGCGCGACATCATCGTCATGTGTCCGGACGTCGACGCCTATGCGCCAGCGATCACGGCGGCCTTCGGGCTCGGCTCAGTCATCGAGGGCGGACACCCCGGTCACCGACTGAGGGTCCAGCTCGCCGATCGCGCGCCACGCGCCACGAACCCGGTGCTCGCCGTCGCTGCCGACCTGGTCGGGATCGCCGCCGGGCGAGCCACACTGAGTGACGTCCTTGCGCTCGCTGCGTCTCCCCCCGTGCGATACCGGTTCGCGTTCACCGACGACGACCTCGCCACAGCCGAGAGCTGGGCCCGTCAAGCCGGGGTCCGCTGGGGGCTCAGCGGCCCCTTGCGTCGGGCATACAAGCTCGAGCATTTCGACCAGAACACCTGGCAGAGCGGCCTGGACCGGTTGCTGGCCGGTGTGGCGACAGCCGAGCACGATCTCCTGGTCGGCGAGGTCCTGCCTCTCGACGACGTCTCCAGCGCGGACATCGACCTGGCCGGCCGCCTGGCCGAGCTGGTCACCCGGGTCCGCGCCTGCGTCGAACGGCTTCAGGACCCGGGTCCGGTTCGGGAGCGCCTCTCCGTCCTGCGCGACGCAGTGCTGTCCTTGAGCGACACAGCGCCCTCGGACGCCTGGCAGCTCGCCCAGTTCGAGCGCATGATGGCGCGCGTCGTTGTCGGTGTCGCGGCCCACGCCGACCCGGATACTCAGGTGCGCCTCACCGACCTGCGCGGCATGCTCGACGTCGAGGGTAGCGCCCGACCCACCCGCGCCAACTTCCGCACCGGCAACCTCACGGTCTGCACGATGGTCCCGATGAGGTCGGTGCCGCACCGCGTCGTGTGCCTGCTCGGGCTGGAGGACGGGACCTTCCCGCGGACCCAGAGCATTGACGGCGACGACGTGCTCGCCCGCGACCCGGTGACCGGCGAGCTCGACCTGCGCGGCCAGGACCGGCAGCTCCTGCTCGACGCCGTCATGGCCGCCACGGACAAGCTCGTCCTGCTCTACACGGCGGCACACCCCGGCACCGGCCAGGAACGGCCCCCTTCGGTCCCTCTCGGCGAGCTGATGGACGCCCTCGACGCCACCGCCGCGGCAACCGTCAGAGACCACATCCTCGTCAGACATCCGTTGCAAAGCAACGACGTTCGCAACGTGACCCCCGGTTTGCTCCTGGGCGGCCGGCCGTTCAGCTTCGACCCGGCAGCGCTGAGGGGCGCCCGAGCCGCCGCCCAACCGACCGCAGAGCCGACGCCATTCCTCGACGCTCCCCTCAGCGCCAAAAGGGGATCGACCGTCGTCAGCCTCACAGACCTACAGTCGTTCTACGCCAACCCCGCCCGGGCGTTCCTGCGCCAACGGCTTGACGTGGCCGCACCCGGTGACGCCGACGAAGCGGACGAGGGTATGCCGGTGGACCCGAATGCGTTGGGGCAGTGGACCGTCGGCGACCGCATCCTGCGTCGACTGTTGTCTGGCGTGTCGCCCGAGACGGTCTTCTACGGTGAGGTCCGTCGAGGCGACCTCCCGCCGGGCATCCTCGGCGAGCGGATCCTCAGCGAGGTCGGCGGTCGCGCGGCTCGGATCATCCAGGCCACGGACGCCATACGGTCCGCACCCGTTGAGGCCGTGTCGGTCGACGTCGCGCTGAGTGACGGACGCCGTCTGGTGGGAACGGTCCCCGACGTGCGGGGCGCACAGATAGTTCGCGTGGGGTATTCCTCCGTCCGACCTCGTCGCCGGCTCACGACGTGGGTGGACCTGGTCTGCCTGGCCGCGAACAACCCCACGCAGGCGTGGACGGCGATCGCGGTAGGGAGGCAGGGCACGGGCGTGCGAGCCGCCCGGTATGGGTCGATCGACAAGAGTGCGCTCGGACTCCTTGACGACCTTGTGACCGTCTATGACAGGGGAATGCGCGAGCCGCTGCCGCTGCCCGTCACAACGTCGTCGACGTGGGCCGAAGCGGTGCACCGGGGAAAGCCACCGGACCGGGCTGCTCGAACAGCATGGGAAGGCAAGGACTTCGCCGACATCTTCGCCGAGAACCGCGATGCCGCCTTCAGCGCGGTGTTCGGGCTGCACAGCCCTTGGGAGCGGATCTCCGGGACCCCAAGCCCCGGCGAGGACCCGACGCGACAGCGCAGTCGTCTCGGCGCATACGCCGTACGCACGTGGGAGCCGCTGCTGCAACGCGAGCGGCTGGGGGCGCTGTGACCATGGAGGTCTTCGACGTCACCGGCCCGCTCCCGACCGGGACGACGCTGCTCGAGGCCAGCGCGGGGACCGGCAAGACGTGGACCATCTCGTCGCTGGTGACCCGATACGTCGCCGAGGGACACTGCCGACTGGACGAGCTCCTGGTCGTCACCTTCGGTCGGGCCGCCAGCGAGGAGCTGCGCCTGCGGGTCCGCGAACAGCTGGTCGCCGCGGAGCACGCGCTGACCGCCGCCGACCCCCCCGATCCCACCGACCCCGCCGACCCCGCCGACCCCGCCGACCCCGCCGACCCCGCCGACCCCGCCGACCCCGCCGACCCTGACAACCCTGACAACGCCGACAGTCGCGCCAGTCGCCTCACAGAGGCAGATCCGCGCATCCAACCCTTGCTGGGTCAGCTTCTCGCCGGCGGCCCTCACGAGGTCGCCGCGCGACATGCGCGAGTCCGGGAGGCCCTGGCGACCTTCGACGGCGCCACCATCGCCACCACCCACCAGTTCTGTCAGCTGGTGCTGACCGGTTTGGGTATCGCCGGTGACACCGACGCCAGTGCTCGCCTCGTCGAGGACCTGGATGACCTCGTCAACCAGGTCGTGGACGACCTCTATGTGCGCGGCTTTGCCGGGCAGACAACGCAGCCGGAGTTCAGCCGCTCCGAGGCCGGAGCGATCGCCGCAACCGCCACCGTTGACCCGCAGGCACAGCTGGAGCCGGGCACCGTGAACCGAGACACGGTCGGCGGGCGGCGAGTGTCCTTCGCGCGGGCGGTGCGCGAGGAGTTCGACCGTCGCAAACGCCGGCTCGGGGTTCTCAGCTATGACGACCTGCTGGGCCAGCTCGCCGACGCGCTTGCGGACGAGGCTGCGCCGGCGCGAAGCCGGATGCGGCAGCGATGGCGCGTCGTGCTCGTCGACGAGTTCCAGGACACCGACCCGGTGCAGTGGCAAGTGCTCGACCGGGCCTTCACCGGCCACGCGACCATGGTGCTCATCGGGGACCCGAAACAGGCGATCTACGCGTTCCGGGGCGGCGACGTGGTCACCTACCTCGCCGCCGCGCGGTCGGCTGTCCATCGCGCCACGCTCTCGGTGAACCACCGCAGCGACGCCCCGCTCGTCGAGGGCCTGCAGGCTCTGCTCGGTGACGCGGAGCTGGGTGACCCCGAGATCATCGCGCACCCGGTCACCGCCTCTCGGAAGGGATCTCGACTCTGCGGCGCGCCCCACCCGGAGCCGTTCCGCCTGCGCGTCGTCGACCGGGCAGCGCTCGGCGCCCCCGCCGACGAAGGTCTTCCCGTGTCTCGACTGCGGCACGTCGTCGCGCAGGACGTGGCGGACGACATCGCCCAGCTGCTGCGCTCGGGCGCCACCTTTGACGGTCGACGTCTGCAGCCACGAGACGTCGCCGTCCTGGCCGACACCCGCCCCAAGCTGTTCGAGGTGGCCGCCGCACTCGAGAGGCTCGGGATCGAGGCGGTTCTCGTCGGGGCGGGTACCGTGCTCGGCGCACCGGCGGGACGCGCTTGGCTCACCCTTCTCGATGCGATGGCGCAGCCGCACCGTTCGACCCTTGTCCGGGCGGCCTCGTTGACACCGTTCCTCGGGCGGTCTGCCGGCTCTCTCGACGCAGCGGGTGACACCGCGACCGCCGAGGACGCGGAGACCGTCCGCGGCTGGGCGGACGCGCTGCGACAACGAGGTCCAGCCGCTGTACTCGAGCTCGCGAGCGGGGACGGTCGACTGGCCGATCGCGTGCTCCGTCAGCCGGACGGGTCACGCCTGCTCACTGATCTTCGACACACAGCAGAGCTGCTTGCTGAGGCCGCCGAAGAAGGCCATGCGTCAGCCGGTGCGCTGGCCGCCTGGCTCGCCCGGCAGCGAGCCCAAGACCTGACGGTTGTGTCGACGGACCGGGCTCGGCGGCTGGACAGCGATGCGTCCGCCGTCCAACTGCTGACCATCCACGCGAGCAAGGGCCTGCAGTTTCCGGTGGTGTATGCGCCGTCGCTGAGCGATCTCTACGCGCGACGGGGCGATCACCCGCTTTACCACAACCAGGACGGGGTGCGCTGCGTCGACGTCAGCGGCCACGGTGGTATGCGCGAGGCCAGCGAGCGGGCCGCCCAGGAGGACTCTGGAGAGGAGCTGCGCAAACTGTACGTCGCGCTTACCCGTGCCCAGTCGCAGCTCGTGGCCTGGTGGGCTCCCAGCTCACACAACACCAGCACCTCTGCGTTGCATCGGGTGATCTTCGGGCGTCGCCCAGGTGGAGCGCAGGTCCCGCCGTCCGCTCCCGTCCGCGACGACGCGGATGTCCGGCGGATCACCGCCGCCTGGCAGGAGGCGGGCGCCTTTGCGGTGGAACCGTGCCTTGCGGACCGACAGGCCTACCGGCCGGGTTCGACCGAAGCCGCCAGTCTCGCGATCCGCCACTTCACGCGCTCGCTGGACCGAGCCTGGACCCGGACGTCGTACACCGCCCTCGCTCACGCGGCAGCGGAGACCGGGGCTCGGGGCCCCGACGCGTTACGTTCGGTGACCGAGCCCGAAGACCCACCACGCGAGGACGAACCACCGCTGGCCGGTTCCGGCGCGCACCCGGACGCCGATCGCCCTCGGGTGTTGTCGCCGATGGCCGACCTCCCCGTCGGGGCCACCTTCGGGTCGCTGGTCCACGCCGTTCTCGAGCACGCCGACCCGGACCAGTCCGGCGACGCCGCCGCCTGGCGGGCGCAGCTGCTGCGGCTCGTCGACGAGCAACGGGTCTGGTGGCCGGTCGACCTCGACCGCGAGCTCCTGACGACGGCTCTGGTGACTGCCTGCGACACACCGCTCGGGCCGTTGGCCCGGGACGTCACTCTTCGTTCGGTCGGGCGCGACGACCGGCTGACCGAGCTCGCTTTCGAGCTGCCACTAGGTGGAGGGGACAAACGGTCGCCGACGGTCACCGCTGCGTTGCTGCGCGACATGGCACACCTATGGCGCGAGCACGTCCCGAACGACGACCCGCTGGCCGGATACGCCGACACCCTCGACCATCCTGCATACGAGCAGATCCTCAGTGGCTATCTGTCCGGTTCGCTCGACCTCGTGTTCGGTGTCGGTGACCCGGAGCATCGTCGATACCTCGTGGCCGACTACAAGACCACGTGGGTCGGCGACCACGACGGCCCGCACTACGCCGACGCATACCATCCGGGACGTCTGTCGGAGGCAATGTCCCGGACGAGCTACCCGTTGCAAGCGCTGGTGTACTCCGTTGCGCTGCATCGGTTCCTGCGCTGGCGGCAGCCCGGGTACCAGTTCGGCGACCACTTCGGCGGGGTGCTCTACCTCTATCTACGCGGGATGTGCGGCCCGGCCACCCCGGCCACCTCGGTCGGTGACGGACACCCGTACGGCGTATTCGCCTGGCAGCCCACCGAGATGCTCGTCGAGGGGGTCTCGCAGCTGTTCGGGGGACGGGAGGCCGGATGACCACCGACGAGCTCCGGCCGGCGCACCACCGCGACACGGACGTCCACGCGACCGGCATGTTGCGCACCTTCAACCGAGCAGGAGCGCTGACCGCCGCTGACACGCATGTCGCCACCCGAGTGGGGGCTGCCGTGGGCGAGAGCGACGAGACGGTGCTTCTGGCTGTGGCGCTCGCCGTTCGCGCCGCCCGCCAGGGCTCGGTATGCGTCGACCTCGCCTCACTCCCGGCGACCGACGGTCTCGACTGGCCCGACACCGAGGCCTGGGTGGCCGCGGTGACCAAGAGCAGGGTTGCGGGGCAGGGTGTCATCCACTACGAGCTCGGGCGGCTCTATCTGGACCGCTACTGGCGCGAGGAATGTCAAGTCGTCGACGACCTTGCCGCGCGTGCCGCCCTGCCGGTCACGGTCGACCCGTCAAGGCTTCGAACGGCGCTCGACGAGTCCTTCCCGGGTGACGCATATCGGGAACAGCGGGACGCCGCCGAGGTCTGCTGCACGCACCGGACGAGCATCGTCACCGGTGGCCCGGGCACGGGCAAGACGACCACCATCGCGCGGCTGGTCGCCACGCTGGTCGCCGTCGAGGGCGGCCGGCTGCGCATTGCCCTGGCCGCACCGACCGGGAAGGCCGCCGCGCGCATCTCCCAGGCCGTGCACGCCGAGGCGGCAAAGTCTGACTTCGGTGTCAGGGCAGGAGCTTTCGTCGGCTCGCTCACCGCGTCCACGCTGCACCGGCTCCTTGGTTGGCGCCCTGACAGCCGATCCAGGTTTCGTCACGACCGCACGAACCCGCTTCCGTACGACGTCGTGGTCGTGGACGAGACGTCGATGGTCTCGCTGACCCTGCTGGCTCGACTGCTGGAGGCCATGCCACCGCAGGCCCGCCTCGTGCTGGTCGGTGACGCCGACCAGCTGACCTCGGTCGAGGCCGGCGCGGTCCTGCGCGACCTCGTCGATGGTCTGGGGCCGAGAAGCGACTCGGTGGCGCACCTCACGACGAGCCATCGTTTCCGCGGCGCCATCGCGGAGCTCGCTGACGCCGTCCGCGCCGGCGACGCGCAGGCGGCTCTCGAGGTCCTCGACGGCGGCGACCCGAGTGCCTCGCTCGTCGACGATATCCAGCCCTTTGTCCTGCCATCCGTGCTCGCGCTGCACGAGGGCGCCGAACGAGGTGATCGAGTAGCGGCGCTGGGTGAGCTCAGCAGGCACCAGCTGCTCTGCGCCCACAACACCGGGCCGTTCGGGGCTCGATGGTGGAACCGGCAGCTGGCGACCTGGTTGGCGCAGACGCTTGGTGTCGACTACCTGCCCGGCCGTTACCCCGGACTACCCCTTCTCGTGACCGAGAACGACTACACCCTGGGCCTGTTCAACGGTGACACCGGCGTCGTCGTGCGTTCACCGTCGAACGACGGCCTGTATGCGCTGCTGGCCGACGGGCTGTCCGAAGCAGGGCGAGAGCTGCACCTCAACCGGCTCGCGAACGTCTCTGCCGCGCACGCCATGACCGTGCACCGGGCACAGGGCAGCCAGTACGAGGCGGTCTCGGTCGTGCTGCCCGAGCCAGGCTCACCCCTGCTGACCCGGGAGCTGTTCTACACCGCCGTCACCCGCGCGCGGCACACGGTCCGGATCCTCGGGTCGCGCGAGGCCGTGACCGTCGCAATCCGGCAGCGGGCAGCCAGAGCCACCGGCCTCGCCGATCGGTTGCGCTCACAAGAATGAGCCGTCGGCTTCGGCAGACGCCGGCACGGGCGTAACCACAGGAGCGCCGACCTCGAACGTGCTGGAGGAACCGCGATCGTGTCCGACCACCCAACTATGCTCGCCGAAACCACGGTAGGGGGTCCCATGCTGACGTTCGACGAGCTCACCGAGCTGCGCGACCGCCACGCCTCCTGGCGCCTGCTTCGCGCCACCAACGCCCCGCTCGTGATCAGCTTCCTGTCCCGCGTCTTCGTCGAGGAGAACGTCCGGCTGATCACCCAAGCCGAGCTCGCATCCCGCCTCGACGACGAGCTGCACGCCCTGCGCACCTCCCGTGGCGAGGATGCGTTCCCCAGGTCCGCGGCCGCATACATCGCCGAGTGGGCGTCCAACGACGCCGGCTGGCTGCGGCTCTACTACACCCAGACGAGCGACGAGCCGCACGTCGACGCCACCCCGGCGCTCGAGAAGGCCGCGGCGTGGCTCGAGAGCCTGCGCGAGCGCTCCTTCGTCGGCACGGAGTCCCGGCTCAACACCGTGGTGGACCTGCTCCGACAGATCGTCCAGGGCGCCGACGCCGACCCCGACCGTCGGCTCGCGCAGCTGCGCGCCGAGCGTGCTCGACTGGACCAGAGGATCGCCCGCGCCGAGGACGGCCAGATCGACGTGCTCGACCCGACGGCACAGCGCGACCGCTACCAGCAGTTCAGCGCGACGGCCCGTGACCTGTTGTCCGACTTCCGAGAGGTCGAGGTCAAGTTCCGCGCGCTCGACAGAGAGATGCGCGAGACCATCGCGGGCTGGTCCGGCGCCAAGGGCGAGCTGCTCGACCATGTCCTCGGTGACCGCAACGCCATCTCCGACTCCGACCAGGGCCGCAGTTTTCACGCGTTCTACGACTTCCTGCTGTCTGCTGACCGTCAGGACGAGCTCGCCCACCTGCTCGACTCCGTCCATCGGCTCGGCTCCATCGAGGCCGACCCGCGAGTGCGGCGGATCGACCACGACTGGCTGGCCGCGGCAGACCGGACGCAGGCGACCGTACGCCTCTTGTCCGACCAGCTGCGACGGTTCCTCGACGACACCGCATGGCTCGAGAACCAGCGCGTCATGGACCTCCTGCGCAGCATCGAGGCATCCTCGATCGCCCTGCGGGACAGGCGCGTTGCGCTCAACCTGGATCTCGACGCGATCCGGCCCGAGATATCGCTTCCCTTCGAGCGACCCCTCTATGCCCTACCTGCCCCGTCCGAGATCGACAGCAGCATCGGCGAGTCCGACGAGAGTGTCGAGACGGGTGCGCTGTTCGGCCAGGACCACATCGACCACCAGCGCATCGTCGCCCACATCAACGCCGCCCTCGCTCACCGCAGCCAGATCGCGCTGTCCGAGCTGCTGGCCAGCCAGCCCCTCGACCACGGCCTGGCCGAGCTCGTCGCCTACCTCGGCGTCTCCGACGACGGGGTCGACCTGGTCTTCGACGACGCGGCCCGGGCGCGGGTGGCCTGGCGCGATGACCAGGGTGCCGGTCGTCAAGCCGACGCTCCCACCGTCATCTACGTCCGACGCGAACCCGCCCAGAGCACGACATGAGCAGCACCCGATGACGAGCGCCATCGGCGCCATCGGCGCCATCGGCACCATCGGTGCTGTCGACCCTGCCGCCGCGGAGGCCATGGAGGTTTCCCGGGTCGTCATCTCGCTGCTCAAAGGCGTCGTCTACCAGAGTGAGAGCGCCCAGGTCTGGGCTCTGATGCGCCGGTATCAGGCCCGGGTCACCGACCATATGGCCGTCATGGGCCTCGACCTGGTCATCGACGAGGCCGAAGGTTTTGCCCATCTTCGTCAGGCCACCTTCGACGAAGCGAGCATCCCCCGTCTGGTCCCCCGGCACCGCCTCTCGTTCCGGGTGAGCCTGCTCCTGGCGCTGTTGCGCAAGAGACTCGCGGAGTTCGACGCCACCAGCAGCGATACCCGGCTGATCATCACCCGCGACCAGATCGCCCAGCTCCTGAGGGTGCACCTCCCGGACAGCGCCAACGAGGTCCGGCTCCTCGGCGATGTCGACCTGCTGATCGGCAAGGTCGACGAGCTGGGCTTCCTGCGGAAGGTCAAGGGCCAGGAAGCCACCTTCGAGGTGCGGCGCATCGTCAAGGCGTACATCGACGTGCAGTGGCTGGCCGACTTCGACGCGCGTCTGCAGGACTATCTCGACAGTCTGGATGAGGGCGGTGAACCCGATGGATGAGCTGCCGCTGGACGATGTCATCGGCATTCCCGGGTTCCGGCTGGACCACGTCGAGCTGCTCGGCTGGGGGACTTTCGACCGGTCTGTCTGGCGCTTCGACCTCGACGGACACACGTCCCTGCTCACCGGTGACATCGGGTCTGGCAAGTCGACCCTGGTCGACGCGGTCACGACGCTGTTCCTGCCCGCGCAGCTCATCTCCTACAACAAGGCCGCCGGAGCCGAGACACGCGAACGCAGCCTGCGGTCCTACGTCCTCGGCTACTACAAGTCCGAGCGCAGCGAGACCACCGGCGTCTCCCGGCCGGTCGGCCTTCGCGACCACCGGTCGCACTCGGCCGTCCTCGCCGTCTTCCGCAACGAGCGCCTGGGCACCAACGTGACGTTGGCCCAAGTGTTCTGGATGCCGGACGACCACAGTGGGCAGCCCAAGCGCTTCTACCTCGTCACCGAGAGCGACATCTCCATCTCGCCCGACCTCAGTGACTTCGGCAGCGACATCAAGGTGCTCCGGAAGCGTCTGCGCGACAGAGGGATCACACTGCATGACGACTTCCCCGACTACGCCAAGGCGTTTCGCCGAGCGCTCGGTATCCCGTCCGACCAGGCCATGAAGCTGTTCCACCAGACCGTGTCGATGAAATCGGTGGGCAACCTCAACGACTTCGTCCGGGCGCACATGCTGGAGCCCTTCGACGCGGCGAGCGACGTGCGGGCGCTGATCGACCACTTCGAGGACCTGACCGCAGCCCACGACTCGGTGACCAAGGCTCGCGCCCAGCTCGCCACGCTCGAGCCCATCGTTGCGGCGTGCGACGATGTCGACCGGTTCGAGGCTGAGCTCGACCACGTCGGCGAACAGCAACGAGCCCTGCGGTACGCCGGTGCTCGCCTCAGCCACGACCTGCTCGAGATCGAGGCCGAGACGCTCGCCGCCCGCGAGCTCGACACCCGGACGGCTATCGAGTCCACCCGATCCGAGATCCAGAGTCTGGCCGATCAGGAACAGGGACTGCGCGACGCCAAGGCCGGCCATGCGGGTGGACGGGTCGGAGCCCTCGAGAAGGAGAGGGACGGCTACGCCGCAGACGCCGAGCAGCGCTCCAAACGTCATCGTGCCCTCAACGACGACCTGACCACGGCCGGCCTCGACGCCTTGGCCGACCCGGCTCGGTTCGACGCGGTTCGCGAGGAAGCCGCGCAGTCCCAAGCACGTCTCGACACACAGACCCGCGTGGCGCGAACCCAGCTCGTCGACCTCGAGGTGGCTCGACGCGACCTCGCCGCCGAAGCAGGCCTGGTCAGCGAGGAGATCCGCAGCCTCCAGCAACGCCACTCCAGTATCCCGCTCGAACAGCTGACCCTACGGCAGCGGCTCTGCGCCGACCTGGGCCTGGTCGAGACCGAGCTGCCCTTCGTCGGCGAGCTCGTCCAGGTTCGCGACGGTGACGAACGCTGGCGCGGTGCAGCCGAGCGGGTCTTGCACGGCTTCGCTCTCTCGCTCATCGTCGACGCCGGCCTCTACCGCGACGTCTCTCGCTGGGTCGACGGACGGCACCTCGGCGCCCGTGTCGTCTACCACCGCGTCGACGCCACCGCCCGTCACCTGTCGAGCGCCCCGACGCCGGGCACCCTCGCTGCCAAGCTCGAGCTGAAATCCGGCCCGTATGCCGCCTGGCTGGCCAGCGAGCTCCAGTCGAGGGCGGCCCACGAGTGCGTCGAGGACCCGGCCGATTTTGCCCGCGCGCACCGGGCGGTGACCGTCAACGGGCAGGTCAAGTCGGGCAGCTTCCACGAGAAGGACGACCGCAAGCGGATCGACGACCGTTCACGGTACGTCCTCGGGTGGGACAACACCACGAAGAAGAACGCGCTGATCGAGCGGGCAACAGCGTTGCAGGACAAGGTGGCCGGCACCGACAAGGCGCGGCGCGATGTTGAAGATCTCGTGGCGACGTATGCGTCACGTAGTTATGCACTGACCCGGGTCCTGACCGTCGACGACGTGCGCGACGTCAACTGGTGGGAAAGCGTCGCACGCGCCGAGGAGGCACGTCGCGAGCTGGCACTCTTGCACGACGCCTCGACGGAGCTGGCGGCGATCGAGCGACAGCTCGGTGTCGTCGAGAGCGAGCGGGCCGCGAAGGAGTCGACGCGCAGTGATCTCGACCAGCAGCTCGGTGCCGTCCGCAGCCGGCTACACCAGGTGATCGAGGCCCGGGACCAGGCCCTCGAGACGGTGCGAGGCATCCCCGACACTCTCGAGCTGGCGGTCACCGCGGCGGCCGAGATCTTGAGACGCACCGGCGTCAGCCGTGCCGACCGGGTCACAGACGAGGTAGAGCTGCTGCGCGCCGACCTTGCCGTGCGATCCCAGTCCCTCGAGAGCCGACGAGGCACGGCGCGGTCCCGAGCCGAGCGTGGGATGAGCGCGTTCCGGCAGGCCTACCCGGCCGAGACGAGCGAGATGGACGCGAGCATCGACGTGGCTGGCGACTACCGGATGTTCCGTGAGCGGGTCGCCCGTGACGACCTGCCCCGTTTCGAGCAGAACTTCAAGAGGCTCCTCAACCAGAACGCCATCCGCGAGATTGCCGGGTTCCAGGCCCGCCTCAACCACCAGGCCGACGAGATCACCCAGCGGGTTGCGACGATCAACGCGTCCCTTCGGGACATCGACTACAACACCGACCGGTTCATCCGGCTCGAAGCGCTGCCGACGCCGTTCCTCGAGATCAAGGAGTTCCGTGCCGACCTGCGAGCGTGCACGCAGGGCGCCCTACTCGGGGATGCGGACGACGAGCTTTACTCGGAACGCAAGTTCGAACAGGTACGGGGCATCATCGCGCGGTTCCGCGGGCGCGAGGGGTTCGCCGAGCACGACCGCGCCTGGACCGTGCGCGTCACCGATGTGCGCAACTGGTTCGTCTTCAACGCCTCCGAACGCTGGCGCGAGACCAACGAGGAGCATGAGGTCTATGCCGACTCTGACGGCAAGTCGGGCGGGCAGAAGGAGAAGCTCGCCTACACGATCCTGGCCGCCTCGCTGGCCTACCAGTTCGGGCTCGACGCGACCGACCCCGCTGCCAGGACGTTCCGGTTCGCCGTGATCGACGAGGCGTTCGGCCGGGGTTCCGACGACTCGACCCGGTTCGCACTGCGTCTGTTCGCGCGGCTCGGACTCCAGCTGCTGGTCGTCACCCCGATGCAGAAGGTGCACACCATCGAACCGTTCGTGCAGCGAGTCGGCTTCGTCGACAACCCGAGTGGAGCATCGTCGCGACTGCACACGCTGACGATCTCCGAGTACCAGTTCCAGCGCGACCGCGCGACGGCCGAACGGCGGGGCAGACCCGACGAGCAGACGGGCCTGCTTGGCTTGGCCGCGAGCTCGTAGTCCCGTGAGCCCCGTTGTTCCCTCTGCGTGGTCCACGCTCCACGACATCCGGACCGCGCTGCAGCGCCGGTGGGACAAGGGCGAGCTGCTCACCTGGGTCGCATCGGGTGAACCGTGGACGGCAGTGCGGGTCCCCCTGCGCGGACCGAGCGCGCGCGAGCTGTCAGAGCAGTTCGGGCCGGTTCAGGACTGGTCCAGCACCCTGGCGCAGGACGCGGCGGGCCGGGCGCACAGGCGACGAGGCGGTGAACGGCTGCCGGCGTTCCGCATCGAACGCCGCACCGTCGGCGGTCGTCTGGTCGGGTCGAACGCCGTCCCCGTGGCCGCGTGGTTCGACTCACCCGACCAGGTCTGGTCGCTGCTGGGTTTGCAGTCCGACGTCGACGCGTACACCGCGTTGCTCGACTTCACCCGCGGGAGTGACGCACTCCTAGGCCAGTGGGCCGCGAGGAAACCCCTCACCGTGCTCGCCCACCGGTCAGACTGGGTGCAGGTGGTCGAGACGGTCCTGTGGCTCCACCCGCGGCGCGGCACCGCGGCCTACCTCCGCGAGATCGACGTCCCCGGTGTCGACACAAAGTTCATCGAGGCGCGCCGGGGTCTGCTGGGTGATCTTCTCGACGCCCTGTCGCCGGACGACGTCAACGGGTCACGCTTGTCAGCAAGGCATTTCGCTCGCCGCTACGGTTTCGCCGAGAAGCCGCGGATGATCCGGATGCGTTCGCTCGACGGGCTGCCCCTGTTCGGCGCGGTCTCCGACGCGGTGGTCCGCGTGGAGGAGCTCGCTCGCACCGAGATCGAGTGCGAGAAGCTGCTGGTCGTCGAGAACGAGGTGACGTTCCTGGCTCTCCCGGTGATCCCGAACGTTCTCGCGGTCTTCGGAGCCGGCTTCGACGTGCTGCGCCTCGGCCGGGTCCCGTGGGTCGCGGACCGCACGGTCATCTATTGGGGTGACATCGACACTCACGGTTTCGTGATCCTCGACCGGCTGCGCGGCGTGCTTCCGCGCGTCGACAGTGCGCTGATGGACTTGGAGACGTTGCTGTCCCACCGAACACAATGGGTTCGGGAGCCCACCCCGTCCCGCGAGATCCTCACGCGACTCACGCCGGTCGAGTCCGACGTGTATGCCGCGCTGGCAACGGATGCGCTCGGACCGGCAGTCCGGCTGGAGCAGGAGCGGGTCAGCTTCACCACCGCCGAGTCTGTTCTTCGCGCCCGGCTGGGGTGACCTCAACCGCAGACATCGCAGTAGCCAGGCACGGGCATGTTCAAGAAACACCTCGGACAGATCTCTGCCTCGATGCGCGAGTTCCGTTGGCCACCTCGAGAGACAGGGTCATAGGCAGGCAGCTCGAGGGGCGCAGGCACCGGTCTCGACCATAGCGGACCTCAACAACGGCAAGACCGGCCGCGGCCTCGTCCGATCTGCTTCACCAACCTCGGTCTGCGGCGCCCTCGATTGCCAGCCTGGGACCCCCGCGAATGCGCCGCGGCAGACGAGGCGAATGCCCAGGGTCCGAGATCGGCAGCCGGAACTTCTCGACGGACGAGGTCGAGTACGAGCGGGCAGTGCTCTGCGTCAGCGCGACCGCATGACCATGCCAGCGCAGCGCAGATTGGACGACCCCTCCCGTCGGAACCCGTTGACACGGGCTCATGTCATGTCTATGGTTCTCTTCACACCCAGAGTGCGGTACCTATCATAAAGTTAACTTAGCGCGGCGTGGCGCGGGTGTCGCGAGGCTGCCGATGAGACGACCGGACCCACACGCATGGTCGTCGGATGGGATGCCGAATATGCGCGCAGTCGTCTTTGCGGCCGAGGGCAGGCTGGCCCTGGAGGATCGCCCCGAACCGTCGCCCGGCCCGAAGGAGGTGGTTGTCGAAACTGCTGCTGTCGGGATCTGCGGCACAGACGCCCACGTCTTCGACGGTGAGTTCGAGGGCACGGTGTTTCCGCTCGTCCCGGGACACGAGGCGACCGGCACCGTGGTGGCGATCGGTTCCGAGGTCAGCGGCAGTGGGAACCCGGTCTGCGTCGGTGACCACGTCGCCGTGAACCCAAGCACCACGTGCGGGGAGTGCGAATTCTGTCTCAACGGTCACCAGAACCTCTGCCGGTCGTGGAACGGACTCGGGGTGGTTGCCTCCGACGGCGCGGCGCAGGAACGGTTCGTGGCTCCGTTGGCCAACGTCTACCGGCTGCGGCCCGAAACTGACCTGCATCAGGCCGCGCTGATTGAGCCGCTCGCCTGCTCCATCCGGGGCTGGGACGTCCTACCTCGCCGGATCGGTGATCACGTCCTCGTCTACGGCTCGGGGACGATGGGCCTGATCATGGCGCAGCTCGCTCCTCGGGCCGGGGCGGCTTCGGTGACCATCATCGACCTGAACGACGACCGACTCACGGCCGCGGAGGCGGTCGGCATCGAACACCGTCACACCAGCGCCGACGCGGCTCCGCGCACGCAGTGGGACGTCGTCATCGACTGCACCGGTAACGCCAAGGCGATCGAGGACGGCCTAGGCCGGGTCAAGGCGGGCGGCTTCTTCCAACACTTCGGGGTCGCCCCCGCGGAGGCCATAGCCGGCTACTCACCCTTCCGGATCTACCGCGACGAGATTTCCATCGTCGGGACGATGGCTGTTCTCAACTCGTTCGGTCGAGCCGTGGAGATGTTCGAGGCCGGGGTGATCAGGCCCGGACCGATGATCAGCCACTCCTTCACCCTCGACGACTACGCGGCAGCCCTGGAGATGTTCCGCCGGGGGACGGGCCGAAAGCTGCAGATCCGTCCGAACGACTCCGAGTCACGGGTCTTCACGTCATGAGCGTCGCCCTGGAGACCGGCAGCTCTGAGTCACGTCACCCCCAGGTGGGGAGGCTTTCGGACCGGACACGGACCTTGGCTCGCATCGGCGTCCCCCTCCTCATCCTCGTGGCCATGGCCTTCGGTACGAAGGTCGTCAGTTTGAACGACGCTGCCACCGCCGGGCCCAAGGTCTTCGACCCGGTGACCTACGGGAAGACGGAGTTCCCCAAGGTCCAGGAGGCCGTCACCAAGAAGGCCGTGCCCGCGGAGGTCCTCGCCAAGGCTCTCGCGGCCGACCCCGCTGCGGCAGCGAAGCAGTACGGCGTGCAGGGGGGCACGGGGCCGCTGTTCCCGGTGAGCCTAACTGGGACCATGGGCGCGGGGCAGTCGGGGATCTACGCCGTCACCGTAGCGGGTGTCCCATCCACCCTCATCATCCGCGTGCAGACCGGTCCCGCCATCAACGGAACGGACCTGAGGGACGCCACAGGGACGATCACCTTCGGCCAGTTCACCAACCAGATCGACTACCAGAACGCCGCGTCGGCCCTGAACACGCAGATGAAGCAGCAGGTCCTGACCCCACTCGGCACGGCCACGCTCACCGGCAAGAAGGTCACCCTGGTTGGCGCATTCCAGCTCATCAACCCCAACGGCTGGCTCATCACGCCGGTGAAGTTGACCGTCTCATGACCAGCGTCGAGGCAATGTCCATCGACGAGCCAGGCCCGGGCTCGGTCGTTCTGAGCGCTCGCAACGTCGTCAAGACGTACGGCGGCACGCAGGCCCTCAAGGGCGTCGACTTCGACATCACCCGCGGCACGGTGACGACCCTTTTCGGGGAGAACGGCGCCGGCAAGTCCACGCTGATGAAGATCCTTTCCGGCGTGGAGAGCCCCACATCGGGGGAGATCGTCCTCGACGGTGAGCCCGTGGTGTTCGGCTCGACCGTGGAGGCCCGTGACCGGGGGATCTCGATCATCCACCAGGAGCTGAGCCTCGCCCCCAACCTGTCCGTGCGCGACAACATCTTCATGGGTCGTGAGCTGCGCACCTCAAGAGGGAGCGTCGACTTCGCCGAGGAGGCCCGCCAGACCCGGGCCATTCTCACCGAGCTGGAAGAGGAGATCGATCCCCTGACCCCGGTCTCCGCGCTTCGTCTCGGCCAGCAGCAGATCGTCGAGATCGCCCGGGCCCTGTCCGTCAACGCCCGCATCCTCATCATGGACGAGCCCACCTCCGCACTCAGCGCCTCCGAGGTGGAGATTCTCTTCAAGGTCATCCACGACCTGACCTCCCGGGGCGTCTCCATCGTCTACATCTCCCACCACCTCGAGGAGGCACTGCAGATCACCGACCACGCGGTCGTGCTGCGCGACGGGTCGATCACCGCAACGGCGGCTGCCCGCGACATCGACCTGGAGTGGGTGGTGCGGCAGATGGTCGGGGCGAACTTCGACCTCGGAGAGCCCCCTCCCCGGTCTGACACCGCCAAGGTCGCCCTCTCGATCGTCGACGTCAGTGTCGCCGACGTACGCAACCCGGACCGCTTCGTCGTCGACGGCATCAGCCTCGACGTGCGCGCCGGCGAGGTCGTGTGCCTCTACGGCCTCATGGGAGCCGGCCGTACCGAGCTCCTCGAGGCCGTCGCCGGACGGGTGCCGGTCGCGTCGGGGACAGTCCTGCTCGAGGGACAGGACATCACGCGACTGAGCATCGCGCAGCGCATCGCGCGGGGTCTGGGGCTGGTTCCCGAGGACCGTCAACGCGACGGCCTCGTCCAGACCATGTCGGTCGGTCGAAACATGTCACTGGCCAGCATCACGTCCTTCGTGCGCGGGCTCTTCGTCGCCGGATCCCGGGAGCGGACGCTCGTCGAGCAGTCCATCGACGCGGTGCACGTCAAGACGGCCGGTGGCGCCGCCGCGATCGGGTCCCTGTCCGGCGGCAACCAGCAGAAGGTGGTCATCGGCAAGATCCTCGCGACCAACCCCGACGTGATCCTCCTCGACGAGCCCAGCCGCGGTATCGACGTCGGCGCCAAAGGCGAGGTGTTCCGCCTCCTCGCGGAGCGGGCCCAGACCGGCCTGGCCGTCGTCTACTCCACCTCCGAGGTGGGCGAGTGCCTGAGCATCGCCCACCGCATCGTCGTGATGCGCCGCGGGCGCATCTCGGCCGAATTCCCAGCCGACACCACCAAAGAAGCGATCATGGCCGCCTCGGGCGAAGCCGTGGTCGTGTGACCCGGAACAGGACCACGTGCAGATGACTACCACCACTCGGAACCCCGCTGCGCCGACCACCGAGCCACCGACGCGTCGGCCAAAGCTCAACATCGGCCGTCTCCTGCTAGAGGGTCGGGCGTTCTTCGCCCTCCTCGCGGTCATCATCATCTTCTCCCTCCTCTCCCCCAACTACCTCACCGTCAGCAACATCCTGACGATGTCCTCGCACGTCGCGGTCTATGCCCTGCTGGCGATCGGGATGCTCCTGGTCATCCTCAACGGCGGCATCGACCTGTCCGTCGGCTCGACGCTAGGGCTGTCCGGCGTCGTCGCCGGTTTCCTCATGCAGGGGGTCAAGATCCCTCCCTTCGGGGTGGCGCTCTTCCCGTCTGTGTGGGTGGTGGTCGTCCTGTGCTGCCTCGTGGGCGCCTTGATCGGGCTGGTCAACGGCACACTGGTGGCACGGTTCAGGGTTGCGTCGTTCGTCGCCACCTTGGGCATGCTCTACGTGGTCCGGGGCGTGGCGCTGCTGATGACCAACGGTCTGACCTACAACGATCTCAGCGGCCAGCCGGAACTCGGCAATACCGGCTTCAACTGGTTGGGCTTCAACAAGCTGATCGGTGTCCCCATCGGCGTCCTGGTGATGATCGTCGTAGCGGTCCTCGCCAGCCTCCTGCTGACCCGCACCGTCTTCGGCCGCTGGCTGTACGCCTCCGGCGGCAACGAACGTGCGGCCGAGCTGTCGGGGGTGCCCGTCAAGAAGGTCCAGGTCTGGGTCTACGTCATCTCGGGCGTCTGCGCGGCCCTCGCCGGTCTCATCCTCTCCTCGGAGCTCACCTCGGCTGGCCCCACCGCTGGCACATCCTACGAACTGACCGCCATCGCCGCCGTCGTCATCGGAGGGGCCGCCCTCACCGGAGGACGCGGGAACGTGCGCGGCACCCTCCTCGGAGCGTTCGTCATCGGCTTCCTGTCCGACGGCCTCGTCATCATCGGTGTCTCGGCCTACTGGCAGACGGTCTTCACCGGAGCCGTCATCGTGCTCGCCGTCCTCCTTAACTCGGTGCAGTACGGCCGACGCCGCCGCACCCGCAAGAACGCCACGCCCTCCCCCGGTGAGGGCGCCACTCCCGACACCTCCCCCGGTACCCACCCGAACGACGACTCGAAGACCTCCACCCCATCCCGCACCTCACCCCGGTGAAGCACCCCCACCCCTTGGAAGGACCACCCATGTCACGCAGAACTCTTGCGCTTCTTGCCGCATTCGCCACCGTCGGAATGAGCGTCTCCGCCTGCTCCTCGAGCTCGACCCCCTCACCCGGGGCCGGCGGTACCGGCGGTGCGGCCAGCGGCTCCGCGGGAGGCTTGATCACGATCATCGTCAACGACCCCGCCAACCCGTACTGGCAGACGGAGGGCACCGTCGCCGCCGCGGAGGCCAAGACCCTCGGCTACACCGCCAACGTCGCCGCCTCCAAGGGCGACACCAACACCGAGAGCACCCTGATCGACACCGCCATCACCAACAAGTCGGTGGCGATCATCCTCGACCCGGCCAATGCCAGCGGCTCGGTCGGCGCCGTCAAGAAGGCCAACGCCGCCAACATCCCGGTCATCCTCGTCAACGCCGAGATCAACCAAGAGGGCCTCGCGAAGGCCCAGCTCGTCTCGAACAACGCCCAGGGCGCGGCTATCGGCGCCCAGCAGTGGGTCAAAGACGTGGGCGAGAAGGGGAACTACGTGGAGCTCCTCGGAGCCCCTTCCGACAACAACGCCGCCACCCGCTCCAACGGGTACCTGACCGTCCTCAGCCAGTACCCGACGCTGACGGAGGTCGGCAAGGAGGTCGCGAACTGGGACCGCACCCAGGGGCACGACAAAATGCAGACCCTCCTGCAGGCCCACCCGGATATCGCCGGCGTCATCTCCGGCAACGACGAGATGGCGCTCGGCGCGATCACCGCGCTCAAGCAGGCGGGCAAGCTCGCCCAGGTCAAGGTCGGCGGCTTCGACGGCTCTCCCGACGCGGTCACCGCCGTCAAGGCGGGTGAGTTGCAGTACACCGTTTTGCAGCCGGTCGCCACTTTCGCCAAGAAGGCCGTCCAGCAGGCGGATTCGTTCCTGAAGACCGGCAAGACCGGCGCGGACACGGAGAAGCAGGCCTTCGACTGCATCCTCGTCACCACGGCCAACGCGGGCAACTTCACCGGACCGTTCACGCTCAAGCAATAGCCAGCCTCGTGGTCGGGCGCTCGTTGACCTGGCCTGCCTTCTCGGCGCACGGAATCCGACCAGTTCGGTCGTCGCCCCGAGAATCCCTCCGGACCCCACCGGCCACCCTCTAAGGAGGTCCACCATGAGCTACCTAGTCAACGACCCAGACACCTTCACCCAGGAGATGACCGACGGCTTCGTCGCGGTGCACGCTGACATCGTGCGGCGCGTCAAGGGAGGGGTCTGCCGCGCGGCCCCGACCCTGGAGGGTCAGGTGGCCGTCGTCATCGGCGGCGGTTCCGGACACTACCCAGCCTTCGCCGGTTTGGTAGGTCCCGGGTTGGCGCACGGCGCGGCGATGGGCCACGTCTTCGCCTCCCCCTCAGCCCACCAGGTGTACGAGGTGGCGAAGGCCGCCGCCTCCGACTCCGGCGTCCTGCTCAGCTACGGCAACTATGCGGGCGACGTCCTCAACTTCGACGCCGCGCAGGAACGTCTGCGCGCCGACGGGATCCCAACGCGAACGGTCGTCGTCACCGACGACATCTCCAGCGCCGGTCCAGACCACAGGGAGCTGCGCCGAGGAGTCGCCGGCGACCTCCCGGTCTTCCGAGCCGCCGCATGGGCTGCGGAGGAGGGTCGAACCCTCGACGAGACCTGGGCCGTCGCTCATCGGGCCAACGAGCAGACCCGCACCCTCGGCGTCGCCTTCTCCGGCTGCACCCTGCCGGGTGCGAAGGCGCCACTGTTCACCGTGCCGGCCGGCCGGATGGCCGTAGGGATGGGCATCCACGGCGAGCCCGGCATCGAGGAACGGGATATCCCCACGGCCCGCGAGCTCGCGAACGAGCTCGTCGACCGACTCCTCGACGAGGCTCCGCAGACCGTCTCCCGCGGTCAGGGAGACCAGCGAAACAGCGGTAGTCGCGTCGCTGTCATCGTCAACGGTCTCGGCTCGGTCAAGGCCGAGGAGCTCTTCGTCGTCTACCGGCAGGTAGCAGAGCGGCTCGAGGCCGCAGGGCTCACGATCGTCCAGCCTGAGGTCGGCGAGTTCGCCACGAGCTTCGAGATGGCGGGTCTGTCGCTCACCATCATGTGGCTGGACGCGGAGTTGGAGCGAGCGTGGACCTCGCCCGCCTCGACCGCCGCATACCGACGAAGCCGACGGGAAGCGCCGGACGGGCCCACAGAGCCACACTTCCGACCGGATCGGTCGACCAAGTCGCATGCGCCGACACCGCCACCGCCACCGCCACCGACACGGACACCGACACCGACACCGACACCGCCACGGACCTCGCCGCCGGGCACGCGGGCAGCCACCACACCAGCGGCGTCCGTGGCCTCTCGGGCCGCAGCCGGCCGGCTCGCCGACTGCGTTCGTGCGATGCGCGCGACGATAACCGAGAACGTGGACATGCTGGGCCAGCTCGACACCGTCGCCGGGGACGGGGACCACGGCATCGGCATGCAACGGGGCGTCACGGCCGCCGCGTCCGCCGCGGACGAGACGGCGGCCTCAGGAGCGGGGCCACGGGCCACCTTGGGCGCTGCCGCCGACGCCTGGGCTGACAATGCGGGTGGCACCTCGGGGGCCCTGTGGGGTCTCGGGCTGCGGGCTCTCGCGGACCGCTTCTCCGACGACCTCCGCCCCTCGGCGGCGAGCATCGTCGACGGGGTAGCCGATGCGCGCGACGCCGTCATCCACGCCGGCAAGGCCCACTTGGGTGACAAGACTCTCCTCGACGCACTCATCCCGTTCAGCGAGAGCCTCGCGTCGGCCGTAGCCGGTGGCAGCCAGCTCCCGGAGGCATGGACGGCTGCCGCTGAGACGGCTACCGTCGCGGCAGCATCCACCGCCGACCTGCTCCCCCACATCGGACGCGCTCGAGCCCACGCCCAGCGCAGCGTCGGAACTCCGGATCCCGGCGCCGTGTCCTTCGCCCTGATCGTCACCGCCATCGCTCCCCTCGTGACCAGCAGAAAGGACTCAGCATGACGACGAAACCCAGGATTCGTGTCGTGGTCGGGTCGGACTCGGCCGGCTTCGACTACAAGGAGGCCCTGCGAAGGGACCTCGAGGCGAACGCGGACGTCGAGCTCGTCGCCGACGTCGGTGTCGGTGCCGCCGAGGACGAGCAGACGGCTTACCCGTCCGTGGCCATCGCCGCAGCGCAGATGGTGGCCGACGGGCGGGCCGACCGCGCCCTGCTCCTCTGTGGCACCGGCCTGGGGGTCGCCATCGCCGCTAACAAGGTCCCCGGCGTTCGCGCGGTGACCGCCCACGACAGCTTCTCGGTCGAGCGGTCCGTCCTCAGCAACAACGCCCAGGTGCTGACCTTCGGGCAGCGGGTCATCGGCCTCGAGCTCGCCCGCCGGTTGGCCAGGGAGTGGCTGACGTACGAGTTCGACGAGTCCTCCGGCTCGGCGTCCAAGGTCGCCGCGATCAGCGAGTATGAACACACCAGGCACTGACGAGGCCCAGCTCTCGCCTCGCGGGACTACGCCCCCACCCACCCTGATCGCCGTCAGCCTGAAACTTTATTTCGACGTCCCGCGAACCCGCACGTGGTGCGAGCAGGTCGCCTCTCTTGCCTCGACCCACCCGGCCATCACGACCGGCGCGACGGAGCTCGTTGTCCTGCCCTCCCTGCCCGCCTTACCTGTGGCGACCGCAGCGCTTGCGGGTTCTCCGGTCCGGCTCGGCGCGCAAGATCTCTTCCACGAAGACCGCGGTGCCTTCACCGGGGCCACCAGCGGCGCCGACCTCCGGAGGGTCGGGTGCACCTACGTCGAGGTCGGCCATTTCGAGAGGCGCACGCTTTTCGGTGAAGACGACCGGACCGTCGCCCTCAAGACCCGTGCGGCCTGGCGCAACAAGCTGACCCCCATCCTCTGCATCGGGGAACTCAGCAACGGATCGCTCGACGAAAGTGTTACCAGCTGTGTCCACCAGCTCCAGTCCGCCTTAGGGACCCACCTCTACACCGACCCCCACACCGACCTCGACCTCCCGTCTCGAAGGCTCGTCCTGGCGTATGAACCGTCGTGGGCGATCGGTGGGTCCGAGCCGGCTGCGCCCGACCATGTCGTGGCTGTGGCGCGTGAGGTGCGCCTCTGGCTCGCGGACCATTGTCCCTCCATCCCCACACGCATCATCTACGGAGGAAGCGCGGGAGTCGGTCTGCTCACCGACCTCGGAACCGCCGTCGACGGGCTGTTCCTCGGGCGGTTCGCCCACGACATCACCGGATTGAGCAAAATTCTGGACGAGACCGTTCACGAGCCCGCTTGACCTAGACTGGGCCGGCCCTGAGCGGGAGCAGGTCATCCGCCCGGACCCGCACTGTAACTTCACCTGTCTCTGCACGCGAAGGCGAGTTGACCACACCATCATGAGCGCGGTGTCGGGAGACGCACGACGCCCCCGCCAGGTCGACAGACAGGCGAGGATAGTCGAGGCTGTCATGGCCGACGGCACCATCAGGATCGAGCGGCTGGCCGCAATGTTCGACATCAGCCTGATGACGGTGCACCGCGACCTCAACGAGCTGGCAAGTCGGGGGATCCTCCGTAAGAGCCGAGGAGTGGCCACGGCCACCTCCACCATCCTCGTTGAGTCCAGTGACGTCTACCGACTGAGCCACCAGGCCAAGGAAAAGGAAGCCCTCGCTCTCGCCGCCACCGAGCTGGTGGAACCCGGTCAGGTCATCATCCTCGACGACTCGACGACGGTCCTGCGGATGGCCCCCCACCTCGAGAGCAAGGCCCCGCTCACCGTCGTGACCAACGTCCTCACCCTGATGAGCGAGCTGCGCGGGACCAAAGGCCTCACCCTGATCGGTATCGGCGGGCAGTATTACAGCTGGTGCAACGCGTTCATGGGACCCCTGACGACGCAGGCGCTGTCGGAGCTGCACGCCGACACCGTCTTCCTCTCGACTTCAGCGATCACCCGCGACGTCGCGTTCCACCAGGTCACCGAGACCATCGCGACCAAGCGAGCCATGCTCAACTCGGCCAACCACAAGGTCCTGGTGGTCGACCACACGAAATTCGATCGGCAGGCGCTATATGCGCTCGCACCCCTGACGGCCTTCGACACCGTCGTGGTCGACGACGCCACACCTATGGCGGACATCGAGCGCATGAGGAGCAAGGACATCCACGTCATCGTGGCCCCCACCATGGCCACGGCACGCCGAGCACGTCACAAAACCAGCACCACGACCTGAGGCGACCAGTCACCGCAGGGTCCCCTCTGCGGCTTCCGGCGAAGGCTGTCGATGCTGCGCCGGGTCGTGCTCCCCCTGTGGGCGCGCTCCGCCAGTTTCCGTGCGGCCGTCACCGTGTCAGCGGTCACCGGACCAGCATCCCCCATCACGTCCTCTCGGACCGACGCGCGCCCGAAGGCGCACCTCAGAGCGAGATCGTGTCCGCGTAGACCAGGCGCGGCACCTGGATGGGGGGCGCCCCCGGGTCGGTCTGCTCCAGGTCGTCGGCGTCCAGCAGCTCGTGCTCCTCGACCAGCACTCGCCAGCTCGAAGGACCACCAGGAGTCCGTAGGGGCGGCACACCGGCGGCGTCGCCCGCAGGCGTACCCGCCTCCGCGGGTAGCTTGACCTCCCCCGTCCACGTCGCTTTGAAGGAAGGTCCATCCGTCACCGACACCGCCCGGATCTCCGCGGTCGTCCACGTCTGCCAGCCCAGGTCGCCCGCTCCCGCAGGCATGCTCTGCACGGAGATCCGCACGGTACGCGTCTGACGCAGCCGCCCGGCGAGGATGCCCGCCTGGCCTGTCGGAGTGTCACCGGTGATCTGCTCGTCCGGGCCGAGGGCGTCGAGGCTGGCGTTGGGGTTGCCAGGCAGACGCAGGTACGACACGGTCCCCGACAGCGTGACCTGGACGCGGCCCGGGTCGAGCCGGCTCACGGTCACCATCCGGGTCGGCAGCGGCTGCGCCCATGACGTCAACGCGATGGGCGACAGCTCATACCCGCTCAGCGAGCTGGGCTGGTACCGCACGACCGCGAGCCTGACGAACGGCCACAGCGTCGGCCCGTCCTCCATGGCCACGTCGACGAACCAGCGTTTCGTGTCAGTGTCGTACTCCGGAACGTATCCGTATACCCCTGCGATCGGCGCCCCGCGCACATCGACGAGGGGCAACGCTTCGGCAATGGCAACCGGGCGAGCCGCCTCGGGAGTGATCGGCATCGAGCCCTGAGAGACCGTCCGTAGCAACAGCTCTCGGAACTGGACCAACGGCGGGTTGGTCGCCCCCGTGAGGCCCGGCACCGGCCCACCCAAGGCCGCGATCGGATCGGCCCCCCACAGGCTGGTCGCAGCGTCGGGTGCCTGCAGCGCCTTCAGCCGCTGCTGCCCCGGATGATCGGGGTCCGGCTCGAAGGGGTTGAAGACCAGGACACCCAGCAGCTCGCCGTCGCCGGAGGAGAACCACGGACGCTCGAGCCAGATGCGTATGCCGGACCGGCGGGTCTGTCTGACCGCGAACGGCTCGGCGGGTTCGACCTGTTTCTCCCAGCGCAGCAGCGGCACGGTGTCGACCACGTGGACCGCGGCAGGCCGGGCACTGCTCTTGATGTCGAGGGTGACCGGTTCCCCTGCCAAAGTTGGGTCGTCGTCCGCGGGAACGTCGGCGGCGTCGAAGAACTCTCGGTATCGAGTCGTTCCACTTGGCGTGTAGGTCACGACGCGGTGGTGCGTGTCGGGAAACTTCTGGATGGCGGCGTGTAGACCGATGCTCCCCTCGGCGAGGTCGACGCCCGGGACGCCCGTCCCGAAAGGCAGGAAGTCGATCAGGCTGAGCAGCCCGGCCCGCTCGGTCTCCGCTACCGGTGAGTTGACGACGATGTCGTTCCGCGCGAGCACCGTCGGCCCGGCGGTCGACAGCTCGTCGGCCGTCTCCGTCCACGTGGCCCGGACCAGAAGCCGGTCAGTGCTGGCCCCGTGCAGGTCGACGACACCCGCCAGCGCGAGCACCCCACGCCCCGGGGGTCGCATCGCGACGGTGAGGGCGGTGATCTGCGGCGGCCGGACCGGCTGAGGTACGGCATGCACCAGCCGCAGTCCGGTCGAGGGAGTGAGCCACCAGGTCCACCCCGAGGATGCGGCACGCAGCAGTGCCACGGCCGCAGCCAGGTCGTCCTGGGACGCACCCCCGTCGCCGTCCGGGTCGATCGTGCTCGCATAGTGGGAGCGCCAGAGACCGAAACGAGCCAGGTCGTCGATGCGGATCGAGCTCGACAGCCAAGCGCGCACCTGCTCGCCCCGCGGCACCGTGACGTGCACCTCGTGGCCGTCCACCCGGGCCTGCAGCGTCGCGCCCGGGTCGGTGCTGCGATCGAGAACGACACGCAGCGGTTGGACGCTGGGCCACCCTCCCGGATAGGGGACCGTCACCGACTGGAGCACTCGAGGTTCGGGGAGCGTGTGCGGCGCGCCGGCCTCGTAGAAGACCAGCGTCGCCCCGGACGCGTACGGGTCGGGCAGGTATGGCAGGCGCAGACCGTCTGTGTCGTGAACGACGTACTGCCCCTCCCCCAGGGCGATGCCCCGGTGGTCGGTGATCTCATCAAGGGTCACGGCGGTCGCAGGGTCGGCTCCCGGGCGCGAGACGAGAGCGATCCCCGGCTGCACGACGGGCGCGTTCGGGTCGTCGAGGTTGGGGGCGAGTTTGTCCAGCAACGTGCCGCGTTCGACGAGGGCCGTCCGGTATGCCTCGGCAACCGCTGCGCCGTCGGCGGTCCCGATCGCCGCGTCGAACCGACCTGCGGTCTCGGCCTCCATCTGGGTCGCCTTGGGCGGTGCGACGTGGCGCTCCGACGTCGACAGGTCGTCGCCGGCGGTAGGGGTGGCGGCGGCGTTGAACGACCGGACCACCAGTCGGGACAGCTGCTCGCCCGTGCCCAAGGTCGTCCGGGCGACGATCGCGGGGAACGGCACCGGGTCCCAGCGGAGGTAAGGCCGCGGGGCGGTCACGGTCCGGTTGCGCAGAAAGATCGGCGGTACGGCGGGTCGTGCGTCACCGGGCACAGCACCCTCTGCGCCGACCGAGCCGTCAGTGCCGTCAGCGCCCTCAGAGCCCTCAGAGCCCTCAGAGCCGTCACTGTCCTCGGCCCCGGCAGCGTCGTCGATGTCCTCGGCCCCGCCGGCGGCGAGCTCCGCGAGGATCACCGGGTCCACGTGCAGCTGAGGGCGAACGCGCCAGGGCCGGTCTGCTGACGCGAAATGCCGGACCGCCTCAGACACCCGCTGGAAATCGTCCAGTCGCGCACCCGAGGTTCCCACAGAAGAGCCAGCACCAGCCGAACGTTGTGCGAGCACCGTTGCCACACCGAGCATCTGGGCGAAGGTGTGGTCTGCTCCGTCGTCACCGGTGCGCAGCGGCTCCGGCAGCGCCTCTGCACCCCCCAGGTCAGGCGTCTCGCCCTCTGCGTTGTCTGCACCCTCCGAGGCAGCACCCGACCCTCCACCAAGATGAGCCAGCACGGCCGGGCGAAGAGACTCGGCGAGGCTGCTCGCGTCACGCCGGGCGTATGACTGCCGAAGTTCAGCCAGATGCTGTCCTGCTGCCGCGACCTCCCGCTCCCCGATTGCCCGCGGACCAGCCAGAGGTGGCAGGCCGAGGGGAGGCCGGCCGACCCACGGGAGCGTGACCTGCGGCACCGTGTTGCCTGCGAGGTCAACACCGAGGATGCGGAACGCATATGTCGTCCCGTAGCGCAGCCGGGGAAGGGACCCGGGCTCGACGCGGGTGTGCGTGTGGATGCCGCCCGCCGACGTGTCACCGTTCGCATCCTCACCACGGTCGACGACAGCTTCGGTGCTGCCGTCCGGGCCAGGGGGCTCGACGTGGACGATGACCTTGCCCGGTCGCGGCGCCGAGAGGCTCCACCCGTCCCAGCCTGCGACGACCTCGTGGATGTAGTAACCGTTGGTGGTGTCACCAGGAGCGCGGTTCAGCGCCGACAGCTGGAGGAAACCGACGTCTTCGGCGTCATCGAGCACCGGCTCGCCGCCCACGCCGGTCACGGTCACCCGCCGTCGGTGCAGGCTGTGCCACGCCTTGGACACGTCGTCCCAGACCTCGACACGGATCCCACGAACCAGGTCATCGAACTGCAGCTCGCGCGACCCGTCATCTGCTGCAAGCGCTTCTGCCGCAGCCACTCTCGAGCGCGTCGCGTCGGCTCGGTCGACCCGGGCCACGGCGAACCCGGTTGATCGCAGCGTGCCCGGTGCAGACGTGGCGGGGTCACCGTTGGCTTCCGAGGCATACTGGCGGACCAAACCGCGCAGGTGCTGGTCGAGCTTGAGCCCGGAAGCGTCGGGGTCGAGGTCGAGGACGCGCCAGTCGTCGCTTCCGAGCGGGAGCGCACCGCCGATCCACTCGGTCGACGAGACGGCCCTGAAGACACCCCGGCGCGACAGGACGCTCGTGCGGCGAGGGGGGAGCACGGTCAGGTCTGCACCTTCGGGCAGGGTGATGCTCACGCTCACCCAGGTCGCACCGCTGAGCAGTGCGGAGGGGTTCGGGTCGTCCACGACGACGTCGACCGCCAGCCCGAGTCGCCGTAACAGGGCTGGGGTGGACCCGAACCCACCTACTCGGGCGTGGAAGTCGCGGTCGGGCACCGCCAGTCGCGGGGTTGGAGGTGCCTGAGGGTCGGGCTCACGGCGGGGGGCCTGCTGTGGCTGCTCGGGACGTTCGTAGTAGCGCCGCATGGCATGCGCGTCTGCCAACAGCTGCAGCTGAGGGTCGGCTGACAGGTCCGTGCCGACGAGTGTGTCCAGCCGCTGCGTCAACCGGGTGTCCCCGTCGGGATCACCCAGCAGGACCTCGATCGGGGACGGCGTGTCGGTGAACGTCGTGCCATAGGCCGGCAGCGGGACAGGGACGTCTCCCGGACGGTCGGTGGGGCTCTCGGTGAGCGGACCGATCGTCGTGATGGCGTTGCGGCTGCGTTCACCAAGGATCACGGTAGCCCGACGCGCGCGTTCGCTCTCGCCCTCACGCAGCTGCCCGACCACTGATGACTGGTCGATCTCGCTCACCCGGTCGAGCAGGGCGGCGACCACCGGGTTCTGCGCGACACCCGGCGGCAGGGTCGGGGCCGCCGTCAGCGCAGAGATGTGCAGGTCGAGCGCATGGTCGCTCATCCGGTGGGCAGGGTTGGAGTGCCAGACCTCCTGCGACAACGCAGGAGTGGGGAACCCGGCCACCGGAACCGTCGCGGGAAGGCAGGCCGCCCAGGCCGTGGCGTCCGCGACCGGCGACGAGACGACGCGCAGGGGGATCGCCCGCGCCGGATCCACCGACGTGGTGAGCGTCAACATGCTGCCCGCCAGCGTTGTGACCCAGTCGGTCACCGCCGGGAAGTCGCCGAGCACCGGAACCCGGTCGGGGTCGTCCGGTGGGGGTGGGTCAGGAACCAGCTTGTGGGTGAGAAAGACGGTGAGGTGGAAGGGCGCGTCTGCGTCCAGCGAGTGTGGCAGCGACGTGGCAAGGACAGTCGCGGTCACGATTCGCTCCTCGGGTTGTCAGGGCTGAGACAGGTGTGAGTCATGGCGTCACGGGGTGGGTACGGGAGCCGGCAACGGGGCGAACGCGTCGCAGTAGTCGGCCCAGTCGGAGTTCGTGCCGTCCGCGGACGGAGGCATGATCTGGATCATCGTCGGGTCACCCTTGGAACCGGCCAGCCGGCGCTCGCAGCTGACCTCGACGGACGCGGAGAAGAACAGCACCTCGACCTCGATGACGAGTGAGGCGCGTCCGATCAGCTTGCCGGTGTCGAACTGGTAGGTCAGGGACAGCTCGAGGGTGATCGAGGCCGAGATGAGACCAAGGACCTCCACCTCGCCACGGATCCGGAAGTACGCGGTCAGCGAACCCTTGTCTGCCTCGAGCCTGAGGTAGACGCCGACGGCGATCGACACCGATCCCGAGGCGACGCCGAGGTCGATCGAGAGGCAGGCGGTCGCCTCGAGACCGACCTCGAGGAGTACCAGGCCTTTTGGCGAGGCTCGCAGGACGACCCAGCCGCCCCCGCCGATGCACATCACGGTCAGGCGGAAGGGTGACTCCTTGGAGCAGAAGTGGAAACCCACCGTGACTGCGTCGCCGAGGAAGGGAATCCGCGCGTCGGCGCCGAGCGCGATGTTCTCGAGACTGAACACCCCGACGCCCACGCTCGGCAGCGCGATGTCGAACCCGGCCGTGACACCTTCCGGGGCAACGTCGACGTAGGGCGGGTCGCTGAACCCGTCGAACGGGATCATCTTTCGCAAGGTGTCGACGAACGCCAGCGGTCCGAGAAATGCCATACCGCCGAACACCACGTCCACCTCGGGCTTGCCCGACGAGCCCGCGTGGAAGCCGATCCGCTGGAACGTCAGCTGCATCAGCGCAGCGTCACCGTCGCCGATGAGGTTGAGCTCGAAGTCGACGAGCTCCGCGAGGATGTCCACGACGGGAGGCGCAGTGGCCGACGCGCGTACCTCGATAGCGAGCGTCAACGCCGTGTCGGGGTGGTTGGGCTTGAAGATGTTGGGCAGGGCGGCACCCAGACCCCAGGGGTTGATCCGGGGGTGCCACTCCATCCGGGCTGTCACTGCGCTTCCGGGCTGCAGGATCCCGTTCGCGAACTCGACCAGCTCGGCCGCCTCGTCCTTGATCGCGACGAGCGTTCTCAACGCGGTGAGCGGCTTCTGCAGCGAGGCGCGCACGGCCGCTGGGAACCCCGGCAGCCCGACAACCTGGAGCAACGGGTCGATCCGGGCAGCGAGGTCGCCCAGAGCACCGGTCAATGCCTCGACGTGCGCGTTGTCGGGGTTCCCCGGAAGCGCCGTCACGGCGTCGATGACCTGCTGAAGTGCGGTGCCCAACCCTCCGGCCTGGGCGGTCAACGCATCCTTGGCCGCCTGGGTCACCGCCCTCGCCCCGTCGTGCGGTGCGCCGTCGAGATCGGCTTGCAGCCGCGTGGTCGCGTCGTCGAGGGCTGACTGAAGTCGACGTGCCTCCGTCACCAGGCTCGCCACCGCATCCAGGGCGTCCGAGACGAACGACGGCGCGCGGTCCAGCAGTCCAGTCGTGTCGAGGATGTCGAGCAACGAGAACAGCCCGAAGAGCTTGGGCAGTGCGCCCTGGAGGAACGTCGCGGGGTCGAACTTGCCCGCGTCGAGGCCTCCGGGTGCGGTGCCGTCGTCGCCGACCGCACCCAGCGCGCGGGACACCCCACGAACGGCCAGGTTGGGCGAGATGAACCCACCGGACCGCTCCGACCCGTGGGTGAAGTCGACCGCCGCCGGCGGGCTCTTCAGCGCCAGCAGCATCTCTCCCGGATTGGGCGCACCTGGTGCCGGAGGCTGGTCCGGCAGCCGAGGTGCGAGCCCGGACGCGAGGTACGGCTGGGCATACACGAGGTCGACCGCGGGTGCCTGTGGTGACAGGTGCCGCATCGCCGGGACGATGGCTCGCAGCTCACGCACGAACGGACGCGACGTGACGTTCACCCGGTCGATCTCGCCGTCGAAGACGAGGTGGGTGACCTCGACGGCGGTGTCACCGGCCTTGACCGCGGGCGCCATGGCCACGGACTGACCGCGCCCCTGGATGTGGTTGATGGGGCCGAGCGGGCCGGGGCTGTGGTACTGACCGTCGACCTGGCTCTCGTTCTCGATGAAGACCTGGGGGCTTCATGCTTGCTTGCCCGGACGAAGACGAGCGGCGCAGCGAACCCCCCAGCGACGCCGGCCTGGTCGACGGTGGCGAGGTTGAACGGGAACGGTGCCCCTGCGCGCCGCGGCACGAACGGGGTTCCGACCGGGCGGCTTGTCGAGGTCGGGGGTGACCAGTGGTCCAACGGTGACCTGGCGGAACGGGTTGTCGAGGTCGGCGTAGGTCCGGGTCGGCTGGCGGATGATGATGAAGAAGCGCTGCCACAGGTAGGCAACCGGCTTGGTCCGGTCGTCGATCCGCCGCTCGGTGACCTTGACGAGGATGCAGCGGTGCCCGAACGGGAAGAGGAACCCGGGATAGGCGACCCGCACGTATGCGTCGCGACCCATCCCGGCGAGGTGGCGGTAGTCCGCGATGAAGAGCCCGACGTCGTCCCAGTGGCCGGACCAGTCGATCCACGCCCCGAGGCTGGACAGCGCGAGCTCCCGGACCTGGAGCGGCGTTGCGGCACTGTCCTTCTCACCGCCGTAGGTCTGCATGACGATCGCCCGGCGGTCGGCCGGGTCGAGGGACTGCGGCCCGATGGACGGTGGGTCGAGCGGGTTGCCGTGTTCGAAGTCCCGGGTGTAGACCGCTCGCACGATGCGCTGGTCGTCGTCGACCGGGGCGTCAGATGCAGCGGACCCCTCAGCTCCGTCAGCTCCTCCAGCTCCGGAACCGCCGGAGGGGCGGACGGTGAGATGGGTCCGCCACAGCTCCACACGCATACGGACGGAAGGGTCATCGCCGGGTCCGACCGGGTCCGTTCGGTGCTGGAAGGCACCGCGCTCACTCGGCGAGACGACCAGCCGGTAAGGAGCTTCGATCGCCGTCTCGTCGTCCTTCGGCGGCTCGGGCCCGATCCCCGTCGGTGGTGGTGGTCCGTCGACGTCGGGCGCAGGAGTGGCGTTCGCGGGCACGCGCAGCTGCAGGGTGTTGGCGGCGGCCAGGACGCCTTCGAGCGAGTAGGGGATCCGCGTCCCCTCGGGCAGGTCGAGGACCACGCGGCTGGGGCCGGCCGCGCGATGCCCGGACACGGTCGGCGTCGGGGCACCTGGCGTTTCGGCATCCCATGCCTGTTCGCCGATGTGCTGGGTCGGGAAGTGCAGGATGAGCCGGGCGTCGGCGTCGGCGACGATCTCCGCTGTCTCGCCGACGGGCTCGAGGTGGCAGTTCGGTGCCTCCATCCGCAGGTCGACCATGTCCACCGGGCGCAGCAGTCTCGCGTCGATCGGTGGGGTGTCGCGTTCGCCGTCGTCAGGGCCGGGGGGAGCCATCAAGCCTCCGTCGCAGAGTGTGCCTCACAGGTTAGGGGCGGGGCCACGACGCGTCGTCGGGGAAAACCCCGATATCTCGTCCTCGATGACTCACAACTCGGACCATCGTGCGTCTGGTGCCCGTCGCGTCAAGTTGCCACGATGGGGGTTGCCGTCACCGGGCAAGAGACGCGTCGAGACGGGGCCGTGTCGGGGCCGTGTCTGGGCCGTGTCGGGGCCGTGTCGGTGCCGTGTGGGTGCCGGGTCGGGGCCGTGTGGGTGCCAATGCAGCTCCGAGACAGTGCCAAGAGAGTGGGGTGGGCCGGTGAGCACGTCGGCGTCAGTGGCCGTGGTGGCCGAGGTTGCGCTGCTGCGCCAAGGTCTGGGGCTGCAGCTGCGCCTCGCCGGCCTCGAGGTCGTCCTCGAGTCGTCGTCCGTCGTCGAGCTCTTGACGCACCTCGAGCCCGGCGGGGCGCAGGTCGACACCGCGGTTGCCCTCGACGTGGGGAGATGCGACCCATCGAGCAAGGCGGCGCTGATGGACGCGGCCGGTCCGTTGTTGGATCGAGGCACGAATGTCGTTCTCGTCGGTCGCGGCGACGGGTCGGCAGTCGCGCAGACGGCGACTATCACGGGGGGTCCCGACGGCGCTGTGGGTGGGGGCGCCGCGCGGGCTCGGCTCGTAGCGGTCACTCTCGCCGAGGTCCTCGACGTCCGGGATCTCGCCCGGCTCGTCCGGGCATTGCCGAGACACCCGCGATCCGTCGCGATGCGCCGGCCGTTCACCAAGTCCGAGTTCACCGTCCACGCCCTCATCGCCGAGGGTTACTCCAACGCGGGGATTGCGAGCCTGCTCGGCGTCAGTCGCAAGACGGTCGAGTGCCACGTCAGCAGTGTCTTCGCCAAGCTCGACCTCGCGCGCGAGGGCGGCACCTACAACCGACGTGTGTCCGCCGCGCTTCGGTGGTCGAGTGCCGACCGCCCCGCCATCGGCGCGGACACGAGCACCCATACCCCGGCCGAAACCCCGCGTGGCGGCTCGACGGTCTCGGCGCCGCGGTTGGCTCTGACGTCGAGACACCTGTGACAGCAACGTTGCCAGTGGGACGGCAACCGGCGACGACTCCGTCGTCGAGTGGCTGACATGCCGCTCGCCCGACCGGCACACTGATCCCATGGCCAGACGCACCGCGACCACTGATCGGGTTGGTCTCGACGAACTTCTCGAGTTCGCCCGACCGCGCCACAACCTCGTGCTCGTCACCGCACGGAAGGACGGCTCACCTCAGCTGTCGCCGGTCACCGGCGGGGTCGACGAGCAGGGCCGGTTCGTCATCGCGAGCTATCCACAGCGCGCGAAGTCCCGCAACGCCAGGCGACATCCCGACGTCTCGATCCTGGTGCTGTCGGACGATTTCGGCGACGCGTGGGTCCAGGTCGACGGGACGTGCGAGGTGCTCCACGTACCGGAGGCACTCGACGCCTTCGTCGACTACTTCCGCTGCATCTCGGGTGAGCACCCCGACTGGGACGAGTACCGCCAGGCCATGCTCGACCAGGGCAAGTGCCTGCTCAGGGTCACCCCGGTGTCCTGGGGGCCAGTGGCGACGGGAGGGTTCCCGCCCGAGCACGCCTGACCGAACGCGGTCACGCGGCCGACCGCGTCTGCACCGTCAGCGACATCCTCAACCGCAGCGACGAACCCCTCCCCACCCGACCGCCGGGGCGAGTGGCGTCAGACGGAAGGAGGTGACCTCGTGCCGGACGAGCGGGAGCGTGCCGAGCTGGGCGGTCGCTGCCTCCTGGTCCTGGGCCTCGACGATGAGGACCGCGCCCGAGAAGTCGGCCTTGAGGTAGACCTGCTCGAGCACCCCAGCCCGGGTCAGCTCGTTGATCTGAGCCGTCTCCTGCTCGATGAACGGCCTGGGGTCGGCAGTGTTGTCCGAGACGGCAAGGAACTTCATATTGAACCTTTTCTGTGTGGCGATGCGCTTTGGCTATGCAACATAGCCGTACGCTACGACCATGAGCAGCTGGCCGTCAACGTCGTCCGGGATCGATGGCGACCCGGGCCACCAGGGCTCTGTCGAGATTGTCCCGCCTGGCGGGAGCACCCCCGCGAGCCGGCGAGCCCGACGACGCGAAGACACGACTGCAGAGATCGAGGCGCGCGCCCTCGCCATCATGGCCGTCGACGGAGTGGGCGGACTGACCATGGCTGCGATCGCGCGCCAGATGGGCATCAAGCCGCCGTCCCTCTACAAGCACGTCGACTCGCTGATGGGGGTGTACGACGGGTTGTTTCGACGCGGGCAACGGGAGAACCTGGCGGTACTCGAACAGGCCATCGGCATGTCTGAGCCCGGCCTGCCGGCGCTTGCCGCCGGTCTCGCCGCCACCGCGCGCTGGGCGGTCGCGAACCCGGTCCTGGCCCAGCTGCTCTTCTGGCGCCCGGTGCCCGGATATCACCCCTCCGACGACGCTTTCGCCCCCGCCGCCCAGATCGTCGCGACTCTGCGACGACACCTGCGCAAGGCCGTGCGGAACGGCGAGCTCGGACGGGGCGCTGCCTCAGACCAGGCAATGTCGCTGCTGTCGACCCTGCACTTCGGAGTTGTCAGCCAACACCTGGCGAACGAGCCAGACGTGGGATGGGACGACAGCCGCTACACGCCACTCCACGCGCGCGTCATCGACCTGTTCGTCGGCGCCTATCCACCGTGACCCGCCGTGGCGCGCCCGACCGTCGTCTCGTTCTGCGTCACCCCGTGCGCTCGGCGGACTGGACCGGCGGCGCGTCTCGCAGCTGGCAGATCAGCGTGCACGAGCAGATCCGACGGCCTTGTTCGTCGCTGAGCACGATGGCGATGCTCGCCACCGTGCGGCCGGCCTGCAGGACGGTCCCCACCGCGGTGACCGTCCCGGACGAAGCAGGCCGATGGTGGATCGCGTTGATCGTCATGCCGACCGCGGCGCGGCCCTCACCGGCATACAGGACCGCCATCATCGAGCCGACCGACTCCGCGAGGACGACCGAAGCACCGCCGTGGAGGATGCCGTAGGGCTGGGTGTTGCCCTCGACGGGCATGGTTGCGACGACCCGGTCATAGCCGACCTGGGTGAACACGATCCCCATCCGCGCCGCAAGCGCACCACAGTTGGCGTTCAGCTCGTCCGCGGTGATCCACGGGGTGTCCGGTCGGCGGTTGGAGCGGGTGTCGGTCATGCGGCCCAGCGTGCCACGCCCCATCGGACCCGGGAGCTCACGGATGGGCGTCCTTCGTCGCGCTCACCGGACTACTGTTCGCGTTCTTGCTGCCCTTGGTGTCGTTGGTGTCCTTGGTGTCCTTGGTGCCTTTGGCGCCTTTGGCGCCATTGGTGCCCTCCTCTGGTTCAGTGGGCTGAAGCGAGGCGAGCTCGGGCAACAGCTCGTGCCGTTGGCTGAAGGTGTCGACGATGGAGAGTGCCACCGCGGCGATCGGGATGCCGATCAACGCGCCGATCGGGCCGAACAAGGCCGCGCCGGCGATGACCGAACCGAGCGCGATGGCCGGATGGACGTCCATCGTGCGGCGGCTGACCCGCGGCGTGAAGATGTAGTTCTCGATCTGCTGGTAGATCGTGGCGAAGACGGCGATCCACAGGACGTTGAGCGGCTGGCTGCTGACCAGCGCGAACAGGGCCGGCAGCGCCACCCCGATGTAGGTGCCGATCGTCGGGATGAACTGGCTGAGGATGCCCGCGAGCAGACCCAGCGGCAACCAGAACGGGACGCTGATGAGCCAGAAGAACGCGATGTGGAAGATGGCCGACAACCCGGCCAGGACCAGCTTGGAGATGACGTAGCCACCGGTCTTCTCGACCGAGATCTTCCACACGGTGACGAAGACCCGCTGGTAGTGCTGCGGCAGCCACGAGCCGATCGTCTGTCGAAGACGTGGGCTGTCGGCCGAGAAGTAATAGGCGAAGACGAGAATCGTCAACCCGTCGAAGATGAACACCCCGATCGAGCCGAAGACCCCGAGCAGACCGCCACCGTAGGAGCTCAGCAGCTGGCCCAGCTTCTCTGGTGTCAGCTGCAGGGCGTTCTGGATCGAGCCGACGTCGAGGGTGGTGTGAAATGTCGAGTTCACCCAGTTCAACGCCGAGGTGACGGTGGCGGGCAACGACTGGCCCAGCTGGGAGACCTGGGCGTAGAAGACGGCCCCGAAAACCTCGGCCATCCCGGCGAAGATCAGCAACAGGGCCAGCATTGTCAGGCCGGTCGCCAGCCCCCGCTTCATCCCGTGATTGGACATGAACAGCACGATCGGCTCCATGCCGATCGAGACCAGCCACGCAAGCAAGAGGATGAACAAGAACGAGCTGAGCGCGCTGAACGCCCACAAGCCGATGAACAGGCCCACAACGAGCAACAGGACGATGACACCCGCACGGCGGATGCCGCTGGGGGTCAAGGACACCCATATCGGATGGTCCTTGTCCGTCCTTTCGACCCCGGCGTGCTCGGTCACCACCGAAGACTAGTAGGCCAGGGCTCCGAGGAAGTACTCAGCGGGCCGCCGGACAAGTCGACATGTCGGGACGTGCGACGGCATGCCAGGGCCGGTGTCGGATCTCAGGAGTCGTGTCCAAATCGCAAACCCTGTCCACGACGCGGCCATTACCGGCCGCGGAGAGTGGCAGGGGGAGCCCAGATTTTGCGGCTGCCGGGGTTGGTCGAGGGTCAGTCACCGTTCGTGGAGTCAGGCGTCTCTGAGGCCGGCACCCGGCCCTACCGCCGGGAGCCGAAACCCGATCTTCCTGTGGTGCCCGACCGGTTCAACCTCTGACAGGCTGGGCGCGAACCAGCGTTCACCCTGCCCGAGGAGATGAGTCGTGAGTTTGTGGCCCGCTGTCCACGCCGAACGCCGCGCCCTCTGCGACGATCTTGAGCAGTTGCACGGACAGCAGTGGGCGGTGCAGTCGTTGTGTGGTCGATGGACGGCAGAAGAGGTGGTCGCCCACCTGACAGCAGCCGCCAGCACCGGCCGGCTGCGCTGGCTCGCCAGCATGGTCGGTGCCCGGTTTGACTCCTCGCTACACAACCAGCGGCGGATGGCCGAGCAGCGAGGCGCGGACCCCGACGAGACGCTCCAATCGTTCCGCCGAATCGTCACCAGCAGCACTGCGCCCTCGGGTCATGTTGCTGCGTGGCTCGGCGAGGTCGTCGTGCATGGCCAGGACATCCGACGTCCACTCGGAATCGAGGGCGCGCCACCGGTCGACAGGATCACCGAGGTAGCCGACTTCTTTGCCGGGCGCGACTTCACGGTGAAGAGTCGCACCGCCATCAAGGGCCTCCGCCTTGAGGCTGTGGATGGGCCCTTCACCACCGGAGAGGGGCCTCTGGTCACCGGGACGACTCTCGCCCTCACCATGGCAATGGCCGGCCGTGCCGCGTTCTGCGACGACCTCGACGGAGACGGTGTCGCAACCCTGCGCGGCCGCAGTAGGCCTGCGTGAACAGCACGATCGGAATATCCCGAAGGCCGAAACCCCTGCGAGAACGCCGCACGTCGGACCCTGCATACGCGTCCAGGTGTCCGCGCGCACGGGCCCGGTGAAGCTGCCCGGGTAGGACCTTGCCCGGTTCACCCGCCGCCGCCCGGGCGCCGGCCGCCAGCAGCGGCGCATCCTCCTGCTGAGGATTTGGACGATGTAGGGACGCCGGCCGTGGCTGGCCGATCAGAACCAGCAGGTCAGGGTCCCGGTGCGATGACACCTGAGTGAGTTTCGGCAGCGTCTACACCTCTGAAACAGCGGCAGCGGCGGGCTTGGTGTCAACACGTGGCTATCGCCACCGACAATTCGGCCGTCGCGCGACAATGTGACGACGCAATCCCGCTTCCCTGCAGGGGAGGGCGACATCACGAGCAGCCAAGAGAGCATGGATGAGAATCGAGATCCCCCTCTTCGACGGGTTCGACGAACTCGACGTCTTTGGCCCATTCGAGGTCCTGGCTGGCGCCGGCTTCGACGTCGAGCTCGTGAACATCGAGCGACCGGGCCAGATTGTTAGTCAGAGCGGAGTCAAGATCGACGCCACCGCAACGTTGTACCGGCCGGACGCAGTGATCGTTCCGGGCGGAGGGTGGCTCAACCGCGCTCCCGAAGGGGCCTGGGCGCAAGCCCAGCGCGGCACCCTGGCACATGCGCTCGTAGCGCTGATGCCGACCCTGACGTTCGCCGCAGCCGTCTGCACCGGCTCCATGCTCCTCGCGAACGCCGGGCTGCTGAGGGGGCGCTACGCCACCACCAACCGCAACGCCTGGGATGAGTTGGCTGAACACGACGATGTCCACGTGGTCCGCGAGAGGGTCGTCGACGACGGAACGATCATCACCGCCGGCGGACTGACCGCCGGGATCGACCTCGCGCTCTGGGTCGTCGAACACGAACACGGCAGCTCCGCCGCTGACCAGCGCGCCCTTGACATCGAGTACGAACGCCAAGGACGGGTCTGGCACGCGCCGATGCGACGCTCCTCATAATCCCGCTGAGTTGCGCCTTGATCTCGTGGCCTCACGCTGCTGCGCACCCACAGCGAGCAGAGTGACTGACCCCTCGAAAACAAGGCGCCCACCTGGCGTGATCGGCTCAGGGATAGTGGGTCGAATGAGCGAGGCGACGCGGCGCAGCTACAACGCGGTGGCAGAGCGATATGCCGCGGAGATCGGCGGTGAGCTGGCTTATAAGCCGCTGGACCGGGCCCTGCTGAACGCGTTCGCCGAATTGGTCGAAGGGCCGGTGCTCGATGTCGGCGGTGGCCCAGGGCACGTGGCCGACTACCTCGTTCAGCGAGGTGTCGCGGTGGTGAGCACCGATATTTCGCTGGCAATGTGTGGGCTGGCCAGCCAGGCCTCGTTGCCGTCGGTCGCCGCGGACATGACGGCGTTGCCGTTCAGGTCGGATGTCGTCGGCGGGATCGTCTGCTTGTACGCGGTGATTCATCTCGACACGGCACAGCGGGCGGCCGCCTACGCGTCGTTTCGGCGAGTCCTGCGGCCGGGCGGAATCGGGTTGATCGCGTTCCACACCCGTGACGCCGACATCCCGACGGGCGGTGAGGCAACCATCTCATCGTGGTGGGACGAACCCGTCGCGCTGACGTTCCGGTTCCTGGATCCGTCCGCGGAGACGCAGGCGCTGGTCGTGGCTGGGTTTGAGCTGACGGCTCGACTCGACCGGACCGCCGGGCCGGGGGAGCACGCCAGCGAGCGCTCCTACCTGATGGTGCGGCGGCCTACCGACGGTCGGCCTCTGGAAAGGCCAACGCGGCTGGAGTCGGGCGAGCATAGCCGCCCGCAGAGCGGCACATGAGCGCGTTGATCGGTCCGCTTCGGCAGGCTGTCGCCATGGAACTTTGTGCCCCTGGCTCGTGACATCAAACAGACCTGTCGCCTACACGGCGAGTTCCGCTTGCGCTCGGGACCGCCCGTAGACCCATCGACTACGCAGACGCCCGGTGGCAGGCGCCGCGGACGTCGGCGAGCAGGTCAGTAGCCGCGTCGACGGCGGCCTGGAGCTGGTCCGGGTGTTGGCCGAGGTCGGCGAGCACGCCCTGGGCGCGCAGGGTGAAACGCGCCGGGGCGCTGGGCAGACGGCCTGCGGCCGTGACGGCGCCCTTCTCGTTGATCAACCACCGCCCGGACCGCGCGTGTAGGGCGTGCGCGCACAGGAGGACCGTGCGGAACAGGCAGCCCGCGACGTAGGTGGTGTCGGCTCTGGACACCGCCTTGCGGGCGATGTCGAGGCAGAAGCCCGCCTCCCACAGGCTTGAGGTGACGACAGCCTCGGACAGTGCCAGTGGGTATGTCGCGACCTCTCGCTGCAGTGCTTTGAGCTGCCCCGTCGGATCCGCGAGCACCTGCCCGAGCGCGAGCTCTCCGGCATACGCGAAGTCCGGCACCCCGAGCGGATGACCGACCTGGTCGTGGAGGATGGACCTGCCCTGCAGCGCGTGCCGCCAGGAGGTTCGCACGCGTCGGAGGTCCCGGTACAGCCAGTCCACGGCCGTCCCGTCGACGTGCAGCCACGCTCCCCCGTCGACCCACGGCCCCCACTCCCCAGGTCGAGTCACCGTCGACGCCGGGCCGGCGACCTCACGGGCCAGCGCCCCCAGCGCCGCGACATCCAGCGGCGGTCGGTAATAGAGGCCCAGGTCCACGTCGGACTCCGGGAGGTGGTCACCGCGCGCGCGACTGCCCCCGAGGACGACACCGACCACGCCTTCGACCTGCGTCAACCGCTCCGCCACGCCACGGAGCACGGCGTCGCCTATCACCCCGGCATCGTCCCAGTTTGGGTCTCTACAGAGGAAGAGACCACTTGTGAGAGTGCCGCACGTCAGGCCCTGCACGCGGATCAGGGTGTCCCGGTACACCCGCCCGGTGAAGATGCCATGAATACAGACCTCCTGCGCGTTCGCCGGCGGCCGCGAACGCGCGGTTCAGAACCGCGGAGCGTGGACGTCCCCGACGAGTTCCTACAGTCAGGACGCGTTGAGGAGCCTGCTGACTTCGCTCTCGCGATAACGGCGGTGGCCACCGAGCGTGCGGATCGCCGTCAGCTTGCCGGCCTGCGCCCAGCGCGTGACCGTCTTGGGGTCGACGCGGAACATCGCGGCGACCTCTGCCGGCGTCAGCAGCCTTTCGTGCTCATACGTCTGGATTGCCATGACTCACATTCCCGCCTTGCCGAACCCCGGGTCTGGCCGCCGAACGGCGGGTCCAAGGGACACTCCCTTGTTCTCAGAATTTACCGGCCGCAGACCTTTTCCGTCGGGGATTCGCCGGAATCGCTTGATCCCAAACATCCGAGATGTCCCGGAATACGCTGGAGCGGCGCTTGACCGCGGTTCACCCGCGCCTCACCCACCCCATACAGCCCCCATACCGCGCCCACCCCCGAGCGGAGACCGCCGATGTCCTCCTCCAATCTCGTGAGCGACCTTCTCGATACGCACGAGCAGGTCGCCTTCTGGCACGACCGGGAGACCGGGTTGCGCGCTATCATCGCCCTCTACTCCACCGCGCTCGGGCCTGGCCTCGGCGGAACCCGGTTCCACCCGTATGCCTCGCCGGAGGACGCACTCGCGGACGTCCTGAACCTCTCGCGGGGGATGGCGTACAAGAACGCGATGGCGGGTCTGCCTCACGGCGGAGGCAAAGCCGTCATCATCGGCGATCCGACGACCGACAAGACGCCGGACCTGCTGCGCGCCTACGGCCGGTTCGTCGAGAGCCTGGGCGGGCGGTACGTCACCGCCTGCGACGTCGGCACCTACGTCACCGACATGGACGTGGTCGCGCAGACGACCCGGTTCGCGACGGGCCGGTCCGAGGCGATGGGCGGGGCGGGCGACTCGAGCGTGCTCACCGCATACGGAGTGTTCCAGGGGTTGCGCGCCAGCGCGGAGCACCTCTGGGGCCGACCGACGATGCGAGGTCGCCGGGTCGGTGTCGCCGGGGTCGGCAAGGTCGGTCATCGGCTCGTCGACCTCCTCGTCGAGGACGGCGCTGCCGTGGCGGTCACCGATGTCGTCCCGGCTGCGTGCCAGGCGGTGCTCGCGGCCCACCCCGAGGTCGAGGTCGTCTCCGACGCGTTGGCCCTGAGCGGCCTGGACCTCGACGTCTACAGCCCGTGCGCCCTCGGCGGCGCGCTCGACGACGCGACCATCGACCGACTACAGGCGAGGGTCGTCTGCGGCGCTGCGAACAACCAGCTCGTCGACGTGGCCGACGAGGGCGGGTCCGCGGACCGGTTGCAGGCGCGCGGCATCCTTTACGTCCCGGACTTCGTCGTCAACAGCGGCGGCGTGATCCAGGTCGCCGACGAGCTGCACGGGTTCGACTTCGAGCGTGCCCGGGCACGCACCGCCGGCATCTTCGCCACCACGCTCGAGGTCTTGCACATGGCCACGAAGCACGGGACGACCCCTGCCGCGGCCGCGGACCGCGTTGCCGAGGAGCGGATGGCCGTCGCCCAGCCCGGTGGTGTCTGGCTCCCGGAGTCCGCGCCGCACGCCAGTGCGCCGACGGCAGGGCGATAGGTGGAACTGTCGGGCCTGGGGTAGCGTTATCCCCACGAAGACACACGATTCCCGGGGCCGCTCCGCAAAGGTCGAGGACTCATCGTCCGCGACACGAGTGATGCCGTCCCGGCAGACGCATGAGGGGGTCACGCCATGGGGCGCGGCCGGGCGAAGGCCAAGCAGACCAAGGTCGCTCGGGAGCTGAAATATTTCTCTCCCAACACCGACTACAGCGCGCTTGAGCGAGAACTCCACGGTTCCACGACGCGATACGAGCCACCCGAGCGGGGCTCCACGGTCGACGACGAGGACACCGATAATGACGGCGGGTACGGGAAGTGGGCCTCCGGCGAGCAGTGATGCGCGCCTCGACCCCTGACTGACCTTCATGCGTCCCCCGTGGACGTGGTGGCGGTGTCTCGGCCCTCACGGGTCGACGCGCCGCCCGTCAGTGTGTCCGGATACCGAGGGATCTGCTCTAGGCCGGCGGGTGTTCCCCGACGACCTGTACGGCTCCGCCGTCGAGGCCCTTGGCGCCCCGGACGACGGGGTGATCCGGGTGGAGCGGGCTGGTTGCCTCGTCGCTGACCTCGCCGACGACCCATGCGGGAATGCCGTGCCCACCGAGGTCGGCGATCGCCAGGTCGACGTATTCGGCCGGCAGGAGGATCGCAAACCCGATGCCGATGTTGAGCGTTCCCTCGAGGTCGAGCTGGGGGACCTCACCCAACCGTCCGATCGTGGAAAACACCGGCGGCGGCGTCCACGTGCTTCGGTCCACCCGCGCCAGGGTCCCGGTGGGCAGCACCCTCGACAGGTTGGCGGCGAGCCCGCCCCCGGTGACGTGGCTGAGCGCGTGGACCTCGACGCCGTCGGTGCGGATGAGCCGGAGCAGGTCGAGGGCATACAGCCTCGTGGGTTCGAGCAGCTCCTCCCCCAGACTGCGCCCGAACTCCGGGACGTGTCGGTCCAGTCCCCAGCCGGCGCGCTCGACCACGCGGCGGACCAGGGAGTAGCCGTTGGAGTGCAGTCCGCTGGAGGCGAGAGCGACCACCACGTCACCCGGGACGACGCGGTGTGGGCCGAGGAGGTCGGCGTACTCGACCACACCTGTGGCGGCGCCGGCGACGTCGTACTCGTGGGGTTCGAGCAGCCCGGGGTGCTCGGCCGTCTCGCCGCCGACCAGCGCCACACCCGCCTGGGCGCAGGCATCGGCGATGCCCGAGACGATGGCCGCGATGCGTTCGGGGACGACCTTGCCCGTGGCGATGTAGTCGGTCATGAACAACGGTTCGGCGCCGCACACGACGATGTCGTCGACGACCATGCCGACCAGGTCGAACCCGATGGTGTCGTGCCGGTCGAGGGCCTGGGCTATCGCAACCTTGGTGCCGACCCCGTCGGTCGAGGTGGCGAGGACCGGACGCGCCATCCGGGTCAGCGCGGATGCGTCGAACAACCCGGCAAACCCCCCGAGGCCACCGATGACCTCCGGCCGCTGCGCGCGGCGCACCGACTCCTGCATCAGCGCCACGGCCTTGTCACCGGCCTCGACGTCGACCCCCGCGTCGGCATACGTGAGGGGTATGGGGGACGGCTGGGTCACCCGCTCAGGCTATCGGCGGGGAGACAGGGGTGCTGCAGCGTCTAAGCAGGGTGGGAGCAGGGTGCGAGCAGGGTGAAAACGGCCGGGAACACGACCGGTATCACCCATCTGCGCCCCCGGACGGTCGTCCACATCCCCTGACCCGTTGGTCCCGTCGTCCACAGGCCGACCCGCTCCTGTCGACCACTGATGGTGAGACAGGCCACGGTGCCGACATGTCCCCCTCCTCCCACCTCGCACGTCGCCGACGGATGGCCATGGCACAGGCGGCTCCCTATGGTGACGTCCTGTCGCGAGCGCTCCTTCGTGACCTCGGTATCGACCGCCACATGGTGGGGCGCGAGATCGACGCGGACCGCTGGCGCAGCCACGGGCACCAGACCATCGCCATGCACACCCAAGGGCTCGACGCCGCCGCGCTGGCCTGGCGTGCGGTGTGGGAGGTCGGTCAACGCATTGCCGTCATCGACGGCGTGAGCGCACTGGACCTCGCGGGGATGACGGGCTACGAGGAGTCGAGTGTCCATGTCTCGGTCCCCGTCTCGGCGCGCGTCGAACCGGTTCCCGGGGTCAAGATCCATCGTGTGCGCCGCATCGAGGCCGAGATACTCACAGCCGGAGTCCCGCGGGTCCGCCCGCACATCGCCACCCTGCGGGCCGCCTACTGGGCTCGCACCGATCGGCAGGCTGCGCTGCTGATCGCTCTCGCTGCCCAACAGCGGATTGTGTCCAGCCGCCAGCTGACCGAGGCAGCCCGCACCGTGTCTGGGTGGAGGAGGCGGGCGCTGGTCGAGGATCTGGTCATAGACGTGACGGACGGGGCGCAGTCCCTCGGTGAGCTCGACTTCACCAGGTTCTGCCGCACCCGGGGTCTGCCTCCACCCGAGCGGCAGGACGTGCGTCGCGGCCCACGTGGCCGTATCTACCTGGACGCCTCATGGCCGTCGTTCGGGCTGGTCGTCGAGATCGACGGAGCGCAGCACCGGGTCGCGCTCGCAGTCGTCAGTGACAACTTGCGGCAGAACCACGTCACGCTGTCCGGGTCGGTGGTCCTGCGAGTCTCGGTGATCGGCCTCCGGCTCGAGACGGAGGCCTTCATGGGCCAAGTCGCCGCGGCCTTGACTGCCGGGGGGTGGAGGCAGGGAGCTCGAGTGGGGTGATAACGGTCGGAAATCCGGCCGGTATCACCCTTCTCGACGACCTCAGGGGTGGAGCAGGGCGTTGCCGCCGCCGGTGGACAGACCTGCCGGCACACCCTCGGCGTCAGTTGCCGCCAGCCGAGCCGGGATGGTGTCGGGAGTCCGGTCCACCGGGAGGTGCTCGATGCTCGAGTCGTGCCCGGTTCGGACCGAGATGGGCAGCGTCTCCAGCACGTGCTTGCCGATCCGGCCATCCTCAGGAAGCCTGATCGGGTAGCTTCCCGTGAAGCAGGCCGAGCACAGCTCCGTCGGGGGCTGGTTCGTCGAGGCGATCATGCCCTCTTCGGAGATGTACCCGAGGGAGTCGGCGCCGATCGACGCCCTGATCTCCTCCACGCCTAGACCGGTCGCGATGAGCTCGGCCCGCGTCGCGAAGTCGATGCCGTAGAAGCACGGCCACCGCACCGGGGGGCTGGAGATGCGGACGTGGACCTCCAGGGCGCCGGCCTCACGGAGCATCCGGACCTGGGCGCGCTGGGTGTTGCCCCGCACGATCGAGTCGTCGACGACCACCAGACGCTTGCCGCGGATGGTGTGTTCGAGGGGGTTGAGCTTGAGCCGGATACCGAGCTGACGTAGCGTCTGTGACGGCTGTATGAAGGTCCGCCCGACGTAGGCGTTCTTGACGAAACCCTGCCCGAACGGGATCCCGGACTCCTGCGAGTACCCCACCGCTGCGGGCACGCCGGACTCCGGCACCCCGATGACGAGGTCGGCGTCGACCGGGTGCTCGCGGGCCAGCTGGCGACCCATCTCGACCCGGGCCTCGTGGACGACGCGGCCGCGGATCACCGCGTCGGGGCGGGCGAGGTAGACGTACTCGAACACGCACCCCTTGGGTTTCGCCTCCGCGAACCGGTGACTGCGCAGGCCGTGCTCGTCGATGGCGACCAGCTCACCGGGTTCGATCTCACGCACGACGCTCGCGCCGATCGTTTGCAGCGCCGCGGTCTCGGAGGCGACGACCCAGCCGCGCTCGAGCCGGCCCAGCGCGAGGGGACGCACGCCGTAAGGGTCGCGCGCGGCATACAGCGTGTGCTCGTCCATGAAGACGAACGAGAAGGCGCCTTCGAGTCGCGGGAGCACCTCCAGCGCGCTCGCCTCGAGGGAGCGGTCGGGGTCGCCGGCCAGCAGCGTCGTGACGAGCGCGGTGTCCGAGGTGTTCCCGCGGCCCAGCTCACCGCGTTTTCCGGCGGATGCGCCCAGGCGCTCGATCACCAGCTCGCGGAGGTCGACGGTGTTGATGAGGTTGCCGTTGTGGGCGAGGGCGACCGTGCTGTCGCCGATCCCGCCGAGCGTGGGCTGGGCATTCTCCCAGGTCGAGCCGCCGGTCGTGGAGTATCGAGTGTGGCCGATCGCGATATAACCCCGCATCGAGCCGAGCGCTGCCTCGTCGAACACCTGGCTGACCAGCCCCATGTCCTTGTAGACCAGGATCTTCTCGCCGTCGCTCGTCGCGATACCGGCGGACTCCTGGCCGCGGTGCTGCAACGCGTACAGGCCGAAGTAGGTCAGCTTGGCGACCTCTTCGCCGGGCGCCCAGACGCCGAAGACACCGCAGGCGTCCTGCGGACCGTGGTCCTTCGAGTCGGTGAGGTCCAGCTGGTCCGTCAGACGTCCGTCTCCGCGAGGCACGTACCTCATGCTCCCACAGTCGCGGGGACCTCCCACCGTGCACCGTGCAGCGCCGTCAGCGCCGTGCAGCGCCGTTGAGAGGCGTGCATCGCCGTGCAGCGCCGGTCCGCGAGGCGGACGCCGCGGCGGACCAGGTTGCGGGCTCAGCCTGCCGGTCAGCGGCGTTCGAGGAGTATCCCGGCGAGGCCACCGAGCAGGCCTCCGAGGAAACCGAAGGCGACCGCAAGCAGGCCCAGCTGGGTCCCGCCACTGTAGTCGGGGGCCGAGTCGCCGAAGATCGCGATCGCGGAACCGACGATCAGCCCGACCACCGCGCCGGTGATGACGAAGCGCAGGTAGTTGGGGTTGCGATGGGCCGCCTTGCTCACGGGGAAAGCCTAAGTCACGGGGAGGCTGCCCACCGGTCGAGGGTGATCGGATGCGGTGGGTCGTCAGAGCGGTGTGGTTCGTCAGAGCGGTGTGGTTCGTCGCGGCGGGGTCGTTGTCACAGCGGGGCGAGCGGCAGGATCGCCCCGAGGTCGGCGCGGAACCCCGAGGCGCGGACCACCCCGCTACCTCGTGCCGCCGCCCAGTCGAGCCGCCCGGACACGAGCCCGATCCAGGTCGCAGCGTCCGTCTCGAGGACGTTGGGCGGGGTGCCCCGCTTGTGCATCGGGCCCTCGACGCACTGCACCGCCCCGAACGGGGGCACTCGAACCTCGACCGACCGCCCGGGGTGGCGCGCCGCCAGCTCTTCCAGCGCATATCGGACGGCGGTCGCGACGACCGGGCGAGGCACCTCGGCCAGGTCGGCTGCGGCGAGGCATACCTCGAGTGCGTCGTGGCCGGCTGCGGGATCGACGCGGCGGCGGGCGGGCACGCCACGATGCTCCCACGTCGGTCAGGGGAGCTTTGCACGCAGCTGCGGGATGACCTGCGTAGCAACGGTTTCGAGCGTCGTCTCCAACCCCTGGTATGGGCTGTCCGGCCTGGGCCAGTGGGTGATGACGTCGGTGAAACCGAGCTCGGCGGCGCGGGTCACCATCTCGGCGAACAGCTCGGCGCTCTCCATGGAGTAGCGCGGCGACGAGTCGAGGTTGAGATAGCTCGGGTATGCCTGGACGTCGCGTTCGGCGGCGACAAGCGCCTCGTCGAGGGTGTTCCGGGCGACCGCCAGGCCGTCAAACCAGGCGTCGAGCGTGTCGGCCTTCATCCCGGTGGTGACCCATCCGTCACCGTGCTGGGCCGCGAACCGCAACGACCGGGGGCCGTTGGCCGCCACGAGGATCGGGACGCGGCGTACCCGCGGGAGGGTGCGCGCGTCTCGAGCCGAGAACCAGGTCCCGTCACTCGTGACATGGTCCTCGTCGCGCAGGTGGGTGAGCAGCAACGTGAACTCCTGGAACCGGTCCACCCGCTGCTTGGTCGTGAGCTCTCCGGTGCCGAGGAGGCGCGAGTCGAGGTCACCGCCAGTGCCGACACCCAGCAGGAACCGTCCTCCGGAGATGTCGTCGAGGGACTGGACGTCGCGGTGGAAGGCGACCGGGTGGCGGAAGTTGGGCGAGGAGACGAACGTCCCGAGCCCGATCTGGTCGGTCACCAGCGCGGCCGCCGTCAGGGTCGGCGTGGTCCCGAACCACGGCGAGTCCGGCAGGCCGCCCCAGACCAGGTGGTCGTAGGTCCAGGCGTGGTCGAACCCGAGGTCCTCCGCCATCCGCCACAGTCGGGACGCCTCGGTCCAGGAGTACTCGGGAAGGATCGTCAGGCCGAACCGCACGATGAGACCCTAGCCCCGTGGACGTGACAGGGGGTTCGGGGGTCGCTCTCGTCACCGACGAACGCGGTGGGGTCACGGTGGTGCAGCGCGGGGTCCCACAGTCCTACATCCGGCTGGACGACCCCGAGATGCTGGCGTTCGAGTACGTCCAGCACTTCGGCCTGGTGATCGACGCGCTGCCTGCGGGGCCGCTGGCGGTGACGCACGTGGGTGGGGGCGGGCTCACGTTGCCGCGCTGGGTGGCGGTGACCCGGCCCGGGTCGCCGCAGATCGTGTTCGAACCCGACGCCGCCCTGACCGACGTGGTGCGGCGCGAGCTGCCGTTGCCCCGGGGGCACCGGATCCGGGTCCGTCCCGTTGACGGCGCGTCAGGGGTGGCTGCACTGCGGGACGCGAGCGCCGACGTCGTGGTCGTCGACGCGTACGAGGGGGGACAGGTGCCCGCCGAGCTGGTGAGCCCGACGTTCCTGGCCGAGGTGCGTCGGGTGCTTCGGCCCGACGGGGTGCTCCTGCTCAACATCGCGGACGAGCCACGCCGACGGCATGTGGCCCGGGTGATCGCGACCGTGCTGGAGAGCGGGTTCCCGGCTGTGCTGATGATTGCGACCTTCGAGGTGCTGAAGGGGCGCCGGTTCGGCAACACGGTCGTCGCGGCCTCACCGACCGCGCTCGATGTGGCGGCGATCAGTCGTGGCGTGTCCCGGTTGCCGCTGCCGACAGGGGTCCGGCAGGAGCCGTTCCTGCGCCGGTTCATGGCCGGCGCGAAACCGTTCACAGACACGGGTGCGGACACCGACTCCGTCCGGTCGCCACCACCCCCGGACCCGGGCACCTGGCGCGTCGTCTGACCCAGGCTCCGACCGGACGCACACGCTTGCGACTTCGTGCCTCGCCGGCCCCGAACACTCGGCACCATCGGAGTCGGGCAAGGGGGGTTCAGCGGCCGAAGACCGCCGGGAGTGTCGCGGTATGTGTCTCACGCAGCGTCTCGAGGTCGAGGGCGAACTGTCCGTCGACCACCACCCCGTCGACAGAGTCGTCGACCACACCGATGCGGGCCACTGCGACCGCGAACCCCCGGGCCAGAGCCAGGAAGGCGTCGTCCGACCCCGGAACCACGGACACCATGACGCGCCCCGCCGACTCGGAGAACAACGCGACGAAGGCGTCGTCGTGCACGTTGTCCAGCGAGACACGGGCGCCAACACCATGCCGTAGCACCGCCTCAGCGAGCGTCTGAGCGAGGCCGCCGTCGGACAGGTCGTGGGCGGCGTCGAGCACCCCTGCTTCCGAGCCTCTGACGAGGAGCTGGCCGAGACGCATCTCGTGCTCGAGGTCGACGCTGGGTGGGTGTCCGCCGAGGTGCCCGTGCACCACGTGCGCCCACTCCGACCCATCGAGCTCATCGCGCGTCTCGCCGAGGAGATAGACGGCCGCACCGTCGGTGCGGAACCCTGAGCGCGTCCTGGTGGCGACGTCGGACATCACGCCGAGCACCCCGATGACGGGCGTGGGGTGGATGGCGACATCGCCGGTCTGGTTGTAGAACGACACGTTGCCCCCGGTGACCGGGATGCCCAAAACGCGGCAACCCTCGGCAATTCCTCGCACCGACTCGCGGAACTGCCACATCACCCCCGAGTCCTCGGGCGACCCGAAGTTGAGACAGTCGGTGACCGCCAGCGGAGTCGCCCCCGCGGTGGCGACGTTGCGGTAGGCCTCAGCAAGCGCGAGCTGGGCACCGGCATACGGGTCGAGCTTGGCGAACCGACCGTTGCAGTCGGTCGATATCGCAACGCCGCGTCCGGTCTCCTCGTCGACGCGCACGACACCGGCGTCGTCGGGCATCGCGAGCGCCGTGTTGCCGAGGACATAGCGGTCGTACTGCTGGGTGACCCAGGACTTGTCGCAGAGGTTTGGGCTGCCGAGCATGGTGAGAAGCGTGGATCTCAGGTCGGTGCCCGTGCTCGGCCGGTCCAGGGCACTGGTTCCGTTCTCCTGCAACGCATTCAGGTATGTCGGTCGCGCCAGCGGGCGGCTGTAGACCGGGCCGTCGTGAGCGACGGAACGCGGCGGTACGTCGACGATGACCTCGTCGTGCCAGGTGATGACCAGGTGGTCAGCGTCGGTGACCTCTCCGATCACCGTCGCTTCGACGTCCCACCGGTCGGTGATCGCGAGGAATGCGTCGAGATGCTGGGGCTCGACGATGGCCATCATGCGTTCCTGCGACTCCGACATGAGGATCTCCTCGGGCCGCAGGCTGGCGTCGCGCAACGGCACGAGGTCGAGTGCGACCTGCATACCGCCGTCGCCGTTCGAGGCCAGCTCGCTTGTGGCGCAGGACAACCCGGCGCCACCGAGGTCCTGGATGCCGGCGACCACCTTGGCTGCGTAGAGGTCGAGGCAGCACTCGATGAGCACCTTCTCGGCGAACGGGTCACCGACCTGGACGGCGGGACGTTTGGTCGGCCCTCCCTCACGGGTCGCCGAGAACGTCTCGGAGGCGAGCACCGACACGCCGCCGATGCCGTCGCCGCCGGTCTTGGCGCCGAACAGGATCACCTTGTTGCCCATTCCCCGAGCCGACGCGAGGTGGATGTCCTCGATGCGCATCGCACCGACACAGAGGGCGTTGACGAGCGGGTTGCCTTGGTAGCAGTCGTCGAAGACGACCTCGCCGCCAATGTTGGGCAGTCCCAGGCAGTTGCCGTAACCGCCCACTCCCGCAACGATCCCGGGAAGCACCCGCTGCGTGTCGGGGTGATGGAGGTTGCCGAATCGCAGGGGGTCCATCACCGCGATCGGCCGCGCGCCCATCGACATGATGTCGCGGACGATGCCGCCGACACCCGTCGCCGCACCCTGGTATGGCTCGACGTAGGACGGGTGGTTGTGCGACTCGACCTTGAACGTCACCGCCCACCCGTCGCCGATGTCGACGACGCCGGCATTCTCTCCGATGCCGACGAGCAGCTTCTCCCGCATCGCCTCAGTGGTGTTCTCGGCCCACAGCGAGAAATGGATCTTGGAGGACTTGTAAGAGCAGTGCTCGGACCACATCACGGAGTACATCGCGAGCTCTGCGGACGTGGGTCGGCGGCCGAGAATCTCACGAATATTGAGGTACTCGTCCTCTTTGAGGCCAAGTTCCGTCCACGGCTGCCGAGTGCCGGGGTTCGCCGCCGCCTGGGCAACCGTGTCGAAGCCGGCCGCGGAGCCGGTAGAGGGGCCGGTAGAGGGGCCGGTAGAGGGGCCGGTCACGCGGACACCGTCAGGGTCAGCACGGACTCGAAGAACCCGAGGCCATCGGTCGTCGGTCCGAACCCCGGCTCGACCGCGTGCTCCGGATGGGGCATCAGGCCAACCACGTTGCCGCGTTCGTTGCTCACGCCCGCGATGGATCGGTAGGACCCATTCGGGTTGTCTCCCACGTAGCGGAACACCACGCGACCGTCACCCTCGAGCCGGTCCAGGGTGTCCTCGTCGGCGACGTAACCACCCTCACCGTTCTTCAGCGGGACGACGATCTCCTGGCCGGCGGCATACTGCGATGTCCACGAGGTCGTCGCGTTCTCCACACGAAGCGTCTGGTCGACGCAGCTGAACCTGCGGAAGTCGTTGCGGATCAACGCTCCCGGCAGTAGGTGTGACTCGCACAGGACCTGAAAACCGTTGCAGATCCCGAGCACCGGCAATCCGGCCTGGGCGGCCGGGATGATGACCTCCATGACAGGTGCGAACCGGGCGATTGCGCCGCAGCGAAGGTAGTCGCCGTAGGAGAAGCCACCGGGGAGGATGACCGCGTCGACTCCGTGCAGGTCGCGGTCGCCGTGCCACAGCGAGACAGCCTCGGCTCCAACCGCACGCACCGCGCGCGCCGCGTCCCGGTCGTCCAGCGACCCCGGGAAGGTGACGACCCCGACCTTCATGACGGTGCACCCGGAAGGTCGGCGGCCGGCAGGTCGGCGGCCGGCAGGTCGGCGGCCGGAAGGCCGGCGGCCGGCAGGTCGGCGGCCGGCAGGTCGGCACCCCCCTCCACGAGCTCCCGGACCGCCACGACGTCCTCGATGACCGGGTTCGACAGCAGGCGCTCGGCGGCCGAGCGCGCCTGCGCGAGCTGCGAGTCGGTCACCGCCCCCTCGACCGTCAGGACGAACCGCTTGCCCTGCCGGACGTCCGTGAACGCGTCGATGCCCAGGCGTGGCAGCGCGCCGGCGACGGCCTGCCCCTGCGGGTCGAGGATCTCGGGCTTGAGCATGACGTCGACGACGATGCGTCCCATGCAGGGGGCTCCTGGAGTCGGGGTGGCGGTCTCGCGAGCGGCGGCGTGGCACAGCCGGATGACGGCCAAAGGGTATCGGTCGCGCTCAGCCGAACCGGCGGCCGGTCAGCCGCTCGTACGCCTCGACGTACTTCGCGCGGGTGCGTGCCACGACGTCCTCGGGCAGGGGCGGCGGTGGCTCGCCCGAACGGCGGTCCCAACCGCTGGCCGACGAGGTCAGCCAGTCCCGGACGTACTGCTTGTCGAAGGACTCCTGTGGATGGCCCGGTTCCCAGGAGTCGACCGGCCAGAACCGCGACGAGTCGGGCGTGAGCACCTCGTCGGCGAGCACGATGTCAGGTTCGACGCCCCCGGAGCCCATCGCGGCATCGGTGTCGGCAACCCGGCCGAGGCCGAACTCCACCTTCGTGTCAGCGATGATGATGCCGCGATTGACAGCGATCTCGTTGCCGCGAGCCAGGATCCGCCGGGTCATGACATCGACCCGCTCCGCGACGCCCGGGCCCACCAGGTCGACGACCTCGTCGCTCGTCATCGGCAGGTCGTGCTCCCCCACAGGAGCCTTCGTGGTCGGCGTGAAGACGGTCTCGGCCAGTCGGTCGCCGTCGACCAGCCCGCGCGGCAACGGGACCCCGCAGACCGAACCCAGCCGGGCATACTCAGCCAGCCCGCCTCCGGTGAGGTAGGCACGCGCGATGCACTCGACCGGCACCATCTGGAGCCGACGGACCAGCATCGCCCGCCCGGTGACCTCGGCGGGGACGTCGAGTGAGACGACGTGGTTGGGCACCAGGTCCTCGAGCTGCTCGAACCACCAGAGCGAGAGCTGGGTGAGCACCGTGCCCTTGTCGGGGATCGGGGTCTCGAGGATGTAGTCGAAGGCGGACAGCCGGTCGGACACCACGAGCAGCAGCAGATCCTCGCGGGGGACACCGGAACCGTCGAGCGGGGCATACAGGTCGCGCACCTTGCCGGAATAGACCGGCGCGTAACCCGGCAGCCCGGGCGGCTGTGGCGGGCCAGGGGTCACGGAACGCTCACCGCGCCTCGCTGCGCTGCCAGGGCGATGTCCGTGCGGTGGTGCGAACCGGCGAGCCGGATCCGTTCGACCGCCCGGTATGCCGCGCGCCTGGCCTCCTCGAGCGTGCCCGCGGTGGCCACCACGTCGAGGACCCGACCACCCGCCGACACCACGGTGCCCTGGGCGTCGAGCGCGGTGCCGGCGTGCAGGACGTAGACCTCGCCATCAGACGTGTCCACCCCACTGACGCCGTCGGCGTCCTCAGCGTCCTCAGCGTCGTCAGCGTCGTCAGCGTCGTCAGCGTCGTCAGCGTCGGGAAGGCCGGTCACGGGGTCACCCGTGCGCGGTGCGGAGGGATAGCCCGCCGAGGCGACGACCACCGTGACGGCATACCCGGGGCCGACCCGCAGCGGCCCGACCTCGTCGAGCGTGCCGGTCGCCGCGGCATGGAGCAGGCTGCCGAGCGGGGTCCGGAGCCGGGCGAGCGAGACCTGGCCGTCGGGGTCGCCGAACCGTGCGTTGAACTCGATCACCCGCGGCCCCCGTGAGGTGAGCGCCAGGCCGACGTAGAGCGTGCCGACGAACGGTGTGCCGCGCCGGCGCATCTCGTCGATGGTCGGCCGAGCCACTCGCTCGACGATGTCACGTTCGAACCCGTCGGGCACCCAGTCGAGGGGCGAGTAGGCCCCCATTCCTCCGGTGTTGGGGCCTTTGTCGCCGTCGCCGACACGCTTGAAGTCCTGCGCAGCCGGGAGCGCAAGAACCGTGGTGCCGTCGGTGATGCAGAACACCGAGGCCTCCGGGCCGTCGAGGTACTCCTCGACCACGACCCGGCCGCCCGGCCTGGCGAGGCAGGCGAGGGCATGAGCCCGCGCTGCGGCGAGGTCGTCCGTCACGACGACGCCCTTGCCGGCAGCGAGCCCGTCGTTCTTGACGACGTGAGGGGCGCCCAGCGCGTCGAGCGCGTCATCCACCTCCGCCGCGGTCGTGCAGACGTGCGCCATCCCCGTCGGCACCTCGGCTGCCGCCATCACCTCCTTGGCGAACGCCTTGCTGCCCTCGAGGGCGGCGGCGGCGGCCGACGGTCCGAAGACCGGTATGTCGGCTGCCCGCAGCACGTCCGCGACCCCGGCGACGAGCGGCGCTTCAGGCCCGACGACGACCAGGTCCACGTCGTACCGCTGGGCCAGCTCGAGGACCGCCACCGCGTCGCAGGCGTCGGCGAGCGGCTCGCAGCGGGCGACGGCGTTGATGCCAGGGTTGCCTGGTGCGGCGATGACGGCAGCGACGGCCTCGTCCCGGGACAGCGCCCGGACGAGCGCGTGCTCGCGCGCCCCCGAACCGATGACAAGGATCACCAAGGCGGTCACGGCGACCACTTTAGGGGCCGCTGCGGAGTCACCAGAGCCAGCTCAGCACACGGTCCTGCGCTCAGCACACGGTATGCGGTGTGCTGAGCGACGCTAGACGGTATGACGTGACTGCTCGGGGCGTCCGAGGGGTTGCGGGCCGGGGCCTCACTCACACAGATTCGTGGGTTACCGAGTAGGGGCTGCCTGCTCGGCCTATCCGACATGTGTGGGAGGCCCCGGTGTTCTCTGAGCGTACGAGTGTGGGACTGGATGTGCACGCACGGTCGGTCGTCGCGGCGGCGATCGATGGTGTGACTGGCGAGGTCTTTAAGGCGAGGTTGACTCCTGACTATCGGGATGTCCTGCGGTGGGTCCAGGAGCTTCCTGGGCCGGCTGCGGCCACATATGAGGCTGGCCCGACGGGGTTCGGCCTTTCCCGGGCGCTGACGGCTGCTGGTGTTCGGTGTGAGGTCGCGGCGCCGAGCAAGCTGCAGCGGCCCGCCGGTGACCGGGTCAAGACCGATCAGCGGGACGCGCTACACCTGGCGCGGCTGCTGCGCCTGGATGAGGTGACATCGGTGACAGTGCCGAGCGTGGACCAGGAGGCCGCAAGGGATCTGGTGCGGGCCCGGGAGGATGCGCGGGGGGACCTGATGCGGGCCCGGCACCGGTTGTCGAAGCTGTTGCTACGCCACGGGATCGTCTACTCCGGTGGGCAGGCGTGGACCGGACGACACGACGCGTGGCTGCGTCAGCAACAGCTACCGGCCGCAGCGGCGCGGCTGGCGTTCGACTCCGACTACGACGCCGTTCTGACCGTCGCGGCCCGACGTGACCGTCTCGACGCCGCGATCACGACGATGGCCGCCGACAGTGAGTTCACCGAGGTCACCCGACGGCTGGGCTGCCTGCGGGGCGTCTCCACCCTGACCGGCTTCGCCCTCGCGGTGGAGATCGGCGACTGGACCCGGTTCACTGGGGCCACGATCGGGTCCTACGTCGGCCTGGTGCCGTCCGAGTACTCCTCGGGCGCCTCCCGGGTCCAGGGCGGGATCACCAAGACCGGAAACGGCCACGCCCGCCGACTGTTGGTCGAGGCCGCCTGGCACCACCAGCCCCGGTACACCGTCGGGAAGACGATGCGCGACCGGTGGGACCTGGCACCCGCGGCTGCGAGGGCCCGCGGCGACGCCGGCAACAGGCGCCTGCACCAGCAGTGGGTCCGGTTCAACGACCGAGGCAAACGCCACGTCATCGCTAACGTCGCTGTCGCCCGCGAGCTGGCCGGCTGGTGCTGGTCCCTGGCCGTCATGGACTGACCCACCAAGGACTGCTCGACTCCCCGGGCCCGCTGGCGGCAGCGCGTGGAGTGATCCGCGGAACACCTATGGGCAGCAACAGGACTCACGTCTTGACGCGATGCCCGACTCTAGACAAGCGGACCCGCTCCAGCCGAACAGCACCGTCTTGCGGTACCCAACCCGCGCATATCAGTCAGACCGCGCGTCGCCCTGACACGCACGCCAGCACAAGCCCCCGGAGCCGAGCACAGAGGCGCCGACCAGACCACAATCCGGTCGGCGCCTCACCCTGCCCACTTGACAGAACGCCCCTACATATCAGGTGTGCTGAGCTGGCGGGTGGGCCCGAGACGCGGGGCTCCGTGTGCTTCCGTGCTCCCGGTGGGTCCTGGGGCGACGCGATCCGCGAGGAGGGCCTTCGGGCCCGAAACGCGGGGCGCGGTGCTCCCGGGAGGCAGGGGGGACAATCACCCGGGAACACCGCGCATCTTGCACCGCGCCGCTGGGAGGGGGACCCGCAGCCGCGGAGCAGTGTCGATCGCAACCGACCGCCCAACAATGGCAAATCCCGGCGCCGGAGTAAAGGTCGTCGGTGGCGGAGTACGGTCAGTGTCGGTATTCCGCCACTGATCCGGCCCTATCAGGCCATCGCCGATCCAGCCGCCGTCGGGCGCCGCCGAGGAGAGACCGTTGTCCACTGTCCGCCAGACGTCCGCTGGGGTCAGCCCGCCCGCCCCGCCCGGCCCGGCCGGCCCGCCCGGCCCGCGCGTACCGGGCCCCAGCTGGTCAGAGGCCAGTGCGGACGATCCGACCCGGGTCTACCTCGCTCTGATCCGGATGCCGCGCCCGACCCGCGAGCTGATGCTCGCGCAGGGCATCCCGGCGGCCCGGCTCGACCCGGCGCTGGACTCGCTCGTCGGCCGCGGCCTGGTCGTCAGGCGCGACGACGGCTCCATCGACGTACCGTCGCCGATGTCGACGATGCCGCGACACGCGTTGGAGCTCGAACGGCGGGCTAGCGCAGCCCGCGCTGCCGCCGACGAGCTGTCCCGGATCTACTACGCAGCTCGAGCAACGGACCAGGGTCCGCAAACCGGCGTCCGCGTGCTCATCGACCTCGAGGACGTCGCCACTGCGACCAGCGAGGCCGTGTCCCTCGCCCGGACCAGCGTTCGCTCGATGAGGGCGATGACCCGCCGCTCTCGGGATCTGGTCCGATCCCCGCTGGCGTCACACCGCGAGCCGAGTGTCGGGGCGGGTGGGCGGCCCGTGACCATGAGGACCGTCTGGGACGCCCGTGTGCTCGAGCTGCCCGGCGCGGTCGAGACGCTGCAGGCTCGGGTCGACGGGGGGGAGGCGCAGCGGTTCCTGCCCGGCATACCCCTGTCGGTCGTGGTCGTCGACGACACGACCTGCCTCCTCGAGTGGTCCACGTCCGATGGTGGCCCGCACGGGCTGATCGGGCACATCCAGGGCGCCGTCGCGGCCGCAGCGGCGATGTTCGACCAGTTCTGGGAGCTGGCGACCCCGATGGGCCGCCAGGACGGGGCTTCCGGACTGGACGCCCGAGACGGCACGGTGCTGCGGCTCATGGCAGCAGGGGTGTCCGACGCCGCCATCGCCCGACAGACCGGCTTTTCCCAGCGCACCATCGAACGCCGGGTCCGGGCCCTGATGGAGCGTCTGGGCGCCCAGACCCGCTTCCAGACGGCGGTGCACGCCGTGCACCGGGGCTGGCTCTGACGGCGGTGGCAGCCTCGATCAGTCCGCTGGCCCGGGGTTTGCGCATTGAGAACTCCCGGCCCCCGTATGTGCGCGGACGTGGGTGACCAGGAGACATGTCGGTCGGACTAGACTTGCTCGTTCCTTCGTGGCCGCCCCGTCCGTGGTCGACCACGGTCCCCGACCTCAGGCGGAGTGTGTGACAGCGCCCAACCCAGCGTCCATCTCAGAGGTGTCTGCCGCCGTCGTGGCCGAAGAGATCGCGACCGAGCAGAACCACGTCGATCTGGTCTACGCGGAGCTGGCCAAGGCCGGCCAGCGGGCCGGCCTCGTCGAGGCCGACGGGCTTGCCCGCGGTCGCACCGAACGGGTCGGTGAGGCTCGCGACGAGGAGCTGACCGGCCTTTTCGAGCGCGACGCCCTCGTGCTCCATGCGGTCCGTCGGCGACACGCCCTGGAAAGCCAGTACGAGGGGCTCGTGTTCGGTCGTCTCGACATCGACCACGCCACGGACATCAACACTGACACTGACACTGACACTGACACCGGTACCGATACCGACTCAACACCGGCGACCCGCGTGAGCAACGGATCCGAGGCTGACCCTGTCGGTGGCCTGCCGGAGCGGGAGGTCCGCTACATCGGCCGGCTCGGCGTGCGCGACGACGACTACGAGCCACTGGTCATCGACTGGAGGGCCCCGGCCGCCTCCCCGTTCTACCGTGCGACTCCCGTCGAGCCCCTCGGCGTCCTGCGTCGAAGGGTGCTGCGCTGCAAGGGCTCCGATGTCGTGGGCATCGAGGACGACCTGATGGTCGCGGAGGCGCCAGACGACCTGGTGGTCGTCGGCGACGGTGCGCTGATGGCAGCGCTGACGCGAGCGCGTGGACCGCGGATGCGCGACATCGTCGCAACCATCCAGCGGCACCAGGACGAGGCGATCCGAGCTTCGGCCCGCGGGATCACCGAGATCACCGGCGGCCCCGGCACCGGGAAGACGGTCGTGGCCCTTCATCGTGCGGCCTATCTGCTCTACTCCGACCGGCGCCGATACGAGTCCGGCGGCATCCTCGTGGTCGGCCCGTCGGCGGCATACACCTCGTACATCGAACGCGTCCTGCCCTCCCTCGGGGAGGAGACCGTGACGCTGCGCTCGCTCGGCGACGTGGTCGACGCCGTGAGCACCGAACGGCTGGACCCCCCGGACGCCGCGGCCGTCAAAGGGTCGCTGCTGGTCCGCCAGGTGCTCTCGCGTGCCGCTCGTGACGCCGTCCCTGACGGACCGCAGGAGCTGCGCGCCTTCGTCGCCGGACACGCGATCCGGTTGCCGCGACAGGTGCTCGACCAGGTCCGAAGCCGGGCGCTGCGACAGCACCAGCGCAACCTCGCCCGGGGCGCGGCTGTGCAGCTGCTCGCCGACGCGGCATACCGTCAGAGCGGTCACCCCGAGCGTGAGGAGTTCGTCGAACGGTTCGTCGACCATCTCGACGTCGCCGTGTTCCTCGAGAGCTGGTGGCCGCAGCTCGACCCACGGGAGGTGCTCCTGTGGCTGGCCGACGGCGAGCGCGTTGCCCGCTACACGACCGGGATTCTCGACCCCGACCAGACCGCGGTCCTCCGAGACTCGATGCAGACGGCGCTGTCGACCGGCACCTGGTCGGTCGCCGACGCCGCGCTCGTCGACGACCTCTCGTCCCGGCTCGGCCCTGTCCAGGACCCGCCGCGTGAGGAGCGCGACTTCTACGAGATCGAGGAGATCGACGACTCCCAGGCATACGGGGTCAGCGAAGCCCAGCCCGTGCGGGCCGCTCGCGCCGAGCGAGTCGAGCGAGTCGAGCGAGTCGAGCGAGTCGAGCGAGTCGAGCGAGTCGAGCGAGTCGAGCAGGGATACACGGTGACTCCGGCGGACGCCCGCGAACGGCTGCTCATGGGGCGCGTCGGCCGACCGGAGGAGTACGCGCACGTCCTCGTGGACGAGGCTCAGGACCTGTCGCCGATGCAGTGGCGGATGCTCGGGCGGCGCGGCCGGTATGCCTCGTGGACGGTCGTCGGGGACGCCGCGCAGAGCTCGTGGCCGGACGGCGTCGAGTCGCTGGTCGCCCGGGACGAGGCGTTCGGGACGCAGCCACGCCGGTTGTTCCACATGGATACGAACTACCGCAATGCGCGGGAGATCTTCGACTACGCCGCCTCGATGATCCGGCGCAGCGTCCCCGACGCCGACATCCCCGAGGCCGTGCGCGAGACGGGCGTCGAGCCGGTGGACGGGGCCCTCGGTGACGACGTGCGCGCGGCGGTCCAGGCAGCCGTCGACGACCTGCTCGACGAGGTCGAGGGCTCCGTGGCGGTCATCACCCCGGTCGTCCACGCGGCCCGCCTCGAGGGGCTCGGTGGCGTGGACGGTTCAGAGCGAGTCCAGGTCGTGGACCCGATGTCCACCAAGGGCCTGGAATACGACGCGACCGTCATCGTCGACCCCGACGCGATCGTGGCCGAGTCACCCGGAGGCGGCCGGTTGCTCTATGTCGCCATGACGCGCGCAGCACACCGGATGACCGTCCTGCGCTGACCGCATCGGGGCTTGAAACGCGTTGCCTCAGCGGCCGCGCCCGCCCGCGTTGTCACCGAACTCATTCCTCTGTCGGTTCCGGCGCCCTTAGCGGCTCCAAAAGCGGGTACAACGTGAGTCCGGTCGAAGACAACGTGAGTCCGGTCGTGTTGGTGGACCTACCGGCAGGGTGCAGAGCCACGTCTGGGTGCAGAGCCACGTCGGGGTGCCGGGTCGGGACAGGTCCGGGGCGGCGCGGTCACGCCGGTGCAGCGGGCCGACGGGTTGGCCGCATGTCGTACCGTTCGATGATCGCGTCGCGCCCGGGTCCCACTCCGATGGCCGAGACCCGCGCCCCGACCAGCCGCTCGACGCGCTCGACATATCGGCGCGCGTTCTCGGGCAGCTCGTCGTAGGACCGGCACGCGGAGATGTCCTCCCACCAGCCGGGCAGCTCCTCATAGACCGGCACCGCGTGGTGGAAGTCGCTCTGGTTCACCGGCATGGTGTCGTGCCGGACGCCGTCGACGTCATAGGCGACGCAGATGGGCACCGTGTCGAGACCGGTGAGGACGTCGAGCTTGGTGAGGACGAAGTCCGTCACCCCGTTGATCCGGGTGGCGTAGCGCCCGATGACGGTGTCCATCCAGCCACAGCGGCGCGGGCGGCCGGTGGTGGTGCCGTACTCGGCACCGGTCTTGCGCAGGAACTGACCCCGCGCGTCGTCCAGCTCGGTGGGGAACGGGCCTTCGCCGACCCGGGTCGTGTATGCCTTGAGCACGGCGATCACCCCGTCGATCCTCGTCGGGGGGATGCCGGACCCGGTGCAGGCACCCCCGGCAGTGGCGTTGGACGAGGTGACGAACGGGTAGGTGCCGAAGTCGACGTCCAGCAGCGTCGCCTGCCCCGCCTCGAGCAGAACGGTGTCGCCGCGGTCGAGGGCCTGCTCGAGCAGCAACGAGGTGTCCCGGACCATGGGTCGCAGCCGGTCCACATAAGAGCGCAGCTCCCCGATGACGTCCTCGGCCAGCACCGCGCGCCGGTTGTAGATCTTCGCCAGCACCTGGTTCTTCACGTCCAGAGCGGCCTCGACCTTCTGCCGCAGGATGTTCTCGTCGAACAGGTCCTGGACCCGGATGCCGGTCCGGGACATCTTGTCGGCATAGGTCGGGCCGATCCCACGACCTGTGGTGCCGATCTTGCGCGCCCCCAGGAACCGCTCGGTCACCCGGTCGAGGACCCGGTTGTATGGCGTGATCACGTGAGCGCTCGCGCTGACGACGAGCTTGGAGGTGTCGACGCCGCGGCCCTCGAGCCCGTCGATCTCCTGGAACAGCACCCCGAGGTCGATGACCACCCCGTTGCCGATCACCGGCGTGCAGCTGGGGGTGAGGATGCCACTCGGGAGGAGGTGAAGCGCATATTTCTCGGCCGCCGCACCCGACCCGATGACGATCGTGTGACCCGCGTTGTTGCCGCCGTTGAACTTCACGACGTAGTCGAGGCTGCTGCCGAGCAGGTCGGTGGCCTTGCCCTTGCCCTCGTCGCCCCACTGCGCACCGACCAGAACGATCGCCGGCATCCACGCCTCCTGCTCAGGTCATCCGCGGCCGCGCGGACCGCGGCGCGGCGACAGGCTATCCGCTTCCAGCCTCCCCGACGCCACTGCCTGCGCACCCAGCTGGAACCGGGTGTCCGCGAAGAGGTCGTCCATGAGCCGGGCCACCCGTCGACGAACCGTCCGCAGGCTCCAGCCCAGGTAGCGCCCGATGGCCTCGTCCTTGAGACCACGTCCGAGCAGCTCGAGCAGGTGGTCGTCGTCGCTGCGATCCGAGGAACGCGCCGTCGGCATGGGGCCGGCCCCGGCCCAGAGCTCGTCGAACAGCAGGACGAACGCCTGCACGATCATGGGGTGGCGGACGACGACGTAGTCCGCCTCCGGGTCGCCCCAGGAATCCACCGCGACGACCGCGGAGTCGCCGTAGATCGCAAACTCGCTGGGTACGCCGGCCAGGATCCGCTGCTGCTCCCCGGCCGCGGCCCAGTCCGCCGCCCACTGTCGCCCCTGCGGCTGCTCCAGGATCGACGCGTCGTAGAGGGTGCGCTGCTCGTGGCCCGCGCGGATCGAGTCCTTGGTGTGCGCGGCCAGGTCCGGGGACACGCCGGACCCCACGGAGGTCGAGATCAGGGCGTTGCGAACCGGACCGGTGGTCTCGTCGGTGAGGACCTGCAGCAAGGCGGGTGCCACCTCGACGGTGATCGGGGCGACGGCGGGCATCTCACCCGACAACGACACGGCATGCAGGCGGACGAGGGCGTTGCGCATCTCCGCCAGCTCGGCGCGGCGGCGGCCCAGCCGGTCCTCCTCACGGGTGAGGACCCGCGAGATGGTCTCGCGGGGGTCCTCGTCGATGAGCGTCGAGTGGGGAACCGTCGCCGGCGACGAGGGGTCACTCGCGACGGATCGACCGCCCGCGTACTGAGACATTGTGGCATCTTAAGGCCATTGGCATCGTCTGACCACCGTCACAGCGAACGGCAGTGATTGGATGACATCGGTCGCTCGGAGCCTTCTGGGGATGGCGCCGAACGATGCGGACCACCTTCGATGAGGTCCGCTCCCCACAAGGGGGCAGGTGCCGGGGAATGGACAATCGGGGGTCCATTCCCCGGCCCACCCCGCCTTCATCCGGCTCGAACGCCTGGCACGGGGCCTGGAACATCCTCGACTCAGACGTCGAGCGCCTGCGCGGCCTCGCGGGAGGACTCGCGCAGGAACGTGCCCGTGCGAGCCTCTTCGTCGTGCTCACCGATGGCCCGGGCTGCGCGGTGCAACGCCGCGAGCGCTCGCAGGAAACCCCGGTTGGGCTCATGAGACCACGGCACCGGACCCTGACCCCGCCAGCCAGCCCGGCGCAGCGCGTCCAGGCCGCGGTGATAGCCGGTGCGCGCATACGCGTAGGCCTCGACCGGCCGGTCGCCATCGAGAGCCTGTTCGGCGAGCACCGCCCAGGCCAACGACGACGTCGGGTATGCGGCGGCCGTGGCGCTTGCCTGCTCACCGGCAGCCATGGCCGCCGCGGCCGGGTCAACCGGCAGCCGCGTCTCGGGGATGCCCAGCAGGCTGCCGTCCGGGGTGAGGCTCACGCGTGGGTGCCGGCCGCGCGCAGGTTCTGGCAGGCCTCGAGGACGCGGGCGGCCATGCCCCCCTCGGCCGCCTTGCCCCAGGCGCGCGGGTCGTACTGCTTCTTGTTGCCGACCTCGCCGTCGATCTTGAAGACGCCCTCGTAGTTGCCGAGCATGTATCCCGCGACCGGACGCGTGAACGCATACTGCGTGTCGGTGTCGATGTTCATCTTGACCACGCCGTAGTCCACGGCCTCGGAGATCTCCTGCGGCGTCGAGCCCGAACCGCCGTGGAAGACCAGGTGGAACGGCTTGTCGTCCGGGGTCGAGAACTGCGCGTGCACCGCGTCCTGGGCCGCTTTGAGCACCGACGGACGCAGCTTGACGTTGCCCGGCTTGTAGACGCCGTGCACGTTGCCGAAGGTCAGCGCGGTCATGTAGTAGCCGTTGTCACCGGTGCCGAGCGCGTGCGCCGTGGCGATGGCATCCTCGGGGGTCGAGTAGAGCTTGTCGTTGATCTCCTGGGCCACGCCGTCCTCCTCACCGCCGACGACACCGATCTCGACCTCGAGGACGACCTTGGCCGTCTGGCACAGGTCGAGCAGCTCACGCGCGATCTGGAGGTTCTCCTCGAGCGGCACCGCCGAGCCGTCCCACATGTGCGACTGGAAGTACGGCAGCCCGCCGCCCTTGACGCGCTCCGTCGAGGCTGCCAGCAACGGCCGGACGAACCCGTCGAGCTTGTCCTTCGGGCAGTGGTCGGTGTGCAGCGCGATGTTGACGGGGTAGTTCTTGGCGACCTCGTGCGCGTAGGCAGCGAGCGCCAGAGATCCGGCGACCATGTCCTTGACCGAGGACCCGGAGAGGTAGTCCGCGCCGCCGGTCGAGACCTGGACGATCCCGTCGCTGCCGGCGTCGGCGAACCCCTTGAGCGCGGCGTTCAGCGTCTGCGAGGAGGACACGTTGATGGCGGGATAGGCGAAGGAGCCGGCCTTCGCACGGTCGAGCATGTCGGCGTAGACCTCGGGCGTGGCGATCGGCATGGGTCAGGCACTCCTTCGTGGGACGGCTCAGGTGGGCGCACACGTGCGTGCGCCATCCTTCCACGGGGAGGGCGGGTCGGTGTCAGCCTGGATCGACAGCCGGCTCGAACGCGTGCTGACGGACCCACGTGTGCATCGCGATGGCGGCCGCGGCGCCCGCGTTGATGGAGCGGGTCGACCCGAACTGGGTGATGTGCAGGACGACGTCGCAGGCGTCCCTCATCTCCGCGCTCAGCCCCGGCCCCTCCTGGCCGAAGACGAGGACACACTCGCGCGGCAAGGATGCGGCCTCGATGGGCCTCGACCCGGGCAGGTTGTCGATCCCGATCAGCGGTATGCGGGAGTCGCCGTCACCGGTGCTCGACGCCCCCGCGGTCGCAGCCCAGCAGACGAGCTCGGCGACGCTCGCATGGTGCAGCTCGTGCTGGTAGCGGTCCGTGACCATCGCTCCCCTGCGGTTCCAGCGACGCCTGCCGACGATGTGGAACGCCTTGACGTTGAAGGCGTTGGCAGTCCTGATGACGGAGCCGATGTTGAAGTCGTGGCCCCAGTTCTCGACGGCTACGTGCAGGTCGTGCCGTCGGGTGTCCAGGTCCGCGACGATCGCGTCGTGGCGCCAGTAGCGGAAGCGGTCTTCGACGTTGCGGCGGTCGCCGTCCCGCAGGAGGTCGGGGTCGAGACGGCCGTCGGCGGGCAGCGGAGCATCGAGCCCGGCATACGGGCCGACTCCCACCTCACGAGCCTGCGGATGATCGCTGTCGGGCACGCTCGAACCGTAGACGTAACAGCCGAAGGTCATCCTGACCGCATACCGTGGTCCCGTGATGCACTCCCTCGGTCCGAACTGGATGGACCCGAACTTCCTCCTCGACCGCTACGGCACCGCGCTGATCTGGGTCAGCCTGGTCATCGTCTTCATCGAGTGCGGGTTGCTGTTCCCGATCCTGCCGGGGGACTCGTTGCTCTTCGCGATCGGGCTCTTCGTCGCGACGGGCCGGCTGCCGATCAACCTGGGCCTGGCGCTGCTGCTCTTGTTCGTCGCGGCGTTCCTCGGCAACGTGTCGGGCTACGAGATCGGGCGTGCGGTCGGTCCGTCGCTCTACAACCGGGACGGCCGGTTCATCAAACGGAAGTACTTCGACCAGACGCATGCCTTCTTCGACAAGCATGGCAACAAGGCCCTGGTCATCGGCCGGTTCGTCCCCGTCGTGCGGACCTTCGTCACCGTCGTCGCCGGGGTGGGCCGGATGGATCGGCGGCGCTTCTTCGTCTGGTCGGCGGTGGGCGCGGCGCTGTGGGTCGGCGCCGTCACGCTGCTCGGGTACTTCCTCGGCCAGGCGTTCCCGGTGCTGCAGGACAAGCTCGACGTGGCCGTGCTCGTGGTCGTGGCTGTCTCGTTGGTCCCGGTGGCGGTCGAGTGGTGGCGACACCGGCGGCAGCGGTCCCAGACGCCGGCGGACGAGCTGGACGGGTCCACCCGCTGACAAACGGCGCCTCCAGCGCCCTCCAGCGCCCTCCAGCGCCCTCCAGCGCCCTCCTGGGCCCTCCTGGGCCTCCGCGGGGTTCTCACGGCCGCAGGCCGGTACGCCCCCGGACCCCGTCCCGCACTCCCGCGAGCGCTGCGCGGACAAGCGTGCCGCGGTCGGGGCTGAACGTCAGCCTCAGCAGGTGGGCGCGCGCCTCCTCGGCGAGTCGGCGGACGGCCCAGCGCGGTGCACTGCGGGCATACCGGCGGGTCAGCACCGCCGCGTTGCGGGTCATGTAGTAGACGCGGTCGGGTGAGTGCCGGTTGTAGGAGAGGGGCTCGCCGCGCAGCGTGACCCGCCTGCCGCCGAGGGTGGCTGGGAGCCGGTCGCCTTGGCCGTGCCCGAGGCGACACCCGGGCGCGATCACGGGCACCAGGCCGGCAGCGAGGCAGCGGGCGGTGAGCTCGGAGTCCACCCCGTCGATGACGAAACCTTCGTCCAGCAGCCCGACGGTGCGGAACGTCGCCGCCGGCACCAGCAGCCCCGACTGCATCGGGTCGAACGCGACGGCATGATCGTGCACGCGTCCCGCGGTCGGCGCCGGGTGCCCGCTGTAGGAGATCGGGGCCACCGCAGACACCGGTATGCCTCGACGCCCCGCCTCCTGCCAGGTGGCCACCGCCGCGGTGACGTAACCCGGTGGGACGCGAGAGTCCTGGTCGAGGGTGAGCACGGCGTCGGCATGGTCAGTGAGGGCGATCGCGATACCGGCGTTGAGCGCGGCGGCGACTCCCGCGTTGGCCTGGCGGACCAGCGTGACGCGGTCGAGCAGCCTCTCGACCACGTCGAGACCGGTGCGCGACCCGTCGTCGACCAGCACGACGCGGCCCACCTGAGGGAGTACGTCAGAGACGAGGTCGACCAGCCCGGGGGCAGGGTCGTGCACAGCGATCACCGCGATCACCGCGACCCCGCCGTTCCCGCTGTCGTCGCTCACCCCTCCTCCCGACCGGACTCTGATGTCTGCGGGTTCTCGTCCGCCACAAGGCCCGGAACCCGTGAGGTTCTGAGTCCGGTCGAGGCGAGGGCGCGCAGAGCCGGGCCGAGCAGACCGACGAACAGCAGCGCCTCACTCACCGCCATCCCGAGGGCGACTCCGGCGGGCCAGCCGGAGACAGCGGCGGCCCCCATTCCCGTGAGCCCGACGACAGCCGAGGCGAGCGTCCACCCGAGCACCAGGCGTACCCGTCCGGTCGGCAGCAGCAGGTTGCGGATGGCAGGGCTGCTCGCGCTGAGGAACACGAACGCCACGCCGTAATAGACGCAGACGTCGCGCGGCGCCTGCACCGCCGACCCGAACAACAGCCCCGACGCCCACGGTCCCAGGGCAGCGAACGCAACCGCGCCCGCGATGCCGAGCCCGAGATGAGTCCGCCAGGCCGCGAGGTGACGACGCCGACGGTCGACAGGCTGCGGGGCGTCCTCCAACGTCCAACCTTGGAACGCGTTGCCCATGGCGGTCACCGTGAACAGGGCAAACCGGTAGAGCGAGTCGGCGGAGGCGAACCGGGACGACACCTCCGTGCGCAGCGCAACCGTGGCGATCGGCACCGGCGTCGAGGCATACGCGGTTGCCGCGAGGTTGATGCCGGCCGTGCCCAGATGCAGCCGCAGGTCGCCGAGCGAGCGGGCCACCGGCCACGGTGAGACCACCGCACCACGGGCGCCGGGGACGTGCCGCCGCCGGAACGCGCTCAGCGAACCGGCCACCGCCACGGCGAGCAGGACGGGGTAGACCCACACGAGGGACGTCACCCAGACGAGCGCGGCGGCCAGCACTGCGGCGACGACTCGGGGCAGCGTGTCGTACCAGAACAGCAACCACGGGTTGCCGACGCCGATGCCGAACCACGAGGGTGACATCCCGAGCAGCGTCGTCGCGGCAGCCATCGCGGCCGCGTCCACGCGGTGTCCCATCGTGGCGACCAGGGCGCTCACGACGACCACGACGGGCACGACCACGATGAGGAGGAGGTAGCGGGTCCGGAGGCTGACGGCATACACCTCGGTCCTCGCCTCGAGGTCCCCGGCGCGGGCGGCCAGGACGGGGCCGATGACGTTCCACCCCCAGAACACCACAGTGGCACCGATCGTGCCGATCGCCTGTCCAGCAACGAAACTGGACCATCCGGCCGGGCCGGACACCCGGGCTACGACGGGAAGCAGCAGGAACGGCGTGACCAGCGAGAGCAGCGGCAGCAGGGTGAACCCAGTCAGCCGCCGCAGCACCATGGGAACCCGCGCCAGAGTCCGGAGGTCCCGCCCGTCAGCTCTGGGGCGGGGCGTCCTGCGGACCGGCGGTCGGCTGGACGGGGGGCAGCTGCGACTGGGCCTGCGACTGAGACTGAGACTGGGCTTGGCCGATCGACGGCGCTCCCGGCGCACTCGACCCGAAGCTCACCTGCGGCGCCTGGCGCTCGATGCCCTCGGCCTCGAAGTATTCCGCCTTGGCGACGTTGGCGATGCCCGCGATGACGTTGGTGGGGAGGGTCTCGACCTTGGTGTTGAGGTTGCGCACGTTGGCGTTGTAGTAGCGGCGGGCGCTCGCGATGCGGTCCTCGGTGGACGACAGCTCCTGCTGCAGGGCCATGAAGTTCTGGTTGGCCTTGAGGTCCGGGTATGCCTCGGACACCGCCTGAAGCTTGACCAGCGCCTGCGAGAGCGCCGCCTCGGACTTGGCCGAGTCAGCCGGACCTTGGCCGGGGGACATCGCCTGCGCGCGGGCCTGGGTGACCTCGTCGAGGGTGCCGCGCTCGTGCGAGGCGTAACCCTTGACCGTCTCGACCAGGTTGCCGATCAGGTCGTGCCGCCGCTTGAGCTCGACGTCGATCTGGGCCCACGACTCCTGCACGACGTTTCGCAGCTTGATCAGGCTGTTGTACATCGCGCCGAAAATCACGCCCAATAGCACGACGACGACGATGATGACGATGAGCGCGGTCATGGCGTGGTCTCCCCTGGTACGCCGAGTGTGGACAGGCCCGATCCTAGCCGCCGGGCCGGACGCCCACGGCTGGGACGAGCTGAGACGAGCAGGGGGGGTGGCGACGAGCAGGGGGTAGGCAGGGATGCGCAGGGGGCCGGGCTGGGCACGCTCAGGCCAGGCCGAGCTCCTCGAGGCTGTAGACGAACCGGTATGCGACGCCCTCCGACTCGATCTTCTCGTCGGCACCGGTGGCCCGGTCGGCGATCGTGGCCACCGCGACCACCTGGGCGCCGACCTCACGGGCTGCGTGGAGCGCCGCGATCGGGGACACGCCCGTCGTTGTCGTGTCCTCGACCACGAGGACCCGGCGACCGGCGATCGACGGGCCCTCGATCCGCTGCTGGAGGCCGTGGGCCTTGCCCTCCTTGCGGACCACGAAGGCATCGAGCCGCTCCCCGGCGGCCGCTGCGGCGTGCAGCATCGACGTCGCGACGGGGTCGGCGCCGAGAGTCAGGCCACCGACGGCGTCGTAGTCGAGGTCGCGTGTCAGATCGCGCATGACGATGCCGACCAGCGGGGCCGCCTCGCCATCGAGAGAGATGCGGCGCAGGTCGACGTAGTAGTCGGCTTCCGTACCGGACGACAAGGTGACCCTGCCGTGGACGATGGCCTTGGCCTTGACGATCTGCAGGAGGCGGGCGCGGGCTTGGGCTGCACTGGTCACGCCCCCGATTCTAAGGAGCGCCGCGGGGGGGACCGACCGACAGGCACGAAACCGTGTGTGGGCGCCATACGAGCCAGAACCGCCGTTCATGCCTGTCCGTCGGCCCCGTAGCCTCGCTGCATGACACGGATCATCACGACCGAGGGGGAGCTGCGGGCCGTGGTCGGGTCACCGATCCCTCGCGTCGCGCAGAAGGTGCGCACCCGTCTTCAGCAGGTGCACCGCGACTGGATCGCCGCCTCCCGGTTCGTCGCCCTGGCCACCTCGTCGTCCGACGGACGCTGTGACGTCTCGCCCAAGGGCGACCCGGCCGGGTTCGTCCACGTGCTCGACGACCGCACGGTCGTCGTCCCCGAACGACCAGGCAACCGCCGCGTCGACGGCTACCTCAATGTGCTGGACAACCCCCACGTCGGGCTGCTGTTCCTCATCCCCGGGCGAACGGACACGTTGCGCGTCAACGGTTGTGCACAGGTCGTCAGTGACGCGCCTTGGTTCGACGATCTCGTCATCAAGGGGCACCGGCCGATCCTCGCGCTGGAGGTGGCGGTCGAGGAGGTCTTCTTCCACTGCAGCAAGGCGTTCCTGCGCAGTGCCCTGTGGCAGCCCGAGACCTGGCAACCCGACGCCGTGCCGAGCCGCGCCCGGATCGCGCAGACGCTCGAGCGCCCGGACGAGCCGCTCGTGGACCTCGAGGAGTACTACGGGCCGCGATACGCCGAGAACCTCTACTGACCCTCCTGTCGTGCAGTCAGGCGGTCCCCCACGAGGATCGGGACGGACCCGCTTGCGTCGAGCTCAGCGGCGATGGTGACGTCAGACGCATACCCTCCTTCGCCGAGCTCGACACCGCTGGCGCACGCGAGCAGGGCAGCCTCAATGCGCCCTTCTACAAGCCGGTATGCCGCTGCGGCCGCGTGTGCCTCGTCGCTCAGCTCCGCGCCTGCTTCCTGCAGAGCAGCGGCCACCCCGCCCGCACCCCAGAGGTCTTCGATGGCGGGACGCAGCGATCCGTCCGGCCACCGCTCGCCGGCTGGCACCAGCAGGACGTCCGCATCCCGGGTCGCGAGATGGTCCGCGACGGCGAGCCGGTTGCGCAGGCCGGCGACGACCACGTCGGCGCCGCTCTCGGCGAGGACCGCACAGATCGTCGAGCCGTTCGGTGACGGGAGAACGACCCGGGTCAGCCCGGTGACCGTCCGGAACGACGCAGGCGACAGGCTGACGTCACCGGCACGGGCATCGAGACGGCTGACCGCCAACGTCGCCACTCGCTCGCGCGCGTAGCCGGCAGCCGTCTCGCCGCCCCAGCGGTGGGGGAGCACGTCGATGCCGAGGTCGGCAGCCACCGTCACGGTGGTGCAGAAGGAGAGCACGTCCACGACGACGGCGACGCCGGCATGGGGCGCGAGCGCTGCGCCGCCGGTCGGACCCCACGCGAGAGCGATGTTCATCCCATGTCCTCCTGGGGTATGAGTGGTCACCAGCCACTATCGTGGCCCCGTCGGTCAACGCCCTCAACGGCCTCAGCAGAGGAGACGCACGATGCAATGGTGGGGCTGGTTGATCGTCGTGGTCGTCGCGCTGGCGGTGATCGTCGGAGTCGTCCTCGCGATCCAAAGCCGACGGCGCAGCGGCGGGGTGATCATCGACCGCGGCAAGGGCTCGGGACCCGGCTCGGGTGGGTCGGGTAGGTCAGGTGGCTCGGGTAGGTCAGGTGGCTCGGGCGGTTCGAGCGGCACGTCAGGGGGTGACGCGTGAGCACCCTGATGCGGACCAGCGAGATCGCCAAGCGCCCGGTCGTCGACCTGGCTGGCGACGACATCGCCCAGGTCAAGGACATCGTCTATGCGCCGGGGGGCGGCACGGTCAACGGCTTCACCCTCGCCGGCCGGGGTCTGTTCTCCGGGCCGATGAAGACGGCGCTCGCGTGGTCGTCCGTGAGGGCCCTGGGCAAAGACGCGGTGATGGTCGCCTCACCTGACTCGCTGGGTGAGCTTCCGGCCGACACCTCGACGGGGGGCCAGGGACACGGAGACATCCTCGGGTCGCGGGTGCTCACCGACGCCGGCACCGATCTCGGCGCCGTCGTCGACGTGATCGTCGAGGTGGGGGGCCCTGGCGCTCCGTGCACCGTCGTCGGTTATGAGATCAAGGCGTCCGAGGCGCTGGGTTCGGCCGGCACGACCATGCTCATCCCCCTGCCCGACACGATGGCGGCGTCTGGCCAGCACCTGATCGTGCCCGCGAGCGCGACCGACTTCGTGCAGCAGGACCTGGCCGGTTTCGGCGCGTCGATCGACGCGTTCCGTCGGCAGCTGAGGGGGGCGTCATGACGTCGTTCGAGGACGCCAGAGGCCGCAAAGTCGTCGACCTCGCCTCCGCCGAGACGGTCGGCAAGGTCAAGGACTTCGTCGTGGACCCCGCTACCCGATCCGTCGTCGCGCTGGTCCTGAAGAAGGCCAAGACCGGCGACTCCCTCACCTGGACCGACCTGGCGGGCTTCGGCCCCGACGCGGTGACGGTGCAGGGCGTCGACAAGATCACGGCGGCTACCGGTCCGGTGAGTGCGCTGCTGGGCAAAGACCACCAGCTGATGGGCAAGCGGGTGCTGTCGACCGACGGCGTCGAGCTGGGCCAGGTCGCCGACGTCGAGTTCGACCCGGACAACGGCGCGGTGACGTCCGTGCTGCTCGAGGACGGGCCTCCCGGGTCGCCTGGGTCGGTCGAGGGCGCTCGGCTGCTCGGAGTCGGGTCCTGGGCCGTAGTGGTGCGAGCCGAGTAGTTGCCGGATCGCTCCACCCATCCGCCGGAGAGCCACCCATCCGCCGGATCGCTCCACCGATCCGCCTGGGCTCCACGGATATCCGTGGAGCGGACGCAATCTGGTGCGGCATCGAGGAGGCCGCACCCCGGCATACCGGACGGCTGTACAGAGACGGCTGTACAGAGCCAGTCGGGCGGCGTCAGCCTTTGGTGCGGCGGCGTCGGTGCAGGGTCGCCGAGGCGTTGCGAACCAGTCCACGCGGTGTCGCACTCATCAGGCCTACGAGGGTCTTGTACTGGGCGCCCGGAACCGACACCACCTTGCCCAGAGCGGCGTCGTCGAGCGCCTGCCGCACCATCGCCGGCGCCTCCAGCCACATGAACTCGGGCAGGTGCGACATGTTCAGCTTGCCGCGGTCGTGGAACTCGGTATGCGTGAACCCCGGGCACAGCGCCATCACGGTGACGCCGGACCCGTGCAGCTCCTGGGCCAGGCCTTCGGAGAAGAACCGCACCCACGCCTTGGCGGCCGAGTAGGTGCCCATCGCCGCATACGAGGCGACCGACGAGACGTTGATGATCCCGCCGCGTCCCCGCGTCTTCATCGATCGGGCAGCCGCATGGGTGAGGACGAGGACGGCGGTGCACATCAGGTCGAGGGCGTTCTCCTCCTGCTCGACCTCGTTGGCGAGGAACCCCTTGCGCTGGCCGTATCCGGCGTTGTTGACGAGCAGGTCGATCGGCCGGGCCGCGTCCGAGAGGCGCTGCGCCACCTTCTCCATCTGGGTGCGGTCGGACAGGTCTGCGACGAGCACCTCGGCGCGCACCCGGTAGGCCCGCCGCAGCTCGTCGGAGACGTTCTCCAACCGGACCCGGTCGCGGGCCACGAGCACGACGTCGTGGCCGCGCTCGGCCAGCTGGCGGGCGAACTCGTGCCCGATCCCTGCGCTAGCGCCGGTCACCAGTGCTGTCGTCATGGGCGTCACACTAGGCCGCTAAGTTGACTCGGTGCGCATCGCGACCTGGAACGTCAACTCCATCCGTTCGCGGATCGACCGGCTCGAGGCATGGCTCCAGCGGTCCGACGTCGACGTGCTGGCGATCCAGGAGACCAAGGCCCGCGAGGACCAGCTCCCCCGCGACCGCATCGAGGCGCTCGGCTACGAGGTCGCACACGTCGGGCTCAACCAGTGGAACGGCGTCGCCATCTGCTCCCGGGTCGGCCTCGACGACGTCGAGGTCGGCTTCGAGGGGATGCCTGGCTGGGGTGAGCCCGTCGAGAGCGAGGCCCGCGCGGTCGGTGCGACGGTTGGAGGCATCCGGCTCTGGTCCCTCTACGTGCCCAACGGGCGCAGCCTCGAGGACGCGCACATGGCATACAAGCTCGACTGGATGGGGCACCTGGCCCGCACCGCGAAGGGGTGGCTCGACGCCAACCCGCAGGCCCAGATCGGGCTGGTCGGTGACTGGAACATCGCGCCGCGCGACGAGGACGTCTGGAGCATGGAGTTCTACCTCGACAAGTCGCACGTCTCCCCTGGTGAGCGGGCGGCGTTCCAGGGTGTCGTCGATGCCGGCTACGCCGACGTCGTGCGCCCACACGCGCCGGGACCTGGCACCTTCACCTACTGGGACTACCAGCAGCTGCGGTTCGCCAAGAAGCAAGGCATGCGCATCGACTTCGTCCTCGCCTCGCCGGTGCTTGCGGCCCGGGTCCAGGGGGCGGCGATCGACCGGGAGGAGCGCAAGGGCAAGGGCGCCTCAGACCACGCACCGGTGGTCGTCGAGTTCGCCGACTGAGCCCCAACCGACCCGGTCATCGGCGTACCATCGCGAGATGCCACCGTCGCGCCGGGAGCCGACGAGCCCTCCACAGGAGGTCCGGTTCTGCCGGGCCCCCGACGGTGTGCGCATCGCTTATGCGATCCATGGCTGCGGCCCACCGCTCGTCGTCTCGACGTGCTGGCTCAGTCACCTCCAGTTCGACTGGGAGAGCCCGGTGTGGCGACACTTCCTCGCCGACGTCGGCCGGTTCGCCACGATCATCCGGTTCGACGAGCGCGGTCACGGGTTGTCAGACTGGGACGTCACCGACCACTCGCTCGAGTCGCGGATCGGCGATCTCGAGGCGGTGGTCGACGACGCCGGCCTCGGTGAGGCAGGCCCACCGTTCGCGCTGATGGCGATGGCTCAGGGCGGACCGGTGGCGATCTCGTATGCCGTGAGGCACCCCGAACGGGTGACCCGGCTGCTGTTCTACGGGAGCTACTCCGGCGCCTCGCAGGGGCTGGACGCCGAGGAGCTCGAGCTCGAGGACACCTTCGGTCAGATGATCAAGGTGGGCTGGGCGCGACCGGAGTCGACCTTCAGGCGGGTGTTCACGTCACTGATGATCCCCGGCGCGACCGAGGAGCAGATGCGCTGGGTCGACGAGCTGCAACGGGCCTCGGTGTCGGCCTCGACGGCATACCTGGCTCGGCGACAGCGCATGCTGGCCGACGCCGACGCGCTCCTCGCCGAGCTGGACGTCCCGACGCTGGTGTTGCACTCGACCGGCGACCAGATGAACGACTTCCACTACGGCCGTCACCTGGCGTCGTCGATCGCCGGAGCACGGCTCGTCGCCCTCGACAGCCGCAACCACATCGTCCTCGAAGACGAGCCGGCGTGGCCCGTGTTCGTCCGGGAGGTCGAGGCGTTCCTCGCCACGGACCGCACATGGGCGGACGCGGCGGCGGACGCGACGGCGGACGCGGCCCTGACGCAGACCGGGGTCGAGGCTCTGTCCCCGCGGGAACGAGAGGTCCTCGCGTTGGCGGCGCGCGGCCGGGACAACGACGAGATTGCCGCGGAGCTGTTCCTGAGCATCCGGACCGTGGAGCGGCACCTGCAGAACGTCTACGCCAAGCTCGGCTGCCAGGGCAGGTCGGCTCGCGCCGCCGCTGTCGCCCGGTTGCTCACCCACGCCTGAGAAGCGTTCTCAGGCGTACGCGTACGCCGCCGCCCGCGTTCGCGCTGGGTGGTCGATCTGCGCGTGCGCACCGATGCGCCAGATAGGTCGCGACTTCTAAGGTCGCCGTCATGACAACGACACCAGCCCGGCAGGCCACCCCCACTCTCGACCCCGTCAAGGCCAAGCACCGCGCCATGTGGGCCTTCGGCGACTACGACGCGGTCTCCACCGAGGTGATCCCTGCGCTCGGGGTCCGGCTCGTCGAAGCGGCCGGCATCAAGGCTGGAGACGGCGTCCTGGACGTTGCTGCCGGCTCCGGCAACGCCAGCCTGCCCGCTGCCCGCCTCGGCGCCCACGTCGTTGCCAGCGACCTCACACCGGAGCTGCTCGAGACCGGGCGCCAACGCGCGAAGGCGGAGGGGCTCACGCTGCAGTGGCGCGAGCTCGACGCCGAGCATCTGGCCTTCGACGACGGGGAGCACGACGTCGTCATGTCCTGCGTGGGGGTGATGTTCGCGCCGTTCCACCAGCCGGTTGCCGACCAGCTCCTGCGGGTGACCCGGTCCGGAGGGACGATTGCGCTCGCGAACTGGACGCCGGCCGGTTTCATCGGCCAGCTCTTCGGGGTGATGAAGGCGTATGCCGCGCCGCCGCCGGCCGGCGCGTCTCCTGGCCCGCTGTGGGGCGACGAGGACCACGTGCGGGAGCTGTTCGGCGACCGCGTCAGCGACCTCCGGGCCACGAAGGAGCAGCTGCGGGTGGACCGCTTCTCCAGCGGCGCCGAGTTCCGCGACTTCTTCAAGGCCACCTACGGACCGACGGTCGCGGCGTACCGCAACGTGGCCGACGACCCGGAGCGGACCGCGTCGTTGGACGCCGAGATGGCCGAGCTGGCCGACCGGTTCGGCGCGTCCACCGGGTCCATGGAGTGGGAGTACCTCCTGGTGGTCGCCACCCGCACCTGACCACGGGTACCCGGCGCCGCTTTCGTCTCGCCATAGGGGGTTCGGCGGGGTCAGAGCTTGCGGTGCTTGCGCATCCAGTCCCGCAGCTCGTTGTAGGTGCCGTCCTCGTTCGCGAACTGGACGACGTTGCGAGCCGAGTCGAACCACGGGCCGGTCGACGGGTGTACCTCCTTCAACGCCGCCTCGAGGTCCTCCATCCCGATCATCCGGGCGTTGCCGGTGCGCACGCCGTCGAGCAGCGCGTGCTCGGAGGCGGTCTCGCAGACGTGTGCGACATCGGCACCGGAGTAGCCCTCGGTGGCCTTGGCGAGACGGCGCAGGTCGATCCCCGCGACGGGACGGTGACGCAGGTGGTGCCGGAAGATCGCCTCGCGCGCCTCCGCGTCCGGCGGGAGGACGAGCAGCGTCCGGTCAAGGCGGCCCGGCCGACGCATCGCCGGGTCGACGTCCCACGGCTGGTTGGTCGCGGCGATGACGAACACACCCTCGTTGGAGGTGACGGCGCCGTCGAGCTCGGTCAGCAGCTGGTTGACGGCGGTGCGCATCCCCGAGTTGCGGGTCATACTGCGCTTCTGACCGAGGGCGTCCACCTCGTCGAGGAACAGCACGCACGGGGCGTTCTCTCGAGCCAGACGGAACACGTCCTGGATGTTGCGCTCGGACGTGCCGACGTACATGTCGAGGACGTCGGCCAGTCCGACGTTGACGAAGTGGGCGCCCATCTCACCGGCGACCGCCCGACCGATGAACGTCTTGCCGCAACCGGGTGGTCCATAGAGCAGCATGCCGCCGCGCAGGCTCTTGCCGTAGAGCCTGCGCAGCTCGGGGTTGCGCATCGGCGCGAGGAACGCCGCGTTGAGCCGCTCCTTGACCTGCGTCATACCCCCGACGTCGGCGAGGGTGACCGTCGAGCTCTCGACGTCCCACGCGGAGACGGACGGGTCGGGAGTGCCGCCCTCGTCGACGAACATCGGCTCGGGGGCGACATCCGAGATGTCGGACTCGGCCTGCCCCCAGTCGAACCCCTTGCCGGTATGCGTCGCCGCGCTGGCCTCCGTCGAAGCCGTCCCTGAGAGAGGCGCGTCAGGCGCTCCCATCGCTCGGCTCATCAAGGCCCGCGCCTCGGCGTTGCCGGGCTCGTGCTGGAGGGCGACGGCGGCGTGGGCGATGGCCGAATCCTGCTGGCCGTCAGCCACCAGCAGCTCGGCGAGGTGCAGGCGCAACGTCACGTCGTCGGGCGCGGCGTCGACGGCCCTGGTGAGCGCGGCGATGAGCGGGTTGGTCACGTCGTCAGGTTACGTGCCACGTCGGGCGAGCGTGACTGCCGGCGGCGGGTGGCCCGGGGCGGCCCCTCAGCGTCGGCGGTCGCGCAGGTACTTCACCCAGCTCAGTGCCGCGCCGGCAAACAACGGAACCCCGCCGGCGAAGAACAGGCCGACCGCCACCGCGTTTGGTGCAACCGCGGCGCCGAAGAAGAGGACCGCCGTGAGGAGGAGACAGACACCCCACGCCGCACCGAGCTTCTGACGCCGAGCGAAACCGCGCACGAAACCCGCCCGCATCGAGGCGGGCACCTGACGCCGCAGCTGCCATCCGATCACCACCACGACCGCGACGCCGACCATCCCCAGCAGCTCGAGGAGCAACCGAGAGGGCCGCATGTGCTGGGCGTCGATGATCCGGCTGCCGGCGAACCACACGAGGAACAGCACCCAGTGGAACCGCCCCACCAGGCCGATCAGCACCTGGTCCATGTTGCGCTGCATCACCTCGGCCCCGGGCGCCGAACGGACCGAGCTCGACAGATGACCCGCCGCGGAGACCAGCCGTCCGCGAGCCATGGCGATGCGGGCCATCTCGTTCAGGGCGACCGGGTTGCCGGGTTCCAGCTGGAGGGCACGGGTGACGTGCTCCTGCGCGAGCGCGAGGTCGGCCTTGCTCGGCCGACGCCCCTCGGGCATGACGACGTCGGACACGGCCAGGTGACTCTGAGCACTCGTCGGGGCGAGGTGGACGGCATACCGAGCGGCCAGCAGGCCGTTCGTGCGATCGTGCAGCGCGGAGGCGCTGCGAGCGACCTGGATGTGCGCGCCGGGATCGGACGGCGCGAGCTGGGTGGCGCGGACGGCCGCCCGGTATGCCTCCTGGGGCTGGCCCGCCCCCCGCAGCGCGAGCGACATCAGCTTGTTGACCCGGACCGAGTCAGGATCAGCCGCGCGGGCAGCTGTCAGATAACCGAGTGCCTCGGGTTCACGGTCGAGCTCGATCAGCGCAACCGCTGCCTGGACCAACAGCCCTTCGTCGTAGGGGTCGACCGCGAGCTGCGGGCCGACGGCCGCGAGCGCCTCCGCATACCGCCCGAGGTCGTTGAGGGTCGCCACCCGCTGCTCGACGAGGACCGACAGGGGCACCTCGGGAGCGGGGTTGACCGGCTTGGCCTCAGACACGACGTCAGCCTACGGGCGGGCCGGTGGGGGGTCGTGCCCGGCTGACGCCTTGTGCGCTCCCTCTCGCCTTTGCCAAGGTGGGGTGGTGAGCAAAGGTGCTGGGAAGTCCGACTCGTCCCCTGCGCCGCAGCCCCGGAGGCCTGAGGACATCCGCAACGTCGTCCTCGTCGGCCCGGGCGGCGCCGGCAAGTCCACGTTGTTCGACCATCTGGTCGCGGCTCGGGTCCCCGGACGGCGGCCTCGCGAGGGCGAGCGCGAACGCTCGGTAAGGCTGTCGACAGCATCGTTCGAGAGCAACGGCCTGACGGTGAACCTCGTTGACACGCCTGGCTTTCCGGACTTTGTTGGCGAGCTGCGGGCCGGGTTGCGCGCAGTCGACGCCGCGATCTTCGTCATCTCCGCCGCGGACGACATCGACGGTGCCACTGCACTGTTGTGGCAGGAGCTGGCTGCGGTCGGGGTCCCGCGCGCGATCGCCGTCAGCAAGCTCGACCTGCCCCGGTCCAGCTATGACGACACGATCGCGCGGTGCCAACGAGTGTTCGGCGATGCGCAGGCGCTCTACCTGCCAGTCCAGGGCGCGGACAAGGTGGTCACGGCGACCTTGGGTCTGCTCAGCCGACGGGTTTTCGACCCGTCTGGAGGCAAGCGCATCGAACGCGACCCCACCACAGAAGAGGCTGTCGCGATCGAGAAGCGACGCGGTCCGCTGATCGAGGCGATCATCGAGGAGTCCGAGGACGACACGCTGCTCGACCGTTACCTCGAGGGTGAGGAGATCTCGACGGAGACGGTCATCGACGACTTGTTGGCCGCGGTCGCCAAGGCGACGTTCTTCCCGCTCCTGCCGATCTCGCCGTCGGCCGGTGTCGGCGTCGAGGAGACGCTCGAGGTCATCGAGAAGTGTCTCCCCTCACCGGCGAACCGGCCGGCTCCACGGGCATACACACCGGCCGGTGCGACGATCAGCGGCCTCCGCTGCGACCCCGCTGGGCCGCTGGTGGCCGAGGTCGTCCGGACGTCCAGCGACCCCTATGTCGGCCGACTCTCGCTGGTGCGGATCTTCTCCGGAACCCTCCAGCCTGACGACGTCGTACACGTGTCAGGCCATCTCGGCGAGTTCGTCGAGCGGCAGGGCGGCAGCCATCTCGAGGGTCACGGGGACCACGATGCGGACGAGCGGGTCGGGCCGCTGAGCTCGCCGCTGGACGACACCGCCCGGACCACCGGCCGCGCCATCGCGGGCCAGCTGGTCCTGGTCAGCAAGCTCAACCACGCGGAGACCTCGGACACGCTGTCAGCGAGGGAACGGCCGGCGCTGGTCGAGCCGTGGGTTCTTCCAGAACCGTTGCTGCCAGTAGCGATCCATGCAGCGAGCAAGAAGGACGAGGACAAGCTCGCCACCGCCCTGCAGCGTGTCGTCGCCGAGGACGTGACGATGCGGATGGAGCACAACCCCGAGACGCACCAGGTGGTGCTGTGGACGATGGGCCAAGCTCACGTCGACGACATCCTCGACCGGCTGCGCGAGCGACACGGCGTCGAGGTCGAGGCCGAGCAGCTCCGCACGGCGCTGCGGGAGACGTTCGTCCGCAGGTGCACAGTCCAGGGGCGGCACGTCAAACAGTCCGGAGGGCACGGCCAGTATGCCGTCTGTCACCTCGAGATCGAGCCGCTGGACCGCGGGGCCGGCGTCGAGTTCGTGGACAAGGTCGTCGGCGGGTCGGTCCCGCGACACTTCATCCCCTCGGTGGAGAAGGGAGCGCGGGCGCAGCTCGAGAAGGGCGTCCTGTCGGGGTACCCCGTGGTGGATGTTCGCGTGACACTCACCGACGGCAAGGCGCACTCGGTGGACTCGTCGGACATGGCGTTCCAGACGGCGGCGGCGATCGCTCTCAAGGAGGCCGCCAACGAGGCGACCGTCTCGCTCCTCGAACCCATCGACGCGGTCGACATCATCGTGGACGACGACCACCTCGGGGCGGTGATGTCCGACCTGCGCGGCCGCCGTGGCCATGTGCTGGGCACCGAGCCAGGCGAGGTGGGCAGCCGCACGGTCGTCCACGCCGAGGTACCGCAGATGGAGCTGTCGCGCTACCCGGTCGACCTGCGGTCAGTGTCGCACGGGACGGGCACGTTCACCCGGACCCTGCTGCGGTATGACTACATGCCGGCCGAGCTGGCCAAGGCTCAAGCCGTCGCCATCTGAAGGCGTTCATCGGAAGGTTGCGGCCCTCATCGGGGCCTCGACCTTCCGATGTCGCGGGTGTGGACAAGTCTGCGGTCGCCCCGGCGCAGTCGGCGACAGTTGCGGTATGCCTCGGGAACCACTGCGGGAACCGGAGGGTCGGGTCCTCGGAGCGCCCAGTCCTGCGCGAGACATCACCCAGCTCGGCGCGGTCAGCGTTGAACAGCGAGGTCTGCTCACCCGGGCGCAGTGCCTTGAGGCTGGGATGTCGGCCAAGGCGGTGCGGTGGAAGCTCGAACGTGGGGTGTGGGTCCGTGTCCACCCCGGCGTGGTCCAGACTCTGCCGGGTCGGGACGACTGGCATACCCGAGCCCTCGCCGCCCAGCTGGCCGTTCTCGGTTCCGCGTGGTCACACGGCACGGCGGCCTACGTGCACGGACTGCTGACGGACCCACCACCACACATCGACCTGGTGATCGACGAACGCCAACGGGCCGTCTCTCCTCGGGGCGTAAAGGTCCACCGGCGCGTCGACATCGGCGTCGTGGTGGACGAGCTGCACTGGCCCTGGCGCGTGGGGGCGGCCCACACCGTCCTCGACCTGGCCGCGCTCGTCTCGGAGCCCGAGACCTTGGCCCTGCTCGGCCGCGCGTTCTACCTCGGCTCGACCACCGAGGCGACCCTTCGCCGGCTGTTGGCCACGCGAGCGCGACATCGTCGACGAGCCCTGCTGCACGACGTGCTGGCCGATGTGGCCAGCGGTGCCGAGAGCGTGCTGGAAGTCCGCTACCTGCGCGACGTCGAGCGAGCTCATGGGCTACCGACGGGTCGACGGCAGGCACCAACGGTGGCGGGTGGCCTGCGGCTGCACGACGTGGCCTATGACGAGCAGCGCGTGCTGCTCGAGCTTGACGGCCGCCTCGGCCACGAAGGTGCCGCGCGCGTCGGAGACGGGCTGCGCGACCGGCGCAGTGCCGGCCTCGGATGGCTCACCGTTCGGGCGTTCTGGGTCGATGTCGCCGGCACCCCGTGCGCGCTGGCCACAGAGGTAGGATCCGTGCTCGTCGCCCGCGGTTGGACGGGTCCGCCGCGACCGTGCCGGCGCCAGGGCTGTGTCCTGCGGACACCGGACCGCGGAAGGTAGCGGCCGTGATCGGGGCCACAACCTTCCGATGTCCTGCCGCCACGCCGGTATGCGGGTCGGCCGCGGGTCAGCAGCGGGTCAGCAGCGGGTCAGCGGCGGATCAGCGGCGGATCAGCGCAGGGTCAGGGTGTCCGCGTCGGCGTCCACGTCGACCACTGCGGTCCCGCCGTCACGCACGTCGCCCGAGAGCAAGGCCCGGGCCAGCCGGTCGCCGATCTCGCGTTGGACGAGCCGGCGCAACGGCCGGGCGCCGTATGCCGGGTCGTAGCCGGTCAGCGCCAGCCACTCCCGCGCGGCGTCGCTCACCTGCAGGGTGATCCGACGGTCGTGCAGGCGGGTGGCCAGCAGCTGGACCTGGAGGTCCACGATGTGGGCCAGGTCCTCGGTGGTCAGCGGGTCGAAGACGACGACCTCGTCGAGCCGGTTGAGGAACTCGGGCTTGAACGCGGTGCGCACCACCCCGAGCACCGCCTCGCGCTTGGACTCGGGCGTCAGCAGCGGGTCGACGAGGAACTGCGACCCGAGGTTCGACGTCATCACGAGGATCACGTTGCGGAAGTCGACCGTGCGCCCTTGGCCGTCGGTCAGCCGGCCGTCGTCCAGCACCTGCAGCAGCACGTCGAACGTCTCGGGGTGCGCCTTCTCGACCTCGTCGAGCAGGATCACGGAGTACGGTCGGCGCCGCACGGCTTCGGTGAGCTGGCCGCCCTCCTCGTAGCCCACGTACCCAGGCGGCGCACCGATCAGCCGCGCCACCGCGTGCCGTTCCGCATACTCCGACATGTCGATGCGGACCATGGCCCGCTCGTCGTCGAAGAGGAAATCGGCCAGCGACTTCGCGAGCTCGGTCTTGCCGACCCCGGTCGGGCCGAGGAACAGGAACGAACCCGTCGGGCGGTCGGGGTCGGCGATCCCGGAACGCGAGCGCCGGACGGCGTCCGACACCGCACGGACGGCGTCCACCTGGCCGATCAACCGCGCGCCGAGGTGCTGTTCCATGTGCAGCAGCTTTTCGGTCTCACCCTCGAGCAACCGCCCGGCCGGTATGCCGGTCCACGCCGAGATCACGTCGGCGATGTCGTCGGCGCCGACCTCGTCCTTGACCATGACGTCGGCACCGAGAGCGGCGTCTTCATCGCGGGAAGCCTGGTCGAGCTCGCTCTCGACAGCGGGGATCTCGCCGTAGAGCAGGGCCGAGGCCCCGCCCAGGTCACCCTCACGCTGGAGCCGTTCGGCCTGGCTGCGCAGCTCGTCGAGGCGGCTCTTGAGGTCGCCGACCCGGTTGAGTCCGGCCTTCTCGGCCTCCCATCGCGCGTTGAGCGCGTCGAGCTGCTCGGAGCGGTCGGCGAGGTCGCGGCGCAGGCGGTCGAGCCGCTCGCGCGACGCGTCGTCGGTCTCGGCCGCGAGGTGAAGCTCCTCCATCTTGAGCCGGTCGACCGAGCGGCGGAGCTCGTCGATCTCGACCGGGCTGGAGTCGATCTCCATCCGCAGTCGCGAGGCGGCCTCGTCGATGAGGTCGATGGCCTTGTCCGGCAGCTGGCGCCCGGTGATGTAGCGGTCGGAGAGCGAGGCGGCGGCCACGAGCGCGGCGTCGGCGATGGCCACCTTGTGGTGCGCCTCATACCGTTCCTTGAGGCCGCGCAGGATGGCGATGGTGTCCTCGACGCTGGGTTCGCCGACGTAGACCGGTTGGAACCGTCGTTCTAGTGCGGCGTCCTTCTCGATGTGCTTGCGGTACTCGTCGAGCGTGGTCGCGCCCACGAGCCGCAGCTCGCCGCGGGCCAGCATCGGCTTGAGCATGTTGCCGGCGTCCATGGTGCCCTCGCCGGTCGCACCAGCGCCGACGACCGTATGCAGCTCGTCGATGAAGGTGATGACCTGGCCGTCGGAGCCGGTGATCTCCTCGAGCACGGCCTTGAGCCGTTCCTCGAACTCGCCGCGGTATTTGGCGCCGGCCACCATCGCCCCGAGGTCGAGGCTGATCAGGCTCTTGCCGCGCAGGCTCTCGGGAACGTCGCCCGCGACGATGCGCTGAGCGAGACCCTCGACGACCGCGGTCTTGCCGACGCCGGGCTCGCCGATGAGGACCGGGTTGTTCTTGGTCCGTCGGCTGAGCACCTGGACGACGCGCCTGATCTCCGAGTCGCGGCCGATCACCGGGTCGAGCCGGCCGTCGCGCGCGGCGGCGGTCAGGTCGGCGCCGTACTTGCTCAGCGCGTCGAACGTCACCTCGGGTCGTTCGGAGTCGACCCGTCGCCCGCCACGTAGCCGCGGGATGGCTGTCTCGATCGCGGCGGCGTCGAGCCCGAAGTCGCCGGTGCGCGCGAGGGCCAGCAGCAGGTGGTCGGTGGAGACGAACGTGTCGCCCATCGAGGCCATCAGCGACCGGGCACTCTCGAGCACGGCGAGGGCGCCGCGGGAGAGCTGCGGCGTCGACACCGAGGAGCCCGACACGGACGGAAGAGCCGCGAGCAGCCGATCCGCGGCCGCGACCGCGCCGGAGACCGAGGCGCCCGCCGCCTCGAGCAGCGCTGGGGTCGTCGTGTCGGCCTGTTCGGCGAGGGCCTTCAGCAGGTGGGCGGGTTCGGTATGCGGGTGCCCGTGGGCTGCGGCGTCACGCACCGCCGCGGACAGGGCCTCGTTGGCGTTCGTCGTCAGGTGCAGGTCCATCTGTGGGGCTCTCCTTCAGCTGCGGGTCTCCATCGGTCAACCGCCAACAAAGTTGAGTCTATTCCACTCAGGTTTGACTGCGGTTACCGTTCTGACATGACGTCGGCCATGACGGATCACCACCGCGGCGAGACCGCCGACCTCGAGCGTGAGCTCACCCGGTTCATGCGCCGTTCGCGAGCCAACTCCGCGGCCATCGCCACCGAGGTTCACCCGGAGCTCGACGTGGCCTCCTACCTCGTGCTCGTGACGATCGCCGAGCTCGAGGAGAGCCTCGACCAGGGAGTCCGCGCGGCCGATGTGGCCGAACGCCTCGGGCTGCACAAGTCCACGATGAGCCGCACCATCACGGTGCTGCAACGCCTCGGTCTGGTCACCCGGGAGCCGTCCACCATCGACGCCAGGGCCCGCATCCTCACCATCACGCCCAGCGGTCACGCGTCCTACCGGGCGGTGATCGGCGCCCGACGCGAGCGGATGGCCGGCATCCTCCAGCGGTGGTCGGCAACGGATCTAGGCCAGCTTGCTCGGCTGCTCGCCCAGCTCAACGACGACTTCTCCTGAGTGTCGGTGCTGGGCCGCACGGACCGACCGACATGCACGAACCCCCGAGTCCCGCCGTTCAGGGCGGGTTCGGGGGTTCGTGCATGTTCGACGGACCAGGCGGTATGTCGGGAGCCGGTCAGCCGTGGTCCTCCTTAGCCACGTGAGGCAAGAGGAAGACCAGGCCGAACGTGACGAAATACAGGGCGACGGCGAGAACGAGGACCAGCTGCGTTGCCGCGCCGAAGTCGCCGGTGTCCGCTTGCTGGAAGAAGACCGTGCCCAGCGCGGCCACGCCGATGGCGCCGGAGAACTGCTGCACGGCGTTGAGCAGCCCGGAACCGGTTCCCACCTCCGCCTCGGTGACGTCGCCGAGGATGTACCCGAAGAGAGGGACGAATACCAGGCCACCCCCGAGCCCGGATAGGAGAAGCGCCGGGACGAGCGTCCACGAGGTGAGGGTGGTCCCATAGTGACCGATGGTCCACCACAACCCGAGCATGCCGACGGCCGAGATGCCGACTCCCAGCTGCAAGGTGAGGCGGCCGAGCTTCTCGGCCAGGAACGCCCCCGACAAGCCGGCACCGACGGCCGTCGCGATCGCCCACGGGATCATGGAAAGACTGGAGTGCAGAGGGGTCCAGCCCCGCCCGAGCTGCATGAACAGGTTGAACGCCAGCGTGAACCCGGTGAGGGCGGTGAAGAAGGTGGCGATGACGACCAGGCCCACGACGAAGCTGCGGTTGGTGAACAGCGACGGCTCGATGACCGGGTGGCCGCTGCGCCGCTCGGAGAGCACAAAAGCGGCGATGAGGCCGAGTGAGCCGACCATCAACATCCAGGTCCAGGCCGGCCAGCCGAGCTCCCGGCCCTGGACGAGCGGCACGATGAGCATCGCCGAGGCGAGAGTCAGCAGTGTGACACCGCCGACGTCGACCTTGGCGTCACGCTGCCCACCGGTCTCCTCGGGCAGGGTGAGCCACGACAGGACGAAGGCCACCACCCCGATCGGCACGTTGATGAGGAAGATCGAGCGCCACTGGCTGCCAAACAGGTTGGCGTTGATCAGCACGCCCGCGATGATCGGGCCGACCACTCCTGCGAGGCCCATCACCGGGCCGAACGGGATGAACGCCTTGTTGAGGTCCTGCGGTGGAAAAGCGACTTTCACCAGCGCCAGGCCCTGCGGGATCATCACCGCCCCGAACAGGCCCTGGAGCACCCGCGCGGCGATCAGCCAGCCGGCACCAGGTGCCAGGCCGCACGCGAGCGAGGAGAGGGTGAAGCCGGCCATGCCGACGAGGAACATCCGGCGGCGCCCGAGGAGATCACCGAGCCGGCCTGAGGTCACCAGGCCGAGAGCAAAGGCCGTCGTGTATGCGGCCAGCACCCACTGCAGCGTCGCGTCACCACCGCCGAGGTCGGCGCGGATCGACGGGCCGGCGAGGTTGGCGACCGTGGAGTCGACGAGGTCCATGACGTCGGCGACGAGGACGACGGCCAGGACCATCCACGGGCTGGCGAGCAGGCCGGCTCGCGCTGCGGTTGCCAACGCGTCGGGTGATGGATTTGACGAACGGTGTTCGATAGTCACGAACACTGTTCTACTCACGAACGGTGTTCGTGTCAAGTAGAGTCGAACGGTGGGAGCCGAGCGCAAGGTCGAACGACGGGTTGCCCGCGTGCGCAGCAACGCCAGTGGCTGGGAGCGCAAGCTCGACGGAAAGCGCCCGATCACCCGGGAACGCATTGTCGACGAGGCGCTCAAAATCGTTGCAGCAGAGGGGTTCGACGCACTAACGATGCGAAGGGTAGCGGCGGCCATCAACACCGGGCCGGCGTCTCTCTACGCTCACGTCCGGGACAAGGCTCACTTGGACGAGCTGCTCATCGGCCGGCTGTGTAGCGAGGTGACCGTCCCGGTTCCAGACCCCGCGAGATGGCAGGAGCAGATGCTCGCGTTCGTCAGCGACGTGCGCGACAAGTACCTCGACTATCCCGGCCTCTCCCGAGCCGGGTTGGCGGTGATCCCCACCAACCTCGAGACGCTACGAATCAGCGAGGGGCTGCTGGCCGTCCTCATCGCCGGCGACGTCCCTCCCCAGCGCGCCGCTTGGGCGGTCGACGCTCTCGCGCTCTACGTCGCGGCGTACTGCCTCGAAGTGTCGCTGTGGATCACGGACGCGACCAAGGACAACCCCTGGGAGTTCGAGAGCGACTTCCGCTCGGCTTTTGACGCCCTTCCAGCCGACGAGTTCCCGATGACGAAGAGGTATGCGTCCGAGCTCGTTGCCGGGGAGGGCCACGACCGGTTCGACTTTGCGGTGACCACGTTGCTCGAGGGCCTCGGTGGGCGCGGACGGCGGCCGCGCCCCGTCCCACGCCGTGCCGCCGTGGCGACACGGACGCGATGACTGGTCGACTCACGCTGCTCTGACGGCGCCATGACCGCCGAAGGTGACCACTCACCGTGGTGACCGCTCACGTGAGAGCCGCCTGGGTCAGGGGTCACGTCGGCCGAACGGCTCCCAGAGCACCAGAGCCTGGGTCCCCGAAGCGAACCGCGGCGACCGCTGACCTGGGCGGACCGCCACGATGTCTCCTCGGCGCCCGGCGGCGAAGATCCGGCTGGCCGACTGGGCGACCGACCGGTCGTGCTCGGCGACCAGGGCGTCGGTCAGCTCGCTGACCCGTGACCGCAGCGCCACGACCTGGTTCTCCAGCTCGAGGATCCGCTGGATGCCGGCGAGCGACACACCCTCCTCCTGGGAGAGGCGTTGCACCTCGCGCAGCAGCGCGACGTCGCGGCCGGAGTAGCGGCGCCCACCACCGCGGGTGCGTGACGGCGACACCAGACCGATCCGGTCGTACTGCCGCAGGGTCTGGGCATGCATACCGGCGAGCTGGGCCGCCACCGAGATGACGAACACGGGCGTGTCGTCGTCCGGGCCGAGGCTCGGCCGGCTCGAGCGAGCTGCCATGTCGCACCCCGTCCTCAGTCGCGGGCCCGCTCGACGAGCTCGGCCCGCGGGTCGACCTCCTGCTCGTCGTCGCGCATCCGCTCGAGGGCCTCGCGGGCGGCGTCGGTCAACCGCTGGGGGACGACGACCTGGACCTTGGCCATGAGGTCTCCCGGCTTCCCGTCGCGCACCACGCCCTTGCCTTTGACGCGCAGCACGCGCCCGCTGGGCGTGCCCGGTGCGATGCGGACGCGAACCGAGGACCCGTCGAGCGTCGGGACGGACACGGTCGCTCCGAGGGCTGCCTCGGCGAAGGTGACCGGAAGGTCGATCGTGAGGTTGTCACCGTCCCGCCCGAAGACCGGGTGTCTGGCGACGGTGACCGTGAGGATCAGGTCTCCGGGTTCGGCACCCGCGTCCCCACGAGAACCCTTGCCGCGCAACCGGATCTTCTGTCCATCGCGCACGCCGGCGGGGATCCGCGTCGTGATGCGGCCGCCGTCGGCGTCCTGCAGGGTCACGGTTGATCCGGATACGGCGTCGCGGAAGGACAACGTGGTGCGGGCCTGGACGTCCGCGCCCTTGCGTGGTCCGCGCGGCGCGCCGAACGTGTCGTAGCCGCCGAAAGAACCACCGGGGTATGCCCCACCGCCACCTTGACCGAACAGCCCGCTCAGCAGATCGTCGAGCTCCGGCTGCGCGCCGCCACCCGTGGCATACCGGGTGCGGCCACCCGGACTGCCGGGCTGCCCCTGGTTGAACATCCCGGAGAACAGGTCCTCGAACCCCCCACCGCCAGCACCCGACCCACCCGCGGTGAAGCGGGCGCCACCGCGCGCCATGGTGCGAATCTGGTCGTACTGCTGGCGTTCCTCAGGATCGGACAGCACGGAGTACGCCTCGCCGACCTCCTTGAACCTCGCCTCGGCCTTGGGGTCGTTGGCGTTCTGGTCCGGGTGGTACTTGCGAGCGAGCTTGCGGTAGGCCTTCTTGATGGCGGGTTGGTCGGCATCCTTTGCCACACCGAGCGCCGCGTAGAAGTCCTTGTCAAACCAGTCCTGGCTCGCCATCGGACCTCCTCTCAGGCCGGGTCGGCTACGGACACTCTGGCAGCACGGATGACCCGGTCGCCCATCCGGTAGCCGGGCTGGAGAACCTGGACCACCGTGGTCGCCGTGGCGCCCTCGGGAAACTCGACGGTGCTCGCGTCCACATGCATCAACGCCTCGTGCACGCTCGGGTCGAACGGCTCGCCCTTGGCACCCAGCGGCGTCACGCCGAACCGCGCGAGGACACCTTCGAGCTTGTCGGCGGTCCGGGCGAACGGGCCTCCGTCGAGGTCGCCGTGCTCGCGAGCGAGGTGGATGTCGTCGAGCACGGGCAGCATCGCCTCGACGACCTGCGTGATGCCTTGGTCACGCGCGACGTCGCGGTCGCGGTCGACGCGGCGCTTGTAGTTGATGTACTCGGCCTGCAGGCGACGTAGGTCGTCGAGGTGCTCGGCCGCCCGACGCGTATCGGGATGGACGTCCCCCTCGATCGGGCCAGCACCCATGTCTCCCAATGACTCTGGGCTGTCTGGGATCTCCGGGATGAACACGTCGTACTCGTCGCCTCCGCCCGGCTCCGTCGACGCCGCGCCTCCGTGGGCGCTCTGCCCGGAGTAGCCGACATGCTCTGTATGCGTGTCGTCACCACCGTGGGCCGGCGAGTCGTGTGGGGACCCGGCGGGACCGGTCGGCTCGTCGCCGACCGGTCCCGCCTGCTCGTCTGGCGTCACTTGTGATCCTGCGGGTCCTGGGCAGAGTCGGCGCCGTCGGTGCCCTCGTCGACGACCTCGGCGTCGACGATGTCCTCATCGGCGGAGCCCGAACCGGAGGCGTCCGGAGAGCCGTCGGAGTCCTGCGGGCCCTCCGAACCCTGCGCGGCCTCGCTCGCGGCGGACGCGGCATACATCGCCTGGCCCATCTTCTGCGAGACCTCGCTCAGGTGAGCCGTCTTGGCCTTGATGTCGTCGACGTCCGTGCCGGGCGCCTCACGGGTGCCGACCGCGGTCTTGAGCTCGGCGAGCGCGGCCTGCGTCTCGGTGCGCTCGGCCTCGGGGACCTTGTCGCCGCTGTCAGCCAGGAACTTCTCGGTGGAGTAGACCAGCTGGTCGGCGGTGTTGCGGGCGTCGATCTCCTCGACGCGGCGCTTGTCCTCCTCGGCGTGCTGCTCGGCCTCCTTGACCATCCGCTCGATCTCCTCCTTGGGCAGGGCGGACCCACCGGAGATCGTCATGGACTGCTCCTTGCCGGTGCCCTGGTCCTTGGCGGACACGTGCACGATGCCGTTGGCGTCGATGTCGAAGGTGACCTCGATCTTGGGCACGTTGCGCGGGGCCGGCGCGATGCCGGTCAGCTCGAAGGTCCCGAGCGGCTTGTTGTGCTGGGCGATATCGCGCTCACCCTGGAAGACCTGGATGAGGACCGACGGCTGGTTGTCGTCGGCCGTCGTGAAGATCTCGCTGCGCTTGATCGGAATGGCCGTGTTGCGCTCGATGAGCTTGGTGAACCGGCCGTGCTGCGTCTCGATCCCGAGGCTCAGCGGCGTGACGTCGATGAGGAGGATGTCCTTACGCTCGCCCTTGAGGACACCGGACTGCAGGCTGGCTCCCACGGCGACGACCTCGTCGGGGTTGACACCCTTGTTGGGGTCCTTGCCGCCGGTGAGCTCCTTGACGATCGAGGTGACCGCAGGCATACGGGTGGAGCCGCCGACGAGCACGACGTGGTCGATGTCGGAGACCTTGATGCCCGCGTCGGCGATGACTTTCTGGAACGGGCCCTTGGTCCGCTCGAGCAGGTCCTGCGTCAGCCGCTCGAACTCCGAGCGCGACAGCTGCTCGTCGAGGTGGATCGGGCCGTTCTCGGACATCGAGAGGTACTGCAGGTTGATGTTGGTGTTGGTCGAGGAGCTGAGCTCCTTCTTGGCCTGCTCCGCCGCATCCCGCAGCCGCTGCATGGCGATCTTGTCCTTGGAGAGGTCGACGCCGCTGCTGTTCTTCACGGTCGTGAGCAGGTGCTGGACGATCCGCTCGTCCCAGTCGTCGCCACCGAGCTTGTTGTCGCCGTTGGTCGCGCGGACCTGAATCGTGGAGAACCCGTCCTCGGGGTCCTTGCCGACCTCGAGGAGGGACACGTCGAACGTGCCGCCACCGAGGTCGAAGACGAGGATGAGCTCGTCCTCCCGGCCCTTGTCGAGGCCGTATGCCAGCGCTGCTGCGGTGGGCTCGTTGATGATGCGCAGGACGTTGAGGCCGGCGATCTCGCCGGCCTCCTTGGTGGCCTGGCGCTCGTGGTCGTCGAAGTAAGCCGGCACCGTGATCACGGCATCACTGACGGGCTCACCCAGGTAGGACTCCGCGTCGCGCTTGAGCTTCTGCAGAATGCGGGCGCTGATCTCCTGCGCCGTGTACTTCTTCCCGTCGATCTCGGGGGACTTCCAGTCGGTGCCCATGTGACGCTTGACGGAGCGGATCGTCCGGTCGACGTTGGTGACGGCCTGACGCTTGGCGATCTCGCCGACGAGCACCTCACCGTTCTTGCTGAAGGCGACCACCGACGGGGTGGTGCGGCCACCCTCGGCGTTCGCGATGATCGTCGGCTCCCCGCCCTCGAGGACGGCGACAGCCGAGTTGGTGGTGCCGAGGTCGATTCCGACCGCACGTGCCATGGTGACTCTCCTGTTATTGCTGGGCATCTGGTCCGGCAGCCAATCTGCCGGTGGCGGCCCTGGTTGTCAAAACCAGGCTCCGCAAAGTTGCGTACACCAGGCTCAACTCTGGGGTCCGCAGTCTTGTTCCCTGACGGCGGACCTCAACAGGTTGTAGGGGTTCTTGTGGGATCTCGCGCAACTTGTCGTCGTCTCACACATTCTTGGCACCCGCGTGTCGTTGTCTCACTTTCTTGTCGCGCAGGAGGACTCTGCCTGCGCGACTGAGCACTTGACGACGGCACGCAAGCGGGTCAGGGCGCGTTGGCGTAGCGCACGGTAGAGAGATTGCGTCGGCTCAGCAGCCGAAGGGTCCGGCCAGTCGGCGGTCGCGATATCGGCCACGTGACTGACACGCCATGCCAGTCCACCTGAGAAAAGCGTGGTGGTACTTATACAAGACATCTTGTGACGGTGCCGGTCGCTGGTGGACGCTCCGGGTATGCCCCGCCGTGCCGCCGTCACCCGTCATCTGGATTCCGCGCCTCGTCAAGAGGGTGCGTGGCCACCGCAGGGTGGGGCGTTGGTGGATGCCCTGGTGGCGTTGCATCACCCCGCTCGTCGCCGGTTGTACGAGCTGCTGCTGATAGAGGGGCCGGCCTCGGTGGGCGAGTTGGCGAAGCGCAGCGGGTTGGCGCCGGGATCGGTGAGCCACCACATGAAGCCGCTGCACCGCAGCGGTTTCGTCGAGCCGGACCCGCGGCTGGCGCGGGACACCCGGCAGTCGTGGTGGCGGGCGGTGAGCCGCAGCCTCGCCTGGGAGAGCGAGGTGTTCCAGCCGGGCACGGCGGCATACCAGGTCGGTCTTCTGGCCGAGTACGCGAATGTGGCGCATCAGAATCAGGCGACCGTGCAGTGGATGCGAACCCGGGAGCAGCTCCCTTCGTCCTGGCGGAACGCCTTCCTGGTTCAGGACAGTTTTGTTCGGGCCACGCCCGAGCAGTCCGAGGAGCTGAGCAGCCGCCTGCAGCAGGTCATCACCGACTGGCGGCTGGACTGCCTGGCTAGCGAGAAGACCGAACCGAGTCCCCCGGACCGGCGCCCGGTCCGGGTGGTCGTGCGCATCTTCCCCAGCGACCCAGGCCCAGCGTCGTGACTGCCTCAGCCGCCCGACTGGACCTGGTCGCGGCGCCTCCGCCGCCTATCCGCCGAGACCGGGTCGTTCAGGTGTGGGCAGGGACTGCGACGGTCTCCTGGGCCGGGGACGCGATCTTGACGGTGGCGATCGCCTGGACCGCGGTCAACCGACTATCCCCGGGCTGGGCGGGCGCGGTCGTCGCCGTCGCCACGCTGCCGCAGGCTCTGCTGATGATCCCCGGCGGCATTCTCGCCGACCGCGTCGACACCCGCCGGCTGCTGATCATCGGAGAGCTCGCCCGCATCGTCGTACTCCTGGCGGCCATCACTCTTTGGCTGACCGGCCACCAAACCGGGCTGGTTCTGGCCGCTGTCGGAGCGTGCTTCGGTGCGGTCGCGGGGTTGACCTTCCCCGCTCGAGCAACCCTGTTACGCCAGCTCGTCATTGGTCAGGACCTGGCCGTCGCCGTCGGCTGGGTCCAGCTCGGCGGAAACCTCGCTGCCCTCGCCGGGGCGCCCCTCGGCGGAGTGGTGGTCACTACGTGGGGGCTGACCGGCGCCATGGCCATCGACGCGGCCACCTTCGCGGTGGTCCTGCTCGTCCTGGTCACCGTCGTCCGACCCAGGTTCCGCCTTCCCCGACCCGCGCAGCAGTCCTGGCACGTCGCCGTCACCAGCTGCGTCGGCTATCTGCGTGCCGACCGGTCCGCCCGCGCACTGGTGGTGGCCCTGTTCGCCCCGAACATCTTCCTCGGCCCCGCCGAAACCCTCGGGCTCCCCCTGCGGATAGCGACGTCAGGATGGCCGGCCACGTGGCTAGGCGCGGCCCAGATGACCTCGGCGATTGGCGCCACCGTGGGATGCCTGACCGCACTACGCTGGCGCACCGCCCACCCCACCGTCCGCGCCTTCCAGCTCCTGGTCCTGCAGGGAGTCGCCATCATCGCGGTCGGCGTCGACTCGGCGGCCTTCGTATTCATTGGGATGTTGATCATCGGGTTCACCTCGGGAGCGGCGTCGGTATGGCTCAGCGCCGTCTTCCAACGCACCATCGCCCCCGACTACCTCGGCCGCGTCGCCTCCGTCGGGCAGCTCGGTGACCTGGTGCTGCTTCCCGCGATGACCCCAGGATTCGGCCTTCTCGCGTCCGCCGCCTCCCTGCTAACCGCGGCCACGGCGTTCGGTGCCAGCATGGCCGCCTGCAGCGGCTGGTTCGCCACCCGACCCCAATTGCGCCACCTGCCACCACCGGGGTAAAGCGTCCCACCTTGGGAAGGACCCCGGCGTCCGCCACGAGTTCGCCGCCAGTCTGCGGTTTGGGGCATGGTCTGACCGATCTGCGGCATGTCAGTGCGATCGACGCTCGTCTTCCTCAGCGGCTCGACGGGCGGCACGCGCTTGTGCAAGGCGGGTGGGACGGAACGCCGAACGTGGTCCGAGCGGTCGCCACCACCGCCGGCGCCCCCCCTTTGGTCAAATGGGTCAGCAACGCTCGTCTTTCCGTCGCCTTCCCCGCGAGGCGCAGTCGCGCTAGCCGGACATGCTCTCCAGGCCGATGTGCGGGTGCTCGAGCAGGTCCGCCTCGCGGTCCGCCATGGCCGGCAGTTCGTCCGAGAGGTGACCGGCGTCGATCAGTTGACGGAGGCGTCGCGAAGGGCCTCTGCTCACGGTCTCATCATCGTCGACGACGTTTGGGACAGGGCCTCGGGCCCATCCCACCAAACGGCCATCGGCAACACCGGATGTTCTGCCGTCACGATGTGTGGGCCCGGGTGGGCAGCTCCATCCGGCGCTCCGGAGGTTCGTCAGCTGGCCAGCCGTCCGGTGTGCCCGTGTCGACGAAGCCCGCTCGCTCATACGACTTTCGGGCGCGAGTGTTGTCGCGGCTAACCATCAAGTACGTCATGCGGTCCTGCTCAGCAGACCAATCCGCGACCGCGTCTATGAGCCGGCTGGCGACACCTGCACAGATGTAGTCGGCCAACGTCACACACCTAATTGTCTGAACGCGCTGATCTGCCGCAGGTCGCTCGAGAGTCCGACGGCAACTCGCCAAGCCCGTAAGAGGATTCGCGTACAAACGTGTCGTCGTCCGACTCGTCAACTTTGGCCGCGACGGATGCGGGTCGACCTTGTGGCGTCAAGCGTCTTGGCAGTAGCTAGGCGGCGTGTCGCACGCGAGCCTCTATCTCCGAGCGTAGGTCGGTCAGGCTAACGGTGGTGTGCTCGAGAATGTCGGTCAGTTCACGGTCCCCGGCGCGTAGCAGGCCGAGTAACAGGCCTTCGGCGCCAATCTCGTGCGTGTCAAGCCTGAGGCTCTCGCGCAGGCTCAGTTCGAGGGCCTTCTTGGCATTGGCGGTGAACGCCAAGTGCGGGTCGCCGTGGGTGCCGCAAGCATGATGTCGAGCTGGGTGAGCCCGACGCGTCCAAGGCGGCCATCGGCGGCGGGGACTCGACCTGCCCTCAAGCGCACCCGGGCCAAAGGCGGCCTCGACGGACGTGCGAATGGCGTGCATGTCCACTCCGATGCTGCGCAGGGCAGTGTCGTCGTCCAGGGCGCGTGCCTCGTTCCCTGGTGCGAGATGGTCGACGGTCTCGGTGTCGATGCCGTAGCTCACCAGCAGGCCACTCAGGCTTCCGTCGGTCAGAGCCAGGAGCAGGTGCACCGGCGTGATGCTGAAGTCCTTGCGTCGGACGGCGTGCTGTTGGGCCCGAACAACGGTGCTGCGGGCCTCGGCGGTGAAACGTTCGAACATGGCTGGCTACCTCCGGCCGTGCTTGCGGTGGACGGTCTGCTTGGAAACGCCCATGGCTGTTGCGATGTCTTGCCACGACCAACCTTTGCCGCGCGCGTTGTCCACATGCAGCGCCTCGAGCTGCTCCAGTAGTCGATCGAGCGCTGCAACAGCCTTCAGGCCAACCGCAGGGTCAGTGCTGTCGAGATCATCGACAAGTTGATGCCGTGCCGGCTGCGTCATATCTGTCAGCATATGCTGACCGCACGGGTTCGTCAATATATGCTGACGAGTCGCCCACCTCCTTCGTAGGCAAGACCTCACACACGCACGTCCGATAGGGCCTTTACGCTCTTTGGCATCGTCCGACGTCGATGACCACCCAAAGCCGTTCTCGCTATCAGCCGCCTGGAGGACGGCTGCGTTTCTCCGAGCCCCCACGCCCAGCGGCCGCAGCGATCTGAGGACACTCTAGGTCACACCGTCAGGATAAGGATCCACAGCGTGACGAGCACGTCAAGGACATGACAATGACGCGAAACACGTTGCGACAGTGAAGGACACGCGGTCCTACTCTAGATAACCCGGTTTCGTGTCACCGGCGTGTCACCGTTCCACGCTCGTGTCACCTGAGGACCATCAAGATCATGGCTAGGGACGCGCTACCGTCGAGGGACTGATCGTTGGGGGTAGCGATGTTCGAGCGGTTCACCGAGGATGCGCGTCGGGTCGTGGTCTATGCCCAGGAGGAATGCCGTCTTCGTGACGATCCGCATATCGGCACTGAGCACCTGCTGCTTGGTTTGGCCCACGAACGCGATGACACGAGTCAGGTGTTACGTGAGGCCGGGTTCGACACTGAGTCGGGGCGTCTGCTGCTGGAGGCGACAACACCGCATAGGCCGGTGACGCCGTCCGGGCACATTCCCTTCACGCCCCGCGCGAAGCGGGTGATGGAGGAGTCGCTTCGTGTGGCCAATCGCCTGGGCCAGGACCGCATTGCGCCGCCGCACCTGTTGCGCGGACTGCTCGCTGTCACGGACGCGGGCGGGGTTCGCCTGCTTCTGGCCTTACGGGTCGACGTAGCCGAGCTGGCGGCTCGGGCCGAGGAACTGGCCCGAGCCACGCCGCCCGACTCTGGGCCGGGCGCGCGGGCTGCGGGCGCATACTCCGGACCCGGGGGGAGCCACTTCAGGCGCGCGGTCGTCCAGCAGCGGGACCGCCTCAGGTCAGCCCTGGCCCGATATGGCCGTCACGAGGAGGGCTGCGATCCAGGGGCGGGTTGCACCTGCGGCTTGACCGAGGAGCTCGCTCAGGACATCACGGACTAGGGGCCGTAAGCCATCCTAGGATTAAGACAATCTGTTGCGACAGGGCCACTGACGCGGTCGTGAGACACAGCAGGTCAGCAGGTGGAGCCGATGACAGGTGTGGTGACTTCCTACAGGTTTGTAGGGATCCATGGTTGGTGTCACCGTTCCAAATTCGTGTCATCGGCGTGTCACGGTTCCAGGCTCGTGTCATCTGAGGACCATCGATGTCAGGGCCTGGGGGGTCTGGAACGTCGCGGGGCGGGTCGTTGGGACTTGTCCCCAAGCACATAGAACGCACATGTGGTGCCCTGGTGTTCTCGGTTGTCGACGAAGTTAAAGTCGACTTTCTCTAGCACCTTGCGACTTGCGGTGTTCTCCACGGCGGCGTACGCCCACAGGTCCGACGGGCGTTCGGAATCGGGGTGCGTTGTGTGCCAGCGAACCAGCGCCTGCGCCAGCTCGGTGGCTAGACCATGGCCCCAGGCGTCGGGCCGCAGGGTGTACCCGAGTTCACGGTTGGAACCGTAGGCGCCGAAGCCGGCCCGGCCGACCGTCGTACCGTCCATCGTCTGCACCCGCCATTTGGTCCAGCCGCGGATGTACTGCTCCTCTATGTATGCCGCCAGCCGGTTGTCACACTCCTCGCGCGTTTCCGGTCGCCCGGGCCCAACGAACCGCATCGTCAGCGGGTCCGAGTGCAGTTCGTGTAGGTCGTCGGCGTCCTCGGGCAGCCACGTCGTCACGACTAGGCGTCGTGTGGTCAACACCACTTGCCGCTCCACATTGGCAGTATCCCTCCCTGCCTCCCGGTCGATCGCGCTCCGGCTTGCCGAGGCCCTCGCAAAGCGGATGTCAGCTCAGGTCACGTCCGGGTCACTCGGCTCAGCCACCGCTGCGGGGTATCGCCGAAGGGCTCGACGTGTGCGGTGATGGCGACGGTGATTTCCCGGCACGTGGTCTCAGCCCGGTCCACCAGTTCGGGTGGGTAGCGGTGCAGCAGTCGGTGCTCCTCAAACTCGTGCCAATCCAGGCAGATGACCTCGCCGTCGTCGAGCTGTTCGACGCCTTGCTCCGCGCGTACGGCAGGAGCGCCCCCGTGGCCGACCTCCAGGCCATGGTCATACTGCGGCTGCAGGACCTGGCCACCTTCAGCAAGTCGATGGCCGTAACCCTTGGCAACTCGGAACTGCTCGACCACGTCGCCCTGTACCGCAAGGACGCCGCTGCGCTCAAGTGACAGAGCCATCGGCCAATCTGCCGATTGCCGAGGATCTGGACAAGTTATTGAGACGGCGCCTGTCTCACCAACCCGTCGCGCCGCAGGTCAGGGGCGTGCATCCATGACAGATCGCTCGGGAACCTACAGGGTTGTAGGAATCCAAATTTCATGTCGGAGTCCCGATTTATCTGGAGGGGGCGAACGGGTGTCCTCGACGTCGCTGACGGGGCTGGACAGCCGTCGGCGACACGTCATCTGGAGGATGTCTGCGACACTGCCTTGCCCGGGTGTCCCTCTCCGTGCTGGCTTTTCACCCGCCCCGAATCCAGGCTCGTCCACGTCGAGGACATGTCCACGCCGGAACCGCGCAGGTCACCGCGCTCGTCCCGAGGCGGGCTATAGATAACCCGATTTCGTGTCGGCGGCATGGCGGTGTTCCATTTTCGTGTCGGTCCGGCGGACGCCGGGGCGGCTCGACGCGACGGCCAGCTGGCTGCCCGTATGAGGTAGCTATGCGGGGATCTTCACCGGGCGGGTCTTGCGGAACACCCCACCCGCACCGCCGCGCATGACCTGGGTCGTTGTCGGATGGGGTTCGGCCATCGGGACGGGCTCGATGACGCGATGCAGCGCCGACGCCGACGCCGACGGTGCCTAGGTGATCCAGTAGCGGCGCCTGAGCGTCTTGTCGGCGGTCTTCGGCCAGGCGGGATCGAGAATGCCACCACAACGCTCGATCACTGTGCTGGACGCGGCGTTGTTGTCATCGCAGGTCAGCAGAACGCGGTCGACGCCCAAGGCCCGCGCGATGATCACTGATTGCCTCAGTATTTCGGTGGCGCACCCTCGACGCCGGAATATCGGCAGCACGCAGTAGCCGACGTGGCCGCCGAAAGCGAGCAGGTGATCATTGAGCTGGTGCCGGATCGACGTGCGTCCGACGATCACGTCGTCGATGGTCGCAACGAGGAAGGTGGCGGGGACCCGGCCAGGCGGGAGGTCGATACCGCTGTGCAGTCGCGTGTGCTCGGCGATGTAGCCGGTCCAGTCGGTGTCCCGGGCCAGGTGTCGACCGCCATCTCGCGCTGTGCGGCGCGTACGGCGCGCTCGTCGTCCATGCGGAGTGGACGGAGACGAAGAGCTGACGCGTCGATACCCGGCGGCAGGGGAAGCCCAATCATGTAGATCAGGATGTCAGTGGACTATCGAGTGCACGACCCGGGTTACGGCCGGCCCGACGACTCCAGCCCGTCTCGATGAGCCCTTACGGGCATCGTCGGGCGCAGGTCCTGAGAATTCCGACACATTGATGACACAACTGCAGTGACGTGAAATTGAAAGGCCGCCGGTCACGGGCTCACATCTCCGACAGGTCCGGCGGACTCCTCCACCTCTTGGCGTAGGAACCCGGATTTCGTGTCGAGCTCTCCTCCACGGCTGATGGCTCTGGTGACGGCCAAGAGCAGTCAAACGGAACCGCTGGCAACGCCCTCGCTTGGACAGTACAGACAGCGCGGATTCAGCGCCATACCCCAGTGAGCGGCTGGCGCCTCCCGACCCATGCTGGTCGAGTCGCTACACCGAGATGACGTCGGAACTGACTGGCGCGCTAGGGGACAAGTGGTTAGCCGAACATGTCGGCTCGACATCCGTTCCCGGACTGCTAGCGAAGCCGGTCATCGACATAGCCCTGCGGGCACCCCAGGGCCAAGTGCCAAACCAGTCCGCGGCGACGTTCGAACGCGCGGGGTGTACGGCTCCTCGAGTCCTGGGCGACCGCTGGGCAACGATTTTCCTCGTCGACGAGGTACGAGTCGGCATTGGGCACGTCTTCACGTTTGAGCAAGGGCCCCAAGCCCACTTCATGTTGTTCGCCGGTTGGCTACCGGACCACCCCCACGAGCGAGATCGGTACGCCGACCTGAAGAGGTCGCTCGTCGACGACGAAATCTGGGGAAGCGACTACACCAACGCCAAGTCCACGTTTGTCTTGAACATCGTCAACCGAGCCCGTATAGACCAAGGA